>NZ_OY761445.1:0-600000 GCF_963664415.1 uncultured Desulfobacter sp. | reverse complement strand
CCGGGATGGCAAAAAAGGGCCGAACGTGTCGGCAAACGAACCTTTGAACTCACCGAATACCTGGTGGATGTTCTGGGGATTAAAGATACCGGCGCCTATTTTAAAGGCAAGGTGACCTACCACGATTCCTGTCATCTCAACCGCCACCTGGGGGTCTCATCACAACCCCGGGAGCTGATCAACCGGGTGAACGGCTTAACCTTTGTAGAGATGAAAAATTCGGATAAATGCTGCGGGTTCGGCGGCGCATTTTCAACCAAGTATCCTGATATTTCCACAGCCATGGTCAAGGAAAAGGTTCAAAATATTCTGGATTCCGGGGCGGATGCCGTTGTGGGCTGTGACATGGGGTGTCTGATGAATATCCAGGGGTATCTCAACCGCCATAATTATTCGGTCAAGGTGATGCACATTGCCCAGCTTCTGGCCGGGGAGAAAGGAGATGCCGCATGAGTGATGAAATTTTAACGGATAAATATGTTGAAAATGCAGTCAAGGCCATTAATGACAACTTCTTGCCCAAGGCGATGGAAAAAATGCAGTCCGGCCTGGCCAAGGCCACCCAGGCATCCTACCAGAATTTGGACGAGGGGCCGGAACTGCGCATGAAAGCCTATGACATCCGGGAAAAAACCATCAATAACCTGGATGTGGTTCTCACCCAACTGGCTGCCAAGGTGCGGGAAAACGGCGGCAAGGTCTACTTTGCCAAGACTGCCGAAAAGGCCGTGAAGTATACCCTGGATGTGGCCAAACAACATAATGTCAAACAGGTGGTGAAGGGCAAATCCATGGTCTCCGAGGAGATCAGCCTCAACCCGGCCCTGGAGGCCCAGGGAATTGAGGTCAATGAGACCGACCTTGGCGAGTACATCATCCAGCTGGCAGGAGAAAAACCCTCCCACATTATTGCCCCTGCCATTCACAAAACAAGGGAGCAGGTGGGCCGGCTTT
This sequence comes from uncultured Desulfobacter sp., assembly GCF_963664415.1. Taxonomy (NCBI): domain Bacteria; kingdom Pseudomonadati; phylum Thermodesulfobacteriota; class Desulfobacteria; order Desulfobacterales; family Desulfobacteraceae; genus Desulfobacter; species uncultured Desulfobacter sp. The sequence goes on along the minus strand of NZ_OY761445.1, from coordinate 599,046 downwards.
TTTCTGAAAAACTGGGCGTTCCCTATACGGATGATCCCCCGACACTTACCTGGATCGCCAGAAAAGCCCTGCGCGACAAGTTCCTCCAGGCGGACATGGGCATCTCCGGGTGCAACCTTGCCTGTGCGGAAACCGGCCATATGACGGTGGTCTCCAACGAAGGTAATATCCGCATGGCCACCACACTGCCCAAGGTTCATGTGGCCATCATGGGCATGGAGCGGGTGGTACCCAACCTGGAAGACCACGATATTCTTTTCCGGCTGCTTTCCCGGGGTGCCGCAGCCCAGAAGCTGGGGGGATGTGTTTCCTATATTGGTGGCCCGGGCGGCCCTGATTTTCCTGACGGCCCCCAGGAGTTTCACCTGGTGATTCTGGACAACGGCAGAAGCCGGATTCTGGCGGACCCTAAATTCCGTGAGATTCTGTGCTGTATCCGCTGTTCTGCCTGTCTGAACGCCTGTCCCGTGTACGGCAAAATTGGCGGTCATGCCTATGGTGCCACCTATTGCGGTCCCATCGGTGCCGTGCTTACCCCCCTGATGGTGGGTATGAACAAGGCCAAGGACCTGTGCTTAGGCGAGACCCTGTGCGGTGCCTGCCAACAGGCCTGTTCCGTGAACATCAATCTGCCCCGCATGCTTTTGGAGCTTCGTTACCGTCTGGCCTATGGGGATGATGACTGGCAGACCAAACAGGTGAGCCCCATCGAAAAGACCCTTCACCAGGCCTGGGCGTTTCTGGCAGGACACCCCGCACTGTACCGCGCTTTTTTAAAAGCCGGTGCCGTGGGCCAAAAAATTTTTCCAAGATCCCGGGGCATGATCCGCACGATGCCCGGCCCCGGTGCCGGATGGACCCGGGACAGGGACATCAAGCCCCTTGCCGATACCCCGTTTCGCGAGCGGTTTAAAACGCTTTCTACAAAAAAGTCTGATAGGGGATAAGATATGCCGACCCATACCAATGAGACCCAGTTTATTAATGATATCCGTGCCGCTTTAGGCATACGTGCCGATAACACGGACTCACGGAAAAAAGAGATTTTTACGGATCCTGCACACACGCCCGAAGCACAGAAAATACTGCTTGAAACCATTGGCGCGCGACAAAACAGTGACCGGATGGCTCTGCTTGACAGATTGGCAAAGGAAGCGGTTCCCTTGAATCTTAAGGTCATGCCCATGAAAAATGAGGCTGAAGTTGCCAAAGCCATTGCTGATCTTGTGGCCGACACCACCCCTGAGTGGGGAGACAAAAAAAGTGTTGTGCAGTGGGATCACCCCATGATCAAAAAATTGGCTCTTGAATCGGCACTCAGAGACCAGAATGTGCCGGTGTATACGGCAGCCTTTGACGGCAGTGAGACAACGGAAAATCAAAAAGAAACCAAACGGGAACAAATCCGGGAACAGGTCATACAATCATATATCGGCGTAACATCCGCCGATTTCTGCCTGGCCGACACCGCCACCCTGGTGATGCGTTCCCGACCGAACGACGCCCGGTCCGTTTCACTTCTGCCCTCTATCCATGTGGCTGTGATAAAGAAAGAGCAGATTCTGTCTGACATGAAAGAGCTTTATGCGTTACTCAAATATGATCCAGACACAAGAGGAGAAGGGCTTCCCCATCACATGGTCATGATCTCAGGCCCCAGCAAGACCGCAGACATTGAGCTTGTGATGGTACACGGTGCCCATGGCCCCCGGGCACTTTATCTCTACGTGATCACCGGCTGATAGGGGCTTTGAAAAAAAAATGAATCCGCCTGGATTTGATAATGATAGATGGGCAGCGATCTTAGATATCAGCATTCCTGTTTCAGCCGATATTACCGGGGTCGAATAAAAGCCCCGACACACTGAGAAGAAATTTTTTGGTGGCTTTATCCACTTAGGACCGCAGATGAAATAAAATTTGCGGTCCTTAACTTAACAACTCAGAGGGCCTTTCGTGTTGAATTGAGACGGTTGTCAACGACGCTTACGCTTAAATTCAAGTTCATTGAGGATTGTTTCATCTTCAGTGCGTTTTTTGTCGTCTTTGCGTTGTTTATGTTTAACCTTTGGCGTGGGCACCTTGCGCTGTTTGTGATTATTCCGATCCCGCTTCATTTTGTTTGGATCATGTTGACGTGGATCCATGGTCCGCTTTTTTGAAGATTTTTTCTTTTGGTTTTTTTCATCATCTATTCTTTTTTGGGGCTTTTTGTGTGGCCGTCGGGAATCCTCCCGGTGTGAATTTTTGTAGCGTGGATCCTTTTTTTGTTGATACTTGTCGTGCCGAGGTGGATTCTTTTGGGAATGATGTTTTGGTTTTTGGGGCGGACGACTCTTTTGCCCCCTGGGCTTATGATCATGGTGATCATTATAGAAATGGTGCCCGTGCCGTTTAGTGTCATGTGGCCAGTGAGTACGAGGTAACGCAATCCAGTGTCCGCCTTTGGTCCTGCTATAGTACCAGCGTTGATTATTGTAGAAATAGTAATAGCCCCGGTAGTTGTAATACGCCCGGTCGTATAAGTTAACCGTGTACGGCAAGGCCGGTACGACCACCATACTGGAACGGTAATCGGGGGCAGAATAATATCCGTCAGCCGGAATCACACACCCTGAAAAAAAGAATGTGCTGCAGGCGATCATAACCAGAACAAGTCTTGTTAATTTATTCATACATTATCTTTTTTATGAGAAAGTTGGGTAAATTGCTCAGATTTTTTGAGCTTTGTTGTGGTTTGGTAGGTTAGGTTGGCACATGGCCGTTGGTTTGTTGTTTACAGATCTCACTCTCTTTTCTATAAACACTGTATATCAAATAATGAAAAGCGGATCAAGCCCCTGAAATATGACTCAGGGTAACCACATTTATATTGAAGTTAAAATAGTCGGCAAAATTATAAATGCGGTCACCCTGATATGACTCCAAACCTGTTGACTATAATAACGATATTTTACATTTCCTGAGCCCCCTGTTTAGATGCCTTCAGTCTCGTGGCTTTGGTTTATAGGCAACTCATATCGTTGCCCAAGAATAAATAATGGAAATGGTAGCCTTTAAAATCAACCCAACCTTGACATTTAAAGCACTTAGAGCGATTATTTAAGAAATTTATTCCATCGTAGATCAATTTCTCAAAGGGCGTGTAATGCTATGGCGACAAAATATTTTGTGCTGTTTTTATTGGTTCTTAATTTCGGTATTGTCCAGGCCGATGAAATTAAAAATTTTTCGTTACAAACCACAAAGCTTTCACAAAATGATCTCATTGACATCGTTATAAGCGAAAGCGAAACTGTAAAGAATAGCAAGATCGAAGCGCTGATCGCCGAGCAGGGCATTCTAAACGCCCGATCGGTCTTCGAGCCCAGGCTCGAATTTTCTTACCTGGTTGACTACAACTACGAGCAGAACAACCGCGAACAAAAAATCCAGAGAAGTACGGAAACCGAATATGAAAGTAGGGATAATACCTGGTCCGCATCCTTAAATGGGCTGATCCCTTTTGGTACACAGTATAAACTGTACTATGAACTTGATGATCCGAGCAATTCGCTTCAAACGGATGATGAATACGGGCATGAAAAGCGCGGAAAAATCGGGCTGGAACTTACCCAGCCGCTGCTCAAGGGCTTTGGGCCGGAAGTCAACAATGCCAACGTTAATATTGCGTCAAAAAACAAAGAGATTTCTGAAGAGAAATTGGTCAAAACAAAAATGGTTTCCGGGTTCAATGCCATCACAGGGTATACGGATATCCAGTTTTATCAACGCTGGGGTGTGCTGGAATCGGAAATACTTGCGCTCGAAAAAGAACGGCTGTCCATGGTGAAAAAACTTGTGGCCGCCGGCCGTCTGTCCATAACCGATATTTTCGATATTGAAACCACCATTGCCAAAAGGCAGACACGAATGAATTTCATCGCCAGAAAGTTTAGAAAAGCGTCTTCGTCTGTTCGGCAGATGCTTCTTGGAACAGGTGCTCAGACATTGTCAATTATCGAGGCAACCGATGAATTGAAAGATATTCCGGAATCACTGGAACCGCTCCCTGAGGATCTTTCTTCTTATTATGAAAAAAGGCCGGACCACAAACAGGCCGTCCATGAACACCAAATCAGCAAGATCCGGTATGCATATGCCAAAAATCAACGTCTGCCAAACGTCGATCTTGTTGCGGAGTATGGCATAACAGAACTCAATGAATCCTGGGAAGATGCGACTAAAGGTCTGGATGATAGCCAGTACGATTTTTGGACGATAGGAATAAATGTGGGCATTCCCATAGGTGGCAAAAAAGGCAAAAGCGCGGTTAGGGCGGCTGAACTCAGGCAACAAATGACCGAAAAGAACATTGATGTTGTCAATGCGCTGATCAAAGATGAAATTTGCAGCGCCTATGCTGAATTGGAAATCGCCCACAAGGAAGCTGTAAAACAAAAACAGGTGCTTGCGAAACTCCAGGGACTCCTTGACCAGGATATGAAGAAATTAAAAAGCGGAAAGGATAACCAATACAAAGTGATTGCCAGAAAGATAGAAATTTTGAGAGCCAGAATTGATTTGTATGAAAAACTTTCTGAATTCAAAAAAGTACAAACCAGTCTTAGTCTGGCCAAAGGAACACTTCTTGACGAGATTGCCGCCAGATGAAAATTATCAAAAGCAGAGGAAAAAAACAGGCAGGTCTGGGCAGGTTTTGCCAATCATTTTTTCCTACTTCGTTCATTATTTTTAGCTTTATTGGTATCTGCGGAGCACAACAGATAACGATTTCAGGGTTTACTGAGGCGGTTCATGATGTTGTATTAGGGCTTCCTGAGGCCGGCCGCCTTGCCGGGATACAGGTCAAGGAGGGCGATTTCGTCAAAAAGGGCCAGACCCTGGCGTTTCTTGACAAGCGCATTGAGGAACTTGAGGTAAAAAGGCGGAGAACAGCTGCAAACAGCCGTTCTGAACTGATTTTTGCCCAAAAAAAAGCGAAAGTCCTTAAAACACAATATGAAGCAGCCCGCGACCTGAGCACCCAGGGGAACGTCATCAGCAGAGAAGAGTTCGAAGCCAAGGAGATTGAATATGAGCAGGCCGTGGCCGAGATCCAGAAAATTAAAACCGAGAAACGCCTGCAGAAAATAGAACTGGAACTGGCCGTTGCCAAATTAAATCAAAAAATTTTAGTCACACCGTTCAGCGGATATGTCGCAGAGATAACAAAAGAAAACGGCGAAAGCATCCAGGCCCACGAAAATCTGGTCCGGGTGGTGAATTCCCTCAAGGGTATCTTTGTGGGAAGCGCAGAGGCAAAAATAATTTCATCAGTCAAGGCAGGCAAAGAAGTAACGATAAAAATAAATGGGCCGACAAGTGAAATCGTCAAGAATGCAAAAATTATTTATGTGTCTCCGACAATCGATACGGCCAGCAGTCTAACTAAAATCAAGGCGGAATTTGATAATAAAGACAATCAAGCAAGACTTGGTGCTGTAGCGGAGTTGATAATCGATTGATTTTTTATAAGAAAGTCTGAAAAATATGAAACAAAAAAATCTATGGTTGTTTGAGCAACTCGAGCCGAGAATTTTGCTTTCAGGTGATTTGCCGGTTGAAAGCACCGATGCCAATACTGAAAAAGCCACAGCTGCTGAAACCCCGGCTGCTGAAGTCGTCACCGTTGCCCAATCGGACGTAGATCAGTCCACGGTTTATGATCCCCAGGTAGAAGAAGACCTGATAGACTATGTGGATAGTCCGTCCTCAAATGACCCCGCTGAGGACGAATTCGTCGATATACACCTTACCACGGAAGACATATTTTTAGCCGAGAGCACCCTTGTGGTCGATGATTTTGAAATGCTCACCGGCAGCGGTGTGGTGGACGGCGAAGTGGTCAACGACGGAATCATTGCGCCCGGAAACTCGCCCGGCATACAGACATTCGATACCTTTGAACAGACCGACGCCGGGGCCTTGTACATGGAAATCGGCGGCCTGACACCGGGGCCCGGCGACACGGTGATTGATGACGGTTACGATCAGATAAACGTGGAAGGCCATGCAGACCTGGAAGGGACCCTGAAGGTGGCATGGATCAACGATTTTACCCCGACGGCCGGGGATGTTTTCCATATCATGACCTGGAGTTCCTACACCGGAAGTTTCGATACATATCAGGGAATGACCCAAAATGATATCCGTCTTGACCCCCAGTATAAGGATTCCGGCCTTGATCTTGTGGCCGTGGCGCAACCGGTGGTAATGGCTGCCGATGTATCGGACACGGAGATTACCGGCAATCTTCTTACCGGCATACAGTCCCTTGCCGACCAGTTAAACACACAATATGACGGGTTGGCGGCCTCCGTTGATGAGGACGGCAATCTGGTGTACGACAGCGTGCTGGCCAACATGATTCCAGGCCTTGACGTATCATACGAAAGCCTGACCGGGTTTGAGAATATTTTCAATCTTGGCAAATACATCCACCATTATCTTGAACCGGCAACAGGGAGCCTGGGGGATGGCGTGGACCCGGATTTTCCTTTGGGAGATTATTCGGGAACCGGAGACGTCCCCACGCTGGGCGGACTCAACACCTATCTTGATACCCACTGGGCCACCGGGATTCCGGGGCAGTCCAACGGGGGATTCACCCTTACCGAATCCGGCGGGGTTGTCACCTTTGCCGTAAATGACACCCTTGAAATCGTAAAAGAGGTTGAGATTGATGCCGGTGAAACCATCCAGGATTTCGGACTGATCCTGGATACCCCTTTGACAATTACGCTCACGTCCGTTCTGAACCTGGATTTCGGCGCTTCCGTCGGGCTGGATGGCACCAATGCGTCCATTGATCTTGGGTCAACCGTCTTTGAAGCAACAGGCTCCGTAAACGATCTTGTCATTGCCGGATATTTCGGTCCCCTGGAAATTTCCATCGGGAAGGCAGACGGTGAAAAAGGTACCATAGCCGCTACCCTTTCCGCCGGGATATCCATCAGCAGCGCCAATGTCTCCATCACGCCCATCACTGACACCATTGCAATTGACCTGCCAATCTATGCATCCCTTGCAGGGGTAGACCTGTCTGCCGTTGCCGGGCTGCCCAGGATTCTGATAACAGCCACCCCCCTGACCAGCGATGCGGATTATTCCTTTACCGTTGAAAATTTCAGCGCCCTTTCAGACTTCCCGGAAATGTCTGTGGCGGACATGATCCTTATGTTTCCCGAATTTGTGAGCGCACTGGATGCGGCACAAAGTTCGGATTCCCTTCTTTTTAACATTCCGTTTACCGAAGAATCTCTCTCTGGCATATTTGACCTTGCATCGGGGTTTGAAACCCAGGTGTACAATCAGATTAACTTTTACCGGGATATGGTTGTCATTGATACCGGTACGAGCTCTCTGGCCGCAGATTCCAATGCGTTTACCCTTGCCGGCGCAACTGAAGATTTAAAAGACCAATATATTACCTTTACAGGAATAGGCACCCTCCAGATCCGGAGCGTTGACACGGATACCGGAGTACTGACCCTGTCCGGAAGTTTTGACGATGCCGTCACCGACGGTGCATATACCATCCACGAAAAGGTGGAACAGATCCAGACCCTGCAGGAGTTTATCGCAGCCATAAACGAATCCGGCATACTCCCCCTGGGCATGGCCGTCACCTATGATGCCGCCAGCAGAAAATTCACCCTTCCCATTGAATACACCCATGATCTGGCAGATGTGACCACTGATATTGCTTTGGGTGTCGGGTTCGGGGATGAGGTCAGCCTGACCACGACGAATACCACCACCATTGCGACCACTGTGACCGGCAGCCTCAATGTTTTCTTTGATGTGGACGGGATTTCAATGGAGGGTTCCGACGGCGTATTGACCGGCGGCTCCACGACCTTTACCTCTGCCTCTGGCGGGTTTGACGATTCCGTCATCGGCTACACCCTGACCATCGCCGGCAGCGAGTATGTGGTCGTTTCGGCCGTAGACGCCAACACACTTGTCTTGGGTACGGCCGCCGGTGCCGGTGCGGCCAATGCCGACTGGACCCTGGCCGAGGGCTTTGTCCTTGGCATTGAAGATGTGAATTTTGGTGCAACCATGTCCATGGATGCGGCTGATATTGAAGCCACGGGGACCATGGGATTTTTAGCGGTTACCGTCGGCGGTGCCGGCAGCGGATCAGCCGTCCATGCCGAGGTGAGCATGGCCGGAACCATTGAGACGTCAGACGGGGCAACCCGATACACCGGCGATGAAATCGCCGACGGAACATTCATCGGTGGCATCGGCATGGACCTGAGCGGCAGCGGTTACCTGACCCTAAAAGAATTATCCGTGGACCCGGGACTGGGTGCCGGCATTGCCCTGCCGGGTTCCCCTGAAATCGGCGCCTATGTCCAGGACATCTTCAATCCGGGCAGTACTCAGGTGCTTTCATACGACCCCACCGGTACCTTTGACCTCCAGGCCGAGATTGACGCCGGAAATGTAGCAGACAACAATATCGTCATCTATACCCCGGACCTTGGCAGTGATTTTGATTTCAAGGACATCTCTTTTCTGGATATCATAAAAGCGGTGCGTGGCGGTTTTACCTTTATCAACGATAGCTTTGAAAGCAATACCTTTTATACCCAGGTACTGCCCATACTCAACTTCTCTTTGTCCGACACCTTGACGTTCCTGGATGATTTTGCCGCCCAGTTGGAAACGGCGGCAGAAGATCCGGCAGGATCTTTACAGGATGCGGAAGCATTGTTGGAAGATATTCTGGGCATTGATGATGACAATACGGCAGCTGTTTCAGACCAGAAGTTCGCCCTTACCCTTGACGGATCCATTCTCAAGATCCACATGGCGTACAATAAAATTTTCAGCGATCTGTCCACCTTTAACCTTGATCTGGCCTCCCTGGTTGATATGGCGGGCGAAGAGATCCCGGGTCTGGACAATATCGATATCCTCAGCGACCAGCTGGGTGCCGGTGCTGCAGCAAATATCCTTTTACAGGCGCTGCTGAACCTTCAGGTGGATGCAGGCATTGATTTTTCAGATATCGCCAATCCTCTGTTTTTCCTGTACGACTATGATGAGACAGACGGCACAGGCACCACCGCCGGGCTCGGTTTCAGGGTGGCCGGTGAAAACCTTGAAATGAAGTTTGAAGTCGGCCCACTGGGACTTGGGGTTGTGGGCGGATCCGCCTTGATTGACGGAGACGGCGACAACCTAACCACAGATGATTTCGCCATGCTTGATGTCCATCTGGACCAGGTCGATTTTACGGGGGTTTTGCCGGAAAACCTGCCCGAAGGGGTGGACCAGGCAATTATTGATGCCCTGCCTGCCGATGACGGGAAATTTTACATCGAGACCGAGGATGTCAGGCTTAATATCAGCCCTGAAGTAACCGGGGACATCAGCGTCAACATGCCCCTGAAGATGTATTTTGAAGGGCTGGAATTCAACCTGCCGGACATGGACATCAACCTGCCCGACCTCAACCTGGACGGCATTCCGGACATTTCCATCGGGGATCTCCTGGACGGCTTAAGCCTGCCCGATCTTCCCGATGTTCCCTTGATCGACATTGACGCCCCGGACATCATCGGCTTTTTTGAAGGCCTTGGCGGAAGCCTGAGCCTGGCATCCATCCTCAATGCCCCGAGCATTTTTATTGACGGGATTGATTTCGGCCTGGGCTACATTGTCGACATGTTCACCATGGACTTTGCCGTGGATCTGCCTTTTATCGGGGATATACTGGGTGATTTCAGCGGTTTTCTCAACAATTTCAGGATCGATATCCTGGATGGCCTCCGGTTTGATCTTTCGATCAACGGCGGCCTTATTGAGATCGTCCGGGACACTTACTGGACCGTGTTCGGGACCGGGGGCCTAAATTTTCTCCAGGACAGCAACAGTGACGGCCAGGTCACCAGCGACGACATCTTTGTGGGCTGGTATGATACCGACGGCCTGAAATTGGGTGACTGGACAGTGGACCAGGGAGATAATGTCCTGGCCGGGGCCGACGCCATTCAGTTTGACATGCAGCTTGGCGGCACCATCCTTGGCACCGGCATCGACATTCCCCTTGACATCGACCTGCCCGGGTTCGAATTCAGCGTGGACGGCGGATTCGGGCTGGCCATGGACTGGAGTTTTGACTTCGGCACCGGTTTGAGCGGCACCGAAGGGTTTTACATCGTTACCAACCAGGATGAAACCGACAAAGAGTTTGAAGTCAACGTCAACGTTGTCCTGGACGGGAACCCGGACACCCAGGACGTCACGGCTTTCAGCGGGAACGGCACATTCGGCTTCTTTTCGGCCACCCTGGTTGACAACAATCCCAACGGAAAGGCAAGCGGTCTGTACGGCCAGTTTTCCATGGATATTGTGGGAGACATTACCAACCGCCTCAACATGATGCAGATCTCCGCCAATCCTCTGGAGAAATCCTTTGTCACGGATTTTACCGTTGACGGAGAACTGGATCTGGCCATGACCCTGGGCATCGCAGGGGCGTCGGGCATACCGACCCTGGTGGGCGATCTCACCGTGGACTGGGATTATTCGGTTTCCGGCGGCATGACCGATGCCGTGATTGCCATTGAAAATTTCGGTATTGATGTCAATTCAATGGTGGATGATTTCCTGTTGCCCATCATTGAAGAAATTGAAAACGTGCTCTCCCCCATCGAGCCCATTGTGGATACCCTGAGTGCCGATATCGGCATGGGGGTCATCGGCATAGACAACATGATGGACCTCATTGACACCGTCATGTTGCTCCAGGGCAAGGAAGCCATTAACTGGGCCTTTGTAGATTCCGTTGCCTATATGATGAACCTGGCTGACACTGTGCGGTCGTGGAGTGCCATGGGCGGAATCATATACCTTGGCGATATCAGGGGATTCGGCACAGAGGACGTAGAAGGTGATGCCGGAGCGGTTTCGCTTTCCGCCGACATGCAGGCCAGATTTGACGACATGGAAGCCCAGTCTTCCGCCGGTGCCTCTGCAGGGGCCACCAACCGGTCGGGTTTCAGGGTTATAGAATACATGACTGATCTTTCTAACTGGGTGGAACTGCTCACAGGAGGGGATGCCACCCTGTTTACCTATGAGATGCCTCTTTTAGAAGCCATGGCCAGCTTCAGCGTGCCCATATTCGGCCTGAGCCTCGGGCCGGCCAGCTTCGGCATCATGGCCACCGGCTCATTGGAGCTGTCAGCCGACTTTGCATTCGGGTATGATACCTACGGCGTCAGGAAGGCCTTGAGTTCCGGCGACCCACTGGACGTGATGGACGGATTCTACGTATCAGACGTCACCCTGCCTGAATTTTCAAACGGCAGCATTGTTTCCGGCACCGGCGGTGTGGACAAGGCAGAGCTGACATTCAACGTCAGTGTCGGCCTTGAGGCCGGGGTGAGCCTTGGCATCATCAAGGGCGGACTCGGCGGCGGCATCAATTTTTATACGGAAGTCGACCTCCAGGACATTGAAACGTCCACCCTGACCAAAGATGACCTGGGGAATGTAACCGATATTACCTGGGAATCGGACGGGAAAATCAGGATTTCCGAAATCGAAACCATGTGGGGTTATGAGGGCGGCGGGTTCCAGAACCTGTTTAATATCACTACGGGTTTAGAGGTTTATGCATCCGCATATGTAAAAATTAAGATTCCCATCGTTGGCACTAAAACGATTGTCGACATCACCCTGTTTGAAGCCACCCTGTTTGAGATCTCCTATGATGCGCCCAATGTCCAGCCCACCCTTGCCGTTCAGTCCGGCGACACGTTGACGATTAATGCAGGGGCGCTTGCCGGGAACCGGGAATATTTCAATACAGTGGACGGCGGCGAGTCTTTCTGGCTCACCGGTTCCGGCGGCACCGTTAATGTTGAATTCGACAACTGGTACCAGACCTTTACCGGGGTCAATAAAGTCGTTATCGATACCGGTGAGGGAAACGATTATATTGATGCATCCCTGCTGGAAGACGCCACCCTGGAAGCCCACGGGGGGGGCGGGGACGACACCATCATCCTGGGTGACGGCGGCGGCACGGTATACGGGGATGGCGGCGACGACACCCTGACTATTTCAGGCGCCAACGGCGGAACCATTGACGGCGGTGCAGGCAAAGACACGCTCACGGGCGGAACAGGCAACGACACCCTGATCGGCGGGGATGACGGGGACAAGCTTGCGGGTGGTGCCGGCAACGATATCCTGGACGGGGGTAAAGGAAGCGATTCCCTCCAGGGCGGCATCGGGGACGACACCTACCGGTTCGCAGCCCTTTACGGGGCCGACCGGTTTCTGGACGGCAGTGGCGCTACCAGCCTTGACTTCAGCGCCATGAACACCAATGTGGAACTCCAGCTGTCAAGGGACGGCGTTACCGCGGTTTCAGTTGACGGGGACGTGTTCCGCACCGGCAAAAGTGATGTCAGGAACATTACCCTGGGATCAGGGGATGACCAGATGTACGTCAAAAGCTTTCCCGACGGCACGGTGAACATCACGGATACGGGCGGCAACGACGACTACCGCATCTCCTTAGGCAAACCCACGGACAGCAATCCAAACGGCACGGTGAATATCACGGACAACAGCGGTGATTTTGATGAAATTATCGCCATGCAGACGGTTTTGATTTCACCCATCAGCATTGATAATTTTGAGGTGAACAACGGCCGTGAACAGGTGATTTATAACTCCGGTGTTGAACGGCTCACCCTGGTCGGCAACGAGGCCACCTTCACGGCGGATGAAATCCTTGCCTTTGGCGGCAACGTCTCCTTCACCACATCCGATGCGGGCGGTACAAGCGATCTGGACACCACGGGACTGAGGGTCATCGGCCGGAACATCGACATGCAGTCCGATGTGACCGCAGCCCATATCATTTTAGATTCCTTTGAAACCCTGGACATTGACCAGGAGCTTGTTGCTCTGAACAACGGGTATATTGATGTCAGGACCTACGGCGATGATACCGACATCATCCTGAACAACAATCTTTTTGTCTCTGCAGGCGACACCAGGAACGCAGACGGCACTGGCACCGTCAAGCTGACTAGTGCGGACGGGTCCATCCTCAACCCAAGCGGTTCCATGATCAAAGCCACGGGGGGCACATTACAGGCAAGGGCCTATAATGCCATCGGCACCACTGCCGACCAGATTTTAACGAATATCGCCTACCTTACGGCTATCACCCACACCGCCGGCATCGGCGACATTGTCATCAAAGAAACCGACAGCCTGATCGTGGAGGTGGAAGATACCCTGGGACAGGCTGAGAATTCAAGTTTTACGGCCAATCCGTCCAATGGAACCAACTATTGGGAAACCAACACGGCCTGGGATAATTTGGCCGGCAGCGACTGGTTCACGGTGCTTGACGACGGAAGATTCGACTACGCAATTGAAGTGGGCAACGGCGATCTACACCTGACCCTTCTTGCTACAGACGCCCTGCTCACCCTGGCCTCGGGCGACATCCACACCAGAAAGACCACGGGAAACATCACCCTGACCACGGACGACGTGGACTTTACTTCGGGCGAGGACAGGATCATCAGCACGGGCAATATGATCATCCAGGCCAACCAGCTGGTATGGGATTATCTCATCGGTTCGGCAGCCGAAGCCGTGGGCGGCACTGAAATACAGAGAAGCGATCATCTGACCCAGATGGCCCTTGGCATGAGAGACTGGGCCGCCTTTGCCGACGGTTTTGCTTCCATCACCATCGGCCGTAGGGACAACGGCAACCTCATGACCATCGGTGACCTATACGATGTCACCAAGGTCAAGATGACCGGCCAGCCCAGGAGCGACAATGCCGCCATTGATGACGACACCACATTCCTGTCCGATGATCTCCAGATCAAGGGAAGAATTGATGCCGCCGGCGACCTGGCCGAATTCCAGGGCCGCACCATATCCGTCAACGCCAAGAATGTTCATGATCCCTTAGGGCTTCCAGACTCGGGGGTTACCGCTGATACGGTAAAATTTACAGCCGACGACCAGCTGCACGTGGGTGGATGGATTCGGGGGGGAAATTTGGTGGATATCGATGTCACCAATACAAACGAAGGCCAGGTCAACCCCACCGGGACAGCCATGTACGTAACGCCGCCCAATGCCCCCACAAGTCTCTACATGGATGTGGGGTCAGTGATCGAGTCCCTGAATGCTGCAAGTCTCATTGATATTGATCTTTCCCATGCAGCCCAGGTGGGCAGTCAAATTGAAGCTTACGGCACAGGTTCCCAAATTGATATTGATGCCGGACTTGATTTCCTCCTGAATGAGGCTGCGGTCATTGCGGCGAGAGGTGCAGACGCCCTCATTGGTATCAATACCGGCGGGATTCTTGCCATCAACTCGGGTTCGGCCGTCAGTGCCGGCATTGAATATATCGACGTTAACGGAACCCCAACGCCTCAGCTTACCGGCGCAGGCGCGGACATCATCCTCTCTTCAACCGGTGAGATGCTCCTTGCAGGTTCTATTGGCACCTCAGACGAACTGGCCCTGACCTCCGGCACCGCCACCCGGGATGACGAGGCATTCGGAGATCCGGACGACCTGTCCTACAATGCGGCCTATACCGTGTACAACAAGACCGCGTATTTTGACATGCTGGCAGCAGACCATTATCTGAAAAACCACATCGGGGATTACGGGCTTATGGTCACGGGTACGGTCACCTCTCTGGGTGATAACACCGGTCTTGTCTTTGAATCGGCTGATGACGTGATTGTCCGGGGCAACATCAATGCGCTGGGCAGCGGTTCTTCCATCACCGTCCAGTCCGACGTATTTACCTATGTGGAAGGCTTTGTGACGGCAGCGGACGACATCACCATCCTGGGCGGTGTGGAGATTGACGGAACCGACCGGACCGGCGCGGACAGTTTCGGCACCAGCCTTTATGTTCATGCCACGTCCACCATCAAGACCACCGGTTCGGATGCAGACATCCTTGTCCGGGGCAGCCGGGATGTTGAACTTTACGGTGTTCTGGTGGCAGGCGGAACCGTGGGCGAGAACGGGGTCGTGTGGAACGGAACCGGATCGGATGTCACCGTAACGGCGGGAAGCCAACTGCTCATTGATACCGGTCTGCTTGCTGCCGGAAATGTCTGGGTCAACGGCGGCACTCCCGATGCAGGGGACAATGACCTGGGTCTTAAAGTCACCACTGCCGGCGGCGTAACCGCCAGGGGGTATAACGGAACCGGCGGCAACATCACCTTCACCGGCATAGGCGACATGGAGATGATGGGCAACCTGGTGGCTGGCGGCTCCCTTGTCCAGACCTTTGACGGCGACGGCAACCTGCTTACCCAGGAGATTAACTGGTCCGGGACGCTGGGCACAGTGACCATGAACCTTGACGGCCAGGCCTTTATCGGCGGAAACACGGTCAATGCCGACAACCAGCCCACCACCACGGGCGGATATATTTACTCTGCCTCGGATGTCGCCATCAACGGCGGCACAAGCACCGACGGCGTCGGAACCCTTGTCCAGGGGGCATCTGAAATTGTGGTCAACAAAGCGGACGGAACCATTCATTTAACAGCTGTAGGAGACGCGATTGTTTCAGGCATGCTGATTGCCGGAGGGCAAATCACCCAGGTCAGAGATGCTAACGGCACCTATCAGGGCCGTGAGGTCTCAAATTACGGCGGTGCATCAAGCATTATTATTGAGGCCGACGACCAGATCCAGGTGGGTGTAGGGCTTGAAGCCGGCGCCCTGATCAACCTTGTGGGCGGAGACGACAGCAGTGGAACCGGGATCAAGCTTTTAGGTTCGGCCCAGCTCAAAACCTGGATGGAAAATTCCCAGATCCTGCTCAACGCACCGGGCAGCGTGGAAATCCTGGCCCCGGCCCATACCAACGAGATCGTTTCCCAGGGCTGGCCCGTGAATGCATCCGGCAACCTGACCGGTGACGTCACCCTTGACATTGAAATGGACATGGTGAGCCACACCATCAGCGCATCAGTCACCATTGCGGCAGCGGACACGGCCGATAACACCAGCGTCAATGATTTTTTGACCGACATCCAGACGGCCCTGGACAATTCAACCTGGACGGTTTCCAACGCAAATGTCGACGCGCCTTATAACAACGGCGACACCTATCCGGATTTTGCCGCCAATGCCGACATGACGGCCAAGCTGTTTGAAGGAAGAATTAATTTTACAAGCGCATATTCATTCATTATTTCAGGTGGTTCCGTTAATGCCGACCAGGTGGGGCTGGACCTTTCCGGCGGGGTACTTGAATCTGATCTTTATTACGCGGTGGATGCCCGGCAGACCGGGGCATCGGTGAGCATCGGCGCGCCTGCCGGTCCCAACGGCAAACTCTACATCGGCGGCAAAGTCATTGCCAACACCACCATAAACATGTACAGCGGCACCTCCGCGGACGGCAAGGACATTGAGGTGGATTATACGGGTGTTATAGAGACCGTCAACGGCAGCATTGAATTTGACGCCGGAGAAAACGGCGAGATCAAGGGAGAGGTAATCGCAGGCGGAACCGGATCAAATGTGAACATCACCTCCGGTACAAGCCTGACCATCATCGGCGACGTCTCAGCGGAAAATGACGTAACCCTTTTCGGCGGTTCCGTGGACAACGATGGATCTTTAAGTTTCAAGGTGGAAGGAACGGCCAATATTTTTTCATTTGGCGGGGGCGGCACCATCAACCTGGGCGGCACCAATGAGGTGGTTATCGACGGTGTTGTGGGCACGGGCAGCACAACCCTTGCCGGGATAAACATTGATTCCCGGTTCGGCACCGTGACCTTGGCCGAAGATTCGGGATGGATCACGGCGGACGCCCCGCTGGTGATCACCGGCGTGGGAATCGACGTACAGGCGGTCATCGAAAGCATTGCACCCGATATTGACGGATATGAAATTATCCTGAATGCGGATGAAACCCTTAAAGTCAGGGGGGATATCACTACGGCCGGGGACATCCTCATGACTGCCGGTACACAAACACAGATTTTTAACGGCTCCGTAACGGCAACAGGAACAGATTCCCAAATCATGGTGACCGGTGCGGCCCTGACCACCTCCCAGATCGGGCTGGACACCAACAACGCGCTGATCCAGCAGGGCGCCGTTATCGAGGCAACCCAGGATATCACATTTGACCTCACAGGCAGTATCACCATTGGCCAGTCCACCCTGGCGGGCACCACAAACGACCACAGCACCATCAACCTTGACGGGGCTGTGGTAACCATTATGGGCTCAGTCATGGGCGGCGGTCAGGTCAACACGGGCTCAACAGTCTGGGTCGGACAGACATCCGATGTGAATATCACGGCGGTGGAACAGTTTATCATGGGCGGTTCCGGTATTGTCGACCATCTTGTGGAAACCGTGGGGGGCAACCTCAAAGCTACGGGAGACATCACCATATCCGTAGTAGGCGGCACCTCGGCCACAGCCGTTTCCCAGAATTCTTTGAGCACCATCACAGCAGACTCCACCGGAGCCGGGGCGCTCACGGCAGCGGCCCAGCCTTCGCTTGTCAATATCACCACGGACCGGTCCGTAAATCTTTCAGGCTTTATTACGGTTTCGGATGAAAACAGCGTCGTGAACGTCACCACAGGAAATCTGGCCGTATTCAACGGCCTTGTTTCGGCCGATGATCAGATCAACGTAATTGCCGGGGATGATGACAGCGGCATATCGGTACTGCTCCAGCAACTGGTGTACCAGACCGACCAGGCAAGCGGATACCTTATGGACCATAACGGCCGTCTTATGAACAGTGACGGATTTCTCGTGGATTCAGACGGCAACCTTGTGGATGAAAACGGGGATTCCGTGGCAGATGGTGTTGAAGCCGGTGATCCCGTGAGACTGTCCGGGGCTGTATTTGATACCGGAACAGGCGGCGAGGTCAACATCACAGGAGAAGACAACGTGGTGGTATCGGGTAAAATCGGCGAGCAGGCCGTTGTGGACAACCAGATCACGGTCACCCTGGACACCATAAACCTCACGTCCAATTCAGGCGACGTCAATATTGCCGGGACCGTCAACGCCAATGACGTCATTAACATCGACGGGGCCAATATTGCGGTTCTTGCCGGCGGTATTGTCAAGACCCGGGAGGACGGGGGCGACATCACCCTTGCATCCACCGGCAATATCCTGGTTGCAGAAACGGATAATGTGGTCACGGCCGGGGAAGTGGTTGCAGATGATCTGCTTCACATCCACGGCAACGCCGTTGAGATAAACGGCGTTGCAGCGGTCAATGACGGCACAACGGCAAGGGTGCTGATCAACGGCGATTCATCCGTCACCATCGGCGGCATCGTTGATTCCCCGGGCATCATAGACATCAGGGCCGGGACAGGCGCCGCCTGGACACAAGAGCAGCTGACGGCGGCAACCATTTCAGAAGACGATCTGACCGGCGGGAACGTCATCATCCAGGGTGCCGGAACAGTGGCGGCTGACGGCAATGTCGATATCCGGGCCGGCGGCAACTTTGTTATCCAGTCCGAAGCCACCATGGGAGACGGCCTTGTGGCGTCGGTCACCCCGGTGATTTCAACCCAAGCCATCACCGTTGAAGTGGTCACCGGCTACAACAAGGTGGAGGACGGATTCATCCTGATTCCGGAAGTCAACTGGGTCACCACCACGGTGGAAGAGCAGGTCGGCACCGAAGAGGTCAGGGCCGGTATCGAATATTACACCATGGACGTTACCATTGTTCAGGACGGCTATTACAACGCAACCACCGGCACATTCAAAGAATGGTTTGTCGAAGGCGTGGATTACAATAATGCAGATGTCAACTGGGCCCTTACCGGCGCCACAGACCCAAGGAACACTCCGGCTGCTCAGCCCAATCCAGACTATCATCCCTACGATACCCTCAATGACCTGCAAAAACTTGCCGTGCAGAAACATCTGGGCTACATGCCGCTGTATGATTTTTCATATGCCAATGCCAAACTGAACCGGGTTCTCAACGGCAACCCGACCCAGGAGAGCTGGACTCCGGACTGGGCAGGCAATTCCCTTGAAATCGTCCACCTGAATGTGTCCGGATGGGAAGACAAGTATATCCGGCTGCCTCAGGGAGCTGGAGATGACATATTGCGGCTTGTAACCCAGGGCGAAGGATCCGTGGCCTATGAGACCGTAGGCCGCTACCAGGACCAGGCATCGGTCAGGTACACCCAGCAGAATTCGGATTACGGCAGCAGTCTTCTTTATTTTTACGAACCCTGGTATCAGGAAGACACTTTTGGATGGGGCAGCACAAGCTCGGTCAACTATTATTCTACCCGGTCCGCAGCCAAGTCGGGCATGAATAACGAATATTTCAAGATCACCTACAATACAAACACAGGCGGAAGATATTACGATATCTATGATGCCAGTTCGGGTATTGTAAGCCATTCCTTTGATCCGCTCTGGACAACGGACGGGGTTTATCAGAATTACAGTGCTAACGGCACGCTGACCGGGAACCGGTATATCCAGGCTTCCAATTCCTATTATACGACGACCTTGTCGGTGGGCTTTAGTTCCAATGTGAGCAACTGGCAGTATGATACGGGAATTGATGCATACAGCAGCTTCTCTTATGACGACCGTGATTTCTGGGCTGATACTTCTCCTGACGGTCCAGATACCGGAGACAATGGCTCTTCCAACGACTGGCTTGATCATGAATATGCGCAGACCGGAACAGGCAAGCACCTTGCAACTTTTCTCTCCCTGGCAGAATTAAATTATGCAAAAAACCAGCACAGCTATTCTTCAGGCAGCTTCTGGATAGGTGGGATAAAGGATGGCACGACCTGGAAGTGGCTTACAGATTCCGGGGGACGGTACGGCAGCAACGTAGATATGTCTTGGGGATGGCACTCCGGGGAGCCCAATGGTGACGGTGTGACAATGCAATGGATTATAGATTGGGGATATGAATTCAATGATGTGTCTCATCACAATGAACTTGTGGGTTTTTTTGAAGCGGAGCCTGTAATCTATAACACCGGTGCAAACCAGTTTGACACCTTCTACAGCTACAACTACGACTGGAACTCCGTTTGGAATAATATCACGGATACCCGCAAGACCCTTCATTACCAGCTGGTTACCAACACCACGGAGATATATGAGACAAGGCCGGTTTACCGGACCTACGATGTCCAGACATCGGTGGTTGCCGAAAAGCAGATCACTCTGTGGCGCAACGAGCCCATATACGAGCAGCAGACCCAGACCCGTACGACCCGGGTGAATGTGTCGGGCGACATGGTGGGCTGGGGTACTTTTGAAAATGATGCCTTAAGTTCGGCATCGGATATCACCGTGGGCGTGAACGGAAGCATTACCATCAGCGGGATTGTGCGCGGTACCGGCGGGTCAAGCAACATCACATTTGATGCCGACGGCATATCTGTTATCGGCACGCTGCCCGGCGGTGCGGCAGCCGGAACCATCCTGGCCGAATCCAGCGTGATCACCACCGGAGATATTCTGTTTAACAGCGATGCGGCCATCACCTTTGACGACAATTCCAGCCTGGAAGCCGCAACCATTTGTGCCACCGCAGGAACCACCCTGGAAGCCGACGGGAAAATGGATGCATCCGCATCCCTTGACCTGACTTCGACCACATCCATGAACCTGACCGGCGAAGCCACGGCGCCGGTGCTCAACGCCCAGGCCGGAACCGATATCTCGGGAAGCGTTGAAACCCTTTTGACCATTACCGATGTAAACCTGGACAGCGCCGCCGATATTGATTTCACCAATGCCACCATCACGGCAACCGATGTTCAGATCAATGCCGCAGGCGGTTTTACCCATTCCGGCGGCATCATAACCACGGATGCACTTGATGCGGCAACCAACGCCGGTTTTTCCGCAAATCTTGAAGCAGGTATCGTCAACGTGATCAATGCCGGCGCAGGCGGCATTTCCTTCACCAACAAGGGTGCCCTGACCATTGCGTCACTCACCACGGGCAGCGGCGCCATTGACGTGCTTAACTACGGGGCGGTCGTGGCAACTACCATGACGACCGGCGGCCAGACCGACAATGATGATATTTCCATCGAAATTTACGACGGTGGGCTGACGTATACCACCATCGGCATGGTGAATGGTGGACTCGGGGATGTATCCATCATCACCCAGGGGGTCCTGACCAGCACGGGCGGGGAGACCCTGATCACGGCCGATACCGTGACTGTTGAGCTTCCCGGGGCAATCGACATCCGTGTGGATGCCGCAGGCCTGAATCTCAAATCCTACGACGGCGGCAATGTAACGGTTGAGGATATCGGAAACGACGGCATTGAGCTTGGGGAAATAACGATAGCAGAAGGTGATTTTACATTTACCACGGCAGGTGATTTAGGGATGAAAGATGTCGACCTGCTCAGTTACCCGGCAGATGCCGATATCACGGCGGGAGGCCGGGTTTATGGCATTGACAACAGCGCCGACGCCGACGCGGACTATGCCGGCGGCGGAGCCAACCTGGTTGCCGATACCCTTACCATTACGGCCGGTACGGGCATTGACGCCTTAAAAACAAAGACCAACGAACTGTTATCCGTTGCGGCAGCAACCGGCGACATAACCATCACCAACCTGGAAACAACGGTTGACGAAATTGTAAACTTGACCCTGACTGATGTCGAGGTGACGGACGGTTCCATATCCGTGACCAGCGACGGTGCAATTGTTGCCAAACGGGTCCAGGCCCTGGGTGCCGGCCGTGCCTTGAATCTGATTTCCACGGGCGGCAATATCAAGGTCATTGACCCTTCCGGCGGGGACGGTGTTTTTTCCAGTTCGACCATGCTTCTGGATGCGCTGACCAAGGTAGATCTTGAGGTGATTGCCGATGCTGAGGATTCCCTTACTATAAGAACCGGGGAATCCTTTGACCTGATTACCACAGGTACCTATGCCGCAGACCATATCATCATTGAGTCGGACGAGAGCGTGAGTATGTCCGGTAACCTTGTCATGGGCAACGGATCTTTACAGATTGAATCCAAAAGAGACATTCTCCTGGACGGCACGGTCTCCTCATCAGATGGAAGCGATATCGGCTTGATTTTGCTTGAATCAGACGGTACAAATCCCATGAGTATTGTTGAGCGCCATACCGATCTGGGTTTCGTCATCTACCACGATTCGAGCGGGAATGAATTCCTATACGGCGGGGCGGACGAGGAAGCGGTGAATTATAACAATACCGACAACTGGTACCGGGCGGTTATTGACGGAAAGTATGTCCAGTTCGGCGTAAACATACCGGATGATCCAAACCAGTCGGCATTCCGGCAGGTGTACCTGTCAACAAACGAGGACGGAACAGGCACCCTGACTGATCTTTCGGGCAATGTGCTGGACAGTGACAGGATTATCCGGATCAAGCGGGATGCGGTCTGCGTCAATGAAGCTGACGGCGGTGTTCCCGGATTTGATCCGGCCGACATGATCAAGTCGGAACGATTTGAGAACATGAGCAATATCACATTTGAGATGGGGTCACAGACTTTCGGCCAGGTCAGCATCACAGCCGGAGGCGAAAAAGGGGCCATCACCCTGAATGCAACCCAGGATCTGGATTTCTCCACCATCAGCCTTGCTGCAACAGGCGATGTTACCGTGGATACCACAGGATCCCTGGCTGTTACGGCCGGATCCATCGACAATATCGGCACCAATGAGATGGAGTTCATCACCTTGAGGGCCGATGGTGACATGACCATTGACACGCATCTGGTGACGGTTGACGGAACAAGGTATGAAATAGGGGTGCCATATGATGTCGAAGGCACCATTCTTCTGGAGAGCGGGGGCGGGATTACCTCTTCCATGACCACCGCCAGCCTGACCGGCCCCTGCCTTGAAATCATCGCTGCGGGGAATGTGGATTTAATGACGGATGTCCGGAACCTCACCGCGGACATCTCCGGCGCAGGATCCTTGAAACTGACCAATGACGGGACGCTTGCGGCAGAACACGTGTACCTGAACAACGGGGATATCCTTATTACCACCCAGACCTCATTGGCTGTAACGGATATGCGGATTTTGACCGATGTCCTGGGCAATGAAATTTCCCTGAGCAACGGATCCGGTGATATTACCGCAGCATACATCAATGCCGGGGCTACAAACGGAGATCTGACCATCATATCGGCAGACGGAATCTGGGAGATCCAGCCGGATGATCCGGATGTGGACCTTGTGGCCAACAATATCAAAGCGTTGACCCCAACCAATACCACCGATCTGGAGTACCAGGCCAACAGTTCCATCATCGGCATCCCGAACGACCTGGACATCGAATACACCGGGGACCTGATCCTTGACGGGGCCTATGTGGGATACGTCAATGTCGTTGTTCATGGTAAGCTTTACCTGAAAGACTTCACCGCCGGGCAATACATGACTTTTACCGTTGACGAGGAGGTCGTGGTCCAGGGAACGGTTCAAACGGGGACGGGTTCGCTGACCGTGAGTTCCCAAGGGGTTTCGGTCGAAGCGACCGGAATTGTTCAAGGCCCCGCGGTCGATATCAATGCGGGGAACGTTGCCGTGACCATGACGAACGGGTCTTCACTTAACTCCACCAGTGGTAATGTGACGGTGGACACCACCGCCGACATCACCCTGGCCAATGTCACATCGGCCGGCGGGTTTATCGCAAACGGCGGCGGTGTGCTTGAAACCCTTGGTACGGCAAATATTACCGGTGCTGTTGTCCTTACCGGCGATACCTTTACCATGGGGAGCTCCACAAGTATCAGCGGCGCATCACTGAACGGCAGTTTTTCAGGCGACTGCATGGTTGACCGGATTGTTACAGGGGGCAATGCTGCTCTGACGTCCTCCGGTGGCTCAATTACCCAGAATGATGTGTTGACCATCGGCAACGCATTGGCAATGAGCGGGGCCGGCGGATATACCCAGAATGCTGATATCACTGCCGCATCCGGCACCATTGCCGCCGGCACCGGTCCGTTTACCATGGCGGCCGGCAAAAAACTTACAACCACTTCCGGCAATATTGCCATTACCAGTGATACGGATGTGACATTGGTGAACCTTGAAGGTGCCGCCGACCTCAGCGTAACCTCGGGTGGGATTTTGACAACCCTGGGCACGGCAAATATTACCGGCAATACGATCGTTATTGCTGATTCCGGAAACATGGATGGGGGTTCAAGTTTGAATGCGGCATCGTTTGCAGGAACGTTCATTAACGATACGGCCCTGGATGCGCTCACCACAACAGGTAATACAACTGTGACGGTCTCGGCCGGCACCCTCGCCCTGAATGATATTGTTTCTGCAGGCGGTGCATTGACCCTTACCGGCGAGGGCTGTACCCAGAATGCTGATATCAGTGCTGCATCCGGCGTGATCACGGCCGGCAGCGGTCCCTTTAACATGGCCACTGACACCTCTCTCACCGCAACCTCAGGTGATATTGTCATCACCAGTGACACAGACATTTCCTTGGAAGACTTCAGCGGTGCTGCAAATCTTAGTGTAACCTCCGGTGGCATCCTCACCACCATGGGGGCTGCCAATATCACCGGTGCCACAACCATTGAAGCCGCTGCCGCAACCATGGACACTGCTTCAAGTTTGAGTGCTGCTTCCCTTGAGGGGACCTTTACCAATGATACGGTTCTGGACCAGCTGACCACAACAGGTAACACAACCGTGACCGTCTCAGCCGGCACCCTGACCCTGAATGATATCATTTCCGCAGACGACGCACTGGCACTTACTGCCGAGGGCTGTACCCAGAATGCTGATATCAGTGCTGCATCAGGCGTGATCACAGCCGGCAGCGGTCCCTTTACCATGGCCACTGATACCTCTCTCACCGCAACTTCAGGTGATATTGTCATCACCAGTGACACCGACGTTTCACTGGAAGATCTCACCGGAGCCGCAAATCTTAGCGTCACCTCCGGCGGCATCCTCACCACCATGGGCGTGGCCAGTATCACCGGTGCCACAACCATTGAAGCTATGGCTGCAACCATGGACACGGCTTCAAGCCTGAGTGCTGCTTCCCTTGAGGGGACCTTCTCCAATGATACTGTCTTGGACCGGCTGACCACAACGGGTGACACAACCGTAACGGTTTCGTCCGGCACCCTGACCCTGAACGATGAGCTCGTGGTTGACGGGACGCTGACTCTAATATCCAAAGG
Source organism: uncultured Desulfobacter sp. (assembly GCF_963664415.1). Classification (NCBI taxonomy): domain Bacteria; kingdom Pseudomonadati; phylum Thermodesulfobacteriota; class Desulfobacteria; order Desulfobacterales; family Desulfobacteraceae; genus Desulfobacter; species uncultured Desulfobacter sp. The sequence continues at coordinate 573,727 of NZ_OY761445.1, read as the reverse complement.
CACCACCCAGAACGCAAACATAACTGCAGGCTCCGGAACCATTACCGCGGGCACAGGCCCCTTCACCATGGCGTCCGGCACTGGTTTTACAACTACTTTGGGCGATATTATTATTGCCAGTGATGCTGACGTTTTACTGGAAGATCTCACCGGAGCTGCAAACCTTAGCGTCACCTCCGGCGGTATACTCACCGCCATGGGGGTTGCCGATATCGCCGGTGCCACAACTGTTGAAGCCGTTTCCGCAACCATGGACGGTGCGTCAAGTTTGGATGCTGCCTCGTTTGCAGGGACGTTCACCAGTGATACAATCCTGGACCGGATGACAACAGCAGGAAACACAACCGTGACCGTCTCGACCGGCACCCTGACCCTGAATGATATCATTTCCGCAGGCGGCGCATTGGCACTTACCGTCGAGGGCTGTACGCAGAATGCAGACATCAGTGCTGCATCAGGCGTGATCACAGCCGGCAGCGGTCCCTTTACCATGGCCACTGATACCTCTCTCACCGCAACTTCAGGTGATATTGTCATCACCAGTGACACCGACGTTTCACTGGAAGATCTCACCGGAGCCGCAAATCTTAGCGTCACCTCCGGCGGCATCCTCACCACCATGGGCGTGGCCAGTATCACCGGTGCCACAACCATTGAAGCTATGGCTGCAACCATGGACACGGCTTCAAGCCTGAGTGCTGCTTCCCTTGAGGGGACCTTCTCCAATGATACTGTCTTGGACCGGCTGACCACAACGGGTGACACAACCGTAACGGTTTCGTCCGGCACCCTGACCCTGAACGATGAGCTCGTGGTTGACGGGACGCTGACTCTAATATCCAAAGGCACCACCCAGAACGCAAACATAACTGCAGGCTCCGGAACCATTACCGCGGGCACAGGCCCCTTCACCATGGCGTCCGGCACTGGTTTTACAACTACTTTGGGCGATATTATTATTGCCAGTGATGCTGACGTTTTACTGGAAGATCTCACCGGAGCTGCAAACCTTAGCGTCACCTCCGGCGGTATACTCACCGCCATGGGGGTTGCCGATATCGCCGGTGCCACAACTGTTGAAGCCGTTTCCGCAACCATGGACGGTGCGTCAAGTTTGGATGCTGCCTCGTTTGCAGGGACGTTCACCAGTGATACAATCCTGGACCGGATGACAACAGCAGGAAACACAACCGTGACCGTCTCGACCGGCACCCTGACCCTGAATGATATCATTTCCGCAGGCGGCGCATTGGCACTTACCGTCGAGGGCTGTACGCAGAATGCAGACATCAGTGCTGCATCAGGCGTGATCACAGCCGGCAGCGGTCCCTTTACCATGGCCACTGATACCTCTCTCACCGCAACTTCAGGTGATATTGTCATCACCAGTGACACCGACGTTTCACTGGAAGATCTCACCGGAGCCGCACATTTTAGCGTCACCTCCGGCGGCATCCTCACCACCATGGGAGCGACCAATATCACCGGTGCCACAACCATTGAAGCCGCGGCCGCAACCATGGAGACTGCTTCAAGTTTGAGTGCTGCTTCTTTTGAGGGGACCTTTACCAATGATACGGTCCTGGACCGGCTGACCACAACAGGTAACACAACGGTGACGGTCTCGTCCGGCACCCTGACCCTGAACGATGAACTCTCGGTTGACGGGGCGCTGACTCTCATTTCCAACGGCACGACCCAGGACGCAAACATAACTGCAGGCTCCGGAACCATTACCGCGGGCACAGGCCCTTTCACCATGGCGTCCGGCACTGGTTTTACAACTACTTTGGGCGATATTATTATTACCAGTGATACTGACGTTTTACTGGAAGATCTCACCGGAGCTGCAAACCTTAGCGTCACCTCCGGCGGTATACTCACCGCCATGGGGGTTGCCGATATCGCCGGTGCCACAACTGTTGAAGCCGTTTCCGCAACCATGGACGGTGCGTCAAGTTTGGATGCTGCCTCGTTTGCAGGGACGTTCACCAGTGATACAATCCTGGACCGGATGACAACAGCAGGAAACACAACCGTGACCGTCTCGACCGGCACCCTGACCCTGAATGATATCATTTCCGCAGGCGGCGTATTGGCACTTACCGCCGAGGGCTGTACGCAGAATGCAGACATCAGTGCTGCATCAGGCGTGATCACAGCCGGCAGCGGTCCCTTTACCATGGCCACTGATACCTCTCTCACCGCAACTTCAGGTGATATTGTCATCACCAGTGACACCGACGTTTCACTGGAAGATCTCACCGGAGCCGCAAATCTTAGCGTCACCTCCGGCGGCATCCTCACCACCATGGGCGTGGCCAGTATCATCGGTGCCACAACCATTGAAGCTATGGCTGCAACCATGGACACGGCTTCAAGCCTGAGTGCTGCTTCCCTTGAGGGGACCTTCTCCAATGATACTGTCTTGGACCGGCTGACCACAACGGGTGACACAACCGTAACGGTTTCGTCCGGCACCCTGACCCTGAACGATGAGCTCGTGGTTGACGGGACGCTGACTCTAATATCCAAAGGCACGACCCAGGACGCAAACATAACTGCAGGCTCCGGAACCATTACCGCGGGCACAGGCCCCTTCACCATGGCGTCCGGCACTGGTTTTACAACTACTTTGGGCGATATTATTATTACCAGTGATGCTGACGTTTTACTGGAAGATCTCACCGGAGCTGCAAACCTTAGCGTCACCTCCGGCGGTATACTCACCGCCATGGGGGCTGCCGATATCGCCGGTGCCACAACTGTTGAAGCCGTTTCCGCAACCATGGACGGTGCGTCAAGTTTGGATGCTGCCTCGTTTGCAGGGACGTTCACCAGTGATACAATCCTGGACCGGATGACAACAGCAGGAAACACAACCGTGACCGTCTCGACCGGCACCCTGACCCTGAATGATATCATTTCCGCGGGCGGCGCACTGGCACTTACCGCCGAAGGCTGTACGCAGAATGCAGACATCAGTGCTGCATCAGGCGTGATCACAGCCGGCAGCGGTCCCTTTACCATGGCCACTGATACCTCTCTCACCGCAACTTCAGGTGATATTGTCATCACCAGTGACACCGACGTTTCACTGGAAGATCTCACCGGAGCTGCAAATTTTAGCGTCACCTCCGGCGGCATCCTCACCACCATGGGAGCAACCAATATCATCGGTGCCACAACTGTTGAAGCTGTGGCTGCAACCATGGACACGGCTTCAAGCCTGAGTGCTGCTTCCCTTGAGGGGGCCTTCTCCAATGATACTGTCTTGGACCGGCTGACCACAACGGGTGACACAACCGTAACGGTTTCGTCCGGCACCCTGACCCTGAACGATGAACTCTCGGTTGACGGGGCGCTGACTCTCATTTCCAACGGCACGACCCAGAACGCAAACATAACTGCCGACTCCGGAACCATTACCGCGGGCACAGGCCCTTTCACCATGGCCGCCGGCACAAATTTATCAGCGACGTCGGGTAATATTATCATCACCAGTGATGTAGACGTTTCCCTGGAAAACATTACCGGTGCCGGGACGCTGACAGTCACCAATGGCGGTGCGCTCAGCAATGCTGGAGATATCACGGTTGCACAGACGGCTACATTCTCTTCCAATACCTTCTCAATGGTTGACGGGGCTGCACTGACCTCATCCGGTGCCGATATTGTGATCACGACAACAGGTAACATGCTTGTTTCTAAAGTGACTGCAGGCGGGTTAATTGACGTGACGTCTGCATCAGGGGCGATTGTCGATAACCTGAGTGCTGAAACGCCAAACATGACGGCGGCATCAGACATCACCATGACGATTGCAACAGGCGTTGGCAAGGTATCAGACAACCTGAATATTTCCTGTGGCGGAAAGGTTGAAGTCGATAACCGGTCCGGCGGCATTTTCATTGAATCTGCATCGGATATGACAGTCGGCCCGGATGGTCTGATCACACAGGATGGCGATATCTTACTGGATATCTCCGGTGACCTTAACCTTGAAGGCGGTATAAAAACACCCGGTGCAGTAAAAATATTCCAGACCGGAAAATTTATAACAAATCCCGCTGCCTTTATCGAAGCCGGCACCGAGTTTGAGACCTCTGTGGCAGGGAGTTACACCATGGTAGATGATTTTTACATCACAACAAACGGCATGGTAAACCTTACCGCAGGCGGAACCATTTACCTGACCCGCGTCACCGGCCTTGACGGTATCAACGTTATTTCATCAGGCGGTAGCATTGCAGATAATTCAGCCGCAGAGGCAGATAACCTGATATCAAACGGTTTGAAATACCTCAGGGCCTCAACCGGAATCGGCGCTCAGGGGGATGGCGACATTGACGTCTCAGGACGGGTGGAGGCCGTCACTGATACAGGCGGCATCTATCTGCAAAGTGCCGACGATATGGAAATTGTCAATTTCCATGCCGCTTCAGGCGACATCATGACAGTCGTTGCCGGACAACTGACAGTGCCTGCAACAGTGACGGCCATGGACGGAGATGTGACGATGACCGCTGCCAATATTATCCAGTCCGGCATCATACGAGCGAATGGTTCACATAATATTACTTTGACCACCCTTACCGGTGATATTGCGATGACCGGTTCGACCAACATTACCGGAACAGGGGATATCACCTATACGTCTGCCGGTGGTATAACGGTGGCCCTTTTCTCAACAGGGGGCGCCGTAAATTTAACGGCGGATAACGGAGACATCATAGATGTTTTTATAGATGACACCTACAATATTAACGCAGACACCCTTAACCTTGAAGCGTCGGGCTCCATCGGCGATGAAGAAGGCGACGGCCTGGATGTGGATGTGAAAAATATTTCTGCAATCAGCAATAACAGTGGTATCAACATGAGAATTTTAAATGGTGCCACTGTTATAACGCCCGGGATTTGGTCTTTTGACGAAAATGTCTTCCTGTATACTGAAAATGGCTTAATCTACCATGACGGTATTGTGAATGCTGCCACTGAAAAGGAAGCTGGGGCCAAGATCGGCGTTGTCGGCACCGGAACGGTTTCAATATACGAAAATTGGGCAGATGGCGCCTCTATAGATGATGACATGATTCACTACCTGGCTGAAAACCAGGAACAGGGCGATCAGCCTTTTGAGCAACTAACAGACTCCGGCGGGACCCAAGATGGGCTCCCGGCAGAAACTCCTCTGGGCAGTCTCTTGTTTGGAGAAGGTCAATCGCTTCTCAATGAGTTTGTAGAAGGCAATGACCGGGTAGCTATTTTGCAGAATATATATCAGAGCAGTCGGCCGGCACAGGAAGGCACAGGGCCCGGAATAGGGGAGCAGAGGTTACAACCTTCAGCGGATCTGCCTGAAGTAAGCAGGGAAATTGCTCAGTCGCTGGACGGTACGTTGGTTTCTCCAACTGTCAGTTATGAAAACAGGGAAATTTCCAGAAGGCTGACCGAATCCTTATTGTCCGGGAATGGTTTGAATGGATCTCTATTTGGCGGTAATACACCTGGTGATGGCATGGATGGCTTCGATATGTCAGGTTCTCCATTTTCAGCAATGGACCAGGACATGGAATATAGTGAAGCGTTGATGAATTTGTTTGGAAGTGGGATGTTGCCTGAAAATAACGAATAACGGCCATGGGCCGACCTGACATATCATCTGCCAGGCTCAGCCCACAACAAAGCTTGAAAGATCTGAGTGACTTACCCAGACTTTCTTATATAAAACACTGAAGAGTCTGTTTAAAAATAGATGATAAAAAACAAGGTTAAATAACTATAATTTAAGGCAACAGAAAGACTCCTTGGAATGCGGGTTAAGCTGTTGCCTTCTCTTTTCCGGGCAAAGAATTCGTGAATTTCGAAAAAAACATTCAGAAAAAATTAATTCAAAAACTGCTCGATATTGTTCGGTTTGACGGGCCTGCCGTACAGTTTTGGGAAAAATATATAGAAAATTTTACACGTTTCTGCCAGGCCGACAGAGCAATTTTAACCGGTTGTGTGGATGGTGAATGGAAAATTGCCAATTCATATTCCACTAAAGGGGATGCATGGCGGTTGAAACGGTTTCCCGCCCATCTTGTCGAGCAGGGGCTGCAGAAAAAAATTGCGGCCGGAAACGTCGACGGTATCACCATCATTGCCGTTGCAGTGGATGTCGGTCCCCAGGAACAATCCCCTGTTCTTTTGCTGGATATTGGACAGCGGACACTGTCTATTTCCGAAAATACCATCTACCTGATTTCATCAATCCCCTCTTTGTTTCAGGCCATGCGTCTTTATAATAAAGCCAGGACAGATGCCCTGTTTTTTGCCAAATTACTGCAGATCGTTCGTGCGGTGTCCGATGATGAAAAATTCGGCCTGGCGTCTCTGCGGCTTTGCAATGAAATCGCCTCGCTTTTTTATTGTGACCAGGTCAGCTTAGGGTGGGAGAAAAAGGGCAAAATCAAGCTTAAATCCATCAGCAACATGGAAACCTTTGAGTACAGGGCCAATTCCGTATGGGAATTGGAAAGTGCCATGGAGGAGTCCATTGACCAGGATTCAGAAATTCTGTGGCCCCAGAAGGATAATGGAAAGTTACAAACCCGCGCCCACGATACTTACGGCGGGATAAGGCGGGTGGGCACTATTGTGACGCTGCCGATCCGGCGGGGCCGGGAGGTGCTGGGGGCAATTACCTGTGAGCGTGAAAAGAGCGCGTTCAGCGAAAATGAAGTATGGCGGTTAAGGCTGTTGCTTGAACAGGTTGCTGTCTGGCTTGATACACTTACCCATACCGACAGGTGGTTTGGGCGCAAAATTTATGACTGGGCAACCGACAGACTTAAATCATTTTTCAAGATTGAAAAGACCGGACTTAAAATCCTATTTACCGCAGGAATCATTGCCTTTGCCATGCTCTTTATTCCCGTGTGGACTTACGAGGTGGACGGCACCTTTATTTTGAAAGCAGATAAAACGGCGCACATCACCTCTCCCATTGACGGCTTTATTGAAACTGTTTCCGTCAGTCCCGGGGACGCCGTTGAAAAGGGCGGGGCACTGATTGATCTTGACGTCAAAGCGCTGTTGCTGGAAAAAGCATCCATGCTGGCAACACTTTCCAAACACCAGAGGGAGGCGGAAAAGGCCGTGGCAAAAAATTGTCTTGCCGATATGAAGATTGCCCGGCTGATGGAAAAAGAAACTGAATCCGAACTTGAAATTATCGCCTTTAACCTTAAAAATGCCTCCATCCAATCCCCTTTTGCCGGCATCGTGGTTGAAGGGGATTTAACCTCAAAACTCGGGGCACCGGTCAGGCAGGGGGATTTGCTGCTGAAGATTGCATCCCTGGATGATCTCTCTTTTGAAATATTGATAGAAGAAAAAGATATTTATGATTTCAGCATCGATGCCGGGGTACGGATAAAATTTGTGGGCAAACCCGATTCAGTATATGGGGCAAAGGTGACAAAGGTTGTTCCCCAGGCGGTGTTCAGCGGCGGCGCAAATGTTTTTAAAGTCTATGCAGGGATCAACTATGCGCCGGAGAAATGGTGGCGCCCGGGCATGAGCGGGGTGGCCAAGATTGAATCCGGGAAACGGTCCCTGTGGTGGATCATCACCCATGAGGCCTTTGATTATCTGAAAATCAATTTCTGGTTATGACATAACCGGCTGTGACATAAAATATGGCGGATACTTTCAGCGAAAGCTGGTACAGGGTTGCAAATTTAAGAACATCTCTGAGATCCAATGTTTCTTCAAGGAAGCAAAGCTCAGGGGGGCGGATTTGGTACATGCTTTATGACCCTTATTCCGGCAACTATTTCAGGGTCAGTGAAGCGTACTATAAGTTCTTGACGACGCTTTCCTTTGAACGGACGGTAGAGCAGGCCTGGGTCAAGGCCTTGGAGGAAGACCCTGAAAATGGTCCGGGCCAGCAGGACGTGATCAATCTGCTGGTTGAGCTGAATACAGCCGGGTTGATTTATTTTGAAAATGCCAAGGACAGCCAGTCTTTATATGAAAAAGGAATGGAGAAAAAAAAGATCCAAAGAAAAAATATGTTTTCCAATATCCTTTTCATGCGGTTTCCTGTCTGGAATCCTGACCGATGGTTGAAGCGTTTTCTGCCCTTGTGGCGGGTAATTTTTGGAAAACTTGGTGGGTTTGTCTGGCTTATTACCATTTTATATGGCATCAAGCTCGGCGCTGAAAATTCGGGGATGTTTGCCCAGCAGGCAAAAAGTGTGCTGGACCCTGACAATGTGATCTTGCTCTATCTGTGTGTCGCATTTATCAAAATCTGCCATGAAATCGGCCATGGTGCGGTCTGTGTAAAATACGGGGGGTATATCAACACCATCGGTGTCATGCTTCTGATTTTTACGCCACTACCCTATATTGATGCAACCGCTTCATGGGCATTCCGTAACAAGTGGGAGCGGATTTACGTCAGCAGTGCAGGGATGCTGGTGGAAGTTTTCCTTGGTGCCATTGCATGCATGGTGTGGGTGAACGCGCCACCGGGTCTGATCCAGGTCATATCTTACAACCTGATGTTTACAGCAACCGTATCAACGGTATTGTTTAATGCCAACCCCCTTATTCGGTATGACGGCTATTATATCCTTGCCGATTTTATAGAAATTCCCAATCTGTCCCAGAAAAGCACCCATTTTATTTATGCTGTTTTTCAAAAATATGTATTTGGCATCAAGGAAAAAGACCTCAATATTTATACTGTTAAAGAGGGTGTTTACCTTGCAGCTTATGGGGTTGCAAGTTTTGTGTATCGACTCTTTCTTTTTACGGTGATCGCGCTTTTTGTTGCAGATAAATATTTTTTTGTGGGCGTCTGTCTGGCAGTATCCCTTACCTTTGTTTGGATTTATACCCCGGTAAAAAAATATTTTAACTTTTTGATAAGTTCAAAGGAACTGCATGGCATAAGGCCCCGGGTCATTCGATTAAATTTTTATGTTTTTCTTTTGGCGGCATATTTTGCCGTATCGGTTCCGGTGCCTTACAGTTTTACCTTACCCGGTGTTGTCAAATGCGTGGATTCCGTGGATGTGCTTGTTCGCATGGACGGGCGGGTCAAGGAAGTTAAAGCCCTGCACGGGGAACGGGTGAAAAAGGGCGATGTGCTCATGGTACTTGAAAACCGGGTGCTCGAATACGAAATTGCCCAGGCCGGTTACCAGATGAAGCAAATCAGCGTTGCCTGGAATCAGAACATGCTCACCGGCAGCATTGAAGGCAAACCTATTCATAAAAGAAAAGAGGCCATTGAGCGATATCTTGCCCAGCTTCTCGAAAGAAAAAAGAATCTAATTATCCGGGCACCTGTCGATGGTTACTGGATTTATCCGGAGCAGCGCAGTCTTCGGGGGCAATATATCGCAAAAGGACGGGGGGCCGGATCTATTATTAATAACGGCCGGATCAGATTTATATCCGTTGCCGGCCAGGAAAAATCATCAGAGCTGTTTGGCGATAATATCGAACAGGTTACCGTTCGCCTTACGGGAAAAGAAGATACCTCATTAAACTTGAAAGCATACAAGGTCCTTCCCCATGCCTCGGATATTCTGCCCGCAAAGGCACTGGGATGGAAAGGAGGAGGCGAGATACCGGTTGTGCCCGAAGACCCTGACGGACTGAAAACCATTGAGCCCTTTTACCTGGTTTATGGCGATATTATCACGCCCGGAGATTCATCCATCTATCAGGGACAGACAGGGAAGCTGAATGTCGAAATGAAACCGGTTCCCACCCTGAACAGAATTTTGACAATCATAAAACAGTTTCTCCAGGAAAGATATCAAGTATGATACTCCCTTACGAGGACAGGTTTCGGGTCAAAATACCGGAAATCCGACATGTTTACTCCGGCGTAGACAAATTGGTCCATCATTTTAAAGGGGGTGTTGCGGCAAAAAAGTTTAAGAGAAAAGAACTCCTTGAGCGGTCCAGGGAAATTGTAGAAGACTCTTTAAGCCTTCAAAATACAAAAACCGAAGATCTGCTGGTTGAATTTAAGCGCCTGTTTGACCGGCAGGCATCTGAAGACCGGCGGTTGACCCTTCTTTGTGAACTCAGCAACCGGGTACTTGGCATGCGTCCTTACCCTGTGCAGGTGATGGCTGTGAAAGTCATCCAGCAAAGTGCCATCGCCGAAATGGCTACTGGAGAAGGCAAGACCCTTGCCGCATCGCTGGCTGCAATCATGTTTGCGACAGAGAAGAAACCGGTCCATGTACTGACGTCAAATGATTATCTTGCACAACGGGATGCCCGGGAAGGCCGCCCGCTTTTTTCTGCCTGTGGGCTCAGCGTGGGATTTGTAGGATCAGACACTGATCCAGCCATGCGGCAGCAGATTCATCAGAACGATATTGTATATACCACGGCAAAAGAGATCCTGACAGATTATCTCCGGGACCGGATAAAGCTTGGCAGTGATACAAACGATTTGAAAAGAGCCGTTGACTATGCACTGAATCGGCTTGATTTCACTGGAAGCGATTTGACGTTGCGCGGCCTGCATTCGGTGATTGTGGACGAAGCCGATAATATTCTCATTGATGAAGCGGTAATCCCTTTGATCATTTCCGCCAAACGGGATAATCTTCCCTTGAGAGAAGCTGCGGTTGCCGCCTTTACTGCAGCTGAATCGTTTGAAGAGGGCCTGGATTATAAAATTGATCTGAAATATAAACTGATTCACTGGACATCCATAGGCAAAGAGAAAATTCATGGCGCCAGAGAACATCTGCCGCTTATGTGGCGTGGAATTAAACGGGCAAATGAGCTTTTCAATACGGCCATCTACGCTAGAGAATTCCTTAAAAAAGATGAACATTATATCATTGATCAGGATAAGATCGTTCTGATTGATAATTTAACCGGCAGGCTGATGCCCCAGAGGAATCTGGGCATCAATCTCCAGCAGGCGGTGGAGGCCAAAGAAGGGATTGAAGTGACCGATCCCACTGAAACCATCGGCCGGATGAGCTTCCAGCGTTTTTTCCGCCTTTTTCCCAAAATCGGCGGGATGAGCGGGACGGTAAAAGAAGTCAGAAAAGAAATCTGGCAGGTGTACCACACACCTGTGGTGGAAGTCCCGACCCACAGGCCGGTTATCAGACGCGAACTGCCATGGAAATTTTTCCCCAGCAATGAAAAAAAGATCGATGCCATAGTCCGGGACGTCCTTCACCGCCATAAAAACGGTCAGCCGGTGCTCCTGGGAACAAGATCTGTCGGGATCAGCGAAAAAATAGCTGAACGTTTTGATGGCAAAGCCGGCAATTACCGTATCCTGAATGCCGTCAGGCATGCCGAAGAATCCGAGACTGTCGCGTTGGCCGGGCAGAAAACGGCCCTCACGATTGCAACCAATATGGCCGGCAGGGGAACGGATATCAAATTGGGTAAGGGGATTAAATCCCTTGGCGGTTTATATGTTGTCTGCACGGAGCCACAAGCCTCAAGGAGACTTGACAGACAGTTATTCGGCCGTTCCGGCAGACAGGGAGACCCCGGAGAGGCAATCGTTTATGCCGCATGGGATGATATTCTTATAAAAAGTTTCCTTCCCTTTTTCTTCAAACTGCCGGTAAAATTTTTATTCAGCCATTATTTTCCGTTTAAAAAAATCATTTTAAAAAAACTTGTTTTGTTGCTTCAGGAAAAATCAGAGGCCTACTTTGCAAAACAGCGACTATCAATTCTTAAAAGTGACGACTGGATAGAAGCGTATTTAAATTTTCCTGAACAGATAGGATGAAAAGGGTGAAATGGTTTAGAGTAAAAATTCAATCTTATTGGAGAATATCCTGACCACTGCATAGAAGGCAAGGGAGAAATTAAACTCCTGGATTTTAATTTCTACAGCACCTTTAGTACTTCCTTTAAGAACACAAAGGTCCTCTCCGTTGAGCTGATGGACAGTTTCTCGTTCGGCGTATGAACATCCCACATATTCGGTCCCATGGAGATCATGTCAATCCTGCCAATGCGCTCAGAGAGTATCCCGGTTTCCAATCCTGCATGGATAGCCATAATTTCCGGTTTTTTGCCATACATCTTTTCGTAAACTTGTTTCATCGTCTCCCTGACTTTGGAATCTGGGTTGTAAGGCCACGATGGGTATTCTGACTGAAGTTCTATCTGTGCGCCGGTAAGCTCTCCAATAGCTTGGAATCTATCAATAATCTCATCTTTAAGTGTCTTGACTGAACTTCTGGCTGCGCTCTCAATGATCACAAAATCCTCCTTTGTGTAAAGCACACCGACATTGTTTGAACTCTCTACCAATCCTTCGATATCGCTTGACATTGTCTGAACACCACACGGTAAAAGCAACATGGCATTGATGAGATTTTTCATGCTTGTCTGATTCATCATCATTTCCTGCTTTCGGCATTCTGTAACTATAATCTTCAGTCCTGGGTCAGTGACTCTGAATTCATCTTTGAAGACCTGCTCAATCTGTTGAATTGTTTCAGTAGGATTTGCATTGACAGAAACGAGTGTTTTTGCTCGCTTTGCAATCGCATTCATTTTTTCTCCACCTTCAAGTGAAGATATGCCGGCAACGCGTTTTATTCTATTAAGCAATCTTCCCATCAATTTAATGCTGTTAGCTCTGCCTTCGTGGATTTCTATTCCAGAGTGACCGCCCGTCAGTCCTGAAATCTCGATCTCATAGGATCTGTTGTATAGATTCTTCACATTCATATACGGCTGCCTAAAGAATATCCTTACGCCTCCAGCACAGCTGACAGTGAAGATTCCTTCTTCTTCCGAGTCGACATTAATGAGCGTCTTACCCTCGAAATGCTTCCCATCGACATTCATGGCGCCGCCCATTCCTGTCTCTTCTTCTGTTGTAAAAAGTGCCTCAATTTCTGGATGAACAGCTTCAGCATCTTCTAAAAGCGCAAGTGTCATTGCTACTGCAATGCCATTGTCTGCACCGAGGGTTGTTCCATCTGCAGTGATGAAATCGCCATCCACAATCAGTTCGATGGGATCTTTGTGAAAGTCGATAATCTTGTCCTTTTCTTTAGCACAGACCATGTCCATATGCCCCTGCAGAATCACTGGATCAGCGTCTTCTTTTCCTGCGCTTGCCGGTTTCTTAATAATCACATTATTGTTTGCATCCTGGATTGTTTCAAATCCAAGTTCTTCTCCAATGCTCTTGATATAGTCACTGACCGCCTGTTCATTCCCACTTTCTCTTGGAATACGAGAAATCGCCTCAAAGTAGTACATGACACGCTCTGGCTGCAGTCCCTTCAATTTATCCATATTCTTTTCCGCCTATTCGTCTGATTGTATTATTTGAACACTTCAATTATAAAATCTTCTATTGACAACATAGTCCCCCCCTGTGAAAAAATTTTTTTCCCGAAATTAATGTAATCCTGTTCATCCCTATACGCTATTCGGGGTGAAGCGCCAACAGGAAGTCTTGTCTCTCCATAGCCCAGCATATTGCAATATTTTTTAGTTTATCATCCATGCTCTTTTTTTTCATAATCATTTCTTTGTCAGTACAAGTTCGTGCTTTTCAGAAGAATTGGTTTGGGTCATCCCGCATTTAACATTAGGTTTGTTGCAGCCGATAACCTGTTTGACAAAGGCCCCGGTGAGAACGGGCACAACCTGTTTGGTGGAAAGCGAGGTACCATCGTCGTCATGCGTACCTTGGCATAGAAGCTGCCAATAAAACATCACACCACGGACGCGTTTCCCTTTCCGGCGAGTAGCTCATCACCACGAGAATTTTGAAGCGGGCCCCACGGCATTGGTCTGTAGTATATCCAACTGAGAATAGTTGACAAAAACAAATTAAGACGAAAACAATTTTCATTTTCTGAGACCTTTCTTGGAAGGCGGCCGATAAATTTAATTTTGTTGTAATGTCTTAGATTGATTAGACGATCATAGGTGCCTCAGCATAAGTTAAAATACCATATGTAATGGTTGAACTCAACATAGGCCAACGATTATTGAATGAGCCGCGTTTCCAGCCGAGTAACAGCTAAATAAGCAAAGATGATCGTAAAGGCTACCATAAAAAGTATATCAAAGAATAACATGCTGCTGAACTGTCCTAAACAACAAGCCCGGATCAAACGGGTGGAATGAGTGAGCGGGAATACTTCGGATACCCATTGAATCCATTCCGGAAGATTGGTGATAGGGAATACAATTCCCGAAAAGAAAAACATGGGAGTCAGACAACCGGTTAAAAAGAAATTAAAGTGATTGATGGTCTTCACAAAAGAAGTGACAAATAAAGAGAGAGCACCAAACATCATTCCTGCAAAAAATCCCACAATCGGTGTAAGAATAGCAAAATATGAGGGCACAAGACCAAAAACCATAAAAACACTCATCACCGCCAAGGTAAAGAAAAATCCTTTAGTGCCGACAAAAAGCATTTCACCAACAAACAAATCCGGCACTGTGATGGAAGCCGAAACCATGCCATCATATGCCTTATCAAATTCAAGTCGGATAAAAGTACCGAAAGTACACTCAAAAGCGGCTGTAAACATTGAGGAGGGAGCAATCATACCCGAGGCCAGAAACAGCAGATAAGGTGTACCATCGATCAAACCGACATAATGCCCAAGCCCTAAACCGACTCCGGCCAAAAAAAATAAAGGTTCCACAAAAGGAGGGAATCCGTTGGAAACCAAATGTTTGCAATATACACGAATATGCCTGTACCAGATGCTGTACAATCGATAAGCCAGAGGTGGCGGTGTTGTGACAATTCGTTGAGGTAGGGCGGTTTCAGTCATACAAGGTTCTCCCGGTTACTTTTAAAAACAAATCTTCCAAATTGACTGGTCTTAGAAAAAAATCTCCCGCGTTGAGTGGCTCGGTCACTGTTTCCAGTGAAGATAACCTATTGCTATACAGCATAAGCCGACCCACAGTTTCTTCGATCCGAAATCCTTTTCTTTCAATCGTCGAAAAAATATCTGTATTCAGAATTTCCAGCACGTATCTTTCCAAATTTTTCGAGATTAGAGCGCTGGGATGCCCCTGAAGAATTTTTTTGCCTTTGTGCATAATGATCAAGTCATCACAAAGTTGGGCTGCTTCATCCATGTAATGGGTGGTCAGGACAATGGTCACTCCGGTTTTTTTGAGCATCCTCATTTTGTCCCAAATGGCTTGCCGTACTTGCGGATCTAAACCGGTGGTCGGTTCGTCCAAAATCAGGAGGTGAGGAGAGTTGATCAAGGCTCTGGCAATGACCAGACGCCTTTGCATACCGCCGGACAACTCTCTAATACGGGCCGCTTTTTTTTCGGTAAGTTCCATAAATTCAAGCAGTTCGCTTATACGCCGGCTGGCGACATTGTGGGGCAGGCCATAAAATTTACTGTAAATATACAAATTTTGGGAAACTGAAAGCTCAACATCGAGATTGTTTTCCTGAGGCACAATCCCCGTAAGATATCGGATTTCAAGTTCATTTTTGGCCGGGTCATAGCCCAACACATTGATTATTCGGCCATTATCCGAATCTGCCCTGACCCGTCCGGTCAGCATGTTCATCATTGTGGTTTTACCTGCCCCATTGGGACCCAATAATCCGAAACAGGCAGCCTTGTTTACTTCAAAGGAAAGATTATGAACCGCTTTGAAATCTCCGAAATGTTTGGTCGCATGTTCTATATATATTGCTTTTTCTGTCATTTTTCATAGTTTCCGAATCGGCTGCTAACTATTCTCACCCTTAAGGCTGAGAATAGTTAACAGCCATATAAAATTTAATCTTGTAATCTTGGGGGCAGTCAAGATATTCTCCATTAACTGATTTAAAACAGAAGTCACCAACCAAATGGTCGGCGTGTGGATAGTATAAATATCAATCCGAATGTAATCAAAGAAAAATTTGGTGATGATTACCTGGTTGATGATAGTATCTTTATTTATCATGGGAATCGATCAGAACTTCACTAAACATTTTTCTGAATGATTCATATGCCTCATATGATGAATTAATCCTGGCTGAGGTTTTTTTGATGAAATCAAGGGTAAAGAGTATAATGACCGGAGGACAAAATAGAACGCAAATCAAAACAGGGCAAACCGTTTCCATTGTGTTAAAAAAAGACCAAAGAACAGGCGTTCTGACCAAAGGCGTCATAAAAAACGTTTTAACAAAATCATCTTTTCATCCCCATGGTATAAAAGTCCGATTGGAAAATGGCCTTGTTGGCAGGGTTAAGGTTATTCACGGTTAAAAATTCAAATTCACCATGTATTTTAAAGTCACGTATTCAGCCATTTACAACTGGAAAGGTTCAGGGACCGAACGGGAACAGAACGACCCAAGCATTATGGATTCGTTTTGTCATTTGATCATTGCCCAAGAAGCAACTACCGAGGCCATCTGGATGGTCCTAGTCGATCAGGGAGAAGACACAGGAGTACCGGCAACCAACTGCATGCAGCACATTGCGTGCCCGAATGCGTAAACTCAGCATCGTTCCTCCCAAGCGGTTTCCTTTTAATTGCCAATGAGGCTCATTCTTCGTGCGGCCTATCCGATGGCGGCCACGCCCGAGATCGGTTACGGGAACCTTTAAAAAGGCACGATATGACCCATTGAACAAATAAGACCGTTTTAGAATTTCCCTTTCTATTTAAATAATCTCCTTCCTTCCTTTGTTTTCCCTTAAAATACAGCATCATCAAAAAATTAATCCTCTTGTCAGAACTATGGTGCAATGATTGCACTATTAAAAGTACGAATACTCCAAGCAAGGAAAGAGGGGAATGGGAAAACACTGATTTGAAACCAGGAGAAAAGATTATGGGTGATAAAGGAAAAAGAGACAAAGGCAGGCGTGAAGAACAGAAAAAAGCCAGACAGACGCCAAAAGAAAAACGAAAACAAAAAAAACAAAAAAGCACTTCAGAAGCAGTTTTAGGCAGAGGCCTCAGTGACGTTTAGCCATCTTTTATATTTCGATATTCCAGAATGTTTTTAAGAGGTAGTTCGAATGATGATAGTCAAAATGACTTTCAACGCACATCCGGAAAAACATCTGGAAGTGCTGCAAACCCTCCTCTCACTAATGGAATCGGTGAGAGAAGGCCCCGGTTGCAGAAGCTGTTGTGCCTTTTGTGACATTGACAATAAGAATCGATTCTCACTGCTGGGGGAATGGGAAACCGAAAAAGATATGGAAAATCACATCCAGTCATATCAGTTCGGTGTGCTTCTGGGAACAAAAACACTATTATCCGAACCGCTCAGGATTCGGATCCATAAAGTGTCCCAAACCTTGGGGATGGATGCGGTTCGGGTGCTCAGGCAAAAAAAGGGCTGATGGCATAAAATTTATATGTTTTTAAATCCATGATTCATACCACTTGTGTGAATTGTGTTTCATAAAGGAATTGACTGTGACTGAAAACCAGACAAATCAATTTAAAGAGTATTTGACCAGGGCTAAGGGCCCATTAGGCGGTTTTTTTTCAAGTCTGCGGATGGGTGTTGGATTTCAAATTCTGCTCACATTGGCCGTAATTTTATACCTTTGCTATAAATTTTTATTCGCCTATGTAGAGCCGAATGAATACGGTATTAAGGTGATCCGTGTGGGAATATCCCGCGGGGTTCAAAAAGAAGTTTACCATGCGGGACTTTCCTTTGTTTTGCCCTTCGGCCTGCAGCAGATGTATCGCTTTCCCAAGGGTATCCAGGTGCTGGAGTTGACCAATTTCCCAGAAACGGCAGCCGGTGGTGCCAGAAAAGACCGGGCAGCCCATATCCAGACCTCAGACGGTTTTTTTGTGGATGTGGATGTTTCCATGCTCTACCACATTAAGGATCCCTACCTGGTATTTACCACCATCGGCCCGGGCAAACTGTACGAAGACAACGGAATCATCCCCAAAGCCGAACCTGCCTTGAAAGAGACCCTGGGTAAACTGACCACCGAAGAATTTTATAACAGCCCCATGCGGGTTAAAAAGGCAGAAGATGCCAAAGATAATCTCAACCGGGAACTCAATTTGAAAGGAATTGAGGTGGACCAGGTGCTGGTCCGCTATTTCAGATACAGCCCTGAAATCCAAAAGAATATTGAAGCCAAAAAACTTCAGGATCAGATGGTCTTTACCAATCAGGCCGCAGCCCGGGCCGCCAAGGAAGAAGCCCAGTTAAAAAAGATTGTCCAGGAGGGTATGGTCATCACCGCCGTTGAGATGGAAAAAGGCCGGGCCTATGTGACCCGAAAAACTGCTGAAAAAGACCTCTATACCCGTAAAGTAAAGGCCAATGCCGATCTGTTGGTAAAACTGTCTGAAGCCGAACGGGTGCGCCTGAAAAATGAGGCATTAAAAGGCATTGGGTCCGACCGTATGGTGGGCTTAAAGATGGCCCAGGCGTATAAGGGCCTTGATCTGATTATCCTTCCCAGCGACGGTGCTCATGGGGTCAATCCGCTGGATCTGAACAATACCCTAAAATTATTTGATGTTCGCCAGGGAGGTGCCAAGTGAAACGTTTTATCCTTTTTGTGATCCTAATGACGGCAAGCCTTTTGACCACGGGCTGCATGCCTCATACCACAGGGGAAACCGAAGTCGGTGTCCGGACCCGGAAAATCGGCCTGTTTGCGCCCAAAGGCGTAGAGGACCATGTGTATGCTCAAGGCTCGACCTATTTTTTTCTGCCTTTTATCAATGACTGGCATGTCTTTGACACCAAGCTGCAGAATCTTGAAATGACCTTTTCAGAAAGCCGGGGGGACCGCAAAACCCAGGATGATCTGCTGTTTAAAACCATTGACGGAAATGACATCAGCCTTGATGTGATCATTGCTTACCGGATTGATGCCGCAAAGGCCCCGTACATTCTCCAGTATGTGGCTTCAAACGATGCCATCCTCCGGGAAACTATCGTCAGGACGGTTGCCAGAAGCAAGCCCAGGGATATCTTCGGGGAGCTGAAGACCGAATCCTTTTATGTGGCTGAAGCAAGAGAAACCCAAGCCGAAAAAGCCAAGGCCGCATTGGATAAGATTCTTGGACCCATGGGCGTTGTCATTGAGAAGGTGCTGACCAACGACTACCGGTTCAATGCAGAGTACACCAAAGCCATTGAAGATAAAAAAGTGGCGGACCAGCAGGTGGAGAAAAACAAATCAGCCCAACATGCCGCCCTCGAAGAGTATAAACGTAAACTGGAAGAAGCAAGGGGTGAGGTGAACAAAATGGTTGCCAACGCCGACGGTCAATATCAAAAGGATAAAATCGAGGCGGACGTTTATCTGGAAAAGCAGCAGCTTCTGGCAAGAGCCATTGAAGCGGAAGGTATTGCCGAAGCCAAAGGCATCCAGGAAATGAACAATGCCCTGGCCGGTTCCGGGGCTGAGACCATCGTGAAACTGAAAATTGCGGAAGCACTTGAAGGCAAGCGCATCATTCTGCTTCCGGTGTCCGAAGGGGGAATGAATCTGAAAACAACGGATATCAACCGGCTTATTGAGACCCTGGGGACTAAATCGCTTTCTACTATCCAAAGACCGGATTAAATACTTCCGGGCCTGTGGAGGCCTTCCCCGGAAAAGTGCAAGGAAAGGACAAGAACATGAAAGATGAGATTACCTGGGGAATCATTCGTCTGTGTATTGCCATTAATCAAAAGGCCATACAGATATATACCAAGCTTTCCCAGGCAGAAGAAATAAGTGAGCTCAAGGCGTTCTGGGTCCAGATGGCTGATGAAGAAAAAATACATGCCGATTTCTGGAGCAGGGTTGCGCTGATAGCTGAAGATTTCATCTTTCCTTGCATTTTTGATAAGCCATCGGACATTCAAAAAGAATTGTCCGCCATATTGGATAAAATTGAGGATCTCTCAAATCGCTGGGATGAAAAAAAATCAATGAAAAATGCATTTATCCTGGCCTACCGGCTGGAATACTACATGCTGTATCCGATCTTTGAAGTTCTTTTTAACGATTTAAAGTCCGTGAAAGGAAATGGAGATACGGTTCTCTCTGACACATATGACCGCCATATCAGAATATTTATTGATATGTTCATCCGATATGGCAATACAACACCCGAATTGGAACTTTTGGGAGAAACGCTGCAAAGCCTTTGGAAAAGAAATAAGGCATTGGTTGACATGGCTATGACTGACGGGTTGACGGGTCTGTTTAACCGGCGGGGCTTTTTAATTGTTGCCCAGGGCTTATTTTCCCTGGCCGAGCGGAGAAAAGAAAATTTAGCTGTCTTTATGATTGATATTGATCATTTTAAAAAGATTAATGACAAATATGGCCATCCAAGGGGTGATACCGTACTCAAAGACCTTGCGAAATCTTTGAAGGGGACTGTCCGGAAATCGGATGTGATGTGCCGGTATGGCGGGGAAGAATTTGTCATCCTGTTTCCCAATATCCATACTTCTGCAGTGCCTGTGATGGCTGAAAAAATCCGAAAAGAGGTGGAAGAATCCAGACCGGACGGTATTTTTACGACCATCAGTATCGGGGTCACCCAAGGGCTGGTTAAAAATAGTTCCGATAACGATTTTCTCTCCTGGGTTTCAAAAGCAGATAAATGCTTATACAAGGCCAAAGCCAACGGCAGAAATTGCGTAGTGCTTGATTGCTGACCCCATGGAGGGATATCGATGCATTTTCCGGGGTGGGTAAAAAAAATCACAGGCAGGTTTCCACATTCTAAGCAACGATGCACACAAAGAAAACAGGAGGAGCAATGACAGACCTTGTACAGTTTAGCATCATTTTAATCTTTGTCGGATTTCTGTTCTGGCTGGCCAACAGATATATCCCCATGGACAGGAGGATACGGCAGATACTTAACATTCTGGCTGTCATCGCCTTGGTTTTGTGGCTGGGTAATCTATTTGGGTCGTTCGAGTCCATTCACATCGGTTATTAAAGATATCCCTTCTTAAAAACATTATATTTTCACAAGCAAGCCGATGAAAATTAAGATGACGTGACCTGGGCATAGCAGAGCGCCCCTGTAGGCGTGGCGATTGTCTCAGGCGTCCCGCCGATGCCCGCCGTTTAAAACGAGGTTAAATATGACCGCTTGGGCGCATCTGACCTTTTTATCCAGTTGTTAAAAACTTTTCAAACTATTCGCTGATCTTAATTTTTTATTAATAACCTTACGAATCAAGAGGTTACAGAGACGATGTCGATGTGTTCTGTCCTGGCACGTAACATGAATTATAGGCTTTAGAGAAGCCATTCCTAAAAAAGGAGAAAAGATATGAAAAATACATCTAAAGAAACGGTTTATCCTCCCGGATATTATGGCAAGAGAATGATGAGCGCCTCAGATTGGGCCGGTGCGCAAGTCAGACAATGGGAAAGAGCCCGGGCAGAAATAAAAACAGCCAGCCATTTCTCACAAAAGCATTGTATTTGTTTATCCCGAGGGATAGGTGCCGGCGCCATGGAAGTGGCTGATTTTCTGTCGGAAATAACAGGCTATCGTGTGATTGATAAAGAAATTATAGAGCATATGGCAAAAGATTCTTCTCTTACAGAAAAGATCATTGAGACTTTCGATGAGCGGTTTCCGGGAAAGATGCGTGAACTGCTTGTGTCTCTTTCCGTTGAGAAAAAATTTTTTAAAACCGACTATGTCAAACAGCTGGCAAAAACGGTTACAGCATTGGCTCATACCGAACCGACGATATTTATTGGCCGGGGGACCCACTTGATTCTGCCTCGCCATACCGTCTTATCAGTACAATTGGTATGCAGCAAAGAGCACCGGATTGAAAAATTGGCGAATACGCTGGGTATAGGGAAAAGTGAAGCAGAAGAAAAATTAAACATCATTGATGATGACCATCATGAATTTTTCAAAAAAATTTTTCTCAGGGAAAAAATCTCCCCTGGTGAATTTGATCTGGTCATTCATATGGATCACATTACCCAGGAAAATCATGTTGCCCAGATCATTGCGTGTGCCTTTGAACAAAAATTTCAGGTAAGTTTCAAACATAAAAAATAACTCCATTTGACTGTTGTGAAACGGTTTCACAAAAAAACAGAACGGTTTTGGGGCAGCAAAAGAGAAAATGATGTCTCCCTGCTGTCCACAACCGGAACAGGAGAAGAGTATGATAACGGAAGAACGCCCTATTGAGGGAATCAACTCCATTGCCGTAATCGGCAATTATCTGCCCAGACAATGCGGCATAGCCACTTTTACAAGAGATCTGGTTGAAGGTTTATCTGACCGGGCCAAGGATATCCATTGCTGGGCGGTTGCCATGAACGACATAATGGAAGGATATGCATATCCTGAAAAAGTACGCTTTGAAATCAATCAGAACAAATTGGCAGATTATGGTATTACCGCCCAGTTTTTGAATATCAGTCACACAGACATTGTCTGTCTTCAGCATGAATTTGGTATTTTCGGGGGGCCCGCAGGAAGTCATCTTCTCAAACTATTGTCAAATCTGCATATGCCGGTGGTAACAACACTGCATACCGTGTTGAAAGACCCTTCTCCCGAATATCGTAACGTCATGATCAAGCTGGGGGAATTGTCGGACAAACTGGTGGTCATGAGCGAAAAAGCAGAACAATTTCTCCAGGATATCTATGGTATCCCCCGGGAGAAAGTCGCTTTTATACACCACGGCATTCCGGATATGCCCTTTATCGATTCAAGTTTTCATAAAGACAAATTCGATGTGGAGGGTAAAAAGGTCTTACTCACCTTTGGCCTGCTTTCACCCAACAAAGGAATTGAAACCGTGCTCCAGGCACTTCCGGCTGTGATCGACAGATATCCGGACGTGATGTATATCATCCTTGGCGCTACCCATCCCCATGTGCTGAAAACCAAAGGGGAAGCCTACCGGATAATGCTTCAACAAATTGTTCACAATCTGAATATCAGCGACCATGTCATATTCCAGAATAATTTTGTCCCCTTGAGAGAACTGTGTGAATTCCTGGGCGTTGCAGATATTTACATCACCCCGTATCTTGAAGAGGCTCAGATTACGTCTGGAACCCTTGCCTACGCCATGGGAACAGGCAAGGCCGTCATTTCCACCCCTTACTGGTATGCACAGGAAATGCTGGCAGACGGCAGGGGCAAAATTGTACCGTTCAACAATCCCGGCGCCATGGCAGAACAGATTAACGCCCTTTTATGCGATGATACCCAGCGCCATGCCATCCGTAAAAAAGCATACACCTTCACAAGACAAGCCGTGTGGGCAAAAGTCTGCCAAAACTATCTTGACCTCTTCAATGAGGTTCGCCAGAAGCGAATCCAGCATCCAAGACCCAGACATTCCTACGTGGAAAACCTTAAAGCCATTACCCGCTTTGACCTGCCCGAGATCAAGCTGGATCACCTTAAAGCCATGACCGATGATACCGGCATCCTACAGCACGCAGATCATACCATCCCCAGCAGACTGCATGGATACTGCACGGATGATAATGCCAGAGCCCTGCTGGCGGCTGCCATGGGACAAAGATATCTGCCGATCAACGGCCTTGGCCTGGACGCCTTAAGCGGCCATTATTTAGGATTCCTTTTATACGCATACAATGAAAAAAACGGTCGGTTCCGTAATTTTATGACCTATGCAAGAGATTGGGCTGAGGAGATCGGTTCCGAGGATTCCCACGGACGGGCTGTCTGGTGTCTGGGAAAAACCGTGGCGTTTCTGGAAAATTCAGATCATCGGACCATGAGTACCGTGCTTTTTAAAAAGGCATTGCTTGCCACAGAGACTTTCAGGTCGCCCAGGGCTGTGGCATTCTGCCTGGTGGGCATTGACGCCTACCTGGAAAAATTTTCAGGTGACAGTGACGCCAAAAGGATCAGGGATGTTCTGGCAGGAAAATTATTCACCCAGTTTTGCGAAAATAAAACCGATGACTGGCCATGGATAGAGGATACCTTGAACTATGCCAATGCAAAACTGTCCCAGGCGCTTTTGGTATCGGGGCATCGAATGGAAAACCACGAGATGGTGAAGATGGGTTTGGACAGTCTTACGTGGCTGCTGTCCATCCAGACGACAGATCACCATTTTGTCCCCATCGGCTGTCACGGCTGGTATAGAAAAAAAGAAGAAAGAGCCAGATTTGATCAGCAGCCCATCGAAGCTAAAACCATGGTTGAAGCATGTGCCGCAGCCTACAGCATTTCCCATGACCGTCAATGGTTTGAGAAAGCCGTCATGTGTTTTAACTGGTTTCTGGGACAAAATGATCTGAACATGCCGCTGTATGACCCTAAAACCGGCGGATGCCGGGACGGACTGATGGTGGATGGCATCAACCAGAACCAGGGGGCGGAATCAACGCTTGCCTGGCTGCTGTCGCTAATGACACTGCAAAAACTTTATGCAGATGAACTGTTGCATCAGTCTTCACCCTATTCAACAGGGTAAATATAAAGGACAATTTTATGCGCATTGCCATGCTGTCACCCATTGCCTGGCGCACCCCTCCACGGCACTACGGCCCCTGGGAAAAGATAGCTTCATTGCTGACTGAAGCCCTGGTGGGCCTTGGTCATGACGTCACGCTGTTTGCCACAGGAGATTCGATTACACACGGCAGCCTGCATGCCGTGTGCTCCAGAGGATATGAAGAGGATTCAAACATCATTCCCAAGGTATACGAATGCCTTCACATCTCCGAATTATTTGATCATGCAGAAGAATTTGATATCATACACAATAATTTTGATTTTCTTCCTTTAACCTATACTGGCCTTACCAGAACACCGGTGGTGACAACCATCCACGGTTTTTCATCTCCAAAAATTTTACCGGTGTACCGCAAGTACAATAAAAAAACATTCTATGTTTCCATCAGTGATGCCGACCGCGCCGAAGACCTGGATTATATTGACACCATTCACCACGGCATTGATATAAATGAATTTCATTTCCAGACGGCCCCGGAAGACTATCTGTTGTTTTTCGGTCGTATCCATCCGGATAAAGGCGCTAAAGAGGCCATTGAAATCGCCCGGGCATGCGGCAGAAGACTGATCATGGCAGGAATTATTCAGGACAGCGTATATTTTAAAGACCATGTCCAGCCGTTCATTGACGGTGCCAGTGTGGTTTATCTGGGCAGTGTCGGACCCGAAAAAAGAAATAAACTATTAGGCAAAGCCCTTGCACTGCTTCACCCCATCAATTTCAACGAGCCCTTCGGCCTTTCCATTATCGAAGCCATGGCCTGCGGAACCCCGGTCATCGCAAACAACCGGGGGAGTATGCCCGAGCTTATCCGGAATAATAAAAACGGATTTCTCGTTTCCGGCATCCATGAGGCCGTCGGCGCGGTGGAACGTATCAGGGATATTGACCGGGAATTCTGCCGTCGGACAGTGATGGATCATTTTACCATCGACTGCATGGTCAAAAAATATATCCGGGTGTATGAGCGGATCATGGAGACAACCAGGCGTGAAGATCACCGTCCCTGGGGATTTTATAGAATACTTTCCGATGAGAATACCGTTAAGAATAAAAAAATTGTGGTGTATCCGGGAAAGCGCCTAAGCCTCCAGCGCCACCAGCATCGTGATGAGCACTGGTACATCGTCAGCGGTAAAGGCCTGTGGACACTCGGCGAGAAAATAGTTCCGGTGACTGCCGGACAATCAGTCGATATTCCAAGAAAATCCATCCACAGGATTGAAAACAGCGGCCAGGAAAATCTGGTATTTATGGAGATTCAAACGGGAGACTATTTTGGCGAGGATGATATTGAACGTCTGGCCGATGATTTCGGAAGAATCTGACTTATGAGAAAGGGCCCAAATGAAAACCATGCAGAATGTTGTAATGCGTTCCCTGAAGAACCCCATTTTGACCCGGGAGGATGTACCGTATCCCGTTGCAACGGTTCACAACGCCGGGGTGGTCAAATACAAGAACCGATATATCATGCTGTTCCGGGCCCACTTAAAAAACGGGCGGTCCATTATCGGCAGGGCGGACAGCCCGGATGGGTTTACATTTAAAGTTTTACGGAAACCTTTTTTGACTCCGGCATCCTATGGGATTTTTGCCGAATATGAAGCGTTTGGTATTGAAGATCTGCGCATCAACCCGGTGGAAGGGTCATACTTTCTCACCTACAGCGCCTATTCCCGCCACGGGGTTCGCATTGCCCTGGCCCGTACAGATGATTTTAAAAAAATTGAACGGATTGCCTTGATCACCCAGGCAGATCTGCGTAATGTGGTCATTTTTCCTGAAAAAATTAAAGGTCGGTATGCCCGATTGGATCGCCCGCATTCAGAAATTTCGCCATGGTCCATCTGGATTTCCTATTCCCCGGATCTCATCTACTGGGGAGACTCACAGGTTGTCATAAAGCCGTTGGCCTACCACTGGGATGAGATGAAAATCGGCCCGGGCGCACCTCCGTTTAAAACCAATGAGGGCTGGCTTCATATCTACCATGGTGTTTTTAAAACCATGTCCGGATCCGTATACCGGCTCGGTGCTGCGCTGCATGATCTTGCCGATCCGGCCAGAGTGCTCGGGGTGTCCGATCAATGGATCCTGCAGCCGGAAGATACCTGGGAACAGACCGGCTATGTCCCCAATGTGGTGTTTACCTGCGGCGTGGTTCCCGAAGATGACGGGACTGTGAAAATCTACTGGGGGGGCGCGGATACGGTGATGTGCATGGGTACTGCAAAGGTCCGAGACCTTGTCTCTTTGTGCCTTGAATATGGCCGTCCGCCCATGTAGCCCCGAATTGAATCAAGGAAACACACATATGCACAGTAAAAATCATGGTAAGCTTTTAGTGACAAGAAAACCCAACAAAATTGTCGGGGATACTTCTCGTGTCATTACAAGGCCTCATCTTCCCGAGGATGCAAAACGCATCACCTTGATCATCGAACGAATCCGCGGGTTGTCTGAAAGCAGACAACAAAAATTATTAACACAGATCATAAAAAATTTTTCCAGGCGACATGAAGACCTGACTCACATTTTTGAAAAACATTTCAGCCTGGTAAAAAAACATATTAAAAAAGGCAGATTGCTGAGTGAAACTGAAAGCGCCTTGGTCGGCGCTTATTTTACAAAGGAGTATGCCATTGAATCTGCCGCTCTGTTCAACCCGTCCATTGTTCCCCATCCGGTTCAAGACCACCTTGAAGAAGGCAGCCTTCGGTTTGTCATGAGTTTGCGGGCCACCGGAGAAGGGCATATTTCCTCCATTGTTTTCAGAAGCGGCGTGCTCAACCGGTACAACACCTTCCGGTTTGATCCGGTCAGTGAGTTTGTGGAAACACCGGATCTGAAGTTAAACCCTTTTTATAAGCGCAAGCTTTTTCAGCACAAGCTCAAGGAAATGAAGGCGGATAATGATATCTGCACCTGTGTTCTCAATGCGCTTCCCGAAGAATTCAGCAAAGAACAATTGGTCCGTGAGATGGGACGTCTTCATAAACATCCTCATTTTACCCCAAACAAGCAGAATAAAACATTTGAGATTATCAACTGGCTTTCTGATTCTAATTATGAGGTGGACTTCCATTCAGATCATCGAATATCTGAAAGGGTTATCTTTCCAGTTTCTAAAAATGAGAGCCGCGGGATAGAGGATGCCAGGTTTGTTCAATTTTTTGATGATACGGGTGAATCAACCTATTATGCGACCTATACCGCATATAATGGGGTTACGATTCTCCCCCAGTTAATCGAAACGAAAGACTTTATCAGTTTTAAAATTACAATGCTGAACGGCAAGGCGGCGCAGGATAAAGGGTTGGCCCTGTTCCCCCGAAAAATTAACGGCCAATTTGCCATGCTGTCCCGGCAGGATGGCGAAAACAACCATATAATGTTTTCAAAACACCTGCAATTCTGGAGGACTTCTCATATTATCCAGCGACCGGAGTATCCCTGGGAATTTGTTCAAATCGGCAATTGCGGCTCTCCCATAGAGACAGAAAAAGGCTGGATCGTTCTTACCCATGGTGTCGGGCCCATGCGCCAGTACTGTATTGGTGCAATGCTCCTTGATCTTGAAAATCCCTGCAAAGTTATCGCACGGCTTGAACAACCGCTTTTGATTCCCACAGAAAAAGAGCGAGAAGGGTATGTTCCAAACGTTGTCTACTCCTGCGGTTCAATCATCCATAGTAATGAACTGGTCATTCCCTATGCCATGTCGGACATTAATTCTGGTATCGCAACGGTTTCGGTGAATAATCTGATTAACAGCATGCGCAAGGTAACTGACAGAAGTTAACCACTTTTCAAACAACATAGTTATTCAACAAATTTTTTGGAGAATTATATGAGTAAAATAGTAGCAGCTACCAATTCCATGATTGCCAATTCAGACAAAATATCAACCGTCATTAATAGAGATGGTTATTGGTTTTTTTTATATAATAAAAAATACGCTTGGTGCATAGAAAATTTAGATCACGAAGGCACAAATAGTTCTATTTTGTACTTTTTAAAGGCAGAAGGAAAATTCTATGTCAATGACGTAAAAGTATTTGAAAGGCTGAGTCGTCAAGATGCTAGATTGTTAGTAAAGCAAGGCGAGGCGATTGAATATAATTCAAATGAGATTGGGACAGAAGAGGTGCTGCAAGCATTTCGCCTGCTTTTCACCATAGTAAAGGAAAGGGGATTCGGTATAGACAACGTATTGGATGACATAAAAAATATAGGTCTCACCACCCCTTGAAGTCCAGGGCCTAATCACAGGCTATATTCTGAATAAATGAGCTTTTTAACGTTTGAATTAAGGGGCGCCGTTAGGCGTCTCTTAACTTTCCCAGTCAATGGCAACAAGCTGATTTTCCGCAGTTAGCTTTACGGCCAATTCTTCAGTGTGGTATTCGATGTAGGATTTGTCTTCTTTCAGCATTGCTGCCAATTGTTGATGAGCATAAATGTCCAGCGCAGACAGATCTTGCAGCGACTTGGCAAAGGCATCGAGTCATGCCGTGTCCAACGGCGCACCAGTGGTATCACCGGCCCAAAGTGACACATCAAACGTCGCACTATTTAAGGAAAATGATTTTTCCCAAATAACGTCAACGCTCTTTAATGTGTCGGTATCAAGTATGCCAAAATATAAATGTTTCATTTTACATATGTATGTTTCGCCTAACGTGTGTGTTAGATGGACTGACGCGCTATCGGTGGGCTCTCCTGCACCCAATGGTTATCGGTTTTTACTATAAATTTCATCCTATTCATCTGGGAGCAACAGAACATGAAAATTATGAGCAGTGATTGCATTTATAGGGTCAGGGGCAGTCGGTTCTGCCGAATTCGGCGGCAAACTCTGCCGCTATAATGACTGGACTATCACCATCAGCCGCTTGTGCGGCCAAGTCTTGGCCGTCCAGATCGCCATCTTCATCAAAATCTCCTAAACAAGCGGGCAGCTCATTAGTGGTGAAACAAGCCAAAAATCCATCACAATAAAGCCCTTTGAATTCCGACAGGGGGGCTCCCCAGTCCCCATACGCACTGCCAACAACATAAAACCCACCCAAAGGGTTGTCCGGATTCCCCCAGGTGGCACCACCATAACCGCTGACGGTAACAACTCCATTGTCATCCACAATAATGTCTTTTCCGTAATCCACACCGCTCGAGCTGAGAAACGTGTGCCACATCAGGGTCCCACTGGAACTACAGAAATTATCGAAAATTCCAATACTATTAAAAATCAACGATGAAATCATTAACATCATCTGGAAAGGCTTGCAAATTTTTTTTCTTCGGGGGGCCACACATATTAGAGTCAAATATTTCTCTGTAAAGTTTATAATAGCTTAAGAAAAAAATTCTAAGGGTTTCTCCTAATTTTTTTATGCAATCAATTGAATTTTTCTATCTTTTGCTTAAACAGACCTTGTGAAAAAAATACATAGACAAAAATGATAAAAGATAGGTCGGAAACAACAATAGAGGAAAGCGATGACTATAATGGACCCCAGAATTTGAACCAGTTGCTAAGCTACACATAAGGTGTTAAAAGCCCGGTTCAAATTTTTACCGAAAAAGGAGGTTCATGAGGAAAAACTACACCGGAAAGTTCAAAGCTAAAATTGCAATTCAAATGATTCGAGAACAGGACACAGTAGCTGAGTTATCATCTAAATATGAAGTTCACAGATCCTTGCTGACAAGGTGGAAGAAAGAAGCCTTAGAAGGATTACCAGGTGTATTTTCAACTGCAAAAAAGAAAACCGAAAATGATAATCAAAAATTGATAGACGAATTGTATAAGCAAATAGGTCAGCTCAAAGTTGAGAATGACTGGTTAAAAAAAAAGGGTGATACAATCAATCTCTGATAGAAGGGAACTAATAGATAGAAATCACTCAGGAATCAGTATTAACAGGCAATGTGAGTTACTCAAGGTTTCAAAAGGGGCCTTGTATTACAAGCCCAAAACATTGGATTCGTATACGCTCTCCCTTATGGATTTATTGGATGAGCAGCATACCAAAACTCCCTTTTACGGAAGCCGGAGGCTCACGGCCTACCTGAACAGCCAGGGGCATTTGGTAAACAGGAAGCGGGTACAACGCCTGATGAGGCTGATGCGGATCGAAGCCATTTACCCGAAACCAAAGACAACAAGGAGAAATGAAAACCATAAAATCTACCCTTATTTGCTGAAAGATATCGTAATTGATAAGCCGAATCAGGTGTGGAGCACCGACATCACATATATCAGAATTGGTAATGGATTTATGTATTTAACCGCCGTAATGGATTGGTTCAGCAGGTATGTCCTGTCATGGCGCCTCAGTAACACAATGGAAAACACATTCTGCATTGAGGCCCTTGAGGAAGCATTACGGTTCTCGACACCTGGCATTTTTAACACAGATCAGGGAAGTCAATTTACTTCTCTGAAATATTTGAAAATACTGCAAGATAAAAATGTCAAAATCAGCATGGATTCAAAAGGCAGGGCCCTTGACAATGTTTTTGTAGAACGACTGTGGCGAACCATAAAATACGAGGAAATCTATCTGAAGGATTACCGTACAATGAATGAAGCCTACCAATCGTTGAAAGCATTTATAAGGTTTTACAATCAGGAAAGGCTCCACCAGGCCCTGGGATATAAGGTGCCAATGGCAATCTACCATGCGGTTTAAAGGATGAAGGCCAAATGCCTCCGGCGGACCCTACGGGGTATTAATTTCGCGCTAAGGCGCGAGGATTTTACGCATTAAGGACAAAAACATGGGGGAAGGACAGCATACATCGGAGTGCATACTGTCCCCCATGTTCTCGTCACCAGTCACGGC
Source organism: uncultured Desulfobacter sp. (assembly GCF_963664415.1). NCBI lineage: Bacteria > Pseudomonadati > Thermodesulfobacteriota > Desulfobacteria > Desulfobacterales > Desulfobacteraceae > Desulfobacter > uncultured Desulfobacter sp. The sequence goes on along the minus strand of NZ_OY761445.1, from coordinate 542,356 downwards.
GCTCGGGTTGCTTCCCAGCATTTCCCTATCCTCCGAACTGGCGGTGGCCACAGTATCATGATTTTATGAAATAGCAATAGAAATCTGGTAAGGAAGGAGGGCGTCACCGCCAGATCTGACAAGGAATTCCAGAAAAATGTAGCTTAAAAAAAGTCAAAATCGGTCTTGACATTGGGTCCACTTCAGACTGCATGGTAAGGATTCTGAAAAAATAAATGTAAAAACTTAGACTTGATCCGACAGAAGATATCAGATAATTTCCAATGAACTTAGCGCCCTTCGGGCGGGCTTTATTGTTCCCAAAATGAGGATTGATATAAACATGAAGAGACATAATCTACTATAACCATATCGGCCTAATTAACTGTTGGCTAAAAAATATACTCCCAATATAAAGGCATACTGTAAATGAGCAAAACAATAAAAAAAGAAGAAATTGAAAAGCTATTTAATAAATTTTCATATCCTATGACAAGAGCAGCGACCACATCAGATCAAAAACAAGCATCTTTGGGATTGTCAAAGATATTGTGGCTTGCGTTTGTATCGAATAATGATTCTGAAGAAAATATCTATAATACTTTAGATCAAATTGTGAAAAATCATGAAAATAGTATATCTTTTAGCTCATTGTACTTTTATAAAATGAAAAAAAACTTAACAAGAAAAGAAGCTCGTATGGTCCAAAAATACTATTCAAACAAAGACAATTTTAACGAATTAGAGAATTGGTTCGATCAATTTTAGAAAATCAATCCCTTAAAGAATAAAATTTGCGATTGGAATAAATGAGCCAATTGGGATAGAACTCCCCATTGCTGAAAAGCCCTCCCATGCCATCCGGTTTAACGTCTTGGCCGAGCGGTTTACTAATAATAATTTGGGGTATACGGATAGAGGCGCTTTGTGTGTCCGGAGTCAGAATGTAATGAATGAAACATGTTCGTTGGAAGATGCGGCGGTTGTCATAGGGGTTGGTCCGATTCAAGCATTACAAATTATAGATAATCACTCGGATATTTTTTCTGGCGTTGATACAAGTGCGAACACGCCGAATGTTAGAGTGTCCGTATCATCTTTACAAGCATTTAATCGCCTATATCAAGATGCTTATTCCTTTAGTGAGATAGCAAACCGTTTGGGCGTGTCCATTAAAAGAATTCAAAAGATAAAAAGCACCCCGGGTACCAATTTTTTGGAACGGTCTTTTTGTTCCCAACAAACTTGCCCCGAATCCGGTAAGCTATTGATTCAACGAAAATTTCCTAAAAAAGATGCTGAAGAATTTATTGCGTATTGTGAAACCCGGTCTATTTTTAGGTTTATGCAACCAAGCGTTAAAGAAAAAAATTTTACATATGCCGCGCTAAAAAAAGAAGATGTCATTTGTGCATCTAAAGCATATCGATTTAAAGATGCCGTGCAGGATGGCCTAAATCCCCAAAAATATAAATATTCAGATATTGCACCTATGGCGTATACTGGGAAATTGGTTTTCAAGATCTGGGGGAGAACGTCGATTATTCAATGCTTTTTTGTTCTTGAAAATAATGAACTTATTCGGTTAACAGCTTTTCGGCCGCGCGCCACTCCATGGAGAGGCTATACCCCCCAGGATGGCAAAGTGGATTTTTCTGAAGCGGGTATAGAAGGGACACGATATAGAATCACTACTGGTTTAACTAAGCGGGGATTTGTTTCCTTTTTATCCGCAACGATGGGGTAAAGTTTGTTAAAGATTTTCTCTATGGAGATGTGAAGTAAGTTTAGGGGTGTATTATTTTATGGGCGTTGGGTTCTCTTCGGGTTCCTGCCATCAGTGCAGCCAAAGCCAGGACAGAACAAAAGCCGGATAAAAGACAGATGCCTCTGATGCCGTAAACAGACCAGATAAGCCCTCCTGAAAATGCTCCGATGATCCTGCCGATTCCGGCTACGGCAAAAAATGCAGCCATGGTGGCTGCCCTGAATTCAGGCACAAGTTCAGTCCCAAGGCTCATGGAAGAGACAAGCGTAAATTCAAAAAACAGGAACAGGGCGCCAAGGCCTGACAGAATCAGGGGGATGCCTGATGCGGTGAAAGGAAGCACCATATATGTAACTGCGGTGGCCGCTGTACCCATGAGTACCGATTTTTTAAGACCGATCCTGTCGGAAAAAAGGGCACTGCCTCCTTCGGCTAAAAATTCAGCCATGCCGATAAGAACAGTGCTCATACCGATTTCAGCCAGGGACATCCCACAGGCGCTTTCCAGCCAGACCCCGTAGATGACAAACACATTGTCATTGGCCAGGGACATAAAAAAAACAAAGATCAGTAAACCGACCACCTTTTTGTTCTTTAGAAGAGTTTTCCAGTTGATCTGTAGCCGTTTCGTCTCTTTTTCTTTGTTCGACAGACGGCCATGGAAACGGTGCGGTCCCGGGGCAAGTTTGAGAAGCAAGAAAAAACAGACAAACGTAAGGATGGCCACAAGTTTAAAGGGTGTCTGCCAGGAAAAATGGGACATGATAAAGCCGGCTGCGGGGATGGTTAACAGGGTGGCTCCGGCCCATGAAGTTTCCGTGATGCCGATAAATTTGCCCCGTTGGGCATAGGGAACCTGGGAGGCGATTTGGGCTTGCAGACTTGGATCAAAAAGGCTTTTGGCAAGCCCTGCCAGGAACAGCCCCGCCAGGACCACACCATATAAGGGAAACAGGGCAATACCCAAACACCCGATAAAACACAGGACCACGGCGAACAGCAATACAGGTTTGTTTCCATAGCGGTCGGCAAACAGTGCGCCCAAAGGGCCAAGTACGGCCGTGGCCTGGTTGACGGCGATTAATGAGGTTACAGCTGTCAGGGGAACCCCAAGTCCCCGGGCAAGTTCCGGCGCAAAGGGATATACCATGCGCCGGGCGGTATTTAACATCAGTTTGCTGAACGTTGCCACACCGATAAATGCGTTAAACGAACGCGGTCGGATTGTCATCAATTTTTGTCCGGAATTTAAAAGGCTGCAAGAAGCCGGAATTTGTCAAAAATTAAAAGCAAACCAATGACAATAAGAAGCCCTCCGGCACATTTATTAATGATGCCCATAGCCCGGGTGGCCTTTTTCATGAAACTGAGCATGGAGTTGATGAAAATGGATATCACAATAAACGGCAAAGCCATTCCCGCAGAATAGGTGGCCAGCAGCAGAATGCCTTTGAGTATCGTGTCCTGGCTGCCTGCCACAATGAGAATGCTGCCAAGCATCGGGCCGATACAAGGGCTCCAACCGGCGCCAAAGGCCATGCCGATCAAAAATGTGCCAAACAGATGAAAGGGTGTTTCTTTGAAATGAAATTTGCGTTCAAACTGAAAACTTTTAATGTTGATAATGCCGAGCAGGTGCAGCCCGAAGATCAGGATGATGCCGCCGCCCACATAACGCACAACCCAGGAGTACCGGGAGGCAAGCCCCCCAAGAAAAGAGGCCGAAGCTCCAAACAAAATAAAAATAAAAGAGAATCCCGCCACATAGGCCAGAGTGGACAGGATTACTTTTTTGCGTACCGCTTTGTCGTCAGCGGTCAGTTCATCTAAAGAGAGCCCTGTGATAAAGCTGAAATAGGCCGGGATCAACGGCAGTACACAAGGGGAGAGAAAGGACAGAAGGCCTGCCGCAAACGCTGCAGGGAATGTAATAGTCTGTGTCAGCATGGATTTGTTTCCTCTAAAATAAAATATTCAACTTAAACTAAGCTTTTTGGGAGTGGTTTTCAAGTCTGACCGCAAGGCGGGAATAATAAGAAGGGAAGATTATAGATTATTGTCTGTGCCTATCAAATTTCTTCCTTGCAAACGGTTCCTACCCCCATGTTTGGCTTCATAGAGCAGCTGGTCGCAGGCATCCGTCAGCTCCTGGGCAGAGATGTTTCGATCGTCGGTCAGGGTGATGACGCCCAAACTGACAGTTACTAACTCGGCTTCCTTTGATGTCGTGTGAGGAATGGCCAGGTTTTCAACGCCGGATCTGATGGTTTCCGCTGTTTTTAACGCACCTGGATGTGCCGTAGCCGGCAGAATACAACTAAACTCCTCTCCCCCGTAACGAAATGCCATATCAGCATCCCGTCTCATCAGTTTTTTAAGGAGCGTTGCGATCGCGCGCAGACAGTCGTCTCCGGCCACATGACCGTATTGATCATTGAACTGTTTGAAAAAATCAACATCCATTAGTATCAGGGACAAAGGCGCCTCTGTGCGGCTGTGCTCTTTGAGCCGATGCGCCAGGGTGTCATCGAAAAATCGGCGGTTAAAGAGTCCTGTCAGGCCATCCTTATTGGCAAGTTTTTCAAGCAGTCTGTTTGTTTGTTCCAGTTCCTGGGTCGTGCTGCTCACAAGGTGGCTCATGGATTTTAAAATTCGAAATCGTCTTAAATTTACTTTTGGCAGTTCGATTTTTTCAGCACAAGTTTCTTCTTCGTAAAATATTTTGCAGGTGTCTGATTCGGACAGGGCCAGAACAGTCATCGTCTGATGTAGAAAACTCAGTCTATTTTTTTTATCGGTATAGCATTCGCCAAAAGTAAAAAAACCGGCCGAGCAGGGGCTGCACTTCAAGGCTGCCATATCGACCACAATATCATCTTCAAAAAGCGTTTTTCTGTATTCACAGGAGTACACGAAAAAGGCATCAGGTTCATATCCGGCCAGTTCTCTTCCCATCCGTCCGGCCCCCTCCTCCTGAAGACCTGCATCACAATAACTGAAACGCACCTGCTCTCCGGTATAAAATTGTTTCACTACGTTAAAAGAACCGTCAGGATTTATAGACCAGACCGGATTGGTTACATGCATGCCGCCTCTTTCAAACATAAGAGGAAAATAATTCACCAGGTATACAGATGAAGGATGGGGTTCAATGCCCAGATACTGCAGGTATATATCTTTGATGGATTTGTTATCAATGCTGTGGAGCCTGTGACCTTCTGCCTGTGTGACCGTCATTGTTTTTCCAATGGGCGTCCAGCTTAAATTATGGGCCGTGTTAACGCATAGATTGGGCCCTGAGAGTGTTGCCGCAGCAAACCCGTGTTCAGTGAGATCCTGTTCCGTAAACACAAACACCCGGCTTGCCAACTCGTTATATCCACCGGCCATGCCGCCGGCAATGACAATATTGTCAAACTCGCGTCTTAAGGCCTCAAGAAAAGGGAAGGCATTGATAAAATTTCCATCTTTCGTGCCGCAGCCAAAGACAATGATCACGTTTGCTTCTTTGTCTTTGAGCGCTTTTCCCATCTCTTTCCCCCCGGCTTGTAAATCATCATTATGGGGGATTAAAGCAGATGCAACTTTGGTTTTTTCAAAGGCGGTGAAGCTTATTACAACAGATCTTTCCACAACGGTTGCACCTAAAATTTCCCCGGCTGAGCTTGCACCGATTACAACACTACCGGGAAACAGTCTACAAAGCAGCAATCGAAGGTGGTTCACCTTGTCTAAATCTGAAATACCGCAAAACACCTGAATAAGGATATTTTCAGGTGAATAACCGTTTAATTCGTTCCGAATTTTCGTTAAATCGTCAGTATTTTTATAGACAAGATTGATACATTTCATGCAACGCTTCCTCGTCTGCTATGGGTGTTGAGTGAACCTTCAGCAGTAACCTGCCGGGTTTTCGTACTAGATCTCAATAACGTATTGTTCGTATCGCAAGAATTGGTATAAAATCTTTACAGGATCATCAATTATAATCTGTTTTTGGTTCAAGAACAAGGCAGAGCAGCAGGCAGATAATGAATTTTTTCGAACGATAAGTTTTATTCGATGGGATGTCTTGACAAAAGAATCGTTCATCATTAATAATGATTGGAAAATATTCAACTATCAATTTGTTTTTGTTGCCTGATTTTTCGTAAGAAAAGATTACAACAGGTTAAAATTTTCAATTCGTAACCCATATTCGGATTTTAGCGTTTGGTTGTAGATATCAAAAGTACCTCTTGGTGTTTTATTGCCGGCGCTTTCAGAATATGTTTTATGTTTCCAATTCATTAGGAGGATTACATGTTAAAAAAACAGTATGCTTTTTTTCTAGTCGTATGTGTCATGCTTTTGTGCTGGACCGGCCTGGTTTCCGCAGCCACTGAATGCAAAGAGTGTGAAGAGGTCGCCAAAGGCAAAATTCCCGCACATTTTTTAGAGCCTAACCTTAAAATGCTTCCCTCCGGTATTGCCATCTGGGACGTTGAGGAGGCCATTGTCGCTCTGAAAGAAAAAAAGGCGAAATATCTTTGGGTGGATACAAGGCCTGGATCATTTCTTGATATCGGCACAACAAGAAGTGCCGTAAATCTGGTATGTGATCTCCAGGGGGAAGCCATTCCCGAAGCGGATGCCCCAAATGCCATTACCAAAGATAAACTTTTGGCGGCTATGAAGACAATTGATCCGGATATTAACTCTGTTACCGTTATTTTTTTCTGCCAGGGGCCAAAATGTCACAGGAGCTACAACGCTGCATTAAGATCCGTAAAAGATTACGGACTTGGTGTGGATCAGGTTGTATGGTTCAGAGGCGGTTATCCGAACCTGGAAAAGCATATTCTGGCAAATCCAAAGCTGAAAAGAAGGATTACCAAATATCTGCGTGGCAAGGTGACCCAGTAACGGTAAAAAAAAACATGTTTATTGGATAGATAATATGTTTATAACGTGGCCGTTTTAACAGCTAGGGGTGAGTATCGCTTTTGAGTGCCCCCATTCAGATTACAGTCGAATATTTAAGAAAAATTTAGACAGGTACCAATGAAAAAATCACGTTCCTTAAAATTAAAGATTACCTTCTGGGTAGCAATTATTCTTTTTGTTTGCTCCGCCTTGATCATCATTTTCGATCATATCTCAAGCAATGTAAAAGATAAATTTTCAGACAAATTTATGATTAACGTGTTTGATGATGTCAGACTCGAAAATGAGAAATTTCACATTAAGCGGACAAGTGATGCACTCCAAAATTTTGCGGGTTCCGAGGAGGTCATCGGATATCTGGAAGACGATCGAAGTGATGGGAATCGTCAGGTTATAGATGGATTGTTCATCACCCTTGCCGAAGCCCTGAAAATGCGAAAATTGGTATTGCTGGACAAAAATTACGATGTGGTTTTTTCAAAAAGTGGGCAACATTCCTTTGCCAAAGACAACGTATTTACCACGGACGGATTAAAAAAATTATATGACATATCAGCAGAAACCTGGGCAAACCAAGGGGCCTGCATTGAAGCGGCCGGCAAGGTAGTCTTTATTGTAGCCACGGCAGTCATTAATGATGACGATCAGGTTGTGGGTGTGGCGGCTTGTGAATTGCCGGTTGGAGAACTGGCCTTATCGTTTGCCAAAATCGTGAAAGGATATGTGGGATATCAGGGCGCTGATTCAACCTTTTCCGGAGCCTGTGACAGCACCTTTTTCGAACAGGTTTCTCCTGAAAAAAGAAAAAATGCCGCGTCAAATACCAGTTTTGTGCTTGAGCTAAAAGCGGTCTGTACACCGGAATCATTAAATGCGTCGGCGGCCGGCCCGTTAAAAGAAAAACAGCAGGCCCCTAAAGCCGAATCCCGTCGCACGTTTTATAAGCTTTATCCCATCGAAGTTGAGGATATCAATAAACATCTTTACAGATATTGGCTGGTTCTGGACTATTCGGCTCCGGCTAAGGTCGAAAACAGATTGGGCTTTATCAAACCCCTGATTTTTTGCGGAATATTAATCGTCAGCATACTGTTGTTGTTTGTCTTTTTATCCCGATTGATCAAACCCCTGGAAAAGGTTGTGGATGCATTAAAGGATATTGCCCAGGGTGAAGGTGATTTAACACAACGGCTTGAAGTAGAGGTACATAATGAAATCGGGGAAGTGGCAAGCTGGTTTAATGCCTTTGTGGACCGGGTCCATCACCTCGTAGTCCAAATCGGGGAGAATTCAAATGTTGTTTCAGATGCATCCAACCACTTGCAGCAGACGTCTGAAAAGCTGGATAAAAGTTCAGATGATTTGTCTACCATGACCCAGTCCGCGGCATCTGCAACCGATGAGATGAGCCAGAGCATGAATTCTGTAGCAGCTGCCGGCGAGCAGGCATCTGTTAATTTAGAAGCCGTTTCCGAGGCCGCTGGAATGATGAAGGCCGGGTTGGGTCAAGTTGCCGAGGCGTGTCACAATGCCCGGCAAATTTCCGAAGAAGCCGCTTCCCAGGTCCAATCTGCATCCGTCAGGGTTGTGGATTTAGGGGGCGCGGCAAGAGAAATCGAAAAAGTAATTGAAGTGATCACGGAAATTGCGGAACAGACCAACCTTCTTGCGTTGAATGCAACCATTGAAGCCGCTAGGGCCGGAGAAGCAGGTAAGGGCTTTGCCGTTGTGGCCGGCGAAATAAAAAATCTGGCTGCCCAGACAGCCAATGCAACCCTTGAAATCACCCGCAAGATTACAGCAATTCAAGATTCTACAGACAACACTGTAAATGATGTGGAAAAGATAACCACTGTTATTTCAGAAGTGTCTAAAATCGTTGCCGGCATTGCCTTGGAATTGGAGGAGCAGTCTGTATCAGCGTTTCAGGTGGCGGAAAATATCGAACAGGCCTCTGCCGGCATGGGCGAGGTCAGTCAAAATATCGCCCAAAGTTCCAGTACCGCAACTTTAATATCAGAAGATATTGCAGGGGTCAGTGACATTTCCAGGGATATATCCAAAGAAGGTTCGGAGATGAACCGGAGTGCAAAAACACTGTCGGAACTGGCGTCCCGGCTTCATGACAGTGTCGGTGTGTTTAAAGTCTGAAATGCCTGATCTGTCACATCTATTTACAGCAGTTCCATAAAAAAAATACTTTTCTTAAAGTTAGTGCTGTTGTTCAAAATCCATAGGAAATAATATGGGGCCCACCTTTACCCCGATTCTAAAGTCTGATAAAACTTTCCTTCATAGATAATTGATGTTTCAATTTTGGTAGGAGCCACGGGCTGAGTTGACCCTTTCAACACCCCAGGCCCAGCCCGCAATGAAAGTCGAAAGATCTGTGGCATTTGCACAGGCTTTCTAATAAACGAACATTGTTACAGGAGATTGAAAATGAAAAAAAGTAATTATTTCTGTATGGTTGTTGTTTTGATTATTACTGCAATGATCACTGTGGGCTGTGCTAAAAAAGAGCCATTGAGTTATTCCAGTAAAACGGAAGGGCATAAAGGCGGCGATCTAACACCGTCCCAAGCGTACCAAATGGCCACCGAAGATGAGCATGTTTTTATTGTGGATGTCAGAACCCGGCCGGAATATGTTCTGGTTGGGCATCCAACTATTGCATATCATGTTCCTATAAAATTTTGGACAGGAAAACATGCCACTAAAGGATACGGCATGGTCATTAATGAAAATTTTACACAGGATCTTAAAAAACATTTCGATCCTGACACCGATACGCTCATCTTTATGTGCAGAAGTGGCAGCCGCTCCTGCGATGCGACAAACGTGGCCGCTTCAAAGGCCAGCTGGCCGACTGATAAAATATACAATATGATGGGCGGATTTGAAGGGGATAAAGTAAAAAACGAACATAGCGTGTATTATGGAAAGCGTGTGCTGGGTGGTTGGAAGAATGAAGGACTGCCATGGACCTATAAATTAGATCCAAACCTTGCTTATCCCGAAGCTGATTAAGCGTGATGAAACTGTTGCCAAAGCATCACTATTTTATGCTGCGAGGCATCAAAACGAGAATAACGGTTAAGCTGGATATCATCCCAGAGATGAAGCAAATAAGGATAGATCTTGTGGAAAGAGAACCACGATCTATCCTTATTTGTTATCTGTTAAAAAAATATGATTACTTGTGATATTGACCAACCCCATAACCGGTAAAATGTGAAGGTTTTTATAAAATAATTTATGTCCGATTATCAATATCAATACAACTTGTGCAATGTGCCTGCCTGGGTCATCGGCTCCCGGGAATTCAACGCTGATCCCACGCCGTTAAGTGTTCATGGTGTACGCAAAGCCCATGCCCATTTTTTTAAACAGTTGGACGAGCTGTCCAGCTGGGAAGAGAGGGCAAGAATATTTCAAGATTATATGGAGGTTGCGTTTCATCTTCATCAGTGGCGGGAAGCAGGTGATGTCGGTCAATTGCTCAGTATAAAGCACAGTTATTTAAGATTTCTGAGGGGATGGCTTTTTGATGCCGATTCCGTTGAAGGGGCTGTCTTAAAGGGATGGGTGCAGACCCGGATGGGGTTGCCTCCACTCCATCATCGTGGCCGGATCGACGGGAAAGATAGTGACGAGTATTTATCATACATGAAGGATCGCATGAAAGGTTCCGCGCGAACCAACGGTATTTTCAACCAACTGGATCTTCTCTATGAATTTGTTCAGTACGAGCTGAAACGTCGCAATCCGCTTACGACTCACATAACCCTTTATAGAGGTGTTCATGGCTTTTTTGATCATGATCTGCTTGAATGGGACAAAAAGAAAGGTAAAGGCGTGGTCCGGCTCAATAATTTGAATTCCTTTACCCATGATTTTGAACGGGCCTGGGAATTTGGTACCTTCGTTATTGAAGCCCAAATACCTGTTTACAAAATTTTTTTTGATGGCGCTTTTCTTCATGCCGGGATACTCAAAGGGGAGGAAGAGGTGCTGGTTATTGGCGGTGAGTACGATATTACCAGACGAATTATATAACAGCCATGGGCTGACCTGACATCTCATTTGTCAGGTTCAGCCCGCAACAAAGTTTGAAAGATCTGAGTGACTTACCCAGACTTTCTTATAAAATAGGGAAGATTGATGCAATCGGTACCAATACCTGACAAAAAACAAGTTGTGGAGAAGGCAAAGGGCGCCTTTGTCGGTCTTGCCATAGGAGATGCGCTAGGGGCGACTACCGAGTTCATGACGGCCCAGGAAATTAAATTACAATATGGTGTGCATGATCAGATCATTGGGAAAGGATGGCTTTATCTTAGAGCAGGCCAGGTGACCGATGACACTGAAATGTCAATTTGTATCGGACGGGCCATTCAAAAATCCAAGGGATGGGATCTTACTGCCGTGGCCGAGGAATTTGCCGCTTGGGTAGGAGGACGACCCATTGATGTCGGCTCTACATGTGCCAGGGGGATCAGGAACTACATCCTTCATCAAACCCTTGAAGTTGCACCAAGTCGTTGGAGTGCCGGAAACGGAGCCTTGATGCGAATGCTTCCCGTTGCACTCTACACCTTGGGAAATCAAGATCTTCTTGCCCAATATGTGGTGGAGCAGGCCCATATTACGCACAATAATCCCTTGTCTGATGCGGCATGTATCTTTTTTGGCCGTCTGCTTCATGAGACCATGATGGGTGCTGAATTGTTTCGTCAGCTTCTGGCACTGACCAAAAGTTTTGTGAAAGAATATCCGGACTTTTGTTATGTGCCTTATCCAGGTAAAAGCTCTGCCTATGTAGTTGATACCGTGCAGACTGTTTTTCATTTTTTATTTTCAACAGACAACTTTGAAGATTGCCTTGTCGGTACGGTAAATCAGGGCGGGGATGCGGATACCACCGGCGCATTAGTCGGGATGCTTGCCGGCGCTGTTTATGGCGTCGAGGGGATACCCAAGCGCTGGTTGAAACGGCTGGATCCCCGTGTTTATTCCGAGGTCGATGCACTTGCAACATATTTAGTGGAACACTCGCCGGCACTTTTGTCATTGAAGGATTAAAACGTTATTTAACGACAGTGTTGTATCAAAATCTAAAAAGGAAATTATGAAATATCAACATGTGTTTAACGACGGGGCTGTGTGTGATATGCCCGTGGGCAAGGTGGTTTGTGTGGGACGCAATTATGTGGCTCATATCAAGGAACTAGATAACCCCATGCCCACAGAACCTATTTTATTTATAAAACCTGCAACATCGCTGCAACCAATCAGTCAGCCTATTGTGATCCCTGATTTTACCAATGACTGCCACAATGAGACGGAACTGGCGGTGTTGATCGGCAAAAAGATCACCCGGGCAAGCTTGCAAGAGGCTCAGACCTCTGTTGCAGGATATGGGCTTGCATTGGATTTGACCCTGCGGGATGTTCAGGCATCACTGAAAAAGAAAGGGCTGCCCTGGGAGAAGGCAAAGGCATTCGACGGATCCTGTCCTATTTCTCCTTTTATTGGACCCGATGACCTTGCCGATCCCCAGGATACGCAGTTGAAACTGGAAGTAAATGGGCAGGTGCGGCAAAATGAGAGCACAAAGTTGATGATTAACAAAATATTTGACTTAATCGTTTACATGTCCGGTTTTTTTACGCTGCTGCCCGGAGATGTTGTACTTACCGGAACCCCGGCCGGTGTGGCGGCTTTGAAATCAGGCGATAAACTGGCTCTGGAACTTGACGGTCGGTTTCGTTTTTCTGCATCTGTTGCCTGAGCCGGCGTTTTTTTTGCAATCAAAGGAAGCCTTAAAAATTATACAAATGAAAAAAGAATCAAAACGACTCTTTTGATTCTTTTTTCATTTGTATATACCATGGTTCCTTTCCATATAACCCCCATGTCCTAGCGGACACAACGAAGCATGAAACACTTGCAAATTTTGAAAAATGGTCATAGCTATCAAATTTTTTTTCGACCAAGAAAAATATAAGGAGATAGCCATGACCAAGAGATCAAAAAATAGCACATTAATCCAAATCGTTCACCCAATTTGTTGTGGTTTGGATGTTCACAAAGACAAAATTTCGGCCTGTTTAATCACTGTTGATGCTAATGGGAAAGAACAGCATGAGATTCGAGAGTTTTCATCATTTACTCAAGATTTGCAAAAAATGAAAACGTGGTTGATTAAAAATAGCTGTCCTGTAGTGGCAATGGAAAGTACCGGGGTATATTGGCATCCGGTTTATAACACCATCGAAGCTACGATGGAGGTCGTTTTGGTTAATGCCAGGCATATTAAAAATGTTCCCGGCAGGAAAACAGACATTTGTGACAGTAAATGGCTTGCCGGACTGCTTCGTCATGGGTTGGTAAAAGGGAGTTTTATCCCTCCCGAACAGGTCCGTGAATGGCGAGAATTAAGCCGATTGAGAAAGATATATACAGAATCTCTCGCTGATTATAAGCGACGTGTTCATAAACTATTTATCACGGCAAATATTAAAATTGATTCGGTCGTTTCTGATTTGTTCGGGCTTACCGGTTTGAATCTCATTGATTTGTTATGCAAAAACGATGAAGTGACCTTGGAGAAAGTTCAGGAATGCACAAAAGGAAGTCTTAAAAAGAAAATTCCTGAATTGTATCTAAGCCTCCATGGATATTTTAAGGATCATCATCGATTCCAACTGATTGGCATGATGGAGGCCATTGAGATGTTTCAAAGACAGATTGAACAGATTAATGCCAGATTGGAAATACTTACCCGTGACCATGAAAATTTACTGGAAAGATTAGATGAAATTCCCGGGATCGATAAGAAGTCAGCACAATCTGTTCTTGGAGAAGTCGGGGTTACACTGGATGAGTTTAAAAGCATGGTCGCTTTTGTTGCATGGGCCGGATTGTGCCCTGGAAATAATGAAAGCGCAGGTAAAAGGAAAAGTGGCCGGAATGCGGTTCGAAATCATCCATTCAAAACGATTTTAGTCCAGATCGCTTGGGCCGCAATCAAGACGAAGGGTTCATATTACAAAGCCAAGTATTATAAACTCAAAGCCAGACGAGGTGCCAAAAAAGCGATTGTCGCCATAGCCCATAGAATTGCAAAAGCCATTTACAACATCATCAAAAATGGAGACAGATATAAAGACCTCGGAGAAGAATACTTGAGCAAACCTAACAAACAAAGGATGTTGAAAAATTTGGCAAAAAAGGCTGATGAGTTAGGGATGAAACTTGTTCCTTGTGAAGGTTAATTGATCTATCAAAAATATTTTGTGCAGATATTGATTAAAGGGGTACAACTGACAATAGATTTTTAATTCAGCAATAAAAAGTCGGATGTTGAAATGAAGCCTTAGAGCGCGAATATAACATGACTGGTCGGTTTTTTGCACAACGAACTGTTGGACTTCCATGAAGAGGTACCACGTATATAAAACTTTTATAGTATAAACCGACCGCCGCTGATGATTTAAAAAGTTGTCTTCTGTGCTTGAATTGTTATCTGAAAGAGATAGCTTTATTGATTTGATACCTTCAATTTGTAACGGTAATGAAAGTGTTGTGGAACAAAAAGCCATAAAACCAACGGGACACTATTCCCCTTTTATGGGAGAGTGTTTCATATAAATCTGTCTCCGCATTTAGAGCACATGCCGGTGTTGTCATCAACAATCAGGATTAACGTGTTTGTCTCACTCATTGGACACCTCCAAGTTGTGGATGGATGTTGTTATAATGTTGGCATATATAGTAAGACACTCCTTCATTTTTTTGATATCAAAGGCGGTTAGCAGATCGAGCATATAATTGCCCATATCTGACATCTCTTTTACGTTAACTGTTTCTCCAATTGTGTAATTACCGCCAACAGTGAGTCGAGATCCAGGGGCTTTGCCAAATAACCGGCAAACCCTGACATGAGGGCTGCTTCTTTCTCTTCTCTGGTGGGAGAGGCAGTTAAGGCGATAATAGGAATTGGGCTGGTATCCAGGCGGGTTTTTAGTATGCGGACAACTTCAAAACCATCCAACACCGGCATTTTGATATCCATAAGAATAAGATCCGGTGTCAGTTCAACGGACAGCAGTATGGCTTCATGTCCATTATTGGCTGTCATCACTTCCAGATTCATTTTTGACAACGCCGTTTGCAAAACAACCTGTTGGATTCAATTGTATCCAAAATTAGGATTCTTTCCCGGTTAAACACGATTTTTTTTAATAGGCTGTCAGATTTTTCACGTTCAGTATCCCGGGTTTTGATCTTGGCCACATTAAAAAACCGGACCTCAAAACGGCTTCCCTGGTTGGGGCTGCTTGTGACCGTTATTGTGCCCTTCATCAGTTTCACCAGTCGGCGGGTAATGGCAAGGCCAAGGCCGGTTCCACCATATTTTGCTGTGTCTTGGTTTTTCTGTTGTTCAAAGGATTGAAAAATGAGCTCCTGCTCCGCTTTAGGAATACCAATGCCGGCATCCTGGACAGATAGGGTTAATTCCAGTTTGTCTTCACTTGTCTTTTTCACATGGGATGAAAGGGTCACCCCGCCGGTATTGCAATAAGGGATTGGGGCTTGAACCGGGTCATATAGGCATTTTCCGGCTGAACTGGAAACTGCTCGAGATTAGCCGGCTGACCTGTTCTAATCACGTAATTAACCATATCAACACAGAGCATATCCCGGTGCAAAGGAAGGCTTTCCAGAAAGATTTCTTCACCTTCAATGTTTTTGAATGCTTCTATATACCAGTCCTTTTTTTTAAGAATCAAAAATTTACCCAGCTTCATGGCGATCTTCCCGTATATTGATGCATCTCTTTACCTGGTAACGCTTTTTGATTTAATGGTATGCGGTTTAATTCATTCAAATAATCATGTGCTGTTTGGGGCAGACTATCGAACGCAACAGACTATTTTCGATAGTAGTGTTTGATATGAGATCCATCTTCGATGGATCTTAAAGGTAGAATACCGGAAAACATGCTTAAAGCAAATAGAAGACGGTAAATTTTTTCCAGGCAATGGCTATCAAGGGATTTTCAAACCATGTATCCGCAAATCTATCGCGGCGGTGATACCTCAGGGCCGAGCTCATCGGCGATCACTTGAGAAAGGGAGGCCGGTGTGACCGGTTTGTTGATAAATGTGATATCGGCGGGAATATTCCCATCACGGATAAGGTTATTTTCCGTATAACCGGACATGAGTATGACCCTGAGGTCAGCAGCAGTTGTCTGAAATTCCATGGCCATGTCCAACCCGTTTTTGCCCGGCATGACCATATCCGTGATCAGCAGATCAATGCGATGTTTATTTTTTTCAAAAACGGCTGTTCCCTGTTCACCATTCTCTGCCTCAATGACTGTATATCCTTGGTCTGAAAGGCTGGAAGAGAGCATCCGGCGGCATCCCTTCGCCTGTGTCAGTTACAATAATGCAGGCATGGGGTCCGGCTTCAATCTCAAAATGCCTGATCATGGTCTCAGGAGAAAGGGTAACCATCCGGGTTTCAATGGTCAGTGATCCGCCTTTGGGCATGGCATCCCTGGCGTTGATGCTCAAGTTGAGAATGATCTGCTCCATCTGGGATCTGTCAGCCATGATACAAAGATCCTCGCTCTCATGTAGTACATGTATTGCGATATCTTCGCCTAAAAGCCGTTTGATCATCTTAAGGATAAGTTCAATTTCATCTTTCACATTCAACTTTTCTTTCCGGGTTACCTGCTTCCTGCTGAAGGCCAGCATGTTATTGAATCCTTTGTAAAGATGGCCGATTTCATCATTCCGGCCGGTCGGCGCGCGAATAGAAAAATCCTCGCTTGCCGCAATCCGCTGTGTAATATCGGCCAGGTGTGTAATGGGGCCTGAAATTTTTTTTTGAAGCAGTATAGCCAGAAACAAAGCCAGGGCAAAGATGGAGAGCGCCCAAGGCAGAAGTGTAACACCAAACCCCTTGGTTTTAAGATAAATTTCACTGGTGTCGGCATGAATCCCAATACTGCCGTAGGTCTCCCCCTCATAGACAATCGGCAGGGTGGGTATAATTGTCAGAACGGCCACCACCAGGATAATGACAACGAGCTGCGAACTTATATTCTTAAAACCGTACCTCATCAGCTGCTGCTCCCTTTTGGGGTCTCTACAATCTTTGCAAGCTGCAGAAGCAGGTGACTGATCTTCAATCCAGAGGCAACGGCTGATTTATGGTTAATCTCGAAACGGATCTGTTCCTGCTGGACAAACATATTGATGTGTACACCTTTTTGGGCGTAGCCCCTGGTGTCTGAAACTGTGCGCACCGGTTTTGACTTCAGGGCGGTAATAAACCCGGCAAGGGTTGAATCATCTGTCTTGCCGATGTACACCAGATGGCATCCGTCTACATCCCCGGCCGTTTTAATCCGGCGAAATTTTACCGGCCGATTTTAAAAGGTATTCATGGTGTCTGTTTTCCTGGGCCTGACAGAGGATCGGCGCCAGTACCAACAACGCGCACAGGTACAGGCATACCCAAAAAACCGCATTTTTTTTGTCATATCTGCCTATCATTCCATTCAATTTCCGTTAGAATGTAAGTAACCGCATCAATTAAAAGTTAAACTCAAGTTTTATCCCCACAGTCAACGGTTCTTTGATAAATGTTGCCTGGCGCGGGTACTGCCGGGACAAGGTTTCGTAATACTGAATCCCATACCGGACATGGTTCCAGCTGATCAGGTTCATACCGTAGACCGTCAGCACTGCCTTTGGATCAACCGGCAGGGCCCATGTTACCGATACGTTCAGGGTAAACGAAGGCTTGCTGTATCCGTGGCTGGTTAAGGCATCATAAATGTCGAATGAAATAGATTTAATAATAGACTGGAACCTTTTGAATTGTCAATCAATCTTTCTTAAAATGGGGTGGGCGCTATACCATGGCAGAAACATCTAACAAAGCCTTATCCAGGCGTTTTGGCGAAATTTTAAACCGGGTCTTGAGTTCCTGGGCATACACCGAGATTTTATACTCTTCCAGCATCCAGAAAAATTCTTCCACCGCATTGGACTTTTCCTTTGAAGATCCCGGGTCAAGGGTTGAAATCAGGTGGGCAAGTTTGCGTTCATAGGGTGCGACAAGTTCTTTTTTCTGGGTCTCTTTGGCTGGGTTGTCCACCCAGCGCCTGGCACGGATGGACAGGCATTCTATATTTTTAGGCAGCAAGGCGATCCGGTCTAAATCGTATAGTTCCAGAAAATTGGCCGGGCACAGGTTTTTCAGCTCATTGAATATTGCCGTTAACGCATCGAAAATTACAGGCCTGTTTTTTGCGGCAAGACTTAAGGTTTGCAGCAGATCAAAACAGGCGGCGTATTCCCGACCCACGGTGAAAATGTTTTCCATGGCTTGTTGGCCTAACGTATACAGCTTTGGGCGCAGCGTTTGTACATGGGCATCAAAGGCTTTTTGTGTAAATATTGCCTTTTGGAAAAAGGTTTTTGCCATGGTATTGTACGCCATGGCGGCAAAGGTGGGCCGGTCATTAAAGTAGGGTGCGAACCGGCTTAAGTCTTTGGTCCTGTTTATATCTTTTTTCAAGGCCTTGATATCATCAGGGAACATCATTTCAAACAGGCGGCCCACCCCTTTGACATGGTTTTCCAAAGCAGCTTGCCTTGTTTTGAACAAGGTTAACGTTACTCCATCACTGCCTTGTTCGCAGCAAAGACCGGGAAATGCTTTGCGCAGGCTTTCATGTCCTTTGTCGAGCTGAATTTCCTGTTCAATGTCAGCAAAATTCCATTCCCGAATTCCTCTTTTTTCAAAGGCCTTTTTTGCCCGTTCAAAGGCATTGGCCTTGGGGGCAGGGCGCCGGTCGGTAAATGTTCCTAATTTTGACAGGTCTCTTAAAGATTTGATTTCCCTGTCTTTGTGGTCCCGGATGGATATCCGCATTTTCAAATGATCGGCAAGATCCTCATCCGACCAGGCCGAGGCTGGAATAATAAGGTTAAAATGTTCGTGGATGACTTTGGATAATTTTGAATACAAAGGTGCATCCGATTCGGGCAGGTGGTCGGCAATAACATCGGCCCGCTGCTGGATGGGCATCAGTTTTACCCGATGGGTTTTGGGCAATGCTTTGATCAAGGCGGCGATTTTTTCCCTGAGCAGCCCGGGCACCAAGGTCTCCACCTGGTGGGGACGGATAAGTGCTGCATCCTGGCTGGACACTTTAAGGGTCACGCCGTCCGTCTTTTCCCCGGGGTTGAATTTGTAATCTAGGGCAAACTCCCCCTGGTCGGTGGCAAGCGTGTCGGGGAACCGGGCCAGAACCGCTTCGTCCACATCGGTTTTCTGCAGATCCTCACGGGTCATCTTCAGAAAGGTATCATCTTTTTTATCTTTAATAAATTTGGCAAAAGTGCGGATGTTGAAAAAGGGTTTGGGCAGACGGGACTGGTAGAACGAATAGATCTCATCCTCAGAAGCAAGAATGTCCCGCTGCCGGGTTTTGTCTTCTAAGGTGGCAATCTCTTCAATGAGATTTTGGTTGTGGGACATGAATCCGAATTTTTGGAAGATCTCTTCTTGGACCAGGGCATGGCGGATGAACAGTTCCCCGGACTCTTCGGGGTTGATTTTTCCGTAGGCCACTGATCTGCCGCCTGCAAGGATAAGGCCGAACAACGAGACCTGTTCAGATGCTACGACCTCCCCGCGTTTTTTTTCCCAGTGCGGATCGCTGTAGGTGCGGGTGCAAAGGTTTTGCCCGATTTCTTCGATCCAGGCCGGGTCAATATTTCCCACACAACGGGCAAAAAGCTGGCTGGTCTTGACATATTCGGCCGCTACGATCCAGTTGCCGGCTTTGTTGAACAGGCCTGAACCCGGAAAGATAACGGCCTGTCTGCCCTTGGCTGCCGTGAAAAGATTTTTCTCTTTTTTTTGGGCAATGCCGGCCAGATATCCGTGGAGAAGGGCTTTGTGGATGGCGGCATACAAGGGGCCGCCATGTTCAAACTGATCGGTCTTAGAATCAGCCGTTTTTGGGTCGGCCGGCGATGGCGCGGTTTGTTTGATGTCATGCTCTTTGATCATCCGGGTAATCTGGCCATGGATATCCTGCCACTCCCGTAACCGCTTAAAGGATAAAAAATTTTCGATGCACCATTTGCGAAGGGCTGAACGTGATTTTAGCCGCTTTCTGGCGTCTATGCATGCATTCCAGATGTTTAGCAACGTAATAAAATCTGATGCCGGGTCTTTGAACTGGGCATGTTTCTGGTCTGCGGCCTGGACTTTGTCTGCCGGTCGCTGGCGGATGTCGGACACGGTCAAGGCCGTGGTGATAACGACGGCTTCTTTGAGTACTCCCGTATCTCCTGCGTTGAGCAGGATGCGTGACAGTTTCGGGTCCATGGGCAGCCTGGCCATCAAACGCCCCGATGGGGTGAGTCGGTATTTTCTGCCGGTTTTTTTTCGGGCATTGTTGGCTGCAATGGCATTGAGTTCCAAAAGCGTGTCAAACCCGTCCTTAATGCTTTTAGGCGCAGGCGGGTCAATAAAAGGGAAGGTGGAGACATCGCCAAGCTGCAGGGCGATCATGCGTAAAATAACTTCGGCCAGGTTGGAACGTAAAATTTCAGGGGTTGTAAAAAAAGGACGGCCATTGAAATCATCTTCATCATAAAGCCTTATGCACACCCCGTTTTCCACACGGCCGCACCGGCCCATGCGCTGGTTGGCACTGGACTGGGAAACAGGACTGACCGGCAGCGCCGTGGTCCGGGTTCTTGGTGAATAGGAGGGGATCCGGGCAAGGCCTGTGTCCACCACATATTTGATGCCGGGGATGGTCAAAGAGGTTTCGGCTACATTGGTTGAGATCACGACCTTTCTGCCGGGACCGTGGGTAAACACTTTGGCCTGTTCTCCGGCAGACAGGCGTGCAAACAACGGCAGAATCGTCACCCCGGAAAGATTTTTGCCTTTAAGTATTTCCATGGTCTCTCCGATATCCTGTTCTGTGGGCATAAAAATCAGGATATCGCCGGTGCGGGTGCGCATCAACAGGTTGGCGGCCTGTGCGGCGGCTGCCTCCACATACCCTTGGTCATCCGGGGTACTGGTCGTATCCCCATTTTTGTTGTCGTCTTCAATGGGCGCATAGATCAGTTCCACCGGATACATCCGGCCCGAAACCTCAATCACCGGGGCATTGTCAAAGGCCTTGGAAAATTTTTCCGTATCAATGGTGGCACTGGTGATAATCAGTTTGAGATCCCGGCGTTTTTTGACAAGACCGCGCAGGATACCTAGAACAAAATCGATATTGAGGCTGCGCTCATGGGCCTCATCCACAATCAGGGTGTCATACTGATTTAAAAATTTGTCCTGCTGGGTTTCGGCCAACAAAATACCGTCGGTCATCAGCTTGATATAAGCGTTGTCAGGTGTGTGGTCATCAAACCGGATTTTATATCCCACGGATTGTCCCAAAGATTCGTTGAGCTCAAAAGCAATGCGTTTGGCCACGGTCATGGCGGCAATGCGCCGGGGCTGGGTGCAGCCGATCATGCCTGAAATTCCTCGGCCTGCTTCCAGACATAGTTTGGGAATCTGTGTGGTTTTGCCGGATCCGGTTTCACCTGAGATGATCACCACAGGGTGGTCTTGGATGGCCTTGATGATTGTCTCTTTTTTGCCGTTTATGGGCAGGTCCGGGTCAAACCGGATATTCTGGGGGCGGTTGTCTAAACGCAGTTGCCGGGTATCCGCCGAGATTTTGGCTTTTACCAGAAGATTTTTTAAAAAATTGTTATCCGACCCCTTACCGGGTTTACCTTTGCTGCGCAAGGCGCGGGCCAGCATATACCGGTCCCGGCACATGGCCTTGGGAATGAGCCTTTTAATTTGATCTGAAATTGACATAATACCGCCAATAGTAGCCAAGGTTTTCAAAATGTCAAATAAACCGTTTGACACGTACGGCTGTTTTTTTTATTGACATGCATTTTGGAATAGGGGAATAAATGCATTACCCTGATCGTTGGGATTATTCCGGGGCAACAGGGGGCGTGCTGTAATAAAATTAGTTTATAGTTAGAGCACAATATCCTGCCGTATTCTAAAAAAAATGGCCAAATCGCCTGACAGGTCGAATGGCTGTATGTTTGCCTCTACACTTTAATTATGATAAGAAAATTGGATTATGACTCAGATCATCAGTATTGCCAATCAGAAGGGTGGGGTGGGTAAAACCACCACAGCAGTCAATCTGGCGGCTTCCCTTGCCAAACTGAAAAAAAAAGTGTTGCTTGTGGATTGTGATTCCCAGGCCAATGCCACAACGGCTCTCGGGGTAGATAAACCCAGCCTTGAAGCATCTTTGTATGATGGTTTAATTGGAGAAACCGGCATTGAAGATTTGCTTTTACCCACCATGCTCAAGGGAATGACCTTGGTGCCGGCCAATGTTGATCTCATTGGATTTGAAGTGGAAATGATGTCCGACCCCAGAAGACAGGCTCGGCTCAAGGAGCTTTTGGTTCCCGCAGTTGATCAATTTGATTTTGTTATTATCGATTGTCCGCCGGCGTTGAGTCTTTTAACACTGAACGCGTTTTCGGCAAGTGATTCTGTTGTCATTCCGTTGCAAAGTGAATTTTTTGCTTTGGAAGGATTAGGGCAGCTTTTGGATACAATCAAGCGAATTAAGAATGCATTTAATTCAAGTTTGATGATCAAGGGTATTTTACTGACAATGTTCGACCGCAGGACCAATTTATCCCAGAATGTGGTGGATGATGCCAGGCAGTATTTCAAAGATCTGGTGTTCAAAACAAAAATTCCCCGTAATGTGAAGCTTGGAGAGGCCCCAAGCTATGGTCTGCCGGTTATTCTTTATGATAAAACATCACCAGGTGCTAAAAGTTATATGTCCTTTGCCAGGGAACTTTTAAAGCGATGATGAATAAGAAACGCAAAAATACCGGTCTCGGCCGCGGTATATCCGCGCTTATTCCGGATATGGAAGAACCCGAAGCCAATTCGGATTTTTTCTTTTGTAATGTTGACCAGTTAACACCTAACCGCTACCAGCCCAGAACCCGGTTTAGTGAGGAGGAACTGGAACGGCTCACCCAGTCCATTGCCGAGCAGGGCGTGCTTCAGCCTCTTTTGGCCAGAAAAATGGACGGCGCCTATGAGCTGATTGCCGGGGAGCGTCGCCTGCGGGCGGCAAGGGCGGCAGGCCTTGACCAGGTGCCTGTCATCATCCTCAATCTGACCGACGAGCAGGTACTTGAAGTTTCGATCATCGAAAATATCCAAAGAGAAAATCTCAATGTGCTTGAAGAGGCCGAAGCGTATTACCGGCTCATTGACGAGTTTGGATACACCCAGGAAAAAGTGGCTGAGAAAATCGGCAAGAACCGGTCCACAATCGCCAACCTGCTGCGTCTGCGCAGCCTGCCCGAAGAGATTAAAGAGGGGCTGATTGCCGAACAAATAAGCATGGGGCATGCCCGGGCGCTGTTGGGGGCCGGATCCATTGAGAATCAGCTCTATTTGTTCAAGAAGGTCGTAGAAAAACATTTGTCGGTGCGGGAAACCGAACGGCTGGTCAATCAGGCTAAGAAACAGCCACAGAAAATCGCAAAAAAAATTACTGCGGACGAAAAAAAGTTTTTAGAAGAGACCTCGTCCCAGATATCCTCCCGGATCAATTCTCCGGTCTTTATTAAAAAAAGTGGGAGCCGTGGACGAATTGAGATTAAATTTTCTTCCGGGTCCGAATTTAACCGTCTTGTGGAGTTGCTGAGCAAAATTTCATGAAAATTTCAATTGCTAAAACCGCCGGTTTTTGTATGGGCGTCCGCCGGGCGGTGGACATGGTGCTGGATGCCTCAAATAAGGCCAAGGAACCCATTTATACGTATGGACCTTTAATTCATAATCCCCAGGTACTGGAGATGCTGGAAAGCAAACAAATTTTTCGGATGGACACGATCCCTGAATCCGGAAAAGGTATTGTGCTTATTCGGGCACACGGCGTACCGCCCCAGGATGAAAAGGCCTTGGCTGATGCTGGATTCACCGTGGTCAATGCCACGTGTCCCCGGGTGGTACGGGTCCAGAAGATTATCAATAAATATTCAAAAAAGGGTTTTGATACTATTATTCTCGGCGATGAAAAACATCCCGAGGTTATCGGCCTTTTAGGATATGCCCGGGAAAAGGGGCATACCGTCACCAATCTGGATCAGCTTGAGGCGCTTCCCAAGTTTGAAAAGGCGGTGGTGGTGGCCCAGACCACGCAGAACACCAAAATTTTTGCTGATATTCAGGATTGGTGCCGTAACAATGTCCCCCATTACGAAATTTTTAACACCATCTGCGATTCCACGGAAAAGCGCCAGGATGAAGTCCGGCAGATGGCTGAGACCCATGATGCAGTTATCGTTGTCGGCGGAAAATTTTCCGGTAATACAAAGCGTCTGGCCCAGGTCGCAGCGGAAACCGGTAAACCATCCATGCACATTGAACAGGCATCGGAGATCGACTATTCATCCATTTCCCATGCACAACATATTGCCATTACTGCAGGGGCTTCTACGCCTAACTGGATTATCAATGACACCTGCAGCAGTGTGGAACAGGCCTTCAGGGAAAAGCAGCCCGGGTGGGGGAAATTTCTGGCCGTGATGGATGTGTTGATGAAAACCAACATTCTTTTGGCTGCAGGTGCCGCTTGCCTTACCCTTGGATCAGCCATGATTTCCAGGGCAGAAAACCCCGGAGTATCTGCGGCCATTGCCATGTTCTATATTCTATCAATGCAGATTATGAATAACATGATGACCATCGGTTCCGATACCTACAACAAACCGGACCGGGCAATCCTTTATAAGCAACATAAAAAATGGCTTTTGCTGGTGGCTTTTTTGTCTGGTGCCATCGGGCTTTTACTTGCGTGGACAAGAGGTTGGGGGTACTTCACTGTACTTATTGTCATGATGTTGTTAGGTATGTCCTATACCCGTACCATTTTTCCTGGACTTACCTCCGGACGCAAAATATACAGGCTTAAGGATGTTCCGGGATCAAAAACCATTCTTATTGCACTGGCATGGGGTGTTGTCACAAGCCTGATGCCCGGGATCAGCCTTAAAGCGAACCCAGGTCTGACCCTGATCGCTTTTGTGTTTGCCACAGGACTATCTTTTGCCAGAACAGCTTTTATGGATATCCTGGCTGTCCAGGGAGACAGAATTGCAGGTCGGGAGACCCTTCCTATTCTTTTGGGAAAAAAGAAAACCCTTAAATATGTTCATTACACCCTTGTGGCGACAATGATTATTCCTCTACTTTTAACTGTTATGGTGTCGCCCGTTGTCTGCGGCCTTGCCTTGATACCGGCTTTTATGTTTATATTGACTATACGGTATAAAAAAGACAGTGATATTTCTGCCAATTTTTATGAGTTCTGGTTCGAGTTCTCCTTGCTGCTTGCAGGCATCATTGCTGTTTTCGGCTGATAATTATCCTTATCCTGTTCTGATCGTATACAGCTCATAGCTGATAGTTAACCATTTAACCATTCACAGCTATGAGCTATCAGCTAACAGCCCACTCCAAGGGCGACAATTTGAGGATGTTTGAAAAAATATGGGAGAAGACGGGTCAAAACAAGGCAATACTGTTCCGCTGATCGGAATTCTGGCTGTTAAGAAAGAATTTATCAGCGAGGAACAGTTGCAAAAGGCCCTTGCCCACTGCAGCGCAGACAACGACTTAGATGAACAACTCAAAGCATATTTTCTTGCCGAAAATCTGATTTCACCCCAGAATGTTCACCGGCTGACCATGGCAGTCAAAGCTGTTGTCATCCACCAGCAGGAATACCGGTTTGGTGCCATTGCACTTGCCAGGGGATTTGTGAATAAAAGCGTTATGGAGCTGGCATTAGAAGAACAAAAAGAGCAGTTTAAAAAAGGGAAAAAGCCCCGGCGTATCGGGGATGCCATGGTGGAAGCGGGCATGATCACAATAAAACAGCGTGATGAGGTGCTTACACTACAGCATCGATCCTTCAAACTGCCTGACGTTGCAAGCAAACCATCGTTAAACACCGAACCCTTTGTCAATAAACCGTCTGTTGGCCAGGATGCCCAAGACATTTTGGGGAACTGCCAGGAAGCCGATGATGAGACAAGTCTTGACCGGATGGCGCAGGTGGTTGAAATATGCGGCGGGATTTTACTTCAGGTACCCTGTGACCGGCAGTCTGCACTATTAACAAAACTGTGCGACATGGATCCTGATATCCCGGCTGTGGTCATTCGTACGGCCCTGGCGGAAAAAGGCATTGTTTTCGGTCTGGCATCTGATGGCAAGATTGAGGATTTTATCAGATCGCCCATCTCGGATTCCTTACTTTTCAGGGTGGCCAAAGGGATAAAGCCATCTCCGGGCAAAGATACCCAAATCGGCTTTTTTTTCAATACGGATTATTTGAAAATCGGTGGTATAGATGACTTTGGCAATATTGATTTTAAACACTGGGGGCCAAGGCCGTTGGTTGAAAAAGGAACGGTGCTGGCTTCAAAAATTGCCGGCAGTACACCCCAGCCCGGCAAAGATGTCTTCGGCAAAACGATTTTAGCGATAGACAAAGAGGGTGAAACCTTTCGGGTGGGTACCGGCGCAGTGCTGTCCGAAGATGGCCAAAAGGTGTTGGCCACGGTTAAAGGGGCCCCCAGGATCACTTTGTCCGGGTTGATTGCTGTCCATGAAGAATCTGACATTAACGGCGATATTGATAAAGACACCGGGCCTGTTGAAGTTGATTGCAACATTCGTGTAACCGGGAGCATAAAATCCGGTGCCAGGGTTTACGGTGTTGATGTTTCTGCTCAGGAAGTCAGTAACAGCAGAGTGGAGGCCAATGGTGATTTGACCATTGCCCGGGGCATCAGCGAGGCCCGGGTGTACGCCCGGGGTAATGTGTATGCCCAATCTATTACTAATAGCGAAATTGTCTGCATGGGTGATGTGTTTGTTAAAAAAGAGATTGTGGATTCGACAATTGAATGCTCCGGGGCCTGTTCGATTAATACGGGTTTGCTGATTTCAAGCCGGGTGGCCGCTAAAATGGGACTGATGGCCCACACTATCAGTTCCGGAACAGCAGGCCCGGCTGAAATTAAGGTCGGACATGATGCGTTTACGGATAGGGAACTGGAAAAAAACAGAGCCGAAACAAATCGATTGGAGGCGCTAATCCATAATTTTTCTAAGAAAAATGATGTGATCCGCCGACAGGCTGCCGGTTTTAAAAAACAGATGACCGAACTGGATCGTGCCAGGGAACGGATCTTGGTCAAATACCGGGAAATTGAATCCCGGTCTGACCTGTCTTTGGGTGACCGGGATTCCTTGGATGGTCATTTAACAGAACTTCGAAACAACCTAAAGGCTGCGGAAACCAAAATGAAGACATGCGGCGCAAAAATCAGAGACCTTGCAAAACAGTCAGCAAAAATTGACCTGCAGATTACAGGACCAACGGCTTTAAAAAAGGCCCTGGTGGATGAGAAAAAAAATCTAATCCGCTGGTCCCGGCAGACCCCTGGAAGATCCAGGGTTGTTGTCGACGGTGAAATCGAGTCCGGCACCGTAATCAAGGGGCTTCACAGCACGTTTGTGGCGGCGGCTGATCAATGTCATATCCGGATTGCGGAACGGCCTGTCAAATCCGACGACAAAGAAGACGCGCAGATCATTTATCAGATGCAGGTGGACGACTTTTGACAGTCAAGCTATTCATCCGTTTTAGCTGTTTGCTTGAGCCCCCGCACAATGATTTCCATGGGATGGCAGACATCCATCATACCTTTTTGGGGCAGATTGCCTGACAATTGCACCCGGCAACCCGGGCAGCCCGTTGCCCAGGATTGTGCGCCTGTGTTGACGGCATTTTTAATTTTGCTGTCCACGATCTTTTTTGAAATTTCAGGGTATTCATTGAAAAAGAATCCGCCTCCGCCGCAGCATGAATCCCAGTCTCCTGTCTTTTGGTAATCCACATGAGGAAGTTCCTTAAGCAGGTTTTCAACCATAGTTTTTTCTTGGCCATGGTTTTTAAGATGACAGGGCAGATGATAGGTGACGGTCTCTTTATTTTTTCCGGGATCCAGATGGGGGGCCAATTGGTCAAAATGCCTGAACACAAATTCGCCAATATCCCACACCTTCTCGGCCAGGCGGCGTGCCGGCCTGTCAGGCAGATCCAATTCGGTCATCAATTGCGGATACGCATGGCCCAGGGCCGATCCGCAGGTCGCGCAGTCCACCAGTATGGCATCGCAGGAGACGGCTTGCAGGACATCAATATTAGCTAAAATCGTGTCTTCAGCCTGTTTTATATCACCGTGAAAAAACAGTGGCAGGCCGCAGCACCCCTGATTTTTTGGAAGTATAACCCTGTATCCCATGCGTGTTAAGACCTTGACGGATGCGTGACCGGTGCGTTCAAAAATGTGGTTGGTGGCACACCCGGTGAAATAAACCACCGTGCCGACAGGCCTGCCGGAAGGTTCGATAATTTCCGGAACCTGGTCCCGAAA
The DNA here is from genome assembly GCF_963664415.1 of uncultured Desulfobacter sp. NCBI lineage: Bacteria > Pseudomonadati > Thermodesulfobacteriota > Desulfobacteria > Desulfobacterales > Desulfobacteraceae > Desulfobacter > uncultured Desulfobacter sp. Next base: position 514,039 of record NZ_OY761445.1, on the reverse strand, counting down.
AGGCCTTGCGTTAGGCATCGGAAAGTTCTCAATGGGAATGTTGCCTATGCGCATGCGTCCAATAATGAGCTGGGCCAGACTGCTGGCGCCCAGCCGTGCCGCCTTTGACACCAGCCGAAGCCGGTTTTCTTTGGGCAGAATCGCTCCTGCGGCCTTAACTTCCTTTGATCTGCCTTGCCGTGATCCCATTTCCTGACGCATGCGCATGAACAGGATGTCATGCTGCACCCCCCCTGGACACATGTTTGTGCAGGTACCGCACATCAGACAGCATTGCAATTTTTTTTGCATACGGTCGGAAGCCGGCAGTGTGTCATGGGCAAAATTTTTGATCAGATGGATTTTTGCCCTGGGGGCAGTTGTTTCTTCCCGGGTTGCCTTGTAGACCGGGCAACTGGTCAGGCATAGACCGCATTTACCACACTGATTTGCTTCATCGGCTTTCATGATCACACCACCTATACAAATTTTCCGGGATTAAGGATCCCTTTGGGGTCCACACATTGTTTGATTCTGGTCATAAAGGCTTGGGTTGCATCGTCAATGGCCATGGGCAGATACTCCGTTTTTGCAAGGCCGATGCCGTGCTCCCCGGACAGGGTGCCGTGATACGACATGGCCAGTTCGAAAATCTCGCGACTGGCCGCCTCAACCCGTTGCCACTCTTCTTTGTTGTCCGTATCTGTGGAGATTAATGGATGCATATTGCCGTCACCGGCATGGGCCAGAATGCCGATACGCAATTGATAACGGTCGGCAATCTGCCGAATATGGCGGATCATGTCAGGTACATGACTGACCGGCACGGTGGCATCCTCTACAATGCAATCTGGTGCCAGGCGGGCAAACACCCCGTATGCAGAGCGCCGGGCCGTCCAGACATCGTCCCGTTCGGCGGCTGTGCGTGCTTCAATAACCTCCTGGGCGCCGTGGTTTTTAGCCTTTTCAACAATGGTGCGCATTTCCTTTTCGACGGCTGCTTCGGCACCATCCACTTCAATGAGTAGCAGGCCCTCGGCATGCCGGGGCAGGCCGATGTGGGCAGAGTCCTCCACAGCGTTAACCACGGTTTTGTCCATCAACTCCAGGGCGGCAGGAAGAATCCCGGAACCGATAATATCGGCAACTGTATCTGCTGTGTCATCCAGGTCATTGTATACGGCAAGTATGGTGCGTGTGGCTTCAGGCAATGGTACCACTCTCAAAGTGATTTCAGTAACAATGCCCAGGGTGCCTTCCGATCCGCAAAAGAGGCTCGATAGCCGGTAGCCGGTGACGTCTTTGACATTCCGGCTTCCAAAACGGATTACTTCACCTGATGCCAGTACCACTTCCATGCTCAGGACATAATCAACCGTCACCCCATATTTCAAGCAGCGGGGCCCCCCTGCATTCTGGGCCACGTTACCGCCGATTGTCGAGGCCATGTAACTGCCGGGATCAGGCGGATAGAAAAATCCCTCTTGGGCCAGGCAGGCTTGGAGATCTCCGTTGACCACGCCCGGCTGGACAATGCAATACCGATTCGGGGTGCTGACTTCAAGAATTTGGTCCATCCGGGTCAAGGAGAGGACAATTCCTTTATGGGCGGGAATAGAAGCGCCGCTGATGTTGGTCCCGGCACCCCTTGCAGTCACAGGTATCCCTTCCTGGTGGGCGATGGCCATGATAGCTGCAACATCTGCTGTGCATTCAGGCAACAGAACAAGTTCGGGCATTGCTTCTTTAACAAATGCATCATAGGAATAGGCGGACAGGTCTTCCGGGGCGTCAATAAATCCCTTTGACCCGACAATCTCTTTCAGACTTTTTTTTATTTTTTCAGTTAACATATATTTCTCACTTGTATAAAGAGTTTGTCTAATTCATCATGTCAGGTAGATAGAGTACGGTCTGGGGAAACAAAATGCACAGGGCCAGGGCTGAAAGCATGATCAGGATAAAAGGGATCATGCCCCGGTATATTTCAATCATTTCGATCTGGGATGTGGCCCCGCCGGCACCCTTGAAGTAGAAAAACGCGTAGCCCAGCGGCGGCGTCAGAAAAGACATTTGCAGATTCATGGCTATCATCATGACAAACCACAGTTCGTTAAATCCTAAGTCTCTGGCAATGGGAACAAAAAGCGGCAGGCAGATCATGGTGATGCCGATCCAGTCAATAAACATGCCTAGAAAAAGGACGATAAGCATCATCAAGGCAAAAGATCCCCATTTGCTGCCCACACTCAGGATGGCCACCTCCACAAGCTCGTCACCGCCAAGACCGATGAAAACTCCGGTAAAGCAGGTGGCGCCAACCACGATGAATAATACCATAGAGGTTACCGTACTGGTGGCAATGACCGAGTCTTTGATGATTTTGAAACTGAATCTGCCGTAAGCAATCATCATCAAAAGAGCAACAAAGGCCCCCATGCCTGCGGCTTCGGTGGGCGTCGCCACACCGGCAAAAATCGCCCCAAGAACCGATGCAATTAAAAGTGCAGGGGGGAAAAGATTTTTCAGGCAGTCTATAATTACTTTTTTCGTGGGCACACCGGCACGTTCTTCGGCTGTCAGGGCCGGTCCCCATTCAGGTTTAATAAAACAGATCACAGCGATGTATATAATATATAACCCGGAAAGGATGGCTCCTGGAATCAGCGCCCCCATGAACAATTGCCCAACCGGCACGCCGGCATAGGAGCCCATGAGGACCAGCATGATACTGGGAGGAATCAGGATGCCCAGGGTGCCGCCGGCACAGATGGAGCCGGCAATTAACTCCTTTTTATATCCATATTCAAGCAGGGGAGGGGTGGCCAGAAGGGCAATGGTCACCACTGACGCGCCGACAATTCCGGTGCATGCCGCAAAAATGGTGGCCACCAGGATAACAGTCATTCCAAGGCCGCCGCGCACCGGACCCAGCAGGTAACGCACGGAGACAAACAAGCCCTCCATGACGCCGGATCGGTCCAGAAAATTGGCCATCAGGACAAATAACGGCACGGCCACCAGGATGTAACTGTTCATAGTCGACATGTAGATGCGATCAATGAACATACCAAAACATTCAGGGCCCCATCCAAAATAGCCAAAAATGACGGCAAGCCCCCCAAGGGTAAAGGCCAGAGGATGCCCCAGACTTAGACCAATCAGCAGGCAGACAAACATCAAAAGAGCGAGGATCATACCGGTTGTCATATTTCCACCCCCCTTACCACGAAAAGGATTTTTCGATAAAACAGGCAGATCCCTTGCAGTAAAAGCAACAGGGCCGTGATCGGGATCACTGTCTTAATCGGATAAATCGGCGGTGCAAACACAGAAAAACTGGTTTCAAGTATTTTCCATGACTCCTGGGCAAAGGCTGTGCTTTCAACAAGCAAAACAATGATAAAAGGGAAAAAGAAAACCAGGTAAAGCACAATGTCAAGGATTGCCCGGGTGCGCTTGCTGAAACGTTCAACAATAATGTCCACCGAAATGTGGCGGCCCACCTGCAGTGTATAGGCGGCCAGGATCATAAAATGAAATCCATAGAGTTGGGTGGAGGTTTCAAACGTCCAGACAGTCGGATGATTGAGCATGCGCCGGGTCACCACCTCAAAAACCATGATCAGCATCAATGGTATAATGGCCCAGGCCCCGGTCTTGCCGATTACGGCAATGATTTTATCAATGAATAAAATTATTCGATTTAGCGGTTCCATATAAAACAATTCCTAAGTTTATACATTAACCAACACCTGTGCTTATATGCAGAATTCAGTCGGCTGCAAGAGGCAGAAAAATTCCCAACCCTAAACGTGTTAACGTATATTAAGGATTGGAAATTTTTCCGTATAACACAGAAGATGGATGGCTTTACTTTTAATTATTACTTTAATTCCGGCAGGGAAACCGAATTTGTACCAAAAGTAAATGGTGCCTCATAGTTGCGAACCGGTGCAAAATCTTTCATGAATTGAATTTGTGAAGCCAGGATCTTTTTGAAATCCGGGTTTTTTTCAGCTTCTTCGGCCATTACTTCACTAATAATGGCTGAGATTTTTTTCATCGAGTCGTCGTCTAAATGGGTGATTTCAGTGCCTGCGGCCAGAAAATCCTTGGTTGCCTTGATATTGCCGTATTCAAACCAGGAACTCATGTAGGCTGTGGTTGCCCGGGAGGCTTGGGTGACCACATCTTTTAAATCATCAGGTAGCTCATTCCAGGCGTTCTGGTTCACGATCACACCCAGTACAATCGCTGTCTGATACCATGCCGGGGCATTCCAGTATTTGGTAATATTTTGAAACCCGAGGGTCCAGTCCACTGTGGCGATGCTGAATTCGGCGCCGTCTACGACTTTACGGGCTACGGATTCGTATACCTCACTTCCGTCCAGCAGCACCGGGGAGGCGCCTAATTTTTGAAGAATTTTTTGGCCGAAAAGACTGCCCATGCGCAGGCGCAGTCCCTTATAATCCTCAAGGGTCCGGATGGGTTTGTGGGTTCGGATGCCGGCTTCAATGGGGGTAAAATTTTGGAGCAGCCACTTACAGCCATGTTGTCCATAGAGTTCATCATAAAGGTCCTGACCTCCGCCATGATAAATCCAGAGCATGTAGTCTATCCAGGTCATGCCCATCGGGGTTGTGGCAAGAATGTCAAAGGCGGTGTTTTTACCCACCCAGTAAGAACCAAAATCACCGGCACATTGAATTGTTCCTTTTTTCACGGCGTCCAGATTTTGGTATCCGGGCAGTAACTGTCCTGAAGGATATAATTTAATTTTCAAGCGGCCGTTACTCAAACGATTGACCGTATCACAAAAATACTTATCTCCTTCATAGAGTCCGATGCCTACCGGCCACAAAGAATTGTACTTCCAACGAATCATCTTTTCTTTGGCACACACCATTGACGTTCCGATTAATAGCAGTGCCAGGATCAGACAAATCTGCATTGACTTCCTTTTCATTTCTCCCTCCTCCTAATTTCGTCTATTGTAGACAATTATTGCCTTGGGTTTTCCCTTTGGCTTTTTCTCCCTTAGATTATTAATGTGCTTTTACATTTATATTTGCCTTTTCAACCCGGCTTAATGTTTTCATCAGCTTTATTCGCTGGTATTCCAAGTGCGCTTTCAAAAGATTTTCAGCTTCATCTAATTGGCCTGATTGAATCAACGCCAGCATCTTGGTATGGTCTTTCAGATCTTTGGCGATGGCGCCTGGCTGGAAGAAAAAAAGATACTGGTAGCGTGCAATGTTTGAGGATAATCCCCTGTACCAATGCGTGAGATAGGAATTATTCGCAGATTCAACCAGTTGAAGATGAAAGTTGGCAAACTTCCAGAACAATGAGTATTTTTGTTCATCATCAATAAATTTTTTAGGAATTTGAACCAGGTTTTGGGTTTCAACTATTTTTTCCAATTCAGGTAGTTCTTTTTTTTCAATGCTTTTTAACTGCTGAACAGCAAAACATTCCACCATTATGCGAAGGTCACATATCTGATTGAAATCCGAACTGCTTAATTCAGTTACAAAAGTACCAATGCGGGGTATGGTTCTAACCAGGCTTTCATTTTGAAGGATGCGAAAGGTTTCTCTTAAAGGCGGTCGACTAACGCCAAGTTCAACGGACAATTTATTTTCGATGAGGCGTTCACCGCCTTGAATTTTTCCAGACACAATCTGTCGCCTTAAAAATTCAAGGATGCTTGTTGAAATATTTTGGTACTTCAGCATAAATTTTTTTTCCTTTGAAAAAATTCGGTCTAAAGTAGACTGTAGACAATACCTTGTCAATAAAAACATGCCGCTATTCAATATCTGCTCCGACGATATCGAGCGGGTTTGCTATCTTCAGTGTCTTTCAATATTTAGGTTGACAAAAAACAAGTTTCCATCCTACTTTAGTATTAACTAAAAAAATATTTAATTTTTTTCTCCTAATTGATTGTTATTTAAATTAATAGGGGTTTATTCGAATGCCATATGGGCACATTTTTTACATTAACGCAAAATAAACGCGAAGAGCTCTGGTCTTTTGGTAATTATATGAAGGGATTACTGCCCTAATTATCGTGTTGTAAACCTTCATTGTTTATAAGAAAGTCTGGTCAAGTTACTAAGATCTTTCAAATTTTGTTGTGGGCTAAGCCTATCAGCTGATATGTCAGGTCGGCCCATGGCCGTTATAAAATTTCATAGCGTTTAATCCAAATTTTCAATAAAGCCAGCGAAAGGAGCCCTTAAATTGTTCCAACTTTATAAAAAAATCAAATTGTTACTTGTTTTTAATGCGTTTCTTGTGTTTTGCGGTGGTGCTGTGATCGCCTCCGAAGCCGGAAACCTTGAGCCCATCCCTTTAAATGAAATTTTAAAAGATATTATAAAAACCAATCCGGATATTATAGCTGCCAAAAACAACTATCGCAGTGTTTTAGAAGAGCTGTCCATTGCGAAAAGCGGCTACTATCCGAAAATAGGCGCAGAAGCGTCCATCGGGCCTGAAGTTACCGACGGTGTTGATACCAACTATCAAAATGAGGATTATATTGCATCCAGGGCATTAATATATCTTCGGCAGAATCTGTTCAAAGGGGGAGAGACAAAAGCATTTGTCGAGGAGACGGATGCCCGAATCCTCAGTGCAGCCTATGAAGTCGTCACGGTTGCCAATCGGGTTTTCCTAGACGCGCTTGAAGCGTATATCAATGTATTGAAAACCCGTGAACTGCTGGCGTTTTCACAACAAAATGTTCTGACCCAGGAGCGAATACTTAGTCAGGTTAAGGAACGGACTACTGCAGGATTTACCCGTGTTTCCGATCTGACAAATTCAAAGGCCCGATTGTCCCTTGCCAGGGGCAACCTTATCTCAGCCCAGCAGGATGTGAACCATGCTGTTGTAAAATTTCACCGTCAGTTTGGCCGGGTACTTCAACCGGAGCAATTTGTGATGCCCGAACCGGCGTTTAAATTTCCGGATACAGTTGAAGATACCACTGATTTTGCATTTCGCAATCACCCGGCACTGGAGGTTGCAAAATTTAACATTCATGCGCGTAAATCTGCTTATGAACGAACAAAAGGCGCTTACTGGCCCAGTCTTGATCTTGAATTGAAAGCGCAGTACGAGAATGATACGGACGGCGACAACGGATATAGCACACAGGCCTCGGCATTGCTTAAATTGAGTTACCTGTTTTACGACGGTGGCGTCCGCAAAGGTGAAAAAGGGCAAAAGTACCACTCCCTGCTTGAAGAATATCAGGTGGCGTATACCGAACGAAGAAATGTGAATCAGGCTGTCCAGCTGGCGTGGAATATCAATCAGGCTGAACAGGTCAAAAAAGGCTTTCTCAATGATCATCTATCGTTGAGCGCCGAGACCCTGGCGGCGTTTAAGGATGAATATCATTTAGGCCGCCGCACACTTTTAGACCTTCTTAATATGGAAAATGAGTACAATGATGCCAAAGTCGCCAATGCAGAATCTGAATATAACCGGCTGACGGCATATTACAGAATTTCACAGGCAACGGGGGTGCTGATTCATGAATTTGATACCGGATTGTTGGAAGAGGTAAATCTTCCCACTGAAAAGCCCTATGATCTTGCTGAATATGAAAAAGAGATCCTGAACCCGAACCGTGACGTCGACAGGGTTGTGGATGTTAACGATCAGTGCGATAACTCAGTTGACGGTTCCGATGTTTCAGTCTATGGCTGCAGGGGTGAAAATGTTTCATCTGTCGGCTACACCGAACCGGTTAATATCAGTCCCTATATCCTGCCCGAGGATGGGACGCCTGACGCCTTGAATCTTAAAATAGATACAAGAAAGGATGTACAGTCCATAAGCTTGGATAACATTCACTTTCATTTTGACTCGTCCGAATTAACAGATCAAGCAACACAGATGCTTATACCGATTTCAAAGCAGCTTAAGGAAGCATCTGATTATGATATTGAAATCATAGGTCATACGGATAGTGTCGCAAGTGATGCATACAATCAAAAATTATCTGAAGATCGGGCGTACAGCGTTCTGCAGGAATTGAAACGGTTGGGTCTGGATGAAAACAGGATGACGTCAAGCGGACGAGGAGAGAGCGAACCTGTTGCCGATAATGCAACCGATGAAGGCCGCCGCAAGAATCGCCGCACGGAATTTCGGTTGACAAAATAGTAATTTGATGAATGTCCGAAATCAAGCCTTTGGTTATATTAATAACTATTCTGGTGGTGACGGCACTCTCTGCCGGATCCACCAGCAGGTTTTTTGTGCCTGGGAAAATGTTGAATTCGTACAAAAAAAATTATGGTGGTCAGGCGGTCAGGCGTTTAGACAGCCTGCTTGCGATGATGGACGAACAACGTGGTTTGCCGGAGGAGCAGATTGTTATTAATGTAAACAATTTTTTTAACCAATTGGAATACCGTTCTGACAGAAAAACATGGAATAAAAGTGATTATTGGGCCAGCCGCCTGGAATTTTTAGGCCGGGGGCAGGGGGACTGTGAAGATTTCGCCGTTGCAAAATTTTTAACCATGATCCAGCTTGGTATCCCCGGCGAAAAAATATTCCTTACCTATGTTCGCGCCAGAGGGTTTCCGGAGCCGGCACATCTTGTTGCCACCTATTACAAAAAGCCGGGATCAGTTCCCTTTGTTCTTGACAATTATATCAAAAAGATCCTGCCTGCCACACAACGGCCCGACCTTGTTCCGGTTTACAGTTTTACAGCCAGGGATCTTTATATTCAAAAACAGCATGGCCTTGGTAAACGTATCAGCCGCGGGCTGTTGAAAACTCAACGCAAATTAAAAGCCATTGATCTGGAAATCCAGGAGATGAAACATTGAGTCTTTTAAAACAGACACAGCTATTGGTCACTTTCCTTTTGACGGCAACCCTGATTATTGTTTTGAGGATCAATTTTAATACAGCCCGTGAATTTACGGCAAATGAATCCTATTTGAACACAAAAAATAACGCCAACATGCTTGCCTTGACGCTGAGTGCCGGACCGATGGATGAAGATTTAATGAAAACCAGCATCAACGCGATGTTCGACGGCGGATATTTTGAATCCATATCACTGGTTCGCCAGGATGGAACACTGGTTTATGAAAAACGTGAACCCGTTGCCATCCATGGCGTCCCCGCTTTTTTCATTACTCACATTGATCTTGTTATACCTGAGGTAGAGGCAAAGGTCATGAATGGATGGAATATCTTTGGTTCCCTTAAAATTAAAGGCCATCCAGGCTCATCCTATACAAAGTTGTGGGAAACATTGGTACAGCTGTGCTTGCAGTTTTGTGTACTGGGGATTCTTGTTTTGTTTATAAGTATTTTAGGATTGCGTCATCTTTTGGGCGCCTTGGAAAAAATCAAACATCAGGCAGAGGCAATCAGTAATAATGATTTCATTCTCAACCAGGAGATCCCCGGGACACCTGAGCTGAAAAAAGTGGTTCTCGCCATGAACACCATGGTTAAAAAAGTGCAGTCGATTTACGAACACAATCTTGAAAATTTAAGCAAGTACCAGAAATTAAGGTATCAGGATAAAATTACCGGACTTCATAATCGTGCGTCTTTTATAAAACAGTTTGCTGAAATGATCGGGGATAAGCACCCAAAAGCCGTGGGCCATGTCGTCATTTTAAGCCTGACCGGCGTGGAGGAAATCGAGGCTTCGGGAAACCGGCCCCTTGTTCAAAAAATTTTCAAGGAGATGGCGGATGTTTTAGACTCCCGGACAAAATTTGCGGTATCTCAGGCTGAGGTCTACAGATTCCCAAGGCGCGAGTTTGCCGCAATCCTGCCGGACACCCAAGCAAACGAAGTTATGAAACTTGTTGACGCGGTGATAACAAAATTTTTGTCGCAAAAGGATAAGGATATACCCGAGACACTAAAAGTGTATGCAGGGATTTCACCATATGACAAAAATGATGATGTGGGTATGGTGCTTTCCAAAGCAGATTATGCATTGTCCGAAGCAAAAATCGGCCGTTCGGGAGCCGTTAAGATTTTCAAGGATGAGTCATTCCAAAAGGCTTTAGGAAAGCAGGAATGGAAAACATTGATTGACGTCGCCTTTTCCAAAAACCATTTTTTTCTGACAGCCCAGCCCGTGCGCTCTGATTCCCGTGAGTTCCATCGTGAAGTCTTTGTCAACATGGTGGACCAGGAAGGTGTCCAAAGAAAAGCAAACCTGTTTATCCCCATGATTACGACCTTGGGGCTTGCAAGCAAACTTGACCGGTATATCATAGAAGAATCTGCGGCATTCCTTGGGCAAAATCAAGAGAGCGTTTTATCGGTAAATATCACAACCGAATTTTGCCGTGACCATCTGGCAGTGGCCTGGCTGAGGCAGTTTCTCTCGGATAAAAAAAATTTGGCCGGGCATCTTTTGTTTGAGCTCCATGAAAACACATTGATCAATTTTCCTGAAATCTGTTTAGATTTTGCCGGGTTGATCTCAGGAAAGGGGTTTAAATTGGGCATCGACCGGTTTACCATGCATGACCTGTCACTCAAGTTGCTGGATAAAATAAAACCCTATTATATTAAAATTGAACGGGATTATCTTGAGGTGTTTGACGATCCCCAGAAAGCGGATATGGTTTTAAACTCACTATTTACAATTACCCAAAGCCTGAGCATCAAATTGATTGCCACAAAAATCGAAAACCAAACCCAACGACGTGAACTTGCCGATAAGAACATCATTTATTTCCAGGGACACGGCATTGCACAAGTGGTTCCGCTAAGAGGATAAATATGAGTGAACCCCATTCTTTAGACCCCCTGATGCAGTGCCTGGTCGCTTTGACCCGCCTGAATCATGCACCCAGTTCTGAAAAAGTGCTTTCCCATGGCCTTCCCTTTGAGCCCGGTGCGGACAGACAGCGGCTGTTCAGCATTGAGAATCCCAAAGCCAATTTTTCGCGGGCTGCGGAAAAAGCCGGGTTTGTTTCCAAGCTGCAGAAACGCAAACTCAACCAGATTCCTTCCCTGGTTCTGCCGGCGATTCTAACCCTTAAAGATGACAACGCATGTCTTTTACTTGATATTGATTTTGAGAAAAAAAACGCCAAGGTCATTATCCCATCGGTGGATGATAATGCGGTTCAAATCGGCCTTGAAAAACTCGAAGAAGAGTATCTGGGATATGTATTTTTTCTTAAAAAGAAATATAAAGGCGCAAGCCGGGATTCTAAGACATTCGGTATCCTAAAAAAGAAAAACTGGTTTTTCGGCACGCTCATGAAGTTCAAAGGGGTTTACGGCAGGGTACTTCTTGCCACATTTTTGGTGAATCTTTTTGTCATTGCAGGCCCCATGTTTACCTTGAATGTGTATGACCGTATCATTCCCCATAATGCAACGGACACATTGTGGGTGCTGGCCTGTGGGGTGGGCTTGATCTATATTTTTGATTTGATCCTTAAAAATATTCGAACCTACTTTCTTGAAAATACCGCGCGTCGAAGCGATGTGATTCTTTCTTCCATGCTTTTTGAACAGGCGATGAATTTAAAATTACGGGATAAACCGGGGTCTATCGGTTCATTTTCCAGCATTATAAAGGATTTTGACGGCATTCGGTCTTTTTTTGCGTCAAGTGCCGTCACCGCATTTATAGATCTTCCATTTGCTGCCATTTTCCTTTTGGTGATTTACTCAATTAACCACATCATCGTGATTATTCCCCTTGCAACAGTGCTTTTAATTTTGCTCATCAGTATCCCCATGCGGTATTCGATCCAGAAAACCATCAACAGTACCCATGATGCCACCCACCACAGGAACAGTGTGCTCATCGAATCTTTATCCAATCTTGAGGCGATAAAGGCGTTCAATGCAAGCAGCAGCATGCAGTGGCACTGGGAGGAAAGCTGCGGGTTTATTGCAGACAAAAGTCAGCGGTCACGGGTCAGATCCGGATTTCTTTCCACTCTTACTTCTTTTTTAACACAGGTGAATAGTGTGGCGATCATTATTACAGGCGTCTATCTGATCAAGGATGGCCAATTAACCATGGGTGGCCTGATTGCGGTTAATATTCTTGCTTCCCGTTCTATTTCGCCCATGGCCCAGGCTGTTGCTTTGATGTTGAATTTCGGCCAGATGAAAGTTGGATTAAACGCCCTTAACACCTTTATGAAAAAAGATGTTGAACGACCTGAAAATAAAAAATTTATTCATCGGCCCACGTTTAAAGGTGGCATTGAATTCAAAGATGTCGGTTTCAATTATCCTGAAGAACAAAGCCGGGCCGTTTCAAATATCAGCTTACATATAAAACCTGGGGAGCGCGTTGGTATCATCGGTGCCGTTGGGTCAGGAAAGTCCACCATCGGCAAGTTGCTGCTCAGCCTGTTTGAACCCGACGAGGGCTCTATTTTTATTGACGGGCTGAATATTAATCAAATTGATCCGGCGGATTTGCGGCATAACTTTTCCTATGTACCCCAGGATGTAACACTTTTTAGCGGAAGTGTGCGGGATAATATTACGTTAAAATTTGCCCATGCGCCGGATGATGCCATCATCAGGGCGGCAAAGATCGGCGGGGTAAATACCTTTACCGATCGCCATCCCCAGGGCATGGATCTTCAGGTCGGAGAAAAGGGCGCCCGGCTGTCCGGGGGGCAGCGCCAGTCGGTTGCCGTTTCCATGGCATTTATTGAGGAAAGTCCGGTTGTCTTGCTGGATGAGCCGACAAATGCCATGGATTTCAATACCGAAGCCCAGGTGATTGCAAATTTAGGCCGTGTAACCAAAGGGCGCACCACCATTATCATCACCCACAAGCCTTCGATCCTTAAAATTGTTGACCGGCTTTTGGTCATGGACAAGGGCAAGCTTGTCATGGACGGCCCTAAGGATAAGATTCTTGCACGGTTGTCAGGGAAATAAAAATGACTATTGATATCAATTCTGTTGAAAAGATCACCCCCCAAAGATGGCCTGTGGGAAACGGCAAAAAATACAGCCGGACCGATATCGAATTCATGGACAGCCTCAGTGCCGCCGTGTTATCGGACAGCCCGGCCAAAACCAATATCCTGCTGTATGCAATTGCCTTGGTGGTGGGTTCCCTTATTGTATGGGCTAATTATGCACAACTTGATGAGAGAACCCAAGGCATCGGTCGGTTGATTCCTTCCCGGCAGATCCAGGTGATTCAGAACCTTGAAGGGGGAATCATCAAAGAGATTAAGGTGATTGAAGGAGATGCCGTTAAAAAAGGCCAGATCCTTGTTGTGATTGACAGCACTGGGGCCGGCAGTTCCTTTGAAGAGAGCCGGACCATGATCAATGAGCTGCGCGCCCGCACCGTGCGGTTGGCAGCCGAAGCCGGTATTCGAAGTTTCCAAGAGGGCGTAGAAAAAGAAAAAGACCTTGCGCCGGACCTGCTCGAAAAGGAAAAAAGGCTGTATGATGCCAACGTTGTCCGTAAAGAAAGCGAGATAGAAGTCTTGAAACAGCGTATCAAACAGCGGGAGATCGAATTGTCCGATACCCGTATGTCCATAGGAAATCTGAGAACCGGCAAAGAGATGATCGCAAGGGAAATGGAACTTACCAAACCGATGTTTGAAAAGAGACTGGTATCGGAACTTGAATTTCTCCAGCTCAAGCAGAGGGTTTTGGATAAAAAAAACGAGTATGAAAGCGCGGTCTATGAGGCAAGGTCTCTAACGTCAAAAATAAAGGAAAGCCGGAATCAGCTCCAGGAAATCCAGAGCCGCCACAGATCCGAAGCCCAGGAGGAGCTGAACAAGGCCCTGGCCGAAATATCCCGGTTGGGAAAAAATCAGGTGGCCATAGAAGACCGGGTATTGCGGACAAATGTGCGTTCGCCTGTGGATGGTACGGTGAAACAACTGCTGTTTAATACCGTGGGCGGCGTGGTTAAGCCGGGAATGGATATTGTGGAAATTGTTCCCGATGATGACAAACTTTTGGTCGAAGCCAAGATAAGACCCTCTGATATTGCATTTCTTTATCCCGGGCTTAAGGCCGTGGTCAAAGTGACGGCCTATGATTATGCCATCTACGGCGGTCTTGAGGGCAAAGTGGTTCACATCAGTGCGGATACCATCACCGATGACCGGCAGGAACAATTTTATCTTGTCCGGGTCATGACTGAAAAAAATTACCTTGGCACTGAAGATAACAAAAAAGAGATGATTGCGGGAATGACGGCCCAGGTCGATATTATTACCGGCAAAAAAACCATTATGCAGTATTTGATGAAACCGATTCTCAGAGCAAAAAGCAATGCGTTGAGGGAGAGATAACATCATGGTGTCTGTCCATATTTATAGCAAAGATCTGAACCTGGTCCAGCAATGCAGGGATTTGTTCGGCGGCAGAAAAAAGACAAAACACTTCTCGGCTGACAAAACACTTGCCGAGTATGATATTTCATCAAATGATATTCTAATCATTGATTTTGACGCCTGTGATGAAAAAGACCTGCCAAAAATTGTCTGCCCTTGTCTGGCCCTTGTTGCCATCCCCCAGAAAGATCAGGCATTGCGGCTTTTGCAAAAGGGGATACGGGCGTACGGTAACCGGTATATGCATGAAGAGAATTTAAAACAGGCGGTGACAACCCTTAAAGCAGGCCAAATCTGGTTGCCCCCGGCCATCATCTCCCAGGTAATCTCGGCATTACCGGCGGCCAAAACCGAAGATGAAGGAGAGGAACTGTTGAACATTTTGACATCCCGTGAAGCAGAAGTGGCCAAGTGGCTGGTTAACGGCTTGTCAAACCAGGAAATCAGCGAAAAAATGTTTGTCTCCGTCCGAACGGTTAAAGCCCACCTGACCTCTATTTTTAAAAAAACCGGCTGCCGTAACCGGCTTGAACTTGCGACCCGGATGAAATAGAAAAGCCGTACCTGAATATTTGGCACGGTTTTTTTATTTGTTCTATTTTGGTTGTGGGATTGACTCAGTCACCCGCAGCGATTATATCTGGAATGAATCTCCGTTGTCTATATCCACATCAATATTTACACCGTCATTCACTGCCTCAACGGCTACCTGGATGCTGTTATCGGCGTCATTGGTGAACAGGCCATTACCGTCATGGGTCCATTCTCCGCCGGCAACACCTGTCAGTGCAACAGAATCACCCGCTTCCCCGGTAATCTGAAGCGTGTTGTCCCCATCCGTCATATCCAAAATTTGCTCCAGGCTAAGAGTAATCGGTCCTCATTCAGGTCGATGCTTTCAATATTGCTGACATTACTGAAATCAAGCTCAGTCTCGCTGGTGACAATCAGGGTGTCAAATCCGGAACCCCCGTCGATTATATCATTTCCTGATCCTGCATCAATGATGTCATCACCTTCCTGTCCGTAAATGTTGTCAGATCCGGGACCGCCGTAGATTCGATCATTACCATACCCTGCATATATCGTGTCATTACCTTCATATCCGTAAATAATGTCATCATCGGTGCTGCCTTCAATATAATCGTCAATATCCGGTCTAAGTTCCGGTTCAAGTTCTTGTTCAAATATATAGGCAGAATTATAATCTTGTCCTTCATCTTCCTCACCATATCCAGGTCCGAACAGATAGCTATAGACTTTGCCTCCGAATTGATGGCCTGCATAGTAGGAAAGATCATAGATATATCCCTCATCTTCCTCTCCTGCTTCAGTCTCTTCTTCAGGGATCTCTTCACCCGCTTCCAGGGCCGCCTGAAGTTCTTCGACTTCCGTAACAATCGCATTTGGTGAGTCGACGGTTGTAACGACGGTTTCATCAATGGCGAATTGGCTGTTTTCCGACAAGTCCAGTGTTCTTCCATCGTTCAGCTCAATGGTGACCCCTGAACCGGCTCCCGTTTCAATGATTTCATTTTCATAAATCACGTCACCGACGAAGAGTTGGCGAATTTGGCCATCTGGAGTCCGTGCACTTACATTGCCTATGATTGCTTTAATGATTCCGGCGTGTGTCATTTTTCTTTTTCCAGGTTCTTGTAGTCACTTGAAATGTTTTTTTTAGAATGATTTCGAATGGATGTAATCCAATAATTTAGATGTTTTGAAAAGCAGTGAAACACCTTCCTTTATGTCCTCGTTTGAGTAAATTACGGATTTACACAAACCTAAATAACATCAAAAAAAAGAGGGGATAATGGAAGCCATAGCATGACCCAAACCAAAATATGATAATTGACTGAATAAGACAACCCTTGTAAAAAAAAGGAGTGAAAGTAAACCAAAATCCATGATCCGTTAATCAATGGAGCCATTGATTCCGGTACTGAAATTATACCTGATTTGTCATCATGGTTTGAAAATTTGGTCTGGGAGGTTTGCCTAAGCAATCTGGACATTCCATAACAAAAGCCGTATCGGAAAATCCGACACGGCTTTTTAGGATGCTTAAAATTTGTTCTATTTTCGTGGTAGGTTAAGTTCTGGCGTTGTCTCTACTCTGCCTGTCCATAGCGGTTATACTTGAAAAGAGTCCCCGTTATCAACATCCACGTCAATATTTATACCGTCATTCACTGTCTCAATGGTTACCTGGATGGTGTTATCAGCGACATTGGTGAACAGGCCATTACCGTCATGGGTCCATTCTCCGTCGGCAACACCTGTCAGTGTAACAGAATCAATTTCTTCCCCGGTAATTTGAAGCGTGTTATTTTCATCTGTCATACTTAAGACTTGATCTAAGCTAAGGGTAATTGTCTGATTTTCACCGTCCTCATTCAGGTCAATGCGTTCAATATTGCTGACGTTACTGAAATCAAGTTCAGTCTCACTGGTCACAGCCAGGGTGTCATACCCTGAACCGCCGTCAACTACATCATCTCCTGACCCTGCATCTATTGTGTCGTCACCTTCCTGTCCGTAAATAATATCATCCCCGGCACCGCCTTCAATGACGTCATGTCCACCGTCGCGAGTGTCTCCGTCTGATGTCCCGTCATTAAGTATGGTTTCTTTGGCAAGGTCTTCGTGGTTCTCCTGGATATACCGGATGGTATCATCCCGGGTCCAATCCGGATTTGCTTCTTCCAGCTTTTCAAACACTTCCCAGCCGGACCCGTCAGGTAGATCTTTAATCGTTGAAAGATCATATCCATCATTTTCGAGATCTTCAAAAACACTGTCAGTATTCATGACATCGCCGAAAATAAGATCGTTGCCGTCGTTGCCTGATATCTCATCACTGCCGGCAGGACCTAAATTGTATTCCGATATTATTTCATCAATTACGGCATCTAACTCATTTTGATTTTCAGCATTTGCAGCAGAACCGGTGTCATCAATATCGTTTAGGTAGTTTATTGGTTGAGTTGTAATCGGATCCGTGTCTTCAGGCTCCATTCTGATACCGATAGAACGGATACTTTCTGTTGCATATTGTAAAGCTGTTAATTGATCCGCATATGTTGACGGGTCTGTACTTGGAAATGTTGGACTGCCGTCACTTAAAAATATGACATAATCTTCGATATTGTAGTCATTTGAATTTGCATTTGCCAGGGCTCCTTCTAACGCTGCCTGGTAATTTGTGAAAACGCCATCAAGCCCGGATGGTATCTCAAGATTATTTATCCAATCATTGATATTGTTTAACGTTTCTATACCCGTAATGTTACTGGTTATTTCCACTGTACCGTTTTCGTTTTTAAATGTGATTTCTAAGCTTTGTTCTAAACCCGTGGCGAAAGGTAAGAGATTGACGGTAACCTCTCCTCCCACGTTACTCAAGACTTGAGCGTGGATCTTATCAACCATGTATTGGGCTGTGCCCTGGAGATCCTCCAGACGAGTTGTTGCCTGCTCATCATTATCAGCCATTGACGAAGAAAGATCCATTACCACAATGTAGTTTTTATTGTATGAAATGGAACCTGCGTCACCTACTAAGGTATCAGCACCTTCCTGGCCGAGGATCGCACCTTGCGAATCGGCGTTTGCCGGATATATTGTATGTTCGTCATCCTCGATAGGATTTTCAACATCGTCAAGATAAAGATCTTCTTTTCGATCATAATAACCTTCTTCTTCGTTCAGAAATTGTTCTGCTCCCTGCTCTTCAGGGTTAGATCCAACGATAAATACAGATTCGGGTTCAGGTTCAGGTTCAGGTTCGGGTTCAGGCTCGGGCTCGGGTTCAGGCTCGGGTTCAGGCTCGGGTTCAGGCTCGGGTTCAGGCTCGGGTTCAGGCTCAGGCTCGGGTTCGGGTTCGGGTTCAGGTTCGGGTTCAGGTTCGGGTTCAGGTTCAGGTTCGGGTTCAGGTTCAGGTTCAGGTTCAGGTTCAGGTTCGGGCTCGGGCTCAGGCTCAGGTTCCTCTTCACCCTCTATGTTTGGAAAATCTTCTTCTTCGCCACCATATCCAGTACCGAACAGATAACTATTGACTTCACCACCGGATTGCTCTCCTGCATAGTAGGCAAGATTATAATCATGTGCTTCATCTTCTTCGCCTGCCGCAGTCTCTTCATCAGGGATTTCCTCTCCTGTTTCCAGGGCAGCCTGAAGTTCCTGCACTTCTGTAACAATCGCATCCTGTGGGGCAACGGCTGCAATGACGGTTTCATCAATCATAATTTGGCTGTTTTCAGCCAGGTTCAGCGTTCTTCCATCGTTCAGTTCAATGGTAAGTTTGGAACCGGCTGAAGTCTCAATGATTTCGTTTTCATAAACAATATCCCCGGCCGTGAGCTGGCGGACCTGACCATCTGAAGTTCGCGCGCTTACACTTCCTGTAATTGTTTTAATGATTCCGGCTTGTGCCATGGTTCTTCCTCCAAGTGGTTATAATTTATCGCAAATAATTTTTTAAAATAGTTTAAATTATTTTTATAAACATAATCTGTATTTTGTTTTAAAGATATTGTACCAAAGTCTAATTTTTTTTCGAAAAACGAAAAAGCAGGATTTCTTGTGTAAAATGGACTCTGTTTAGTGTTATAAAAGAGGTCAATTAAGCGTATTACAAATATGAATTACATGATTTGGTTCAAAGTGTGAAAAAAATGTAATTAATTAAGAAAAAAAATTCACTTTATTGGTTAAAAATGTAATATATTGATGTCTTTTTTGAATGTTGTTTGGCTAAGCATGTTCTATGAAAAGCACCTTCAAAAGGAGTTATATAATTTTTAATGAATTTGGCATTTTTGTTGCATTAATACGAATTTATTGAGTTTACTCTGGATAAATGGATATTATACTAAATAAAATAAATAAAGGAGGGATCTTATGAAAATAAATAGAGTTTTATTTTTAATGGGGTTTTTATTAATTTTCGTTCTGACGAACCAGGTATCTGCCACAACGATATCGATTGAGGATGATCTTGTAAGCCAAGGATGGGCGATTGATGATTCTTTGGGTACAGTGGAAATAGTGACTTCGAGTACAGGTGTTTGGGGCGACACTGTTATAGCAAGTGCTTACTATGGAGACAACTTTGCACAATTAACAGGTACATCTTCTATTTCTTTTTATGGATCTTGGACTGCAGGTGAAACAATTACATTTCAATGGGCCTTTTCAGCATTTACAGAACTGGCAGACTATGTATATTTTAGGGCGGAAGATGAAGATTTTAGACTGGCACAAGCAGGTCTTGCAACTACCGGGACCAATGCATCCGGTATAGTGGATGTGTTTGTTGGCGATACTTATGGTTGGGAAGTCGGGACATATACATTTGATACCAATTACATCGGCAATTTGATATTTGGTATCAGTAACCATTCTATCTCAGATTCTGATTCAAAGTTCATGGTCGATATGGAAATGACAGCTGTCCCTGAACCGGCATCTTTATTTCTTTTAGGGTCCGGCCTTATTGCTATTGCAAGAATTTGGAGAAAAAAATCATAAAGATATAAAATACAACATGGTTCTAAAAATTATCGAGAGCCAAAAAAGTAAAAACCCCCGTCTTATCACTTTAAGTCGGGGTTTATCATTGTGAACCACAATACCTAAGAAAATAGAACAAAGAGGGGCGAAGCTTTAATCAACTCACGAAGCGTTCGCCGAGAATTTAATTCCAAAATCGCCTGACTATTTTCGTATCGGTTTTATCGTTACATTGGATTAACAGACCGAAAGCCCATTGATGGTCGGAATGAACCTCATTGGTAATTTCATGGCAACATATTTCATCCTTTCTTGACAAAAAGTCTCTTCTATCCTAATCAGATTACAAATGAAGTGTCTAATAACAGCCATGGGCTGCCGATTAGACTCATCAATACATAGATTTACCCCAGAAAAGTTACAATGAGACCGTTGCATGGCGTATCCAGAGGATGTCAACACCATGATCCATCCGTTCTCGTGTGAAATTTCTTAGCGTACGGTTTGCCTGCCCACTGATTGACTGTGTTTACTTTAAGGAGGAATAGATGAAGGCATTCAGGTATATGAAGGTTTTTTTGTCTTTTATTATCATCTCCGCCAACGTATGGGCCCAAGACCAGAACCAGGAAAATTATATTTATCAACTTTCCCAGTCCACGGGTCGCTATACGTTCTGGACAACCTTGCCTTCAGAACGGGTGTTCAAGGATGATGTCGTGCCGTCAGACACCGGTTCAGGCATTCTTGTATATGCGGCAAGAAATGAGTTTGAGCCATTTCAACTCGTTGTAAATCCTTCGGTTTCCGGCAACATCACTGTAAATATCGGTGAGTTTGGCTCCGGGATTGAGGTTCAGTTATATCAGGTCAAATATGTCACCATCGCCCAGTCCACAGATAACCTTGGTAGAACCGGCGATTATCCGGACCCCTTATGGCCCTTGGAAACCAGTGCTTCTGTTTCTGTGACAGCCGGAGAAAATACGGCCTTCTGGTTCGATGTGCATGTGCCCGACACCACTCCCGCAGGAGACTACACCACCCATGTAGCAATTGGTGGGATCGACATTCCAGTCACGCTGCACATTTTTAATTTTTCCATCCCGGAAAGGTTGCATCCAAAATCCCAGATGAACTTCTCCCACCAGGCCTTTCTCACACAATACGGCGTTTCGTGCTGCGGTACCGAATACTGGCTGTATGTGGATAAAATTAAACAATACTTCATCGACCACCGTCTGACCCCTAAAAGCGTTTTGTGGTCAGGGGGGCTGACATCAAGCGGGGCAGGCCCTTACATTGATTATGACTGCGCAGGAACCTTGACAGACACCGATGGTATCTGGGGGTTTGAGGCACCGGCCGAACGGTACATCGACGCAGACGGCCTGATGCAGGGTAAATTTCCCCAAAGTTTTAACAACGGAACCGGGTTTCCATCCTTTATGGCCGCTACTTTCAGAAATAACGACGCGTCTGCCGATCAGCGACCTGCAACCTTCTGCGGGCAGACCAGAAGTGCTGCCGATTGGTACACGGCAGATAATCCGAATACGCCGTACAACGAGAACTGGTTCCAGTATATCACGGCCATCCAGAACTATTTGGCCTCAACCGGATACCTGGACAAGGCCTATTATTATTTTGCCAATGAACCCCAGGATCAGGCCGATTACGCTGCGGTCGCCTGGTACTCAAGATATCTGAAAGCTGCCGCCCCTGATTTTAAATTAATGGTTTCCGAGGAACCCAAGCCCGAAATATATGAGCATTCCGATTACGTTCAGGACGGCCAGGTGGATATCTGGTTGCCGGTTCTGAACAATTATGACCCCACCATTTCCCATGACCGCAAGAAAAATCATGGCGAAGAGACCTGGATCTATTTTCTCTACGGCACCCGTCCGCCTTTTTTTAACCCGGTTACCCTGGATCATCCCGGTATCGAAAGCAAATTAACCGGCTGGTTCCTATGGAAATACCGCATCGGCGGCATCGCTTATTATTCCTTGAATAACTGGAGCCGGAATCCCTGGACTGATCCCATGAATTCTAATCATAACGGCGACCTTTTCATGCTCTATCCGCCGTCACCGGAAGGCACTCCGATTGCTTACGGCTCAAACAATCACCGTTTTGTTCCGTCCATCCGGTTCGAGTTGATGCGCGACAGCCTTGAGGATTATGAGTATTTTCATGTCATGAACGGCAACAGCGCTCCCCAGGTCTATGAGGTCAATGCACCGGATGCCCAGGTGGAAAAAATCATCAAAGGGGTAGCCAGTTATACCCGGGACAGCGGGTTCATGTATAACCTGCGGCGTTGGATCGGACTGTATAATGGCGGAGAAATCGCCGAGATCCCCGACATCACGCCGCCCATGGAACATCCCCGCGCGGTAGGGGGGCGGGCCAATTACTATATTAATTTTCAGGACCCCAACGGCCTTCCTGCGACCACTTATACCGAAGACACCTATGATAACGGGTATACATACCGCTATCTGACATACGCGAACCATGGTTATTTGCAGGTGGGAACCCAGGAATATGATCAAATCGCCGGTTTCGGATGGCTTGATGACACCGAGCATTTCCTTACCGGGCGTGATCCCTGGGGCACAGAGCAGGATGAGCGCAAAATCACCTGTGTGTATGATGACTATGCTCACCACCCCAGTGTGTTTGAGTTCGATTTGCCCAACGGCACTTACAGTGTTGAAGCATCCGTGGGAACCCCGAGAAAGGTTCGCCCCCATAACCGTCTGGTGATTGAAGGCGTTACTTTTATAGATGACGAAGCCTCTGAGTATTATATCGTCCGCACCCGCGATGTTACGGTCAGCGACGGCAAGCTGACCCTGGATATCGGCATCTGGGACTATTACACCATGATTAACTATCTTGATATTGAACCCGTTTACTCCTTAAGTGACCTGGATCGTAGCGGACAAGTCGACCAAGCCGATCTTGAACTTTTTGCCGGCGTATTTGGATCTGCGTGTGAGTCAGGGGCATATTGCATGGGTGACTTTGACGGGGATTCGGACGTGGACAGCACCGACCTTGCAGCTTTTGTCACTGATTTCAGCAATCCGGAGTGATTCTAAAACCCCGGAATGGACTGAAATTAACCCCAAAATTTTTATGAAATTTTGGGGTTTCACTAAGGTCAGGCGTAGTGTCAACCCGCCCGCTGTCCAGAATAAAAACAATATGTTATATTGTGTTCTCCATTAAAATTTGAATTTCCATTGGCCTTAAATGCACTTCAATAGTTGCCAGATTCCCGCAGTTTTGTACGCGTTCCGGTTCCTGATGTCTTGAATTCGTTAAATTACTGTATTCTACTTTGTAGTTTTTACCATATTCATTAATGTGACTATCTATGAGGATATGCAGATTCTGATCTTTTTGGGTGTGTGTATTGGCTACAATAATCGCTTCAGTGATATTAAGGATTCGTGAAAAAGCAATGACACCACCCTTAAAAGTTGAATGCCCGAAGTTTATGCCGTCTCCACTGCAAGGGCGAAAATACTGGCGTCCATAACGCAAAACCGGATAGTTGTTCCTCAATTTCGTTAGTTTTTGAATCTCTCTATATAATGGTGAATTCGGATCAAAGTTGGTGTGTCCCCAAAGTGCTTCACGGACTGACTCTCTTGATTTTCCATGTCCATCCAGTCCCTGTTCAGTGCCATAGTATACACAGGGCTGGTTTTGCTAACCTAAAATTGACCCCTTTGAGGGCCAAATGACAACCTAAAATTGACCCCCCACTTTGCATCAGTACTCTGGTATTGAATGGAGATTTTTAACCCATTACCGGAGACGAAAAGGAGAATGCTTAAAGTGGATCAGTATGATTACATCCGAACAGCTCACCGTGTTTATGGAAAGGCCATTAAAGAGCTTGCCAGAGAAACCGGCCATTCAAAAAACACCATAAAAAAAATTTTAAAGCAGGAATACATTGGCTACAAGCAACGATCTAAACAGCCATATCCCGTTCTTGGTCCTTATATCCAGGAGATAGACCGCTGGCTTGGCGATGACAAGGACAAGCCATACAAACAGCGACATACAGCAACCCGGATATACCATCGTCTGAAATCGGAACTCGAGTATTCCGGTGGAGAGACGACGGTTCGCCGTTATGTGCGTGAGGCAAAGCTGAGGCTGGGTTTAACGAATCAGCAGGCATTTATCCCATCAGATCCGACGACTGCCCAGGAAGCCGAGGTAGACTGGGGAAACTGTCAGGCAGTTATTGCCGGCGAACCCGTGAAGCTGAAATTATTTTGCATACGTTCAAAATGTTCGGGCAAACACTTTGTTCGCTGTTATCCCTGTGAAAGGCAGCAAGCTTTATTTGACGCTCATATCCAGGCCTTTTCATTTTTTGGAGGCGTGTTCCCAGTTCTTATCTATGACAATCTGACAACAGTCGTACAAAAGGTATTTAAAGGAAAAAAACGTCATCTTCAGGAATCTTATAATCGGTTCAAGGCCTATTACAACTTCGATCCAAGGTTTTGCAATCCCGGCCAGGGCCATGAAAAAGGTGGGATTGAAGGCCTGGTCGGCTACGCTCGAAGAAATTATATGGTTCCTATCCCACATGCTGACAGCCTGGACGAATTGAACACGCGCCTCCTCGATGATTGCATGGCCTATGGAGAGCATCGCATCGCCGGTCAAACACAAAGCGTCAATGAATTGTTTGAATCAGAAAAGCAGGTATTGCTGCCATTGCCGACAACATCGTTCAGTAACGTTGAGACGTTCATGGTCAGGGTAAACAAATATGCCACCGTTATTATTGACAAGAACCGGTATTCTGTCCCGACGCGCTATGCTTACATGAGAGTGCAGGCGATAGTAGAGATAGACCAGGTGATCATTTATTGGAGCGGCAGAAAAATAAGCACCCATCATCGGTTATATGGAAATAATAAGTGGAGTTTAAAACCGGAACATTATCTGGAGTTGATTCGTCAGCGTCCACAATCATTTGATACCGCCCGGCCAATTTTACAATGGCGTGATCAATGGCCGGATTGCCTGGAAAAGTTATTAGAACATTTTCGCCGGAAAAACGGTGTAACCAAAGGTACCCGGGAATTTGTCACCGTGCTGATGCTGTACGAAAAATATGCTGTCGACAAGATCGAAGCAGCCGTAAAGGAAGCACTGAAAAGCAATGTCGGCTGCAGCAATGCTCTCAAGCAGATTTTACACAGTCAAAACATCTCTATGGAGTCCCAATTTGATCCTTTGTCGAACTGGGAGACACTGCCCCCTGCTGACATCTCGGCATACGAACAGCTTGGAGGTATCTTATGAACCCAGCAGTCCAGGCAGTCCTCA
Source organism: uncultured Desulfobacter sp. (assembly GCF_963664415.1). Classification (NCBI taxonomy): domain Bacteria; kingdom Pseudomonadati; phylum Thermodesulfobacteriota; class Desulfobacteria; order Desulfobacterales; family Desulfobacteraceae; genus Desulfobacter; species uncultured Desulfobacter sp. The sequence goes on along the minus strand of NZ_OY761445.1, from coordinate 488,792 downwards.
CACAGCACTTAAAAACGCTGAAGCTCTCGACGATGGAAAAAGAGTTGGAAGGTCAGATCCGGCAGGCGCATGAGGCGGCCTGCGGCTACGATGAGTTTTTATTGAATCTTGTTGAAGCGGAAGTTCAAATACGGCAGGAAAACGGTCGCAAGCGACGTCTCAAGGAAGCCAGGTTCCCGATGCAGAAACCGCTTGAAACATTTGATTTTGAGGCTGCCCCTGATTTGGACGCCCGGTTGATCAAAGAACTTTCAACAGGGACATTCATTAAAGAAGCCCGGAATATAATTTTGATAGGTAAAAGCGGAGCCGGTAAAACCCATCTGGCAACCAGCATCGGGATGGAAGCCTGCCGGTATGGACATCGAGTTCGTTTTATTACTGGTTGTGGGCTTGCAAACGAACTGACGGAGGCCAGGGAACAACAGGCTCTGGGTAGAATGATAAAACGATATGCCGGTTATGGGCTGTTGATTCTTGATGAATTGGGGTACGTCCCGTTCAGTAAAATCGGCGCTGAATTATTGTTCCAAGTCCTTACCGAGCGCCATGAAAGACGTTCGATCATCATCACTACCAATCTTGGTTTTGGTGATTGGACGCAGGTGTTTGGCGATGCAAATCTTACCGCTGCTCTGCTGGATCGTGTCACTCACCGGGCTCACATTATTCAATGTAACTGGGACAGTTATCGACTTAAACAGACTTTAAAATCGAGAGGATAAAGAATGAAAGAACTGGATGTATATAATCCCCTGAAAGGTCGAAATGAAACGATAAGGATCGAGATCTCCGAAGACTGTACGACCTATTTTGAAGAGGCGGAGAAGAATGATGATATCCTGAGCATTACAGACACAGATGCCGGTTTGTTAATACAAGAGTGTGGGTGCACAAAACCGATTCTCATAGCTGTAGAATCACGGGAATCAATTAATTACAGCCAAAAAGGAGCGTTGAAGGCAATAGCCGACTACTGCGTTGGGTAGCCCGTCCGGCCAGGGCCAGGGGATCGGCCCGGCGCCGGGCCGATCCCCTGGCCCTGGCCGTTACCCAAACCGGAACTATATAAAAAGCGATAAGAGAATGATTTTAACAACAGGGGGGGTCAAAATTGGGTTGTCGAGAGGGGTCAATTTTGTGTTGCAATTCCGACAGGGCGTTCCGGCCATGCAAAAAATACAGGCTAATGCCATCGTCGTTTGTTCACTCCACTCGTTTACGTGAAATCGTTCATTCAGATCGTGGTTATCGAGGAAAGTAATGTAATGCCCGCTGGCATCACCATGTGAACTGGAGATTGTTTTAAGTACGTTTTTTCTTGTTTCGTAGTGATCTGCTAAGGTTTTAGGAGCGTCAAAGCCTTTGATTACATTCACCAGTCGTTTGCGCATGGGAAAATCGATCGCGGTATCTACGCCAATGATGCCTTCATCAGTAGATGTGTTTCGACCGATAAAGTTTGCAATCTGTTCTTCGTTATTATCATCCCACACCTCACCAAAACAGATGAAATTCTTTTTGCCGATACTTTGTGCGTATTCTCGCATAGCGTTTCCAAAAATTCTTGAGAAATCTCTATGCACATATTGGAGCGTATCTATTCTGTATCCATCTATGTCAAATTTAGCCATGAAGATTTGATATGCACGGATCAGTATATTACGAACCAGATAGGAATTTGTTTCATGATCTTGGTACTCGGTTACAAGTTCTTTCAAACATGAAAAATCGCCAAAAGGCAAACTGCGACCTTCGCCTTGACGTCGGAAGAATTTATTTTCAGCTAAATTTCTGGGAGAGGGGCCGGCATCTATAGGAAGATTTTGAATATTTTCGACTGCCATCCAATCCCCTTTGGGACAGCCATCGACATCTCGCCAATACACATCATACGGAATATCTCTCCATACCTGAGTATCTTTCATTCCTTCATAATTAAATAAATCACCCATATGATTAAGAACAATATCCCCAATGACATACATACCTTTTGCATGGATATGATCAACCAGCTCACGGAACTCGTTATCAGCAATATCAGGATCTTCAAGCGCTTTTTTGGGGTCTTTACAAAAACGGGGTTCGATTCTCATGAAATCCTGAATGCCATATCCACCATAATAGTTTTCGAACCATTGTGGATTGAATTGGACCGGAGAAAGCCAAATCGCGCCTACACCGAGATCTCTTAAATAATTCAAACGTTGTTTAATGCCCTCGAATGTACCACCTTGGTAGGGGAGATATGGGTCAGCACCGGCTGGTTGTTTTACAGGATTATCAAAACGGTCGACCATTAGGAAATAGATCCAGTGATCTCGCCAATCTTCTGGTGATTTAAATGGGGTTTTGAACTTTTTTTTGTCAACTTTTATAACACACTGTTGAGGTTGCAGTGCATTATAAGCATCATGGCTATATACATCCTGAATATGCATGCTCTTTCCTCCTCATAAAATGAGTATATATTCCGGTTCAATCGGATAGGTCAGGGCCTTTTTAGTCCCTTTCCACCCTTAGAACCGTACGTGACAGTCACTAAGTTTTGATTGCAAGTTGTCAACTGGATTTAGATGTACAGCCGGTAAGGAGTAGCAGAAGTATTATAAAAAAATTCATGGGTCCTCCTTTTTCCTTTAGAATCTATTCGAGCGAAAGATGATGTAACTTGATATCAATTTAGTTTATTCTGTATCATTAACCTAAGTAGATATCTATCAGGGAAACCCTTATTTTTTATGTGTTTTTAGGGTTATTAATTGGGTGACTAATCTTTTCATCTCATGTCAATCTACATGCAGTGGTGCGATTCGTTTAGCTTTGCTCAATAAAAGGTGCGGAAGCATTTGTATCTCTTAAAAGCAATTGTCCGCCATCTCTTCTCAAACGCAAAGGGCTGTCTGACCCATGTCAGACAGCCCTTATTAAGAATTTTAAGACGAATACTTTTATTTCATCTGCGGTCCTAAATCAAACAGCCCTTTTCCGTGTGCAAGAGGCCAGGCCGATCAAGCCGGAAATAAGCAGAATTCCACTGGCCGGGACAGGGACGCTCGGCGGGATTTCGTCTCCAACGGCCACGATACCGCCTGTAATGGAATCAAAGGACAAGGTCTCTAAAAAATTTGCTACAGCATAACCATCCACAACGCCTTCGGAATCACCATTTTCGGATTGCGCATCGAAAAATTCATTGCCCGCAACGACCCGAATATAAAGTGCCAGAGTTACATCGAACGATTGATCGATATCGTCTTCACCAAAGTTATAAAAAAACTGCAAGGATTCATTCACCTGCATAATCCCATTTTGGACCGAGTCATCCACATAAACGGCGTTAAGCATATCATCATCATACTCATCCCAAACCTCTAAGGCGTAATCGGCTTCCGACAACATTCCTGAAGATGATAACGATCCTTCCAAAGAAAATGTGACTGACGCTTGGCCTGCTTGCTGGATTTCAAATGTTTTAGTAATTTCCACATAAGCGTCAGCAATGCTGACGCCATATCCCCCTGACACAGTTTCGGGATATGCAGCATTACTAAAAGAGGCTTCAGCACAAGCTCCTTTTATATAGTCTAAAGATGAATGCCGGATTTCAGAAACTGCATAATTGGTGGAAGGATCCGACAGGCTACTGACAGCTGAGATTCCGTCACCTTCCATGAATCTTTCCCAAACTTCGCCTCCCCACAAGCTGCCGTCTTCAATCTGGTAGGTGTAGTAAACATAGGCATCATCCTCGCCTATGACAGCCTGGGCCGTGCTCAATCCCAGAAATAAAAACAAAGCACTGAACACTATAATGAAATATTTATGAGACATACTTTTTCTTCCTTTCGAATCTTTAAAGTTCTGTCCGGATAGCTTGAGCAACACGATCCAGGCAATTTAGTTAGTATCTGAACCAAAACCTGGAAATATTGTCGAGCACAAGGCGGACATAAATCAAAACCTTTGGAATACATAGAGTATCCTGATGATTAAAATTTGCAGTCAACCTAAGTAACCGACAAAATTTATGGTTTTCGGTCAGGCACTAATTATTAAATGTCAACTTTGGCAGATATTTAAAACACAATGTTGAACATAACGCAAATTATGTTTGAAAATATTTTTGAGTGCGCAGGTTCTCAGGTGTTTATTCTTTTGATGTTGGATGGTTTATTGCAAGATCATTGCTCACATCCGACCACCAGCTCAGATATTTTTCCGTTGACTCCTTCCCTGATGCCACCAAAGCCTTTTTTTGACTGTCCTTTAAATCGAATTCTGTTGTCTCCACACCGAGAGAGTCAATGTATACAGTTCTATGCCAATCGTCTTCATGAAGATGTTGGCTGTCTTGTACCGATAGCACTGTCTTGATAAGCTGCATCGTATAATCCAAAAAGTGCTCAATTTCGGTATGCTGAGGTTCTTGTCCGTCGCGGAATACACCTATTTCCTTGGCGGAATCTAGCCGAAAACCCAATGTTTCTTTATTGTAGATATATTGACTGCTTTTTGGTGATTTGAGCAACAGATTTTTATTTTCTTTTTCGTAGTACGACGGAATCCTTAATAGTTCTTTATTTTCAAGATATTTGTCACGATCAAACAATTTAACAGGATAGTTATTTATAACGCCACCATCTACAAATACGTCTTCGCGATCATCTCTGACTGCGCGAAAAAATAACGGTATTGACATTGATCTCCTAACTGCGTCGACAACTCTCATTCTCGGGGTATGCTCGGGAGAATAAACTTCACCAAATTTGGTGGATAAATTTGAGGCATACACATATAGAGACCTCTCGGAATGCTCTTGCAACGCTTTAAACGTAATATTTGACCTGCCGGTTTTCTTTTTTAATAATTCAGCGATCCAATCTCGGAAAAAGTCACCTCTATACCATCCATACTCTTCACGCAGACGTTTCATATCACGTAAAACACCCCAGTTATCATCTTTAAAGTCGTTAAAATCAAGCGTGTTTAATACATTCAATGTCTCTTGATTACTGTATCCGGAAGCAAACAACACGGCATTTATTGATCCTGCAGAGGTTCCGCCGACTCTCTTGATATTTTTTAGTATCCCCTCTTTTTCTAACACCTTCATTGCGCCCACATATGCAATGCCTTTTACACCACCACCTTCGAATACCAAGTTTTTAAATGGATAGGTCATATTATTCTCCTTTATTGTGTGTTTCAAAATCAGAATAATTAAACAATTCACCCGACTATTACGAAAATACAATTAAGATAAAATATGGATTAATCTCAAACAGTTTCGTATCATCAACCAGAATAGATGTCTATCAGGGAAACCCCTATTTTTTTGATATTATTTAAAAATTAATTTATGGAGATTCGCCTTCGTGGGGTTTTATTCGTGCCGCAAAGCATCGATGGGATCCATGCGGGCCGCTTTCAAGGCTGGGAAGTATCCGAACACGACCCCCACAGCGGCGGAAAAGAAAAATGCAATAACGATGATGGAGATATCCGGAGCAAAGGGAATCGCCAGCATTTTTGTGGCACCAAAGGAAGCTGCCAGGGCCAGGATAATGCCGAATATGCCGCCAAAGGAGGAGAGTACTACAGATTCCACCAAGAATTGGAGCAGCACTTCGTGTTCATAGGCACCGATGGCCAGGCGGATGCCGATTTCACGGGTGCGCTCGGTTACAGAGACCAGCATAATGTTCATGATACCGATGCCGCCGACCAGAAGACTCACTGCCGCCACAGCCCCGAGCAGGGCGGTCATGGTTTTGGTGGTAGAGGTGAGCATGGAGGCAAGCTCCTTGGTGTCCATGATTCTGAAATTGTCCTCTTCATTATCAGAGAGGTGGCGGCGTTTTCTTAAGAGCGACTGGATGGCGGTTGACGCTGTGCTTGTGGATGCACCGATTTTAACCGCCACCTGGATAAAGGGAATGTCCTTGTTGCCGGTAAAACGGCGCTGGACTGCTTTCATGGGCATGATCACACAATCATCCTGGTCCCGGCCCATGGATGAGTTGCCTTTGGCCGCCAACAGCCCGACGATCTGACAGGATACCGTGCTCAGGCGCAGCTTTTGTCCCACAGGGTCCGCGTCGCCAAACAGGTTTTCGCGGATGGTGTCCCCAACCACGCATACGGTGCGCCCGGCGCTGATTTCATTTTCGTTAAATGTCCGTCCTGCTTTGATGCTCCAGTTGCGTACCTTGAAAAAATCATTGGTGGTACCGGTAATGCTGGTGCTCCAGTTCTGGTTTCCAACAACGGCTACAGCAGATGCGGATACGGCCGGCGCCACACCTGCCAGATCATTGATCTGCTGTTCAATGGCCTGGACATCTTTGACTGAAAAACTGGGAGCCCCCGATGCCCCGCCGGGTCCATGGCGCTGGCCCGGGTTAATGAGCAGAACATTGGTCCCCATAGCCGCGATCTGTTGAGTCACCTGGGCCGTGGTACCGTTTCCAATGGTCACAAGCGTAATCACGGCGGCCACACCGATGATGATGCCTAGAATGGTGAGCACCGAACGTAAGACATTACGCCGGATGCCCCGTAAGGCCAGGATAAAGGTGTTCCAGATCATTGGTCCTGGCCTCCTTTGGCTGCCGGGGCATGCCCGTTCTCAACGTCAGCTACCTGGCCGTCCACAAAATGAATGATCCGGTCCGAGTAAGCGGCCATATCTGATTCATGGGTGACCATGACCACGGTGATTTTCTGTTCCCTGTTTAATTGTCTTAAAAGCGCCATGATTTCATGGCTTCTGGCCGTGTCCAGGTTGCCCGTGGGCTCGTCGGCGAATAATACCGACGGGGTGGTGGCAATGGCCCGGGCAATGGCTACCCGCTGCTGCTGGCCTCCGGATAACTCCCCGGGGGTGTGGGCTTCTCGCCCGGCAAGCCCCACCTGTTCAAGGGCTTTGCGCGCCAGCGTTTTACGTTCCTTGGGCGGCATGCCCCTGTATATCAAGGGCAGCTCCACATTCTCCATGGCCGTAGTCCGGTTCAGCAGGTTAAACCCCTGGAATACAAAGCCAAGATAAAACCGGCGCAGGGTGGCCAGTTGTTTTCGGCTCATATGGCTCACCTCCACCCCGCCGAATTTATACTGGCCTGACGTGGGGGTGTCCAGACATCCTAAAATGTTCATGCAGGTGGATTTTCCCGAACCAGACGGTCCCATCACCGAAATAAATTCACCGGATTCAATGGACAGATCAATGCCTCGCAATGCAAAGATTTTGGCTTCGTTGCTGCCGTATGCCTTGGTGACCTGAGTCAGGGAAATCAAAGGGCGTTCTTTTTCGGCCATGGCTTTATTTGCCCTTTGTTGTTGCTGAGACAATGACTTCGGTGCCCTGGGTGATCTCTCCTTCCAGAATCTGGGTGTTGACACCGTCAGTTAAGCCCGTTTTAACAGGCACAGGACGTGGCCGTTTGTTTTCATCCAGAATCCATATCGTCTTCTGGTCTTTGCCGCCTGTGATAGTCACATGCTTGGTCGGGCGGTTCCCGCGTCTGGGCGGGCCGGGCATGAACATCCTTAATAACGATGGGCTGCTGCTGTTTTTTTCGGGCTTGGGCATTGAGAATCTTAGGGCGGCACTGGGTACGGATAAGACCTGATTCGCCTGCTTGACAATAATGTCCGCTGTGGCGGTCATGCCCGGACGCAACGCTAAATCGGCGTTGTCACAGGTCATGATGGTTTCATAGGTGACCACCCCGTCCGTGGTGGTGGCATTAAACCGGACCTGTTGGATTTTTGCCGCAAATTTGCGCTGGGGGTAGGCATCTACGGTGAAGTTGGCGTCAAGTCCTTCCGTGACCACACCGATATCTGCTTCGTCCACATCTACATTCAGCTTCATTTTGGTTAAGTCTTCAGCTAAGGTAAACAGCACCGGGGCCTCAAATGAGGCTGCCACAGTGGAACCTTTTTCAATGTCCCGGGTCAGGACGACCCCGTTTACCGGAGAGATAATATCTGCCTTGGCCAGTTCGGTTAAGGTACTGTCCAAAGACGCCTGGACCTCGGCTACACTTGCTTTTGCCCTGGCTTCATCAGCCAGAGCCCGGGTGTAGTTGGCCTGGGCTTCATCCATATCGGTCTGAGCCGGCACTTTGCCGCCGCTCAATTCTCGAACTTTTTTGAGGTTTTTTAACTTCAGTTTTGTCTCTTCCACTGTCGCCTGGGCCTGGCGTACGGAGGCCCGGGCAGATGCCAGAGACGCTTTACTTTTACGCACCTGGGCCTGCAGGTCCGTAATGTCCAGTCGGGCCAAGACCTGGCCTTCGGTGACCTGGTCGTTGTAATCCACAAACACCTCCTGGATGGTGCCGGATAATTCGCTGCCCACCTCCACCTCATTGGTGGGCTCCAGTGTGCCGGTGGCAGACACGGTTACGTGAATATCGGTTATAGCGGCCGGTGCCGTCTTAAAAGAGATGCCGGCGTCCGGCCCGCCGCCGGACGAGCCTTGGGGCAGCAGAAAAAAATATGCCCCTGCTGCGCATATAATCAGAATCAAAAAAACTACGAAAATTCGCTTTTTGCCCTTTTTTGTGGGACTGGTGTTTTTTAATGTCGCATTTATATCATCAGTTAAATCCATGGGGACTCCAAAGATGTTAAGAGGTTTGCTCTGTTTCAGGTTTGAGTTGTTCGCCCTTTGGGATGTCAGATTCGACCGGGGTCCAGCCCCCGCCAAGGACTTTATAAAGGAAGATCAGATTGGAGACACAGGCCCCCTGGCTTGTGGCAAGATCACTTTCATAGGATAACACGTTCTGCTGGGATGTCAGCACCGTGGTGAAATCAACAAGACCGGATTCGTATTTTTTTTTGGCCAGATCTTCAGCAATCCGGGCCTGTTCGGCGGCAACGGTCAGGTGTTCCAGCCGGATCTGTTCCTTGACGTAGGCCACCAGGGCATTTTCCACCTCTTCCAGGGCAGAGAGGATCGCCGATTCGTATTGTATCAGGGCCTGTTCCTGCAATGAGTCCTGGACTTTTATATTTTTACGAATAGCGCCGGCATCAAACAGGGTATGGGAGAGGCTTGCGGCCAGAGACCGGGCCCAGTGGGAAGGATCCAGCGTATTGTCTATGAGCTCGGCAGGGCTCAGGGCATCCACGCCAATGGAGCCGGACAGGGTCAATTTAGGATAAAGGTCTGCCGTGGCCACGCCCACCTGGGCGGTCTGGGCAATGAGTTCGTACTCAGCCTCTCTGATATCGGGCCGGCGGCGCAGGGCGTCTGCAGGAAGCCCAACGGCAATGGTCGCCGGCAGCATGGGCAAAGGGTAGGGGGGGATCAGTTTTTCATTCAGGGTGCCGGGGGCAAGACCCGAGAGCACGGCTACGCGGTTCATGGCCTCGGACAGGGTGGATTCAAGGGACGGAATCTGGGCTTTGGCATTTTCCAGGCTGTACCGGGCCTGGTGAACATCCAGTTCATCGGTGAGGCCCGCCTGGTTCTGCCACTGGGTGAGCTGGAATGATTCTGTCTGGGAGTTAATGCTTTGTCGGACAACATTCAGGCGTATCTGGGCCGTTCGTACATCAATGTAACTTGCGGCAAGGTCTCCCACGAGGCTGACCAAAGCGTCTCGCAGCACCTCCTGTTTGGCTGAAAGCGTTGCGTCCGCAGCTTCAATGGAGCGTTGTATCCGGCCGAACAGGTCAATTTCCCAGCTTGCATCAAGTCCCGCGCTATAGGCCTTGGAAACGGTGCCGGTACCGCCTTCATTGCTGGTACCGCTCCACGACGCCCCCCCCGAGGCATTGACGGTGGGCAACCTGTCTGATTGTTTAATTCCCTTGAGCAGCCGGTATTGACGAATACGTTCCAGGGCCAGTTTTACATCCGGATTATTTTGAACTGCACGGGATATCAGATCCGTGAGCACCGGATCATTGAGCACGGTCCACCATTGGGCCAGCTGTTCCGGGTCTGCCGGTATCTGGGCCAATCCCTTTTGCATGGGGGCATGCCAAGGCCCTTCAGGGAAAAGGTCCGGCTGTCTATAGTCCGGCCCTACGGCTTTGCAGCCCGTGAGCAGCGTTACAAAAATAAAAATTAGACAGATTTTTGACCTAAGGGCGTCTGACAGAAATAAAAAACGTTTTTGCATGAACCGAATCCTTTGGCATCGAAAGCGTTAAATCAAGATAAGGCCGCTTCCGGTTGAAACGAGGTCAGAATAATGTAGCCGGTTTATACCGTCAATATGTTTTGGCAAAGGAATATAGCAAACCTGCCGGGTTCCGGGTATGGCAAAAGGGATAAGAAGGAACCCGAAACCTAAGGCAGGCTTGTGTTGGTGCGGCTATACATAAATGGTCAGCAAGCTGGTTTAATGGGATTGGGGCTCGGGTGTTTTTCGTTTATTATCAATTTGTAATGTCAACGAGGCGGTCAGCTTCATCTGAAGATATTTGTCTTTGTCCTGTTCAGGGGCATCTACTTTGATAAAATAGCGGATAAACCATCTGCCCGGGTTGGGGAGGGGAATGGAAACCCTTGAACCCTCAACTTGTGTGTGCGGGTAAAAATTGTCTTCTGCCTGGGTGGAAAAACCCATGTAAGTTGCATCCCATGTGCCTTTACCTGTATATGGTTTGCCGTCCAGGTACACATCAAGGGCCAGCGTACTGCCTGGTTTGAGATCAAACAGATTCTGTGTGGGGACCAGTTCCAAAGGCAGGCCCAGGTTGGCTGGGAAAGGCTCTGTGGGGGTATCGCATTTCACATAGGTTTTGGCGTATTGTTTGGAATAATAACTTCTAATGACCTGGCCAAGCCGGTTTTTAATTTGGTCAATGGATTTGATGGCATGCCGCTCTTTGCCGTTTTTATCCTTATAGTAAGTGTAATATCCAGGCGTTGTTTCAGTGGTCAATCCCCATATCCCGGGGGCGTTGTACTCCACCATGTGTGAATGCAGCCCTTTGCCGTCCATTATTTCAACGGTTTGGGCCTGGCCGTTGGGTGCAATAACCTGGACCTTGTTCAGTTTTTTACCCCGGATACCGTCCGCCACAGGTGTGAAGTGGCCGTAACAGAAGAAAAACGGAATGGATTTGCCTTCACTGGCCAGGTAGCGGGAAGACTGGATGTAGAGGGTGTGACCGAATACACTGGACGCTGTCAGGCAGATCAGTATCGGGATCAGTAACAATGCATGTCGAAGTGAAAAGTTAGGATGAGCCGGGGTGTAGAATTTCATTTTTGTCTCCTTGTTACGTTATATGTAGATGTATTTATGGATAATTTTATCATTCACAGGCTGTGGCTGTGGTCATGGCAGCCAGGCCGTAAATTCCGGTCAGGGTTATGATGATGATAGGCAAGCTTCCGGGCCATGCGCCTGTCATCATTTTTGAGCCTGCAACAAACAGCAGGGTGAAAAGCCCCATGCCGGTGAATGACCAGAGGCTACCGGGGAGAAGTCGGGCTGTTACATATCCGCTCTGTTGTGTCGGGCCGACTTTAAGGATAAAGGGAAACAATATTTCCCGGATATGGGTGGCCGCGGTGGCCGTCGCCCTGGACATGGTGTGTTCATAGGTTTTAACAGGTGTAAAATTTTTATCCATGGCCACAGCCCGGATAGTTGTCTCATCTGAATAGACGGCTGTGCAATACAAGGGATTGAATATCAGCTTTAGGTCCATGCGGTCCGGGTCATACCCGGCTAAAGGAATGGGCGTCAGCCGGTAGTTGTCATACCCTAAAAGAAAGATGCGGCCGTCTTCAGCAAGGGCAAGGCCATAGTATTGTTTCTGTTTGTTTTCGGATATTTTTATGGCTCTGATTTTTAAATCCGGTGGAATGGGGGTCTGTTTGATTAAAGGTTTGTCATCCACCCGTTTAATGTGAAAAATCCGGTAATTATGATCCACAATAAAGACCCCTTCGTCAAAGGGCTTGAGTACGGTAAACTTGCCGTTTACCGACCGGGCCGGAAACTTAAACCCTCTTTTTTTAAGGGTGATGGTGTACATTTTGGTTAGAACGGTGTCCAGGGTATTTGTTCTCGCATAGATGAACTCCATGGCCGTATCTGTCATACGGAACCGGTCCTCGGGGAACACCAGCCTGGCTTGTCCGGGGTTTGACTCCAGCAGTGGGAAAAACGGTACGTCAGGGGATTTGCCCGGCAGATCGCGGGCTTTGAGTTCCAGCACCCTTCGATTCGACTTGATGGTCTGTTTATCAAAGGTGCATCCGTTTAAAGTAATAGGTAAAAGCCCCCAGATCTCCATGTTTTTATAAAAAATAAAAGGCAGGTGCTGTTCAAAGGTTTTGCGCGGTACATAGGTGCCGTCAGCCTTGATGTAGGCAATATTGCTGTGATGGTCCTCGGCCATACCCTGGGCCGCCTGAGGTACCTTTCCCACAATTTTTTCTTTTAAAATAAAATCATGACTCACCGGACTGTAAAACAGATGGGTTTTTTCCACCTCATCCATAAACATTTTGTCGTAGAGCATGGGCAAGTAAGCCGCAGATACCAGGATGATTAAAATGGCGTATACGGCAATGGAACTTCGATTCATTATCCCATTCTCCTGTAGCGAAACCTGAAAACCGGTACCATGACCGCAGGTACCATCAACGCCAAGGGCACAATGAGTACGGGCAGGCTTGGGCCAAATGCCCCGGGCCGGGTATTGATCAGGTAGCATCCGACCATACCGGCTGTCAGTGCCAGATTAACAGCTTTAAGCCGAAAATCCGGTTCAAGCAGGGTCAGGGCCATGCCAAGATACGCGCAGATGCCTGCCATGATCCAGGGCAGGGCCGTGAGCAGACTGACCATGATGCCCTGTGCTGGAAAATAGATACTGGTGATCAGCCAGATGCCCAAAAGATCGGCCAGAGCCACGAGCGAATAGGCAAAAATTCCTGCCAGCAGATGGCCCATGGCCACGAAACCGGCGGAGGCAGGCAGGTGCAATGAGAGCCGGAACCGCTCCCCCCACATCTCGGGCAGAAATTGAAAACAGGCAATCAGAACACCGGAAAGCACCGGAGCAAATTTCAGGTGTTCAAAATGGATTTGCCCCAGTTGCAACACCCGGTACCAGACCACCTCGGCATGGTCCAGAGCAAACAGCCTGCGGGTTGAAATCCAGATGTGTATCAAAAGGCAAAGGTTGGCAATGAATACCAGCAGCCACATAACCCGGATCTTAAAAAACTCTTTTCTGAAGATGGCGTAAATCATGAATACCTTCCCGTGTAACCAATAAAGGCATCTTCCAGACTTAAAGAAACCGGTTCAAGCAGACTGCTGCTTACACCGGCTGTGTCCAGCGCTGGGAACAGATCTTCTTTGGATGCAAATGTGAATAGATCCCAATGGGTCGGGTGTAGCTCTATGTTTTTGAGTAATGGACAGGCCCCAAGCAGTTTCTCTTTTTGCATGTTTGGTCGGATACCATGGTTTGAACCGTTAACCGGGATGCAGGTTTTTACCGGCAGCCGGAAACAGGAAAATCGTCTTTGAAACTTATCAAGACGGATATTCATCACATTTCCCCCATGTTCCAGGAAAATGACTTCATCCACAAAATTTTCCATATCCTGAATCACGTGGGAAGTTAAAAGCACAGTGCGGTTGCCGCCGGCTAAATAGTTGCGCATCTCATCAAGAAAAAGTCTTCGGTATCCCGCATCCAGTCCGATAGAGTAGTCGTCTAACAGCAACAGTTCCGGTTGCTGGGCCATCAACAGCCCGAGCACCACCTGGGAGCGCTGGCCACAGGACATCTGGCGGATCTGATGACTATACCCAAGATTTAATTTTTCCACCATCCTGTAGTAGATACCGGCATCCCAGTTTGGATAAAACGGGGCATAAAATTTTTCGATCTGGCGAATGGACATGAACTCATAGGCCACATGGCCTTCAAATAAGAGCCCGATCCGGGCCCGGGCGGCAGGTGACAGGGCATGGGAAGGCTCGTTGAATACTTTGCAGGTACCGGATACAGGCCGTAAAAATCCCATTAATATTTTAATCAGCGTGGTTTTGCCCACACCGTTTTTGCCTAACAGCCCGTATATTTTTCCAGGGACAATGGAAAAGTTCAGGTCTTTGTAAATATAATGGTTGCCGTAACAGTGGCAAAGGTGGTCAACATGAATTACAGGGTGCATGGGGTCTGTCCTGGGGCATCATGATCAGGGTAGTTCATGGTGTTTTTTACAGTGTAACAGTTTAAAAACTGGAAAGTGCCGGCCCTTGTGTCGAGTATCCTTGGGAGAAAAGATGATATTCGGTCTTAGGGAAGGAGACAGGGCCGGCACCGGCAAGTTTGGTTGTTTATCTCATTGCTTAGTTCATATCTTGGGCCTGAATCCAGATCACTGCATCCTTGGAGCACTCTTTGCCCTTAAAAGCTCCTTCGGGGTCAAGCCCTAAGGCTGCAAAACCCCACCATCCGGCCTTGGGGATGCCAAAGGTGAAAACGCCGTTGTCATCGGCAAAAATGGTCTGCAGCACAAAGGCATCCTGTGGGGCAACAGCAGCGGCTTCTTTGGCAAAGGCTTTTTTGTCAAGCAAAGGCTGATGGTTTAAAAATTCAATTTCAATTTCGGCGCCGGCCACAGGTTTGCCTTTGAACAGCACTCTGCCCTGAAATACGTTGCCGGTCCAGCGGTCATAGGGTTTGCACAGGGGAACAATCTCGCAGTCAAGACCTATAGGCTCTGACCAGGCCCCGGGCTCTCCGCCTACATTTAAAATCATTTTGGTAGACTGCTGGATATATGCGTCTTCGCCGGCTTCATAGTAGGGGGCAGGTACTAAACAGAAGATATGGTCGCCGCCTCTTGCGGAATAGGTGGTTTCATAGGCGGCGCCGGCATTGGTCAGGCTGGTCCATTTAATGGGTTTCAGCGTTGGCAGAAGATCCGTTTTTTTAGGCGTATTTTCACCCCTTGAACGGGTCACAAAAAATTGTTCCGGGGTGCCCATGTCCATGGTGTGGCCGGCTTCAAAGGGATGGGTGAAAACGATGGCCAAAGGAATTTTGCCCCCTTTATTCAATGCGCTTTCAGGGGTATAAATCATCTGAAAGTGGGCAAATGCCGGTACGGTAAGTGCCAAAATGGCCAGGGTGCTGATGGTGGTAATAAGATGTTTCATCTTCAAGATTTTCTCCTTTTGAGTATGCAAAAGCTTGGCTATTCGGTGATTTCCTTACCGTTTACAGAGATTTCGTGACCTTCTCCGGCATAAAACTTTACCAGGTAGTCGCCTGCGGGTTTGTCAAAGCTGAACTCACTGTCGTCATCCATTTTTCCCTGAATCAGTACCTTTCCGGCACCGTCTTCAACGCGCATCTGAACGCCTGCGGCCGAAGATCCATCGGAAAATCCGCCCTCGCAGGTCACAGTGCCATCGCCGTTGTCATAGCAGGAACACAATGGTGTGTGGGCTTGGACTGCCGGGATCATAAGAAAACCAAACACCATGGCGGCAAAAGTTAATACAGATAATTTTAGTTTCATTTTTTTCTCCTTGTAAAATTAAAAAAGTTTGCCCGGCAGGCCATCCTCTTAGATAAATGCCTGCCGGGCTTGTTCAAATTCTGATTTTGTTTTTATAAATCCTGTGGCAATAGTTGTGCACAATGCGATTGCGTAAAAGACGCCCATGGCCTGGAGCCCGTTTAAGCCCAACAGGCTACCGCCGGTAAATATAAACGTGGCCACGCTGATGCCCAGCATCATGGGGTAAAACATGCCGAACAGCATCCACTTGACAGATCCGGACTGCAATTTAACGGCAATGGAGGTGGCCAGGCACGGCGGGTAAAGAACCATGAACATCATCAGGGCCAAAGCATGCAGCGGGGTGAATCCTTCTTCACTTTTTGCCATGCGCGACTCCAGAGAGCCGTCTGAACCGTCATCTTCCTGTTCATACAAAGCGCCCAAGGTTGCTACGGAGCTTTCCTTGGCGGCAAAGGCCGACAACAGCGCCACATTGACTCGCCAGTTGAATCCTGCAAACTGGGTGATAGGTTCAAGAAATCGGCCCATTTTACCCAGAAAACTTGCATCAATTCTTTCCTTGCGCATTTCCCGCAGCAGCCCTTTTCGGGTTTTGAACAGTTTTTTAAAGGTTCTGTTCACTTTTTTGGCCACTTTGTCTTTGCCGGGCTGGGCAATGATAAAGAATTGCGGATTGATCTTTTGGAATTCGGCATTCAGCGCAGCTGTCCTATCACCACCCCTTGCCAGCATTTTTTTATCCTTGTAGCTTTTCCAGAAGTGCACCATCTCCATAAGCTTATCCCCGGCCAGTATTTCGGCATAGGGTGTCTGGGCAATGCTGGTTCGAAATTTGGTTATGGCCTGATCTTTCTGGGTCTGAAAGTAAGTTTTTCGTTCGGGGGAAATACCGGGGAACTGCAAGAGAATAAAAATTACCACAGCCAGTGCCACGACAATGGATGTGATTTTTTTAATGAACATCCATACCCTTTCCAGTGCCCGGCCCACAACCCCCCTGAACGTGGGCATATGATAGGGGGGCATTTCCATGACAAAGGGAGAGGTGGGTTTGTCTTTGAGCACTGTGGTGGTCAACAGCTTGGAGACGGGCAGCACCATTAACAGGCTGATGGTGGAAATATAAAACATGGCCAGACCCTTGTGAGCTGAAAAATAGATATTGATCAGCAATACGTAGAGGGGCACCTTGGCCAGGCAGTTGAGCATGGGGATAATCAAAATGGTGGTGAGCCTGGACCGCTCATCCGGAATCCCCTTGCAGGACATGACGCCGGGGACGGCACATCCGCCCACATAAATGCCGCCAAGCACCATGGGCAGGGTGGACTGGCCGTGAAGGCCGTACCGGCTGAAAAGCCGGTCCATGATAAAAGCCATTCGCGGCATGTAGCCGCTGTCTTCCATGATGGCGATCAAACCGAAGAGAATAAAGAAAATAGGGATGTAATTGAGCAGAGCATTCACCGAATCAATCAGCCACAACGCAAACGACGAGATCAAGGGCACATCAATGAAGCCTGCGGCCGGGACGATGTCCGCCACAAAGCCCCGCAGTTTGGCCAGAAGCGGCCAGGTGTAGTTGGTCAGGTTGTAGCCTTGGACGATGGAAAGATAATACAGCAGCCAGATGACAGCCACCAAAACCACCGGCCCCATGAATTTATGGCAGACCACGGCATCAATCCGGTCGGACATGGGTTGTTTTTTCTCAGCCGGCAGGGTCAGGCAGCCGGCAGTCACTTTGTCGGCGGCCATATATCTGGCTTGGGCCACGGCAAGTGCCGTGTCCTGGTCATAGTCGATTTCAAATTGGTCTCTCAACTCTTTCACATGGTAAAGGATTTGCCTGCCATTAGCACCTTTTTCCACGATCAGTTTTTGGATCTCTTCATCGCCTTCCATGAGCTTGACGGCAAGCCATCTGGCCGGATATGCTTTAAGATCGCCAGTATCTTCCCGGATTATTTCACAGATATTGCGGATACCGGTTTCCATGGGGCCGTAATCCACCTTAAACAGGGCATCAGGCGATTTTTTGCGTCCGGCATCTGCAATGGCGTCAAACAACTCCCGTTTTCCCCGGCCTTGTTTCATGGACGTGGCCACCACAGGCACACCTAAATTCCGGGTCAATGCATCCACATTTATGATGACGCCTCGGTTCTCCGCCACATCCATCATGTTCAGGTCAAGAATCATGGGGGTTTCCATCTCCATGACCTGGAATGTCAGGTACAGGCATCGCTTGATGTTTGATGCGTCCATGACATTGACCACTATATCGGGTTTCTCATTGAGAATAAAATCCCTTGATACCCGTTCTTCCGGGGAATAGAAAGTCAAAGAGTAGGTACCGGGAAGGTCTACCACATCCACCCGGGTATCCCCATGCTTGTACCACCCGGACATTTTGTCCACAGTGACCCCGGGATAGTTGGCCACATGCTGCTTGGCACCGGTCAGGGCATTGAAGACCGTTGATTTCCCGCAATTGGGTTGGCCGGCCAGGGCGACCAATAATCGGTCAGTCATCTGCTCTCCACCTCAATAAACCGGGCTTCATCGTGGCGCAGACTGATGAAGTAACCGTCGATCTCCACCTCCATGGGATCTTCGAGGGGGGCGTTACGGACCACGTTTAGTGTAAGACCCGGATAAATCCCCATATCCATCAACCTTTGGCCAAGTTTGTCTTTGATGGACAGCTTTTTGATCGTTCCGCTGTTGCCTGGTTTAAGTTTGTCTAATGTCATAATTGTCCTCTTTAGGTAATAATTTTATAGTTTTAAATTTTTTTTATTACAAAAAGGTTTTGTTTTTCTGGAGACATATAATACATAAATTAAATAATTGTTAGCTATGTCTTACCATTAAACGAAAAACTTATCTTTCATTTTTTTAAATTTTTGTCAATGGTTTTTTTATTTTACTGTATTTGGTAACTATGTCTTTAGGTGTTTAAGACAGTGAGTAAGAGCATAAGAGATAGGGCCGATAGGATTAAGCCTGCCGCGGCTTCAAGGAGATCTCCTGCATTGTGTGCAAAGGAAAAACGCCGGGACAGGGGGGTAAGAAGGGCGGCTTTCCCGGCCATGACAGTCAGTACGACTAAAGACAGTGTTGAGGCCATGCCAAGCGTAATGGCACAGGCCAGCATAATACCGAATCCGGGTAGCCCCAATGAGAGACAGAACAGAACGGCTAACACGACACCTGGGCAGGGAACCATACCAATGAAAACAGCAGGCAGTATGGATTTTGCATCCATGGTTATCTGTGATTCTCCAATAGACGCATCATCAAGCGGTTTAGTTTTTTTCCATAACGGCAATTTCCGTAAAAAAAGGAACAAGCCTAATACAATAATCAGGGAATAGCTTGCGATCTGGGTAGTCCGGGTGACCGACGCAAGCGTGCCTGAAACGGATGTTTCCAAAAGAAATTTGACACAGAAAACCAGCACGGCTCCGGACATCCCGTGGCTGATGGCCAGGATATTGCCAAAAACAAGGGCGCGGGGAAGTGTGGGGTTGATTGATACAATATAGGACAGAGCAAGGGCTTTACCGTGGCCGGGACCTGCAGAATGCACCATTCCGTATGCAAAGGCCGCTGCAAGAACCCATAAAAGTGGGGCGGTTTCTCCGGTTTTTTTCGCCAGCCGGATAAGAGTCGTCATTTTTTTCTTGCTTTTCATCTGGAAAAAGATAATTCGTTCCATAAGATTTGATTTTGACGCAACTGTTCCCGGCGTCGGATTATTGGGGCTTTTCAGTGCCGGTTGCAAAGAATCATCCTGGTGTTGGGGCACAGGGTTTGTGTTTTTCCGGGTAAAGGGATTGGCCTGGGCTGTGCCGAATGTGACAAAAAAAAGGCCCCATGCAATACCGCAAATAATAAGCAAAACAGGCAGGAATCGTCTAAAATAAGATGGGTTTGGAAACAGGCTGTAAGAAATATCAGGAACCATAAAAGGCTTATATGTCATGGGTATTTCTTTTTCAATACCCTAAAAAATTTAACTTTATTAAAAATCTCCATTGTCTGTTTTTATATCAGTATGTTATTAGAGTCGTGGATGTTTATAGTGCCGCTCCAAGAAATAATTGTGTGCTGACGGGCGTTACCCGTTGAAAATAATTGTCGTTGAATAGAATTGTATTGATGAATAATACCCGTAAATCATTAAACAAAACCAAATAAGGAGAGATTATGGGACTCAAAGAAGAACTGGAAGAGAAAGCGGAAAGCTGTGATGCACCGGAAGAATACATTGGTGTGGCCAAGGAGATTGTAACAGGTCTGGATGATAAGGACTGGGCCGTTGAGCTGATGGAAGAGGGTGCCGAGTGGGCCCAGACCTATGACGAAGCCGTGGTTTATGCCGAAGCTGCCAAAGAGATTATCGGTGATGACGACGTGGTAGGCAATTTTCTTTCCAATGCCAAAATGCTGTGCATGAGTGCTGCGGATTTCATCGGCCTTGGCACTGCTGCAGGCAAACTTGGTCTGGATGATATGGCCAAGGAGATGAATGAGGCTGCCATGGGTAAATGCACCAAGCTCACCGATTTCCTTAATCTGAGCAATGAGCTTGCCAAAACCGATCCGGACATGGCCAAACAGGTCATGGACAAAGCCTTTGAAAAATGCACCCAGCCCGAAGACTTTGTCTCCTTTGCCAAATCCATCCTGGACAGCACCAAAGATAAAGACAAGGCCAAAGAAATTTATGAAAAGGGTATTGCTGCTGCTAAAACTGCTGACGGATTCAGCGCCCTTGCCGCAGGCGCCATAAAAGATCTGGGGGATAAGGATTTTGCCCGGGCCATTTATGAAAAAGCCACCGGTTCTCTGGAAAAAGGAGATGAGCTGCTCAAGTTTGCTGAAATCGTCAAAGCTCAGTTGGACGACAATGAGTTTACCTTGTCCGTATATAAGAAAGCCGAAGAGAAGTATGCAAAGTTTGACGAATACCTGAAACTTGCCAAAGCAAGTTTTGAGAATACCGGTGACGCAGCGTTTGCCTCCGGCGTTTACCAGAAAGCAGCTGCCACCAATCCTGACTGCGCTCAGTTGGTTTCCCTGGCTGTGGCCATGGCCAAAGACCTGGGTGATACCGCTGCAGCCCTGCCCGTATTGAAACAAGCCCAGGCTGCCGTGAAAAATAATGCGGATTTCCTTAAAACCGCTGATGCCATTCTTGACGTGGCCAAAGACGACAAAGCATGGACTGACTCCATTGCTTTCCAGAAAGCCAAACGTGAAGAGTTTGGGAAAATGTACGATGATTTTGCCCTGCGGGAAAATGAAATCACCAATTGTGCGCCCATGCGCGAACTGGCCGTTGAAGTATTTAAAGAAACCGCTGATAAATTTTATGCGGCTAAACTGTATAAAAAATGCGAAAAACTTACCATTCATTTCAGCGATTTTATCAAGCTTGCAGCTGCCATCCATGCGGATCTCAATGATGCCGAATGGATCAAAGAGATCTATACGGCACTTCTGGATAAATGCAAAAGCTATGGCGATTACAATACCCTGACCACAGCCATCCAGGATACCCTTGGGGACAGTAACTGGGTAAAACAGATCTATTCCGGCTTACAGTCAAAGGCGTCCGGCAACGGCGATCTGATGAAACTTGCCGCTGTGGCCATTGAGAAATTCGATGATAAAGAGTGGGCCCAAAAACTTATCAGCAGTGTAGCCGGCAAAGCCAAAACCGTTTACGATTTTACCTTTGCAGGCAGTGCTACCCTGAATCTGCTTGGAGATAAAGACGGCGCAATGGCATTGTATAAATCCGCTGAAGGTCTTTGCCGCAGCAAACAGGACTATGCAGGCCTTGTGGCGCTGATTAAACAGCAGACTTCCGACAAGAGCATCCTTTCAGAACTGCTGGTTCTGGGACGCCAGAAACTGACCGAATTCAGCGATCAGATCTTTTTGGCTGAAGCCCTTCTCGTTGATGCCGGAGATGCCGAGAATGCCGCAGCCGTGTACGAAGAGGCAGAGCTTAATGCGTTGAGCAACGATGCATTGTCTCAGTTGGGTACCAGCGTTTCAGGCCGCCTGGGTGATGCCAAATGGGCATCCCGCATTTTAGCAAAAATCAGATAAAAGTTATGTAGGTAAAACTTTTTTATTGACAAATAATAAAATTATGGTAGGTTGTACCTAACGCCGTTTTTTGAATTAAAAAACTGGCTGCATAACCTCCTTATTATCCTTGAAAAATCAGTCGGCGGATTTGCCAACCGCCGGCTGATTTTTTTTTGTGGATAATCCGGGGGAAAGGACTTTCCCTGTCCACCCGGGTATTATTAACGATTATTTGTCTTCAGGCATGCTGTTCAGCTGAGCCTTTATGGCGTTGAGTTCATCTTCAAGTATTCTGGCCCTGTCCTGGAGCGCACTTTCACTTAAAGCCCCGGATACGGGGGGGGCAGCAGGTCCAAACCCACGGCCCATGCCGCGACCCATACCCCGGCCACCGCCAAATCCCCGGCCGCATCCCCGGCCGCCGTACCCCGCGCCATAACCAGTTCCGTATCCGGCCCCGGTCGCGTTGCGGTTACCGCAAATCCCCTGGCCTCTTCCGGTCATGGGTCCTACTCCTTGTGGTCCTCTTTGATTAAATCCTGGCATGATATTTTCTCCTTTCATTTTTATTTTATCAGGGTTTTTGACCCTGTCCGTTCGATGTCGGCCGCATCATTTTCGGCCGGCTCCGTGTTTTGTTTTGATCATTTGATCATAATATAGGGTTGCTGTGTGGTGATGTCAAGAAGAATAATGGTCAAATGATCATTATTCTTCTTGACACGCTCCAAGCTTGATTCGGCCCGGTTGCATTTTGGCTTGACGTTTAAGTAGTAGTTACTATAATAGCCACTAAATTTGACTTGGAGGCCATATTGATGCAGCACTCAGACACCTGGGACGCCATAAAAGCCGGTATTCCCATATTTATCGGATATTTCCCGGCCGCCGTGGCCTTTGGCATTCTGGCCAGGACAACCGGTACCACCTTTAGTGAAGCCATGTTGTTTTCCATTGTTGTCTTTGCCGGTGCCAGTCAATTTATTGCTTTAAATCTACTGGCGACAGGCATGGGGCCGGTGGGAATTATACTGACCACTTTGCTGGTCAATTTCCGGCATTTTCTTATGAGCGCCTATTTGTCCACCCGGATTCGTGAAAGGGCGGTTAAATATTATTTGCCCATGGCCTTTGGCGTGACCGATGAAACCTTTTCAGTGATGTCTTTTTCCCAAAAAAAATTGACCCGGCAGTTTGTCATGCCTCTGGAACTGACCGCTTATACCGGATGGGTGTCCGGCACTTTGGCGGGATTTGTGCTTGGAAGATTTATGCCTGATATTCTCACCCAGAGTATGGGTGTGGCTCTGTATGCGCTTCTTTTGGCGATTCTTATGCCTGAATTGAAATCCTCTTTGCGTTCTCTTGTTCTGGCAATTTCTTCCGGGCTGTTTAACTGGTTTCTGGTTACGGCGAATATTCTGCCAAAGGGGTGGAGTATTATCGTCTGTATTCTAGTCGTCGCCACTGCCGGTGCCTTTTTTAATCCCGGATTCATCAAGAAGGACAATGCCCATGGATAGGAGTCTGATTCCTTTAATTTTCGGCATGGCCGCTGTTACGTATCTGCCGCGCCTGGCCCCGTTTCTTTTTTTCAGAAATGCAAGGATACCGGTTCGCCTGGATGCCTTTTTAAAGTGCATCCCGGTGGCTGCCATTGGTGCACTGATTCTTCCCGGCGTTTTCACTGCTACGCCGGCTTTGCCCTGGGCCGGTGTTGCCGGCATGGGCTTTACCCTGGTTTACGGACTTTTTAAAGGAGGGATTATTGTTCCTGTACTAGGGTCCGTAGCCGTAGCCTGGCTGGTCTTAAGCTGTGTTTGAACAAAAAGTCACCCATCTGCGGCGTTGCAGACAATTTTGCCAAAATATAAGATCGGGTCTCACAACCATGAGGTTGCTCCGTTTGCAAATTTTTCTGCGCCTTGCATATGGGCAACTTTTTGTCCAAACACCAGAGCTTGTTTAGGCATTGAGGTTCTATAGATATGGATAAGGTTGAACAGATTACGGAGCATATGAAAGCCTTAGGGTTTTCGGTCTATGAATGCAAAGCCTATCTGGCGCTTCTGGAAGAGTATCCTTTGAACGGATACGCCCTGAGCAAGGCTTCGGGGATTCCCCGGTCCCGGATTTATGAGGTGCTTAAAAATCTGATTGCTAAGCAGATGGTGTTTGAACAGGACGATGGAAAGTCAAAAGCCTATACACCTATGGATCCTAAGATTTTTATTAAAAAACTTCGATCCCGGTTTCAGGGAATTTTTCAGGATTTGACTGAATATGCAGGCCGCTTGTACCGGGAACCGAAACAGGACAACCCCTTGGTAGTGATCCAGGGACGGGATAATATCCTGTCTTTTCTGGCTGTCCTGATCAAGGGGGCCCAAAAGCGCATTGCCCTGTCCATCTGGGATGAAGAGCTTTGCCTGTTGACCGAGGAACTGGATGCCGCCCTTGACCGTGGCGTGATGCTTCGCGGCATCTATTTTGGTCCCCAAAATGTGTATGAGGACCTTGTGCCTCACCGCAGGCTTGCACGGTATATGGCTGAGAAAAAAGAGCGATTTTTATCAGTGATCGTGGATCGTTGCCATGCCGTGTCCGGTGTTGTCTCCCGGGGGGCGGACTCAAAGGCGACCTGGACCCGGGATGAAGGATTCATTGAGGTCAGTGAAGATTATATTGCCCATGACCTGGTTGTTAATCTTTATTCGGCCTCCCTGGACAGGGCGGGGTATGAGAAATTTGAAACCTTTGCCGATAACGTCCATGACCGGTTTTTTCACTATTCAAAAAAAGAGTTGGATGCGTTTCGTGAACTGATTGAGTAAAAACATCACCGGATCAATGAAATGGTCACAAAAATTGGCCTGTTGGGATGTAAAAGTAATGTAAATCTCAAATAAGTTTTATTTTTTAAATCATCATAAAGTTTACGAAGACGTGAAGCTTAACTCCTTGAAATCTTCATGAACTTCGTGTCTTTCGTGATGAAAGAAACATTAGAAAAAGCCATATGCGGATACCTTTTCTAAGGGAACAAAGGAGCTTGACACCAAGAAATACTTTAAGTAATTTGTGGGCAAACCTTTAACAAGGAGGACGATTCATGAAAGATTCCACTCCGTTCCAAGCCCAGGACCTTGCCCCTGATATGCAGAAAAAACAACTGGTCGACATGTTTACCCGTATTGTTGTTCACTACGGCCTCTGGTTCAACGAGGTTCAGCACCAGATGGGCATGGAAAAGGCGCTTGCAGCGCTGGATACCGCCACACAATCTTCAATTACCATTCTGATGAAACATTTGTCCCGCACCCTGGAATTTGAACTGGAAGAGGGTATGCCCAATGCGTTGATGTCACTGGATGATTCCACAACCGAAAAATTGATGGCAGCCGTGGGAAAAGCCTGGCTTGCCAATGACGGTGTCTGGTTTCAGGCTGTGGAGTTCGCCCACGGTATGAACGATGCCAAACGGTGCAATGACTCTTGCTGGGCCCGCTTTTCCCCCTTTGAAGCCCACAGAATAAAAAATATTCTGGGACTGGGTAAACATCCGGGGCTTGAGGGGCTCAAAAGAGCCTTGAATTTCAGGATGTACGCATTCATCAACGAGCAGAGCATTGTGGAAGAAACCGAAACCAGTTTTGTTTTTCAGATGAACGAATGCCGGGTTCAGCGGGCAAGGATGCGCAAGAACCTGGACGATTATCCCTGCAAATCAGGCGGTCTTGTCGAGTACGCCCGTTTTGCCGAAGGCGTTGATGATAGAATTAAAACCGAATGTATCGGGTGTCCGCCGGATCCCCATCCTGAAACATGGTTCTGCGCATGGCGCTTCAGCCTTGAACAGTGATGTTATAATTCCGGTATCCTAAACGATCTCAGTTACAAAAACAGATAAAAAGATCCATTTAACAACATTATAATTTAAAAAAGAAATGTGAATTATGGGAGTCATTTCCGACAAAATTCAGGAATTAAGGCTGAAAGAGAAAAAGATCAAGGCCATGGGCGGTGAAAAAGCCTTGGCTAAACGGCGTGAAAAAGGCGTTTTAAATGCCAGGCAGCGTCTTAACCTGCTGTTTGATGCCGGCACGTTCAGGGAACTGGACATGTTCATGACCCACCGGTGCACCAATTTTGGCATGGAAACCAAAGAAATCCCCGCAGACGGTGTTATCACCGGACACGGAAAGGTAAACGGCCGACTGGTCTTTGCCTATGCTCAGGATTTTACGGCCGCTGCCGGCTCTTTAGGCGAAATGCAGGCCAAAAAGATATGTAAGGTCATGGACTTAGGGATTAAAGCCGGCGCACCTGTCATCGGCATGAACGATTCCGGCGGTGCCCGGATTCAGGAAGGTATTGACGCGTTGTCCGGTTACGGCGAAATTTTTTTTCGCAATTCCGCAGCGTCCGGTGTGATTCCTCAGATCTCGGCCATCATGGGCCCCACGGCAGGCGGAGCAGTGTATTCTCCAGCCATGACTGATTTTATCTTTATGGTCAAGGAATCTTCGTATATGTTTATCACCGGTCCCAATGTCATCAAGGCGGTTACCGGCGAGGAGATTACCTTTGAAGCACTTGGCGGTGCCATGACCCATAACGAAAAGTCCGGGGTGGCGCAGTTTGCCTGTGAATCTGATGAGGATTGTATTGAACAGATCAAGCAGCTGTTATCCTTTCTACCGTCCAACAATATGGAAGATCCCCCGCTCAAACCCACTGATGATTCCCCGCATCGTATGGCACCGGTCCTTGACACTATTATTCCGGATAAATCCAACCAGGCCTATGATGTTAAACAGGTCATTGCCGCCATTGTAGACGACGGTTATTTTTTTGAACCCCACCAGTATTTTGCCAGAAATATCGTAATTTGCTTTGCACGGCTTAACGGCCGGCCCATCGGTATTATTGCCAACCAGCCCATGGTTATGGCCGGCTGTCTGGATATTGATGCATCCGACAAGGCCACCCGGTTTATCCGGTTCTGTGATGCCTTTAACATTCCCTTGCTCACCATTGCCGATGTACCCGGTTATCTGCCCGGGTCCCATCAGGAGTGGGGCGGGGTCATCCGGCACGGGGCAAAACTTTTATGGTGCTACGCCGAAGCCACTGTGCCCAAGCTCCTGTTGATTACACGCAAAGATTATGGCGGATCATATATTGCCATGTGTTCCAAGCACCTTGGTGCGGATATGGCCTTTGCCTGGCCCATGGCCGAGGTTGCGGTCATGGGGGCTGAAGGCGCGGCCAACGTCATCCATGCTAGGGAGATTAAAAATTCCGAAGACCCTGCAGCCACGCGCAAGCAGAAAATTGAAGAGTATAATACCCAGTTTTCCAATCCCTATTGTGCCGCAGCAAGGGGGTATGTAGATGCGGTGATCGTACCTAGTGAAACCAGGCCCAGGCTCATAGATGCCCTGGAGGCTGTGGTCACCAAACGCGAATTCAGGCCGGCCAAGAAACACGGAAATATACCGGTGTAACGGCCATGGGAAGAACCTGGTCAACTATTTACACCCAGGCGCAACCCTTAACTAAATAAAAGCCAAGGAGACCTTTTTCATGGAAAACAAAAGATTGGCTGCTGCCATGGCTGCCGTTCGGATGTATATTAAAACGGAAGAAGAAGCCGCTGTTGCAGCAATGCAAAATCAGGCTGCTGATGCCGCTGCCAAATCTTTAGCTGCTGCTCAGGGTGGGCAGATGAACCTTTGGGGCCTTTCTGGACGGCAGGCAATTATGAATGCCAATGCAATGATACGGCAAAGAATGTTTAAATAACGGCCATGGGCCGACTTGGTCTATTAACATCCAGGATCGCCCCACAATAAAAGATGAAATTAACTCAACAACTTGTTGGTTTTTCATATAAATAAATAAAAGATATTATATGTAGGATATTATGACCGATCACAATGAAGTTAAAATGGTTGAGATGGATTACTCCCAAGCGCGACCCAAGGCAAAAAATCCCCTGAAAATTCAGGATCTCTCCCTGCGGGACGGCCATCAGTCATTGTTTGCCACCCGGGGCCGCACCGAAGATATGATCCCTGTGGCAGAGCAGATGGATGAAATCGGGTTCTGGGCTGTGGAGGTCTGGGGCGGTGCCTCTTTTCATACCATGCACCGGTATCTCAATGAAGATCCCTGGCAGCGGCTTCGCACCCTGAAGCGGTACTTTAAGAAAACCCCTATTTCAATGCTGCTGCGCGGCCAGAATCTTGTCGGGTACCGTAACTATGCCGATGACCTGGCCGAACTTTTTGTTAAAAAGACGGTGGAAAACGGGTTGGATATTTTCAGAACCTTTGACGCGCTCAATGATTACAGAAACTTTGAAACCGTGGTACCTGTAATTAAAGAGTGTGGTGCACATTTCCAGGGTTGTATCTGCTACACCCTGACAGAGCCGCGCCTGGGGCAAGAGGTATATAATCTGGAGTACTATGTGAAAAAGGCCAAAGCCCTTGAAGAGATGGGTGCCGACTCAATTTGCATCAAGGATGTGGCAGGTTTGATGGCACCCTATGATGCCTTTGAGCTGGTAAAAGCGCTTAAGGCGGAAGTTAAGCCCCCAATTCATCTGCATTCCCATTTTACCTCGGGCATGTCCTCCATGACACATCTCAAAGCTGTAGAAGCTGGGGTTGACATTATTGATACCTGCATGACCCCCTATGCATACAGAACATCCCATGCCGCGCTTGAACCCTTTGTGATGAGTCTTTTGGGCACCAACCGGGATACCGGATTCGACATTAACGCGCTTAACCGGATCAACGAGACCTTGGAAAAAGAGGTAATACCCAAGTATAAACACTTACTGGATGACAGTCGGGTCTCCTTGATTGATATTGATGTGCTCCTGAACCAGGCGCCGGACTTCATGCGTGCCAATCTGATTAAGCAGCTTCGGGAAATGGATGCCCTGGATAAAATTGATGAGGTGTACAAAGAACTACCCAGAGTCAGAAAAGAGTTGGGTCAGATTCCCCTTGTCACTCCTACAAGCCGGATTGTGGGTACTCAGACAGTGAACAACGTGCTGTTTGATACCAAAGAAGAGCGCTACAAGATGATTACAGCCCAGGTCAAGGATCTGTGCTACGGCCTTTACGGCAAAACTGCAGTGCCCATTGATGCCCAATTGCAGAAAAAAGCTCTCAAAGATTATGAAAAAGGTCAAGAACCTATTACCTGCCGTCCGGCTGAGATGTTGACACCGGAACTTGAAAAAGCCAGGAAAGAGATTGGTGAGCTGGCCGTGGACGAAGAGGATCTTATTTTGTGTGCCTTGTTCCCCGTGACTGGAAAAAAATACTTGATGCAGAAATACGGCAAAGAACAGGTGCCTGACACGGTTAAACCCATTACCCTGGCAGATGTTAAAAAACAGGAAGATATGATTAAAAAGGCCAAAGAAGGCAAGCTCATTGAGCCTGCTGTGGATCTTCCTGAAAAGAGTGAATTTGCAAGAACCTTTAATGTGTTTGTGGACGGTGAATGTTTTGAGGTGGGAGTTGATGAAGTGGGCGGTTCGCCAGTGATTTCCTATGCGGCTCTTGCTGCGGCTACGCCTGTGGTGCCTCCTGCTGCCCCCGCAGCGCCGGCTGCTCCGGCAGCAACGCCGGCCCCGAAACCCGCACCGCCAAAACCGGCTGCACCTGCACCAAAACCTTCCCCAAAACCCGCTGAAGCTTCAGGGGGCGGGACACCTGTCCTGGCACCCATGCCCGGTATGATTGTAAAGTATGAGAAAAATGTGGGAGATGCGGTGAAGGCCGGCGATACTGTAGTGGTGATTGAGGCCATGAAGATGGAAAATATCCTTCCTGCAACAGCTGACGGAACGATCACGGCCATCATTTTTAAACCAGGGGATTCCGTGGCCAAGGATGATGTGCTGGCAACCATAGAGTAATTCAAATATTTTTTAAAAAACACAGCAGAGGGATGGTTTGACAACCATCCCTCTGTGCTTATTATGAAAGATGCTGCAGGCGTGTAATCCAGCACAATTATAATAAGGAGAATACAATGGCATTTGAGACCAAAGAAGAACTGCTTGAAAAATATATAAAAATGGACAAACCCCATTGTCCCCATTGCAATAAGGAGATGACGTTGTGGGAGATTCCGCCCATCAATTTTTCCGATGGTCTGGGGTGGCAGACGCCCTATCTGTTTGTTTGTTTTAACGATGCGTGTCCTTCCTACAAACAGGGATGGGAGGATTTGATGGAATCCGTGGAAGCACCTGCCTCTTACCGGTGTTATTGCGAACCGGGCGCCGACCATTTTGAATATATGCCCGTGTTCAGTCCCATCGGCGGTACTGGTTCCGTTATGGATGATGCTGCCCTTGTGGCCGAACAAGCTAAAAAAGAGCTGCTAAAACAGACCTTTTCCATTCTTACGGATTATTATATTTCTAAAGACTGGGATGAGATTTTAAAAATTTGCCTAGACCCTAATATTCCGCCTAAGGCGAGATTGAAAGCAGTGGAAATGGTGGCCGAGTTAGGTGATGCCACGGCTGTGGAGCACCTGATTAACCATAAGTTCCCGACCCCGGTATTACAGGAAAGGGTGCAAAAAGCAATTGAACAGCTTCATGAACGCCATTTCACCAGGGAATGCCCCTTCTGCGCTGAGATTATCAAAAATCGGGCCACTGTATGCAAACATTGCGGTAAGGATGTGCCTAAGGCATAGGACAAAAACGATATGAAGGAGCGTCATAGGGAATTAACCCCCGATAAAAATCGGGCATTAATGCACAGCAAGAGAATGGATGATGCCTAAATTTGCTTGTGACGCTGTAAACCTGGAAGGGTCTTAATTTCACTATTCCCGAAATTCAGACCCTTGCTTGACAGGTATTTCTTATTTGTTGATTTTTTCCAGATTGAATGATCTGTAAATAATCATTTCACCACTTCTTTTTTCCGGATCAAGGCGCTTGGCGTCGATTTTTTTTAACAGCGTCTGAGCTTGGGAATAATCTGGAATTGATTCAAGCCCCTGCCCAATGGTTTCGCCAGTGACGGCATCTTTGATAATAACGCTTCTGGCATCCGTAGATACGGCGAAGGGCACGATATGGTCATAGACCAGTCTGGCACCAGCCAGAATTTCCCGTTCATAAGATCCAATGGATCCTGCCACACAGGTGATGGCCATAAAGGGTCGGTCTTTCACCCTTACAATCAGATCAATCACGGATGGATAGTCCTCACCCTTGAACTGCACGGTTAAGGGGACGTCCACAAGAATATCTGATTTGGCATATCCTTTGTTCTCCACCAAAAATTTTTCAAAAATTTGGCGGCTGGCTTCAGCGCCGACATTGTCTATTTCTTTGCCGGTAATATAGTCGGTGATTTGATCAAGTATCATAATTTATACATTGCTAAATTAAAAATTATTATTAATGTCACCTATTTATCCTCATGAAAAGATCAACTGATCAGGCACTGGCCTGTCATTTCCAAAGGCTGCTCTATACCGAGCACCTTGAGGATAGTTGGCGCAATATCTCCAAGCTTGCCGTCCGAAAGCGTTATCGTCGTGGCGGGGGTGGCTGCAACAATAAACCTCACCGGGTTTAGGGTATGGGCCGTATGGGGAGAGCCGTCAGGGGCCAGCATTTGTTCTGAGTTACCGTGGTCTGCGGTGATAAAGGCGGTACCTCCGGTTTCCCAGATAGCTTCCACCACTCTTTTTACACAGTGATCCACTGTTTCACATGCCTTTACCGCCGCGTCAAATATGCCGGTATGACCCACCATGTCCATGTTCGCAAAATTAAGCACAATAAATTGAAATTTTCCTGAACGGATTTGCTCACAGGCATTGTCAGCTACTTTGTCTGCGCTCATCTCCGGCTTTTGGTCATAAGTGTCCACATCCCTGGGAGAGGGAATGAGTATACGCTCTTCCCCATCAAAAACGGCTTCATCTCCGCCATTAAAAAAATAGGTGACATGGGCGTATTTTTCAGTTTCTGCAATGCGAAGCTGAGAAATTTTATTTTCGCTCAGGATTTCTCCAAAAATTTTGTCCAGGTGTTGAGGGCCAAAGGCTGCAGGTAAATCAAAGTGTTCGTCATACTGGGTCATACACACAAAATCGCTGAGTCTGGGATTTACTGTGCGTTCAAATCCGTCAAAGGTTTTTTCTGTGAACGCCCGGCAGATTTCCTTGGCCCGATCTGCCCGGAAGTTGAAAAAAATGACACCGTCTTTGTCTTGAATGTTTCCTTCACTGCCTGGGCAAAAAGTTACTGGTTTAATAAATTCATCGGTTTCTTCCCGGTCATACGCAGCCTGGATGGCCTGGACAGAGGATTGGTTTGAAGCATCAACGCCTTGGCCCTGGGTAAAAAGATCATAGGCTTTTTGAACACGCTCCCAGCGGGTATCTCGATCCATGGCCCAGAAGCGTCCCGTCATGGTCGCCACTTTTCCTGTGCCAACGGCTTTGATTGTTTTGTCAAGTTGTTTTAAAAAATCAATGCCCGATGTGGGAGAGGTATCCCGTCCATCCATGATCGGGTGAATAAAAACTTTTGTAATTCCTTTATCCTTTGCCATTTTTATCAAGGCAAACAGGTGATTGATGTGGGAGTGAACCCCGCCATCGGAAAGCAGTCCCAAAAGATGAAGGCAGCTGTCGGCCTGTTTGACCTTGTCCATGACTGAAACAAGTGCCGGGGTGGAGTAAAAACTATTATCCCGGATGGCGGTGTTGATCCGGACAAAATCCTGAGCCACGATTCTACCTGCCCCAATATTCATGTGGCCTACCTCTGAATTACCCATGGTGCCGTCTGGGAGGCCCACGGCTTCACCACAACATTTAAGCGTTGTGTTTGGAAAATCAGCCAGAAGCCGGTCCAGAAACGGTGTATTGGCTGCAGCCACGGCATTGCCTTTATCCGATGGGTTAATGCCCCATCCGTCAAGGATCATCAAAATATTAACCGCCTGTTTTTCAGAACCCATTGTCATCCTCCTCATCGGTTTGAGCCTGGATATTAAATTGACTCAGATCAACCGGTTCAGCATCACTCCACAGGCCTTCCAGGTCGTAAAACCTCTTGGCTTCGGTTTCAAAAACATGGATGATCAAATGCCCGAAATCCAGTAGTGCCCATTGGCCCGCCTTGACGCCTTCTGTGCCTGTTGCCTTTATTTTTAAACCCTTTAGGGATTTTATAATGTGTTCGGAAAGGGAGGTTACCTGCCTGCTTGATCCTGCCTCTACAATGACCACCATGTCTGTGTAGGAGGTCAGTTCACTGACCATCAGTGCGGTTACGCTTTTGGGTTTTCGGTCAAATATAGGGGAAAGATAGGGGGTATATTCCTCTTCGAGGGCGATCATTTATATAAATCCTTTGTTCTGATAAAAGTCTTAACATCTTCAGGTACAAGTCCTGATATAGATTTCCCAGCTTTGATTCGATTCCGTATCTGCGTTGATGAAATATCAATTCTTGGTACATTGCAGATGCGGATAGGATAAAGCCGGTCATGGACAAAAATATTATTGTCTTTAAGCTTGTAGCCTTTTGAAACATGTTCGTCAATGAAGGATGCAAAAGGTGCCATACCGGTTTTTTCACCTCTCTGCATTACGATTACGGGCAGGGCTTTAAAAATATGATAGGCCTGTTTCCAGGATGGCGTGTCAAAAAAGGCATCAGAACCTAAAAGCAGGTGAAACCGGGTCCGGCTGCCAAAGATACGCTTAAATTCACAGATGGTATCAATGGTAAATGAGGGGCCTTTGCGCTGTAGTTCAATGTCGGACACTTGAAATCCGTTCAGATTTTTTACGGCGTCTCTTACCATGGTAATCCGGTCCCGGGCGGAGGCCAGGTTCCGGTTTGGTTTGTGGGGGGGCAGGGCGGATGGATAGAGGATGATAGTGTCAAAGGCGTACTGGGCCTTTACATATTGGATAATACCCAAATGGCCGTTGTGAATCGGATTGAATGTGCCGCCGAAAAGTCCTGCATTCATTTTGGCTGTGTCCGTTAAACGTTGCCCGGCACGATTACTTTTCTTCAGTTTTTGCTGCTTGAAGTATTTGCGCCAGGTATTTGATCAAAGGTTTAACGCCTTTGCCCGTGGCTGCGGAAATGGTAAAAATAGTTTGATCAGGCAAAGCGTTTTTGAAGGCTTGAATCCGGTTTTCCGTGCCCGTAAGATCTGTTTTATTGAGTACCACAATCTGGGTTTTATTTGCTAGGGTATCGCTGTGCATTGACAGTTCGTTATTGATAAGCTGAAACTGTACCAACGGATCTTCCGGATCAATCGTTCCCGAATCAATAAGATGTACCAGAATACCGGTACGTTCAATATGCTTAAGAAATTTTAGCCCAAGGCCCACGCCTTCATGGGCTCCTTCGATCAGTCCGGGGATATCGGCCACGGCAAAGGGTTCGCCAAAGGGTGCTTCCACCATGCCGATGGTCGGAGTTAATGTGGTAAAAGGATAGTCTGCGATTTTGGGACGGGCCGCAGACATGCTTGAAATCAAGGTTGATTTGCCTGCATTGGGCAATCCCACAAGCCCGACATCCGCCATGAGTTTGAGCTCAAGGCGGAGTTTGATTTCCATACCCGGGATTCCGGGTTGGGCAAATCTAGGTACCCTGTTGGTAGATGTCGCAAATCGCTTATTGCCCCGACCGCCCATGCCCCCCTGGGCCACTATGATCTCTTTGTCGGGATCAGTGAGGTCTGCAAGGACCTCATCGGTTTCGACGTCAGAGATAATAGTTCCTATTGGAAGCGACAGATAGCAGTGGCTGCCGTTTTTTCCATGCTTCTGTCGACCGAGACCGGGGGCCCCGTTTTGTGCACTTAAACGTTTCTGGCGGCGATATTCATACAGGGTCCGTTTTGAAGGATCCACCCGGAGGATAACATCCCCCCCATCGCCGCCATCGCCGCCGTCAGGCCCGCCTTTTTCAATGAAACGTTCACGCCGGAAACTGACGCATCCTGCACCGCCGCTTCCGGACCTGATCGTAACAATGGCCTCATCTACAAACTTCACCGGGCATAAACACTGACTTTTTTTCTGTCACGACCTTTTCTTTCAAAGGTCACGACACCGTCCATCTTGGCAAAAATGGTAAAATCTTTACCCATACCAACGTTATTGCCGGGATGAATTTTGGTGCCACACTGTCTGATAATGATATTACCGGCGGTAACTTGTTCACCGCCGAATTTTTTTACGCCCCGCCGTTGGGCGTTTGAATCACGACCGTTTTTTGAACTGCCTGCTGCTTTTTTATGTGACATGTTTCACTCTCTTTCATTAACACGTTACAAATTTAATATACCTTGGAAACAAACGCTTACGCTACTTAAGCTGAAATGGAATCAATTCTAATTTCAGTGTAATGCTGTCTGTGCCCTCTCATTTTCCTGTAGCCTTTGCGCCGTTTGTATTTGAATACAAGCTGTTTTTTGCTACGACCTTGTTCAACAATCATCGCTTTGACCGTTGCATTTTC
This sequence comes from uncultured Desulfobacter sp., assembly GCF_963664415.1. Classification (NCBI taxonomy): domain Bacteria; kingdom Pseudomonadati; phylum Thermodesulfobacteriota; class Desulfobacteria; order Desulfobacterales; family Desulfobacteraceae; genus Desulfobacter; species uncultured Desulfobacter sp. The sequence goes on along the minus strand of NZ_OY761445.1, from coordinate 453,570 downwards.
AATTTGGGGCGCGCCCAACGTTACGGTCTCACCATCGGAATATAGAAGGACATCATTAAATTCAATTTCAGATCCTTCACTACCCTCAAGTTTTTCAACTTTTAAAACCTGATCTTCGTGGACCTTGTATTGTTTGCCCCCGGTTCTGATTACTGCATACATGGGTTTATCTCCTTACAATCTGACATCATATATCGGGTACTTAAAAAAACTCTGCATGATATAATTATTTGCCTGTATTGTCAATTGGTTTTTGATTTTTATATCTGCTTCCGGAATGGGAACTGTCTTTTGGTGCTTTATTTCGTTTTTGAATGAAATTTAAAATTCGGCATTAGAAAAAAGATTTCCTCAATAGTCATATGCATCGATCATTGTAGTTTTTATCCTGTCTATAGTCTGAAGATCCGGCTTAAAGGGTATCTGGGGCATCTTCGGCAAGGGTAACTCATGGGTCGCGTTGAAAGGCGTGTTTTTGATTTTCATATTGTATGCCATGACCATTAAGGTCTCCAAATTAACGACATCCTCAATATTATAGGCCAAAAGGGTCTCTAACGCCTTCTCATTTTTATTATGTTGATAATCATGCCATAAGAAAACTGCAAAATAACCATCAACCCCATCCAGATCACCACGGTCCAGTCCCAAGGCTTTTTCACAGTGTTTCAACCCACCGCTATATCCTAAACTCTTTAGCACATACCTTAAATCTATATGAGCATGATTCAATTGGATCCCAAATTGCTCTTCGATAAACGGCACATCAAAGGTTTTCCCGTTGTAGGTAACAATAACATTGTAATTTTGAATATCTTCTATGAAGTCTTCAAGATTCTGTCCCTGTATGTAATATTGGATATTTTTTCCATCAAAGAGCGCGATTGTTGTAATCTCAAAACCGTACGATCTGATACCGGTTGTCTCTATATCAATGTATGCGGTGGATTCCCGGAATTCATTGAATAACCGCCAATGTTCCTTTGCAGGTAAAAGTTTGACAAAATAGGTGGGATTATTGCTTTCAATATGGTCAAGGGCTGTTCTGGTGTATGCCGCAATGGTCTCAAAACGTTTTGGCGAGATTTTTAATCTATTTCCAGACTCTATCTGCTGCCAGTTTAACAGCCCGGATGCCCATAACTGCTGTTCTGTTGCAGCCCCGATGCCGGGTATATGTTGAAATGAATTTGTCAGCATTCTCCGGTTTTTTCGCTATGCCTTTTTCACAACTGAACATTTGAGATACATGGCGCCGAACCCTGGAATCTTACAGGAAATATCGTGGCCGTTTACCGGGTCATCAAGAAGTTTGATGTTTTTGACTTTCGTTCCCAATTTCATGGTGTCTTTGCCGGCCTTAAGATCCTTGATAGTGGTCACCGTGTCGCCGTCCTGCAAAGGATTACCGTTGGCATCTATGAATCGTGGTGTCTCTTCTGGAAGGGTATCAGACGCCTGATCCATTGTCCATTCATGGGTGCATTCGGGGCAGATCCACAACAACCCGTCGGTATAGGCATATGGTGAATTACATTTGGGGCATACATTCTCTTCAACTGACATGGCAAATTTCCTGGTTGTTTTTATAAATTGGTTATAAATCGTTTTTTCATTTAGTGAAATACGTATCACTGATGAAAGGCAAATGAAGACGTTAATATAAGCTCAGTGTATATCAGTGACCCTTGATTTGAGTCAAATAATTTTTGTCAACATTGATGCCCGTTTAAACTGATTCTGCCTGCATAAATCGGTCTTTTTCCGGGTGAAAGGCTGCAGGGCAACTCTGGATAAATTGCTCTACCTGATTTAAGGGGCCTTCGTGGATAAGGGACAGAGCATAGTACCTGAACAAAAGCCATGGGTCGATGTTCGGGTTTTCAAGCTTTTCTGCAATGGGAGAGAAGAGATCACGGTCTCGGAAAAGTTCTTCAAACTGCATATACTCCTGCGTAGTTAGGTGACGGATAATCCGGCATTTTATCGGCTGGTTTTGAATATATGCACAAATAGCGGCAAGGAAAAAAGAGATACTGCAGGTTTTTGCCTGTGTTACGATTTCTTTTTTTGTGAATCGGACATGATCAAGAATTTCGTTTTTCAAGGCAGATTTTTTTTCTGTGCTGAGATCGCGGAAACCGGTATTGTTCAGATACTTGGCTTTTACTCGTTTAACCACCGAAGGCGTCAGGCTTTTTCTTTTCAACCGGGCCTTGTCCAAAAAAACATCAAAATATTCCCTGATGCTCCTCATGCCCGGTGGGGTCAGTTCGTCACTGCCGTTATCAAAAAGAATATTTTCCACCTGAACGTCTAAAAGCGCAGGTAAAATAGATGGTCCATTTTTGGTTATTACTTCAAGGGGTTTAAAATAATCGACCAAAAGGGCAGGGCGCCCGATTTTTTTTCTGGGGATAAAAAGGGTTTTGTTGGTGATTCTGATTTTTTTATGGCCAAAGGGGTGCAACGCACTGGTAAATGCAGGAATAACGGCAAAACATCCGTCCAGGGAGATTTCCGTACCGTAGCTGTCTGTAATAGAGGGTTTGACCGTGGAGAAGTCTTCATCGAGCCCTGCCGGGATTAAAAGATCGGCCGTGGCGTGCTGCTTGGTAAAGGGTTGTCCCATCTGTTGTTCAAGACGAATAATTCTGTCCCGGTTGCGGTCTGTCAGGCTCACGGACATCGGAATGCCGGCCTGTATCAGTGCTTTTGCAAGGTTGCCTTTGCCCCTTGGGATTTTTGTCAACAAACTAAATTGGCAGGTTTGCCCAAGGCTGTTCAGTACATGGGTGATATCATGGGAACCATCATACCAGTCAAGAGGGTCTGATCCGCCGTAGAGTGCTAAATCAGTGTTACTATGTGCCAGAAATGTATCAATAAATGTATTAACCGCATCATAGCTGAAATGATGTCGAACTTTTGGCAAAGCCCACTCATTGCAGCGCCGACAGAAATTAGAGCAGCCGGACGTCATCTGGAAGGTGATGGCCTCACTGAAAACGCAAAGACGCTGCCAGGAAGCAATATTAAGACTATTTTTCCAATCATCATATCTCATGTGGCCGGGATTCGCCTGACGGACTTTGTCAGCAAGCAAATGTTTAAGATGTGCTGTCCGTTCTTTTAGATCTAAATGATCGTTAATCAGACGCTTATGTTTAGCAAGGGCTGTTAATGCCTGGCGCAGATACTTTTCATCTGTTTCGCCAAGTTCAGGATCTTGTGCTGTGTTATTGGCCAGATCAAGAAGTCCTTTGAGTCGGTCAAAATTTGTGGAAAAAAGAGCCTCAAGAATTTTGTTTTTCAGCTCTTCAACTGGAGCATCCGGTGTGACAATGATGTTTTGAGAAATAGAAAAGCCCAAGAATAGTTCCTTAGCAAAATGAGGGGGGCTTTTTGTACAAAAAGCCCCCCTCAATAATATCAGCTAAATATTGCAGATCAATGTATAAACTATCCGCGAACCTCTTCTTTAACTGTGGTGGCTAGTTTGTAGAGTATGGTCAGTACAAAAAAGCCTGCGCCGTATACACCTAAAGCAATGATCCCTTCTTGAAGAGTGGGGGCATATTCATGCACATGGTGCAATGGAGAGGGAACAAAACCACCCGCGATCATGCCAAGGGCTTTGTCGATCCAGGCACCGAAAAAGATCATGGCGCAGGTCACGGGCAATAGTGCTTTGTTGTTTCTCAATTTGGGAATCACCAGGAAAATGGCGCCAACACCCATGAGGATCAGGGCGCTCCACATCCAAGGTACCATCATGTTGTGACCGTGCAGGCCAAACAGCAGGTACTGGGTATGGGCCAGATGGCCGGGGATACCGGAGTAGTAAACTACAAAACATTCACAAGCAAAGAAGAACAGGTTGGCAATGATGGCGTAGCAGACAATTTTTGACAAGGTCTGCATGGCTTCCCAGCCTGGATCAAACTTGGTGAATTTTCTGATGATGTAACAAAGGATGATCAGGAACGCAGGACCGGCAGCAAAGGCAGATGCCAGGAACCTGGGGGCCAGGATGGCCGTCAGCCAGAAACCACGTCCGGGCAGACCGCAGTACAGGTAAGCCGTTACCGTGTGGATACCGATGGCAAAGGGGATGGATACCAAAACCAGGGGTTTGGTCCACCACACAGGTTCAACCTGGTTTCTTTCTGCTTCAAGTACCTTCCAACCCACAACAATGTTCAAAAATAGATAACCGTTAAGAACGATCATGTCATAAAAGAGCATGGAGTGGGGAGTGGGATAAAGCAGCACATTCAGCATACGGATGGGCTGGCCTAAGTCCACAACGATGAACAGCAGGCACATGATCAGGCAGGCTACCGCCAGGAATTCACCTAAAATTGTAATCCGGTGAAAGCGTTCGTAATCATGCAGGTAATAGGGAATAACCACCATAACACCACCTGCGGCAACACCCACAAGAAAGGTGAAATTGGCGATGTAGAATCCCCAGGAGACGTCCCGGCTCATGCCCGTGATCTGCAGACCGTTGAAAAACTGGTCAACGTAGGCAAGACCGCCTGCACCCATGACAGCGAGCAAAAGGACGATCCACAACCAATATTTTTTACTTCCTTTAATAGCTATCTCAAGCATAGTCGCCTCTCTTAAACGATGTAGTAAACACTGGGCTCGGTACCCAGGGACTGTTTACGTCTGATTGTATAATGTTCGGCCAGGAGATGTCTGATTTCGGAATCAGGATCTTCCAGGTCGCCGACAACGATGGCGCCTTCGCTTGCTTCCACACAATGGGGCTGCTCTCCTTTGGCCAGACGTTCGGCACATAGGTTGCACTTTTCAACCACACCTTTGGTACGGGTGGGGAAACCCGGAGCTGTCTCTTCAATGAAGGGACGGGGATCTCTGAAGTTGAAATTTCTTGAACCGTAAGGGCAGGCCGCCATGCAGAACCGGCAGCCGATGCAGCGGTGGTAGTCCATGATGACGATACCGTCTTCCCGTTTGAAGGTAGCCTGGGTAGGACATGCCTGAACACAAGGCGCGTTTTTACAATGGTTGCAGGTCACCAGAAATGGAAGATCATGGAATTTTTCAGCCAAAAATTCATCTTCCTTGTCAGGAAATGCATAGTGGAAATGTTCATGCCAGATCCATTTGATTTCCTGACCTTCTCTGACCGGACGGGTACCGGGGTATTTCTCAAGATTCGGTTCCATGGTGAAATCCGGTACATTATGGGCTTTATGACAGGCTTCTTTAACCGCTTCAACAACTTCTTCGTTCAGCTTAGATGTGTCAATGACCATACCCCATCGTTCGGCATGCATGGCCTCTTCGTTTCTGGTGATTTCGGGTCCGGCGCTGCCGTGGCCTTGGGATTCTGATGCGGCAAGATTCATTACCGGAGCAGCACCCATTCCGATGGCAGCAATACCCGCTACTTTAAGAAAGCTTCTTCTGCTCTTTATCATCATTCAATCTCCTTGGGGTTGGTGTGACAATCCCAGCAATAGGGGCTCACAGAGGCATAGTCGTGGCAGCTGTCACAGAATTTCGCTTTGTCTTCATGGCAGCCCAGGCAGGAGTTTTCACCTGTGGACAGACTCATATTAAAGGTTTCGTCGTTCGTTCCGGTGTATTTGCGGTCCCCATTACGCACAACAGAGTCCCGCCACACATCCAGCAGATACATATGTTCGGCACGCATTTCATATTTGTCCAGAACACATTTTTTGGCCTCGGCAGCCTTGCCCAGAAGTTCGGGTTTCGGCGCAGCCATTGTGGTTGTGATCAAGTTGAACCAGAACGGAGAAAGAACGGCGAGCACGAATACCGCAAGTCCTGCCATAATCATGTTTTTACTCATCTTATTCCTCCTCTACCCCGGGTAGGGGTTCCATTCTCAGGTCCTCGGTTCTTTCCTTTTCACCCGGCAGAATCAATGCGTTGCCCACAAGCTCATGAACACCGATGACATCGACTTCAGGTACCCAGTATTCACACATTGTGGGAAGAGCTGCTCTGTCGATTGCGCAGATGGTAGCTAAGGAGTTAACCCCGAATTTTTCATGAACATATTTGACGGCATTGGCCCGGGGAAGGGCACCGGCCATTCTCAGTTCAATGTTTTCACCGGCATTGAGGCCGGCACCTGAACCGCAGCAGAAAGTCTGTTCGCGGATGGTATTCGGCGGCATTTCATAAAACTCGTCTGCACACGCTTTGATAACATATCTGGGTTCTTCCAGCAGCCCCATCCCGCGTGCGGGGTTACAGGAATCGTGGAAGGTCAAGATACGGTTGGCGTTGCGGCTTTTGTCCAGTTCGAGCTTGCCGTGTTTGATCAAATCAGCTGTGAATTCGGTGATATGAACCATTTTAGTGGACGCAGCATTTTCAAACCTGGTGCCTGTGATGGGGTTCACCGGTACTTCAAGGAAATCGGCAGGACCGTTCATGGTATCCATGTACTGGTTAATAACACGCCACATATGGCCGCATTCCCCGCCCAGTATCCATTTAACGCCCAGACGTTTTGCTTCTGCGTACATTTTGGCATTGAGACGCTTCATGGTTTCATGGGAGGTGAAAAATCCGAAGTTGCCGCCCTCGGAGGCATAGGTTGACCAGGTGACATCGAGTCCGTATTTCTCTTTGAGGTATTTGAACAGGATCATATATCCCTGACAGGTATATGTTCCCGGGTCAGCAAATACGTCACCGGACGGTGTAATAAAGAGGATGTCAGCCCCTTTTTTCTGGAATTGAGGCGTACAGTCAACGCCGGTGACATCTTCAATGTCTTCAACAAAGAATTCGAGCATATCTTTGAAGGCATGGGGTTGGATACCTAGATGGTTACCTGTCTTGTAGCAATTTGAAACCGGTGTGGCAATCCAGTCAATGTTCAGCCCGATCAAGTTGAGCAATTCACGGCCGATGATGGTGATCTCAGCCGTGTCAATGCCGTAGGGGCAGAACACTGAACAGCGTCGACATTCAGTACATTGAAAAAAGTAGTACCACATCTCCTTGAGGGCTTCCAGGCTCAATTCCCTGGAACCTAACAGGCGTTTGCCCCCGGGAATTTTTTTCAGGAGCTTTCCGGCAAAAGTAAAGTCATTGCGATAAATAGACCGCAGCAACTCGGCCCGCAGCACAGGCATATTTTTGGGGTCGCCGGTTCCCAGGAAGAAATGGCATTTGTCTGCACAGGCGCCGCAGCGCACACAGATGTCCATGAATACTTTAAAAGTACGGAAACGCTCCAGCCGTTCTTTGATTCCTTCGTGCAGAATCTGTTGCCAGTTTTCCGGCAATTTCCAGTCGTCATCCAAAGGATTCCACTGCCTGGCATTGGGAAGGCCTAAGGTCTCAACGCTTTCCGGTTTGGCGGCGTAGCAGTACATGCCGGGCCGGATCTGAACGGATTTAGTAGTGTCCAGCCAGTTGCTGGGCTCGGAGCTAGACCGGGGACGATAGTCAATTTTGTCTAATGCTTCATCCGGTGTAAGTTCGTCAGCCATCTATCACTCCTTTTTATCCACCGGCAGGCCGGCTTCAATCATTTTGTCTCTGAAGTGGTCCTCATACTGTTCATATGTATGGATGGGCACATCATAGTTCCAAGGGTTAATATGCCGTTTGGCCCGGGTGTTGTTGGCCATGTTCCTGGTGGGGCTCAAAAAGATGCCGCCCATGTGCATCAATTTACTCATGGGAAAATAGGCAAATAAAATGCTCACAAGGAAAAGATGACCGTAGAACAGCCCGCCGACTTCTTCAGGAATATGGGGATGGAAAGTCGCCAGTCCCATGGTCAGTTCCTTGATGCCGATGATGTCCACTTTTGTGAAATAGCGCATGGCAATGCCTGTGGCGGCAATACCAATGATCAGGAACAAGGGGAAGTAATCAGCAGCCTGGGAGATGTAGCTGATTTTCGCATCAAAAATTCTACGGCTTAAAAGAAACAGCGCTGCCAGCAGAAGCACAGGCCCGGAAATGAACAGTCCAGGAAGCCCAACCTGGATAATTCCGTCCAGGTATTCTATCAACTGAATGCATCCGGGAACTGGCGCTGTGAAAAATCTTAAGTGCCTAAGAAGAACTGCCAGGAATGCATAATGGAATGCAAGCGCACCTACCCACAGAAAAATTTCCCAGGAATAGGAAAGCTTGTTGGACGCATGCCGGTTAAACGCCGCTTTTGTATTTCTGAACAATGACCTGAAAGCAAAAATTTCAAGGAGCATTCTTACAAAAACGCCGGTAGATGTGTTCGGGTTGTCAATGGTGTTCTGTTTGATCCATGGCAGTGATTTCTGCTGGCCGCAGGTTGTAGGAATCCTAAACGGCACGGCAGACGCTGCCCAGTCCTTGACCTTGATTACAAAGCCAATTAGGAATGCGGCAACTGCCAGATACGGAATCAGTACACCAAAGACCACCTGAAGCCCGAGTCCCTCAACCCCTGTGTAAGCCAACAGGAAGAGCAGAAAGACAGCAGTAAGGGGGATCAAGTACCTTTGATTCATGTTATAACCACCTCATTTTTGTATGTATGGCCCGCCATTATCGCGCCATACATGTTAAGATTGTTTGGAGCCTAAGAGGTCCTCCTCTGACAGCTCCGCTACTAAACCTGCCCTTTCAAAGGCCTTATGGATGCGTCGTTTGCTCTCCGTCGCCTTTAAAAGGAAAATATCCTCTCTACATTTCATGTACCGGTTGAAAGCCGCCAAAGCAATTTCGTCTACCAGGCGATAAAAATCTAGTAGATCTATCTCTGCCTCTTTAAAGAGACTCTCACCGATGTCCTTTAGTGCAAATACAAAACTGACTGCATTTGCGGGGTCGAATGCCTGGACAGCACGAATACGTATAACTGGGTCCAGGGCTTTTTCAAGACCTTCCCGACTAAAATTTTCGATTGTTAGATTTAGGACATCTTCAAGGGTTTCTCGAGTGACGGCGCCTATTGGATTGTCAAAACGATCGGATTTTTTTCCCAAAACCCTTGCAGATTCTTCAGGATAGGTGTTGATGGTGGCATGGAACCAGCTGTCCAGCAATTGATTCCTGTGTTTTTTTATAGTCTTTTTCAATGTGTAGTAATCTTTAATTTTACAATATTTATAAAATGTCAACGGGTTAATTTGCGCAATTGATAGAAGGATATAAACTCCCCCCAATTTTATGTCAAGGGTAAACCTGCTTTGGTTTCTCAATGAAAGTTGCTGTGTTCAGGGCTTTGGTTTTGTTCATGGTGCATCATTGTTCCTGATGGTTTCCGTTAAGGAAAAAAAATAAGGCAAATGTTTATTTTTGGTTAAGAATAGTGTATTTTCTACACCATTCATCAGTTATATTCAGTTACTGCCGTAAGGCATTTTCCCCGGTATCAGAACCGGTTTCGCAAGAAAGGACAATTATGAAAAGATTTCTGTTTTTGTTGATCTGTTTTATTGGTACGAGTAGCTATGCTGTAGCCCAAGATTTTTCCTGGCTTGACGGATATGGTGTTTCATTGGGGTATGGTCAAAGTATGGATAATATTGATATTTATCGAGCAGGGATTTTAAAGCAGTGGGATGTTAAATGGTTTGAAACCAAGGTTGGTTATGCAAATGGATATTTTGAGTTGTCATATAACCGCTGGGAAAACGGCGGTGATGATGTAAATGCTGTCGCATTGTCTCCGGTTTTTCAGTATGTTTTTCATGCCGGAGGAGCGATCTGGTATCCATACATAGAGGCGGGGATTGGTGTTGCCTATCTGGACGATTATATGATCAATGACAGGGATCTATCCTCCAATTTTTTGTTTGAAGACAGAGTGGGGGTGGGTGTTAGAATTAAAAATATGGATATTAGTTTTCGATATATGCATTATTCCAACGCTGGTTTAAAAGAGCCAAACAACGGAATTGATATTCTCATTGGTACCTTGGCCTGGTACTTTTAGGTGTTTTTCAAAGGCGTTTTCTGAAATACAGAACCAGGCTTTTCCCGAGTACGGGGTTGAGCAGGCGATCTATGGTGGTGGTCAGTGTCGGCTTTTTCATTAAATCCCATACCAGAAACTTGTGGTAAAGGTTTACGGCTAGCGAATTCGTACGAGTGGGCCCCGCTATGCATTTGAGCCACCAATAGGGACTGTGTATGCTGTGGGCATAGTGGTGGCTCATGTACTTGGGTCCTTTGCTTTGGATTTTTTCAATAATTTTTTGTTTGCTGTAGATTCTCACATGACCCATGTTGGCGTTGTGGTATTCATCTGACAGCTGCCAACAAATCCATTCAGGCCAAGCCCGGGGAATGCTTACAGCCAGTATCTTCCCCGGTTTTAGAATACGAATCAGCTCGGAAACAGCTTTTTCGTCATCCGGGATATGTTCGAGAACCTCCGAGCAGATTACCACATCAAAGCTATTGTTTTTGAAGGGTAGGGCTGTGATGTCCATGGCTGACAAAGCCCAGTTTCTACAGGACAGGTCGTTAAGCTTCTCGTGAAATTCAAGCTTGCCTTTGGTAGTGCACAAGTTGTCGAATCCAAAGTCTGCACCAATACAGATGGCACCGGGTTCCTGGCAGGCCCTAATCGTGTGGCGTCCCTCTCCGCAACCGATATCCAAAATCCGGTTACCAGGGGTCATGCCCAGACGTTTAAAGTCCATGGTAATCATTTATCACCTCTCGGTATACCTTGGCCGTGCGCATGGCGCATTTTTCCCAGGTAAATTGTGCTGTTGCACGTTCATACCCTCGGCAGGCCAGATCTTCACGCTGTTTTTCGTCGTCAAGCAGCTCAATAATAGCCGTTTCAAGGGCCTTGGCATCCCCAGGGGGCACAAGTTTTGCCGCATCCCCGGCGACTTCAGGCAAGGCCCCCCCGGTTGTAGAAATCACCGGTACCCGGCAGGCCATTGCCTCTCCGACCGGTAGACCAAATCCTTCGTACATGGAGGGTACCACCGCAATCTGGGCTTTTGCATATTCCCGGACAAATCGTTGGTGGTCAATGCGCCCTGTAAAGTCGATATGATGGGTAAGATCAAGTTTTTTAACCAGGTTTTCGATGCCTCCGTTTTTTTTAGGGGTACCGATGACAGTCAGTGAAACCTCTTTGTGCTTTAGCACCCCTTTAATTGCGTAAAGTAGGTGATACAAACCTTTCAGGGGCATATCCGCACTGTTGGTGACGATCAGGCGCCCAGGATCCTTTTTTACATGATCCAGGGGGAAGAAGTTATCTATATCAATGCCGATAGGGACAGTTTTAAGTCTTGACACAGGGATTTTAAATTCTTTGGCAATATCTGTTCTAGAGCTGTCCGATACTGTGATAATAGACGGTATTCTTCGGGCAACCCATTTTTGCATGCCGATAAAAGAGTACCAGCGAAGGGCTTGAAGTTTTTTATAGAACGACCTGGTGGCCTTGACCGCCAGTCGTCGGTCTACGGTTATGGGGTGATGGATGGTGGCGGTAACGGGTAGGTCCCTGGCAAGGGATAGTATGCCGTAGGAAAGGCTCTGGTTGTCATGGAGGATGTCATAGCCTTTTGTTCGACCCTTCATATAACGCTTCACCCGCATGCCGAATGTCATGGGTTCGGGGTATCCCATGAGGCAGATGTCCAGCCATTCAAGTAGGTTGACAGGGTCTTTAAGTTCCTCAATACGGGGTGTTCGAAACAGATCGTTCGGATTGTACAAATCCAGCGTGTTGAGCATGGTCAGGTTGACCCCGGCTTTGATTATAGGATCCGGAGGGCCGGCAATGACTTCCACCCGGTGACCCAGATCGGATAGTGCGTGGCTTAAATGACGTATATAAACCCCCTGTCCGCCGCAATGGGGATTGGATCGGTAGGATATCAGTCCAATGCGCAAGCCTGTTTTATAGTATGGTTTCATGGGAAGGCGTTTTATGGTACGCCCGGCTGGAATCGAACCAGCGATCTTCAGCTTCGGAGGCTGACGTGCTATCCACTGCACTACGGGCGCATAAAGTTGAAAAATGTTATATCATATTAGCTAATAAAATCCACATCAAATTTTTTCTTCGCCTCGCCTGCCACATACAGTGACCCTGCAATGCATATGGCGTCGTCTTTGCAACTTGTTGAAATTGCCATAGATACAGCCTCTTTAACATCTTCGATAACGGTCACGTCTCCTTTAAATATTTTTTTGATGGCTGCGGTCAGTACTGCGGGTTCAATGCTGCGATCGATCTTGGCTTTAGTTACAATGACCCGCTGGGCCCTGGGTAAAAGTTGGGCCAGCATGGCTTCATAGGGCTTGTCATCCAAAATGCCGATGACAAGCGTCAGTCTTTTATCCCCCAATGTTTGGTTGAGGTATTTGCCTAAGAGAACAGATGCTTTAAGATTGTGGGCTCCGTCCAGAATAACCAGCGGTTGATCCATGATTTTTTCAAGGCGGCCCGGCCAATGGACCTGCTCAAACCCTTTATGGATAATTTCTTGGGTCAGTTCATATCGAGGGTCGATGTCTTTGTTTTGTTCAAAAATCAGCTCGACAGCAGCCAAGGCCAAAGAGATGTTCTCGCGCTGGTGTTCCCCGGGCAAAGGTTTGGTCAGGTCTTTGAAATTTTTATAAATGCCGTTGTAATTATATGTTGGATGACAAGGGGTTTTGCGGATGGAAAAGTCTTTTTTAAACCGGTAGAGGGGGGCTCTTCGCTCTTGAGCAATATCGGCTAATTTGTCTATGCCTGAAGCCTGAGACACAGCAGTAACTATAGAAACGCCTGGTTTTATGATACCGCCTTTTTCCCGAGCCAGATCTTTGATGGTATGTCCAAGGTAATCAGTATGCTCAATTGAGAGGTTGGTGATGACACTTACTTTAGGCGTAATAATGTTGGTGGCATCAAATCTTCCGCCCATGCCGGTTTCAATGACCGCCCATTCCACATTTTTTTTTGCAAAATAGTAAAAGGCCATGGCCGTGACAATTTCAAAAAAGGTTGCCCGGCGCGATTTTCGACACAACTTACTGTCTGCGGCGTCCACAGCCTCGTATGCGCTGACCACATCGGCATCGCTGATCTGCTGTCCGTTTACGCAGATTCGTTCATTAAATCGAACCAGGTGGGGGCTTGTGTAAATTCCCGTTTTAAAACCAGCGGCAACAAGGATTGATGCGATGCAAGTCGCAGTTGAGCCCTTGCCGTTAGTTCCGGCCACATGCACCATATTGTATTTTTTGTGAGGGCTTTCGAGCTGTGAAAGGATGTTTGAAATGGTATCTAATTCAAGTTTGATACCAAACCGGCCCAGTTTATAAATTTTTTCCAGGCACTGGTTATATGCGGGGGGGGTCATGAGAAATGTCCATAAAAAAACCCGGCATATCAGTGAATAGGATATACCGGGTTGTTTTTAATGCTTAGCTACGTCTTCTGCGAGATCTTGAGGCGGCAATTCTTTGTCTTCTCATTGCCTCTCTCATCTTACGTCTTCTGTACTGACAAGGTTTTTCGAAATGTTTCTTTACCTTGAGACGTTTGAACAGCCCGTCATTCTGAATTTTTTTCTTCAGAATACGCAGCGCTTTTTCAACGTCATTATCAATAACTGTGACAGTAATTTCTTTCAAGCAGCATCGCCCCTTTCAAAATAAATTTAAATATAGCAGCCATGGGCCGATGTCGTTCGTTGAAATTAGAACTTAACCCACAACAAAAATATGAAAGCGATTTAAAAGTTTATTTGGACTTTCACATAAAATATTTATAAAAGAGACTTCTAACAAATTGGAGCCGTTAAGGCAAGGAAAAAATGCCTGCTCACGAGTAATATGAGACGCAGGTAAAAAACCCGGACACGTGTTAGGCGCGTCCGGGCGTAATATTTTACAGCTTGGAGATCAGTTCTGCAGTTACGTCTGGCAGTGCCTGTTCGCCATTCAGTGTGATGTATTTGAAATCTGCATCAGGCAGATCTCTGAAGTAGTAAGAAGAGGCCAAGGTGCCTGTATCGGTATCGTAGTAAATGGAGTGACGTTTGTCGATGGCGGTTTCGTCCTGGTCATCGGCGCGGGTGCTCAGTGCACCGCCGCATACCCGGCATTTATCTCCATCAGGTTTGATGGCGTCGATGAAAATATTGTTGGGATGGTTGTTGTCATTTTCGCACAACCGTCTGCCCATGATTCTGTTTTTGGCAATTTCACGGTCCAGCAGCATTTCGATAACATAGTCAAGTTTGATGCCCTGTTCGTTCAAAGCGGCATGCAGTTTTTCAGACTGAACTTTATTTCTTGGAAAACCGTCCAGCAGCCATCCTTTTTGGCAGTCATCCTGTTTGATGCGGTCGATCATCATGGGGATGGTGATCTCATCGGGTACTAAATCGCCTGCGTCGATATATGCCTTGGCTTTTTTACCAAGTTCGGTGCCGCCTTTGATGTTGTCGCGGAAAATCGCACCGGATTCAACATGGGCAATGTTGTATTTGTCTTTAAGGATTTTTCCCTGGGTGCCTTTGCCGCTGCCGTTGGGGCCGAAAAATAAAATGTTCATCTTCACTCCTTGAGATTGGTTTATGGTCATATCCTGTCGGGACACATCCGACATAATCAAAATTCGTAATATTCTAATAATGAAAGAACTGATCATCTCGTGGCGTTCTTTCATGGCTTGCTAAAAGGCATTCGTGTTATGAAAAATTAAGCGTTGCCCATCTTTGCCATAACCGTATCAGCAAATCTTAATATAGGACTGCCCTTTTTTTGTCAAGGTATTGCAGTTATCCCTTATAGACAGTACATGTATTGAATTTTTTCATTGAACCGGATGAAATGTGTTAAAACCCAGCACAAGCGTGGCCAATTAAATTGGCATAAGACCTTGAATGTGCCACGGCAAATTGATATTAAGTAAAAATTTAATACAAGATTCTTAATCCAGATAGTCCGGTGCAAACGTTAAATAATTATCCATATATAAAGTAAGGGGTGACAAAATGACTGAACTGATTGATGTCAGGGCAAGAGAAATTATTGATTCCAGGGGGAATCCTACGGTTGAAGTGGATGTGACCTTGGCCTGCGGCGCACAGGGGCGGGCTGCGGTGCCGTCCGGTGCCTCAACCGGTACAAGGGAGGCTCTTGAGCTTCGCGACAAGGCTGAAAACCGCTTTATGGGTAACGGTGTGCTCAATGCCGTGGCCAATGTCAATGAGGTTATCGCGCCTGAGATCATCGGCTATGATGCTATGGATCAGGCCGGGCTGGACCGGACCATGATTGACATTGACGGCACTGAAAATAAGTCACGTTTAGGTGCCAATGCTATTTTGGGCGTTTCTATGGCCGCTGCAAGGGCTGCCGCTGCAGCCAACGGAATTCCGTTATACCGCCATATCGGCGGCATTAATGCACGGATTATGCCTGTTCCCATGATGAATATCATCAACGGCGGTGCCCATGCTGCCAACAACCTGGATATCCAGGAGTTTATGATTCTTCCCTTTGGGGCAGCCAATATATGCGAAGCTGTCCGAATGGGTGCTGAAACCTTTCATAATCTGAAAAAGATACTTAAAGGCAAGGGGCTTGCCACAGGCGTAGGTGATGAAGGCGGATTCGCCCCGGACCTTGAATCCAATGAAGAGGCCATTGAAAACATTATTGCCGCCATTGAATCTGCCGGCTATCGTCCGGGCAAGGACATCGGCATCGGCCTGGATGCAGCCGCCAGCGAGTTCTACAAAGACGGTAAGTATGTATTTGCTTCCGAGAACAGGGAATTATCCCCTGCTGAACTCATTGACTACTATGAACGTTTAATTGATAAATATCCTTTGGTTTCCATTGAAGATGGTCTGGCAGAAGGGGACTGGGATAACTGGGAGCTGATGACCGAGCGCCTGGGCAACCGTATTCAAATTGTGGGCGATGATGTATTTGTTACAAATCCGGATATTTTTAAACAAGGTATTGCAAGGGGAGTGGGTAATTCCATTCTGATTAAACTCAACCAGATCGGTACCTTGACCGAAACCCTTGACACCATCCAGATGGCCAAGGATTCCGGGTATACCACCGTGGTGTCCCACAGATCCGGTGAAACCGAAGACAGCTTTATTGCAGACCTTGCTGTGGGTGTTAATTCCGGTCAGATAAAGACCGGATCCATGTCCAGAAGTGACCGTGTTGCAAAATACAATCAATTAATTCGCATAGAAGAGGAACTGGCAGAGTGTGCCGTTTTTCCAGAAGATCTGTTTGTTTTAAAATAGTCTTTAGTGACTAAAAGAAGCTATGCTTGTTATGGTAAAGATATATTTTTTATTTACCAGGTGAACAACAGATGGGGGTTTTTATCTCTATAAATCCCCATCTTTTATATATATAACAGCCATGGGCTGACCTGATATATCAACTGCCAGGCATAGCCAACAACAAAGTTTGAAAGATCGGAGTGTCTTACCCGGACTTTCTTATAACGGCCATGGCCGACCTGGTCTTTCACCGAGGTTGGGCCACAACAAATAATGAAAGAAGCGAATTGGTTAATTCAGTTTTTTCATATAAAACAATCTCAATGAATTATTAAATTAATTAAGCTGTAATATGGCTTTCCTGATTACCCCATATCTGATATGAAGTCCGGCGGACAAAAATTTGGAACTATCTGGAAAATTGGTTCAAGCAAGATTTTTCGTGAACGATATGGTGATTTAAAAAAGTTATGATTAAAAACGTGTAAAAGTGAGGACTGGATGGCTGAGATAACTAAATATATATTTGTAACAGGCGGGGTATTATCCTCATTGGGTAAGGGACTGGCGTCCGCGGCCATTGGTATGCTTCTGGAAAGCCGGGGGCTGACCGTGACCATACAGAAATTGGATCCTTACATAAATGTTGATCCTGGAACCATGAACCCCTTCCAGCACGGGGAAGTGTTTGTTACCGATGACGGTGCGGAAACCGATCTTGACCTGGGGCATTATGAACGGTTTACAAATGCCAAACTCGGAAAGAACAACAATTTCACCACAGGAAAGATTTATGATCAGGTGATTACCAAAGAACGCCGTGGAGAGTATCTTGGCGGCACTGTCCAGGTCATCCCGCATATTACCGATGAGATTAAACGGGCTATCTGCCTGGTTTCACAGGACACAGATGTGGTAATTGTTGAAATCGGCGGTACCATCGGTGATATTGAGTCCCTTCCCTTTCTTGAGGCCATCCGCCAGTTCAAGGCCGATGCCGGTTCCTCCAACGTAATTTACATCCATCTAACCCTGGTGCCGTATATTAAGACCGCCTGCGAAGTAAAGACCAAACCCACCCAGCACAGTGTCAAGGAGCTTCGCAGCATCGGTATCCAGCCGGATATTCTTTTGTGCCGTACGGAGAGCCTTTTGACCCAGGAGATCAAGAACAAGATTGCCCTGTTCTGCAATGTCGGTGCAGACGCCGTGTTTACCGCCAAGGATGTGGACTGCATTTATGATGTGCCCATTGTCTATAACGAAGAGGGTCTTGGGGATATGATCCTTAAAAAATTGAACATTTGGGCCCGGGCACCGCGCATTGACGGTTGGCGCGAAATGGTGGAGCGCCTGAAAAATCCCAGGCATCATGTCACTATCGCCATTGTCGGCAAATATGTGGATTTGACAGAGAGCTATAAAAGCCTGAATGAGGCGCTGACCCACGGCGGTATATCAAATGATGCCAAGGTGAATCTGGAATTTGTGGATTCATCCACCCTGACAAAAAAGAATGTGGCTGACATACTGTCCAAGGCAGACGGCGTCCTGGTTCCAGGGGGATTTGGGACCCGTGGAATTGAAGGAAAGATTCTTGCTGCCGGGTATGCCCGTGAAAATAAGGTGCCTTTTTTCGGTATTTGCCTGGGCATGCAGATGGCTGTAATTGATATTGCACGCCACCTTGCCGGTCTGGAAGATGCCAATAGCGAGGAATTTGATGCTGACACGCCTTATCCGGTGATCTACCTGATGACAGAGTGGGTGGATGAGCAGACCGGTAAAGTGGAGACGCGGGATGAGTCCTCGGACAAAGGCGGTACCATGCGGTTAGGAGCCTATCCCTGTCTCCTGGCTGAAGATACCTTTGCCATGAATGCCTATAAGACTGAAAATATTTCCGAACGGCATCGCCACCGGTTTGAGTTCAATAATGAATACAAGGATAAACTGGTGGAATCAGGCCTTGTTATCTCAGGGACATCCCCGGATCATGGCCTGGTGGAGATTGTGGAACTTAAAGATCATCCGTGGTTTCTGGGTTGTCAGTTTCATCCTGAATTCAAGTCCAAACCTATGGTTCCCCATCCACTTTTCAAGGCATTTATCAGGGCAGCCTTGAAAAATAAAAAATGAGTGAAGAATTTATCACCATAACCAGTGCCGGAGATATCCGGCTTGAGGGGAATTTAAACCGGCAGGAAGCAGGCAAAGCTGTGGTGCTGACGCATCCTCATCCCCTTTATGGCGGGAATATGGATGTACCTGTGATATGCAAGATGGCTGCCTGCTTTCAAGCTGCCGGGATTGCCACACTGCGGTTTAATTTCAGGGGCACCGGTGGCAGTTCCGGAAAATTTGACGATGGCCGTGGGGAGCAGGATGATGTCAAAAGTGCATTAGATTTTTTATCCGACCAGGGGTATGATCAGCTTTTTCTTGCCGGATATTCCTTTGGTTCATGGGTAAATGCCCATGTCGTCAGTGCCGGTGTGGCGGTCTGCGATCATATTATGGTTTCCCCCCCGGCAGCGTTGTTAAGTTTTGATCAGGTTGCGCAGCTTCCCAATACAGGGCTTATTATTACAGGTGAAAATGATGATTTGGCCCCGGTTTATCTGGTGGACGATCTTTTGTCTAAATGGAAAATTTCCCCTCGGCTGGAGGTGCTTTCAGATGTCGATCACTTTTATGGTGGTGCTTTAGATAAGCTGGGAGATGTCCTTTCAGGCTACCTTAAGCCCTGACCTTGGATCATTGGAGAAACGTAATTTGGACCGGATTGATAGAGAAATACTAAATATCCTCCAGGAAAACGGGAAAATTACCAATGCCAAGCTGTCCCGTATGGTTGGAATTTCAGCGCCTGCTACATTAGAACGGGTGAAGCGCCTTGAAGCTGCCGGTGTGATCTCACATTTCACGGCGGTGGTGAATCCGGAAAAGGTCGGATTTCCCATCATGGTCATTGTCAATATTACATTAAGCTTGAGCAAGCTGTCTTCGGTGCCTTTGATCAAGGAAAAGTTTTTGGAACTTGAGGAGGTTGTGGAATGCTACCAGATTGCCGGTGCCCATGATTTTATTCTCAAGGTCATTGCAAAGGATATCAAGGCCTACGCAGAGTTTATGAATCAAAAATTGACCCAGATACAGGGCATTCAGAGCATCCAGTCTTCATTTGTGATTGACAGTCTTAAGGATAAAAAAATTTTTGTTTTAGAAACCTAAAAAGGCTAATTATAGACAGCCGTTCATGTAATCTCATCCGTTGCTGGTGTGCCGAATCCACCGCCACCAGGGCTCATGATACGCAACCGTTCGCCGGGTTGAGCCAGGATTTCGTTTTTAGCGCCCATGGAGATTGAAGTGCCGTCTTTTTTAATGAAAAGGTTGGCCCCTTTCTTGCCGGACTCACCCCCTTCGAGTCCGTAGGGCGCAAATACCCGACGTTCGGAAAGGATTGCTACATTAAGGGGTTCTAAAAATTCAACCTCCCGCACCAGGCCGTTGCCGCCGTTGAACCGCCCCCGGCCGCCGGATCCCCGGCGGATAGAAAATTCTTTGAGCAGGATAGGATATCGTCGTTCCAGGATTTCAGGATCGGTAATTCGGGTGTTGGTCATATGGGTCTGAACCCCGGTCTGGCCGTGCCAGGTCGGGCCTGCTCCTGCCCCGCCGGCGATGGTTTCGTAGTAGCCGAACCGGTCATTGCCAAAGGTAAAGTTGTTCATGCAGCCCTGGGATGCGGCGGCCACGCCGAACGCCTTGAGAACCACGTCTGTGATTCTCTGGGAGGTCAGTACGTTGCCGCCCACTACCGCCGCATCTGCGGAAGGGTCAAGCAACGAGCCCTTGGGAATTTTGACGGTGATGGGGATAAGGCAGCCGTGGTTTAACGGCAGGTCCTTTTTAATCAGGCACCGGAGGCAGTAAAGGATGGCTGATTTAGTGACGGCTTTGGGCGCATTGCAGTTTCCCCAGATTTGAGATCCAGTGCCTTGAAAGTCGAATACGGCGCTGCCCTCTTTTCGGTCGATAGTAAGAGCCAGGGCAATGGGGCTGCCGTCATCCAGATAGTCCTTGGCTCGAATCGTGTCCCTTTCGGCCATTCCCTTTGATGTGGAAAGTGCTTTGAGCCGCTGGCGCACTGCCTTTTCAGCCGTATCCTGGACATGCTTCATATAGGCTTGAACCACATCAAGGCCGTAGTGATCCACCATTTCCAGCACCAGCTCGATCCCTTTTTGGTTGGCCGCAACTTGGGCTTTTAAATCAGAAATATTGTCAGCTAAAAGGCGGCTCCCCGATATTTCAGGACGCCCCGGTGCCGGGGGCAGGCTGCCAGGCGCCAGCAGCAGTTTTGAAATGCCATCCTCTTGAAATATGCCGTTTTCCACAAGTTTAAAAGAGGTGATGCAGGCCCCTTCCTCCTCAAGGCTGCGGGAGTTGGGAGGCATGGATCCGGGTGAGATGCCGCCGATGTCGGCGTGATGCCCTCGCGCCGCCACCCAGAAAATCACCTGGTTGTTCTTGAACACAGGGGTGATGACCGTAATGTCGGGCAGATGACTGCCCCCTGCAACCGGGTGGTTGGAGACCAGCACATCCCCGGGTATAAGATCGTTACCCTTAATTCTAATCTGCGCCTTTACTGCGTCGCTCATACTCCCCAGATGGACCGGCAGATGTGGCGCGTTGGCCACCAGTTCCCCATTGGGCCCGAACAGGGCGCAGGAAAAATCGAGGCGCTCCTTGATATTGGTGGAAATGGCAGTCTTTTGAAGCATCCGTCCCATCTGTTCGGCAATGGACATGAAAAGATTGCTGAAAATAGAAAGTTGGACCGGGTCGAGTTTTGTGTTGACTTGATTACCTGTGCCTGCCCCTACTTTAATTTCCACATCCCCGTTCTGGGTAATGACTGCGGTGCAGTCGGGTTCGATGAGAATAGTGGATGTATGATGGATCAAAATGCCAGGGCCTGCAATGCAATGGCCGGCGGCAAGTTTTTCAAGATCATAAATACAAGTTTTGTAGCGTCCGTTTTCAAAGTAGCACTGGGCCGAGTCCAATACCTGGGGCGCTCCTTTGGCCTTTGGGACGTTGATTCGGCGCTGGCCCGCAGCTTTGCCCCGGGCACGTATCCGGATATCGTCGATGAGGATTTGTCTTTCCGACAGATCGAACCCGAATTCTCTGAGGTAGACGGCCTTGAAAGCCGCAGCATAGTCATTGTCTTCAGGCCGACGAATCATAATGGCCGTATCTGTTCCGTGGTACCGCAGGTTAAGAAACCGGGTGATGTCAATGGCTTCTGGGGAGAATCCCTGATCCGTGAGTTCCCGACACGCATCTTTTTCCAGTTGTTTAAAAATTGTTTCAGCGTCTTTCAGCGCTTGAAGGCCAAAGACGGCGGCAGAGGGCTGTTGCCGTTCCGTAACCACATCAGCCATGCCCATACCGTAGGCAGAGAGAATACCGGAAAAGCGGTGGATAAAAATTTTGGATATACCCAGGGCCCGGGCAACAGCACAGGCATGCTGGGGACCGGCTCCCCCGAATGTGGCCAGCACATGATCTTTGATGTCGAATCCCCGCATCACTGAAATTTCACGAATGGGTCTGACCATTACCTCGTTAGCCACACGGATAAAGCCCAGGGCAACCTCTTCCATGGTCATGGACGGCAGCCCGGCAGCGACGCAATACGCATTGATCTTTTTAGTCAGACCGGACATGGCTTTACAGCCCGCTTCCAGGTCCAGGGGCTGATCTTCACTGGGACCGAATATGTGCGGAAAGTGTTTGGGTTGAATGCGGCCGAGAACGAGGTTTGCATCCGTAACCGTCAAGTGTCCGTTTTTTCTGTAGCAAACCGGTCCCGGATGGGCTCCGGCAGATTCGGGCCCCACCAGAAACATGCCGTTGTCAAAGAAAAGGCGGCTGCCCCCACCGGCGGCCACGGTCTTGATGTGAAGCTGGGGGGCCTGGATGCGCACACCGGCGGTCTGCGTTTCAAAGACCAGTTCGTATTCGCCCCCGAACCGGGAGACATCCGTGGAGGTTCCGCCCATGTCGAATCCAATGACCGGTTCTTTTTTTTTGGTATCAAAGGTGGTCATGGCATAACCGACAACCCCGCCGGCAGGTCCGGACAGGATGGCGCGGCTGCCGGTAAATCCGTCGGTTCCGGCCAGGCCGCCGTCCGACTGCATGAAAAGAAGGCCGGTATCGGCAAGGTTGTCCTTGAATCCTTGTTTAAAGCTGTTAAGGTAGGTGCGAATATGCGGATTGAGATAGGCGTCCACCATGGTTGTATCGCCCCTGGCAACCAGCTTCACTTTGGGCATGACTCGGGAAGATAGAGAGACTTGGGTGAATCCGATCTCCCGGGCCACCCGGCCGATGATTCGTTCATGATCCGGCCAGGCATAGGCGTGCATAAGCACCACGGCAAGGCTGCGGATGCCCCGGTCATAAACGGCCTGAAGATCTGATTTTACGGTCGATATATCGAGGGGACAGAGCATTGCCAGACGGTCACCGGTAATTCCTTTGACTATTTTGCCTTCCACTGTCGAGGCGTCTTCATCCTCCCGCAGGATTCTCAGGCGTTCGTCTGCTTCAATAACCTCCTGGTATAAGAGTTCGGGTTTTTTGATCTCCAGGTCAAAAATTCTGGGACGGTCCTGGTTCCCGATTTGAAGAATATCACCGAACCCTCGGGTCACCACCAGAGCGCTGGGCGCACCTTTTCGTTCCAGCAGGGCGTTGGTGGCTACGGTGGTCCCCATGCGTATCCACTCAATTTGATCGGCGTCGAACTGCGCTTTGGGCACAGATTTTCCCGTCACCTCTTCAAGGATTCGTCGGATTCCCTCACGGGGCGCGTCCGGATAGTTCTGGGGATCTTCGGACAACAGCTTGATAACCCGGAATCCCGGCACTCCCGGCACCTCGGCATAAACATCCGTGAAGGTTCCGCCGCGGTCGACGGAAAAACGGAATTTTGCGGGGTCTGACATGGATCCTCCTTTTTTTTTATAGGAACATCTCTGTAAGCCACAGAGATGTTACAATATTCGTTGTGGGCGAATCCACGGTCAAAGACCAGGTCGGCCATGGCCGTTATTCAGCACTTGGGCAATCCTGCTGCCCTGTGACCAGGGGCTTGATATCCAAAATCGGTGTACCGTCAATCATGTCGATGTGTTTGACCCCGATATGTCCTTGGTCTTTACTTGTCACCTCAACGACACTCATGCCAATGGCATTTGGCCGGATCGGCGAGCAAATACTGAACACGCCTCTGGAAGACGACCGGTGGGGCGGGGTCTGGAACAGGTAGCTTGAATTAAAAGCCGGGCTTTTATGAAAATGGAAAAGCACCACAATTTTTTGTCCGATTTCAATATCACGAAGGGCAGAGACAAATTCTGGATGGATCTCCAAAATGCCTTTTTCCTGTGACACCGACCAGTGCCGGGGCAATTTTGTTGCATCGGTTTTCACAAAACCAATGGGCATGAAGGAAAGGGATGTATCGTCTGTCATTATAATCACCAATTTTTGTTAAAGCTTGTTGGTCTCATTTTGGGGTTAACAAGGTGTCAACTTAACACAGATACCGGGTCTCGTACACGATCAACTGCATTTTGAACAGGGTAACCCCATTTATATTTAAAAGGTCATCCCGATAGCGATAGCGAAGTTAAAATAGCCGACAAAATTATAAATGCGGTCACCCTGGCATTTTGAATAGGGCTGATTGAACATAGGAAAAGTGCAAACTGACAATGACAATCAATCCCAGTGGCGGTTTGAATTTACAGATCGTTTTTATTCTTTGCTTGTCAAAAGACGACTTATCCGATAGTTGTAAATAACAAGTCATTCATTTAAATCGTTCAAGATAAGGGATCCATAGTGCCGGTGTCAAGCTATAAGCGGAGGATACGACTGGGGATACTGCCTAAAGTTGTCATCTTTGTCAGCACATTGATAATTCTACATTTTTTGCTTTTATATCTGTCTGTCAGCAAAAAGTTGGAAGACACAAACGCCCAGATTATTCAAAGAGCTGAAAACATGGGGGAAAGTTATCTGTTTTCAGAGAAATTGATCAGCAAAGTTGCCATTAACGACAGCATCAAAGGGCTTGACAAAAAATCAACCGAGGCTATTGAGCTTAGAACCCAGGAACTGGCATTGCGTCTGGCAGATTTTCTCTATGAAAGAGATCAGGATATTCTCCAGCTATCGCACATAAAGCCTGATTCCAAAGTTTTTCTTGCCTTATACGGAGTCCAAAAACGCAAAGTTATTGTCCCAGGTCCATGGCCCCGGGAAATAAAAGAACCTGCCGCTTCCCCCATTGGCTGGAGAAATGATAACAACCGTACCCACTGGCGAAATCGACCTGCCTTTGCGTTTAATACAGTCTCAAAGCCCTTATACAGGGAATTTACCTTTGTTGACCTCAAGGGTAATGAACAAATAAAAATTGTTGACGGCGCCGTCTCTTCCGACCTGAAAGATGTCAGTAAAAAGGAAAATACATATTGCCGGGCTGAAGACTATTTTGAGCATTTGGAACGGTTAATGCCGGGTGAAATTTATGTTTCCAGGGTGATTGGTGCCTACGTCCCCGGCTTTCTTGAGCATACCGATGACGGTGGCGTGAGCGTTGATCCCAAAAGTGCCTATGCCGGAAAAGAGAACCCCAACGGCAAAAAGTTTGAAGGCATTGTCCGCTGGGCAACGCCGGTATATGACGTCAAAGGTCAAAAAACAGGGTATGTCACCATGGCTTTGGACCATGTCCATATCATGGAATTCACCGATCATGTGGTGACTACCGACGAGTGGTTTTCAGATATATCCGATGCCGGTTCCGGCAATTACGCCTGGCTGTGGGACGACGAGGATCAATGTATTTCTCACCCACGGGATTTTTTTATCTGCGGCTATGATCCGCAAACCGGGCAGGAGGTTCCGGGTTGGCTGAGTCAAACCACATATGATGAATACAGGAAAAGCGGAAAATCCCTTAACGATTTTATAGAAAATCTGCCGCCGTTCCGGAAGTTCAGTTTCAGCAAAGACCCCGCATCCGAGCAGGTTAAATCCGGCAACATTCCCCTGGACTGCAAAGTCCTTGACATGGCACCCCAATGCGAGGGGTGGAACCGGGGATCAGAAAAGGGCGGATCCGGCTCTTTTTTGATTTTTTGGAGCAGACTTTGGAAACTGACCACCTACGCGGCCATTCCTTATTACACCGGCCAATATGGAAATTCCAGGCGGGGATTCGGTTATGTGACTCTGGGTGCCCACGTGGCGGATTTCCATAAAGATGCCATGGTGTCCAAAGCCAATCTTGAAAAAAACATTGCCCAAGAGATGGCAACCGTCCAAGAATTTAATAAAGAGACATGGGACATGATCCAGGGGTTTGCCAAGGAAAATAAACGAATATTGTTTTTATCTACTGCAGTACTCGATCTCATGACATTGCTGGTGCTTAGCTTTTATATCTTCAGGATGCTTAAACCGTTAAAGAAGGTAACGAACGTTGCCGAAGCTATTCAAAAAGGCGATCTGGATCAGCATATTGAGGTTAATTCTTCGGATGAAATCGGTCGTTTGGCATACTCTTTTAACAAGATGGCCGAATTTTTGTCAAAAGCGGATAAAGTGAAATCCAGCCTTATGGCGGACCAGGTTGAAACCAATCAAAAATTGACCCGGGAAATTGAAGTCCGTAAAAAAGCCGAAGATGCCCTCCAGAAAGCTCACCTTGAACTTGAACAGCGTGTGGAGGAACGAACCGCTGAACTCAAGCAGTCTAATGAAGCGCTCAAAAAAGCCAAAATTCTGGCAGAAGCTGCCAGTAAAGCCAAAGGCGATTTTTTAGCCAATATGAGTCACGAAATCCGGACGCCTTTGAACGGCATTATCGGCATGGCTGAGCTGGCATTGGACGGCGACCTGACCCCCCGGGACCGGAACACCATCCAGGTCGTCAGTGCAGAAGCAGATTCCCTGCTTAGAATTGTAAACGATATCCTGGACTTTTCTAAAATAGAAGCCGGGATGCTTGAACTTGAAAGTGTCCCTTTTAATATCCGGGTTCTGGTTGAAGATCTGGCGACCAACCTTGCCTGGCAGGCAGAACAAAAATCATTGGAGGTCATTATCTTTATATCCAATGAGGTGCCTAACCGGGTCGTGGGGGACCCGGGAAGACTTCGGCAGATTTTGTTGAATTTATCCGGGAATGCCTTAAAGTTTACCCATGAAGGAGAAATTTTCATCCAGGTCGAGCCGACTTCTATCAAAGAAGATCAGATTGAAATTTGTTTTGCTGTAACCGATACCGGGATTGGTATCGCCCCGGACAAGCAATATGCAATTTTTGAAAGTTTTACCCAGGCAGATGGATCTACAACGAGGAAATACGGTGGGACCGGCCTTGGCATCAGCATTTGCAAGCAACTGGTTGAACTCATGGGTGGCAAGCTCATGGTTACCAGTATCGAGGATGAGGGCAGCACCTTTAGTTTCAATATATTTTGTGAAAAGGCACCGGATAAAGAAGATCACTACTGTTTCAAAGAGATGGTCGATCTTTCCGGCTTAAAGGTTCTGGTTGTAGATGATATGCCCAATAACCGACTTATCCTAACGGAGTACCTTGAACATTGGGGTTGTGTTTCGGTTGAGGCTAACAATGTTCAAGCTGCACTTTCTCAACTAAAAAGCGCCTGTGAGCAAAACGCCCCCTTTGATTTGATCCTGACAGATCATCAAATGCCGGAACAAAACGGCCTGGACCTTTCCCGTCAAATTAGATCAACTCATGAACTCAAATCAATTCCGATTTTAATCTTGACTTCCATGGGCCAGAAGGGAGACGCAAAAGCATGCAGGGAGATCGGGATTCAAGGATACCTGAGTAAACCCATCCGCCGAAATGAGTTGTATAAAGCTGTACAAACCATATTGGGGTCATCTGTAGACGATAATTGCAAGGATGCCCGGTTGGTTACCCGGCATACCCTGGTGGAAGACCTGCGAAAGAACGCACGGATACTTCTTGTGGAGGATTATCCAACCAATCAGCAAATTGCCATGCGCCATTTGGAAGGAGCCGGTTACAGTGTGGATCTGGCTGAAAACGGCAGGCAGGCTTTTGCGCAGTTCAAACGCCACAGCTATGATTTGATTTTAATGGATATTCAGATGCCTGAGATGGATGGATATCAGGCCACTGACGCCATCCGAAATTATGAAGCGGAAACAAAGATTGAAAACCCGATTCCCATCATCGCCATGACGGCACATGCCTTGCAGGGATACAAGGAAAAATGTTTGGCCGCCGGTATGGATGACTTTATCACCAAACCGTTAAAGCAAAAGGATCTTTTGGCCATGGCCCGGCGCTGGATTCCGCCGAATGTCAATCAACCGATCCTTTTGCCCTATTTGAAATTCAAGACCAAGGAAGATGCCACCAAAAAAGAACAAGCCCCGGGGAATGATACACCGCCTCTGGATTATAATACAGCCATTGAAGAATTTGGTGGAGACGAGGAATTTCTGCTTCAGGTAATTGGCGAATTTTTAACAAAAGTTCTGGAGCAGATAAAGATAATTCGAAAGGCATTGAAGGACAATGATACCGAAGCCATTATGAGGGAGGCCCACGCCATCAAGGGAGGCGCAGGCAATCTTCTTGCTGAAGATTTATTGTCTGTTGCCTCTCAACTGGAACAAGCGGCCATTGCCGGCACTTTACAAACAGGACCCGTAATGCTTGAAAGGCTGGAGACCGAGATTGCCCGTATTTCAGGCTTTGTGGAATCTATCTCTTCGGCGTAAAAGAAAAAGGCGCATTTTGACCCTTTGATTATGGTAACTTTTTGGGGTTGCGAACAGGATTATTTAAAAATTTGTTTGGAATTAACGGTATGAATATCTCTATATGGGGTCTATAGAGGCGAGGTTGCAATCATGAGAATTTTGATAGCCGACGACGAGGTGGTCAGCAGGTCTAAACTGCAAAAGATCATGTCGACCTTTGGGGACTGTGTGGCTGTAGAATCAGGACATGACGCGGTTGATGCCTTTAAACAAGCCTGGACGGAATGGATTCCTTTTGACTTGGTTGCTTTAGACGTATTAATGCCGGGAATGGATGGCATGGATGCCCTATTGGAGATCCGGCGGTTGGAGGACACAAAAGGCGTTGCCGGTAAACATCGCGCAAAAATATTGATGGTCACCAGCCAAGCCCAAAGGGATGTGGTTGTCACCTGCCTTCAGGCCGGGTGTGATGAATATATTATCAAACCTTTTAACCTTGAACTTGTTAACCAGAAGATATCGGAATTGATGCTGGGAAAATGCGTTTGGCCTAGAAAGAGATAAAACACCTGTCTTCCTTTCTTTTGTTTTTGAAAAAGACTCAATTAAAAATAATTTTACAAGGAGATTCAATGAATATTGAATGCATACATATTGGCATGCCTAAAACAGCAACGACTTATCTCCAAAATGTTTGGTTTCAAGATCCGGCCTATTGTTTATCGTATTTAGGATGTTCACCTTTGGTCACTCAGATACATAAAATAATAAGTACAGGGAAAGGTATGAATGAGCCCGTTACCGTTCGTACGGATAAAACTTATGTTGAGGGGCAGAAAGTAATAATAAGCAACGAAGGCTTTTCAACGCCGTTTATGAACGCTGATCCTGAAACACAAAAAAAGGCTTATTCTTACATATCGCTTTGCAGTGAGTCTCTTCGTAAATATTTTCCCAATTGTCAAAATATATTGTTGACCATCCGGGAGCCAAAAGCATGGATAAAGTCAATGTATACTCAAGGCATAAAAATGGGCAGTCATGGAAGTTGTCAAGAATTTGTTGATATAAACGAATTGTTTCTTAAAGCGAGTTTTGATTTGAGATATTTGGTTAACGAATTTAGAAAAAAATTCAATAATGTTATAGTGTTGCCGTATGAAATGTTGAAAGAAAATAAAGATCAGTTTTGGGAAGTTTGGAGCTGTTGTTTAGATCTTCCAATACCTCGTCCTTTAAATAGTTCTGAAAAATTTAATGTCAGCCCGGGAGATAAGCGTATATATTGGTTGTCACAAATAAATAGCCAATGTTCCAAAGTTTTTAAAACGCTTATTAATTCACCTTCATATCAAAAGAATGTAAAATTAGCGAACTTAAAAACGGAATGGGAAGCATTAAATAACTCTTATTTAAACACCAATAAATGGGTTCATAGAAGGTTTGCTGAATATGCTAATGATTCACAAATTAATGAAATGTATGAAATGCTGAATATGTCATTCCCTGAAAAAACATTTTTTGATTTTACCATCGGTGCTGACCTAAAATTTGAAATAAAAAAGAATTTTATCGATTTTTTGAAAAAAGAGAACTTAATAAAAGACAATTATGTTAAACAATATGAAGCGAATCTATCGGAATAACGGCCATGGGCCGTTTATAAGAAAGTCTGGGTAAGTTACTCAGATTTTTTCAAGCTTTGTTGTGGGCCGGGGCCTGGGTGTAGATAGACCAGGAACAGCCCATGGCCGTTATAGAGAATCGGAGGGATCATGAATAAACGAACATTCAGGGCCAAATATGTGTCCATGTTTATTGTCCTGTTTTTTTTGTGCATAGGCTCTGGATTTGTGTGGGCGGGACTTGAATTTAGCATGGATGAGGACTGTGATGTGGATGGGGAGGACATCCATGCCTTTCTTTTGGACGACACATTTTCTATGGGTGACGATCTGTCCGGCCTGGCAGGTGCATTCGGTACGGTTCAAGAAGATTGTGGCGCATTAGGTTCCGACGATCCGGTTGACGGGTATCCAAAATGGCGGGAAAGGGCCTTGATCGTATTCGTTAATATGGTCCGGATGGCCCCCAGGGAATATTTGGAAAAACACATGGCTGATTGGGAACGCTTCATGCCGGCTGATGGGATTTTAAGCGCCGATCGTTTTCCGGCTGTTCATCCGCTTTATTGGAATTTAGGCCTTAACCAGGCTGCCCGCTACCATGCAGAGGACATGGCCTTTAATTGTCAGACCTTTCAGCACGCATCATGCGACGGAACATCGGCTTGGGACAGAATCAAACGCTATTACTTGGATTTCAGCTGGATAGGTGAAAATATTGCTTTGGGATACAGCTCTCCCCGTCATACCGTGAACCAGCTGCTCTGTGACCAATATGGGGGGGGGTGTGTCGTGGACGGCTCTCCTTATGATGGGCACCGGGATAACATTATGAGTGGCAATTTTAATGAAATGGGCGGCGGTCACGCAGAAGGGAATTACCATTACTGGGTTCAGGACTTCGGCGCAAGGAACCTGGATGATTTTTCTCCCATCGTCTCGGCCACCCACTATTTTCTCTCTGAAAATGCCACCACATTTTTTCTTAATTATTATGATCCCCAGGATGGACCACCTGCCCAGGTCAGTGTGATTGTGGATGATTCCGAGTATAATCTTGTTTTAGATACCGGTTCGGCCCAGGCCGGGACCTACCGCAAAGATTTAACGTCGGCTTCGGGATGCCGTTCCTATTATTTCATGGTTAAAACAGGTAACGGGAACATCTACCGGTATCCCGAGGCACTTTATTTGCATACCTATGGTGAGGGAGGTTGCACTTCAGATTACGGTGAATAAGACATCAAAATGGGAAATAGAGTCACGCTAAACCAATGAAAATTCAAGTTATGTGTTGAAACGTGGCGTTTGCAATAATAGGGGCCTATCCCCAAATAGATCAGAGCTTTTTATGAAATTGTTTTCTCTTTTTTTTAGAAATATTAACAAAAATTCAGCTATAGTTTTATTTATACTGATTTTTTTCAGCGCGCTCCAAAGCGGTTCGGCCATGGCGCAAAATCGTGTGGATTTAGACTTTAAATCGGTAGAATTTGATCTTTACACGGTTGAAAAACAGTTGACCGAAATGATGGCTGACTGGGGGGAAACCGCATTTGACGTAGATGACGTACTGGTTCGGCACGTCAGCTATTTTATCAAATATTACACGATTCAAAATGTGGATAAGTCAAACAAGATGATCCGGCGAAGCGGAAAATACCTGCATCATATAAAGAATATATTCAAAAAATATGGTATTGCCGAAGACGTTGCCTTTGCCCTTCCGTTTGTGGAAAGCGGCTTTAATTCCGGCGCACGGTCCAATGCAGGCGCCTTAGGGATGTTTCAGTTTCTTGACACAACCGCCATTCATTACGGCTTGAAGGTCCACGGCAATGGGCTGGATGAAAGAAGGGATTATAAAAAAGCAGCTGATGCATGTGCCAGATACCTCAGAGACAACCGCAGGGTGTTTGTCAGCACGGTATTGAGCCTGGCCAGTTACCACCACGGCACTAAAATGGTTACTGATGTGTTACTCAACTGTGGAGATGATCCGGCAAGGAGGACATTTGGGCCGATTTTTAAAAGCCGCTTTTTGGGACCTTTTTCCAGGGAATATATCCCCCAGTGCCTGGCCGCAGCCTTGATTTACCGCTATCTTTGGGAAAACAGATTGGTCATGCTTCCGGTCCCAGGGTTTGAATCCAAAAGTATTCGGTCCGGAACATCCTTGACATCCTTGAAAAAAAAGATGCCGGATTTGTATGAACTAAATCCGGACCTTTTACATGCAAAATCAATTTATCCGTATGCAAGCACTAACGGGTATGTTTTGCTGACAAGGATAGGTGAACCCGCTTTGACGGCTAAAATAGTCAAAAGATATCCTGAATGGGCCAGAAATCCGAAGCCGCTTCAAGCCGGCAGCACAAAAATAAACGGGCTGCCCCAAACAATTCATTATATTGCACAGACCCATAATGATTTGTCCGGCATAGCCGATATTTTCGGCACCAGCGTGAAAGCGCTTAAATTCAGTAACCGGTTTCTCGTTAAGCAGGGATTGCGCCCCGGCGATGTGATTGAGATTAAGGGCGTGGCCCCCACCACCCGAGTGTTGGACGCAAACAGCATTGTATCCGGCAAACATGGGGCTTTGGCTACGCGCAAAGGTGAAACCCTGGATGTATTTTGCAAACGGGTTATCAGAACCATTCGTGAAGATTGTAAGTCGTGCCCCTGGCAGATGGGGGCGAATTTAAGTCCTGAATTGATTTACTATTGGAATCATGATGTGCTGGGGACTGTTCAGCCTGACACACACTTGGAAGGCGGCTTAAGTCTAAAGATTTATTCAGATTATCGATGGCATAAAAAATCATCAGAGAGTTCAAGTACCCCAGGCATTATTGCCAAAGGTACTTGACTCCCAAGGATGGGGTTAATTGTGCAGAGCTCTAATTTTTAATGCTCTCAGCATAGATCTCAATGACATGCCTGACTTTTACCTCGTCATGATTCTGGGAGAGTACATCCCGGATCTGCATCATGCACGCAGGGCAGGAGGTGGCCACGGTGGCTGCCCCGCTGGCCAGGATATTTTGCCGTTTGTCCATGCCGATTTGTTTGGACAGGTCATAATTTTGCAGATTAAAACTGCCGCCGTTACCGCAGCATACGTCTGCACCTGCCATCTCCACAAAAGAGCAGTCCCCATTGGCCCGGATCAAATCCCGGGGCTGGCTTCTCACTTTTAAAGATTTGGCCAGATGACAGGGATCATGGTAGGTCACGGTGGCCTTTGGGGATTTACTTGAATCCTGTGCCGGGGCTACCTGCAGCACATCCACCAGAAACTGGCTGATGTCCATGGTTTTAGGTGCCCATTCTTTGGCCCTGAATTTTTCAACTGAATCGTCTTCTGCCATCATAGGCCAGATTTCTTTAATAGTAGCCGTACAGGTGGCACAGGGCGTGATCAGGTAATCAAATGATTTTTCAGCAAACAAGGCGGCATTGTGGGCCAAAAGCGTGTTAAAGGTTTTTTGTTCACCGGATGCCAGGGTGGGAATGCCGCAGCAGGCCTGACCTTTGGGCATAAATACGCCCACCCCGTGATGGTTTAACACCTTGAGCACAGCCTTACCGATTTCAGGGTTCATCTTGTCGGTAACACAGCCGGGGAAAAAAGCCACTTTTATCCCCGAACGCCCGGCCGGGGTGTTCAGTGACGGCGTGATTTTATGGAACGGGGTTTTGGCCAACGGCAGAAAATGCCTGTTGCCGATCACCCCGGACAGCAGCTTGGCACACCGGGTGCCCTGGTTGACGTCTGCTTTGCTGGTACCAAGATTCTGGAATTTGGATGCCGTTTCAACCAGGGCATCCATGCGCTCCGGATGCTTGAGCATTCCCCTGAAAATTAGCTTTTTAACCGGTGAGAGCCCGATGTACTCGGTTAAGGCGACCCGGGCTTTCATAAAGATTTCCAGGATTTTTACCCCTGAGGGGCAGTTTGCGGCACAGGTGCCGCACATCAGGCATTTTTCAATCCGGGTTTTGGCTCCCTTGGCATCGGTAAGCATCTGTTCGGCCAGACGTTCCAGAAGAAAAATCTTGCCCCGGGCCACATCGCCCTCATCCCCGGTCTGTTTAAACACCGGGCAAACCGCCTGGCACATCCCGCACTTCATGCAGTCCGTGAGCTGGTTTTCAATCTCTTTGAGACTTTTTGCAAGTTTGTTTAGTTCTGACATTTTACCGTCCTATGATTTTTCCCGGGTTGAGGATATTGTTCGGATCAATGGCGGCCTTCATGGTCCGGGAGAAGTCAATGGAAGACTGTCCCACCTCGTTTTTCATGAATCCGGCCTTGGCAATGCCGATGCCGTGCTCTCCGGATAAGGTGCCGCCTAAGGAGAGGGCTGCGTCAAACAGGTCGGCCACACAATGTTCCACCCGTTCCCAATGGTCGGCATCCCGGCGGTCCGTCAACAGGGTCGGGTGCAGATTACCGTCGCCGGCGTGGCCGAATGTGCCGATTGGGATATCATATTTTTTGGCAAGCTTTTCCACTTCGTTGACCATGGCCGGAATCTTGCTTCTGGGCACGGTAGCGTCTTCCAGGACCAGGGTGGGTTTCAGTCTGGCAAGGGCGGACAGGGCGGCACGTCTGGCTTCCCAAACCTTATCCCTTTCCGCATCATTCTGGGCAACCTGGATGGCACGGGCGCCAAGTTTCTTGCAGATCTGCTCTACTTTTTTACCGTCCTCGGCCACCTGGGCGGGATGTCCGTCCACTTCAATGAGCAGCATGGCTTTGGCGTCCCGGGGCAGGCCTACGTTGGAGAAATCTTCCACAGCATTGATCGTGAAATTGTCCATAAGCTCCAGAGTACTGGGAACAATCCGGTCCGCAATGATGGCGGCCACGGTCTGGGTTGCACCTTCAATACTGTCGTAGATCGCCATCATGGCTTTGGAGGCGGCCGGCGGCGGAATCAGCTTCAGGGTGATTTCACTGAATACGCCAAGCGTGCCTTCGGATGCCGTCATCAGGCCGGCCAGGTTGTATCCGGTGACACATTTCACGGTTTTAGAGCCTGAGGTAACCTTGCGGCCCAGGGCATCGAAAAACTCCACGGACATGACATAGTCTTTGGTCACCCCGTATTTAAACCCTCTCAAACCGCCTGCGTTTTCGGCCACATTGCCGCCAATGGTGGAGACAGCCTGGCTGCCGGGGTCCGGTGGATAAAACAGTCCCTTGGCCGCCACCTGAGCTGCCAGGTTGGCTGTAACCACACCAGGTTCCACCCGCACATACATGTCTGTTTCGTTGAGTTCAATGATTCTGTTCATCCGGTTGGTGAGCAGCACAATGCCGTTTTTGTCCGGGATGGTGCCCCCGGAAAGGTTTGTGCCTGCTCCCCGGACAGTCACCGGGGTGCCGTTGTCGTTGCACAATGAAATAACCTTACCAATGGCTTCTTTGTTGTCCGGGCGAATCACGGCGGCAGGTATGGTAGGTTCCAGCACGGCGGCATCGTATGAATAATTCTGGCGGTCAACCTCCGAGGTCATCACCCCGTTTTTGCCGCAGATGTGTTGAAATTCTTTGATTAAAGATGAAGATAAGCTCATAAGTCTTCTCCTAGAAAATCCCTGGAAACAGGATGTAAATAAAAAGCATTCCCATGACGCCGGCAACAAGTCCGTAAAGCAGACAGGGGATCATGGTGCGGCGGATAATAGTGCCTTCCATACCGGCCAGACCTACGGTGGCAGAGGCTGCTACAACGTTGTGCACGCAGATCATATTGCCCATGGCAGCACCCACGGCCTGCAGGGCTACGATAATGATATGGCTGTCGCCGGTGGTGGCGGCCACGCCGTATTGAAAATCGGCAAACAGCAGGTTGGAAACCGTGCAGGAGCCGGTGATGAAAGCACCCAACGCCCCAACATAGGAGGCAGCCATGGGCCATAATGTTCCGCACAACCCTGCCACAAATTCAGCCATGGTCAGGGGCATGGAGGCATAACCGGCCGTACCGTGCCCTGACTGTTTAAGAATTTCTACCATGGCAACAGCAAAAAGCATGGCAATGGTGGGGTTTTTCATCTTTACGATGGCATCCTTCCAGGCCAGGGCCACCTTGGGTCCGGGGATCCGGTGTATGAAGATGGTCAGTATCGCCACCAGCATAAATGGCACCACGCCGGGCAGGTAAAAGGGTTTCATGGTGAAATTAACAGTTTCCCAGCCCAAAATTTTGGGAAATGAGATCACAAAAGCCGTAACCCATCCCTTACAAGGCAGAAAAGAGAGCCGTGTGAGTACCAGCAGCAACGCAATGAGAATATAGGGTGTCCAGGCAGCCAGCTGGCTCATTTTCGGGGTCAGGTTGTTGGAACCGGGCTCAATATCTCCCAGCCACTCCTTTTCCCAATGGGCACGGTCGGCAAACTCCCAGGTCTCTTTGGGAAGAAAAAGCTTTTTCTTGGCACCGGTGATCACTAACCCCAATCCGATGAGACCGCCGAGCAAAGAGGGGAACTCTACACCAAAAATAATGGCTGTGAACAGATAGGGGACTGCATAGCACAGTCCTGCAAATACGGCAAATTTCCAGACCCCCAAGCCTTCTGCCCAAGATTTGTTTTTGCCGAAAAACCGGGTGAGAAAACAGACCACAAACAAGGGCAGTAAAATGGCAGCCACAGAATGAATCAGGGCAGAATAAACACCCACCTGGTGCATGAAGGCGTCAAAGGAGGCCACAGAGGCTCCCTGGCCAATCGCCTGCTCCACCACAGGTTTGAGGTTTTTAAGCCCAAACCAGATGGGCGTACCTACGGCCCCGAAGGTAACGGGAATGGAGTTGAGCATCAGGCAGACACATACTGCAGCCAGGGCGGGAAATCCTAAACCCAGGAGCAACGGTGCGGCAATGGCCGCAGGTGTTCCGAAACCGGCAGATCCTTCAATAAATGCGCCGAACAAAAAGGCAATAATGATGGTCTGGACCCGGCGGTCCGGAGAGATGGTGGTGAAACCGTAAGAGATGGTCTCCATACCCCCGCTTTCTCTCAGGGTGTACAGGATGAGAATTGCCCCGAACACAATGATGAGTACGTTAATGGCACTGCCGAACCCACTCAGTGTGGAGGCTGCCACAAGGCCTGCCGGCATCTTCCAAAGGGTTGCCCCGATCAGGGCGCAGACCAGCCATGCCAAAGGCATAGCCCGGGTGGCGGGCCACCTCAATCCAACCATAAAGATTAACACCAGGGCAATGGGAATAAACGCAATTAATGCTGATAAGCTAAGTGACAAACTTCTTCTCCTTTTCATCCAAAAACATGAGACCCGGATGGCTGTATGGACTAAACGGTCCTGTTTTAAATGCCGGTGGGTCATTACTTTTCTTTGCGGCGACTCGGCGGACCAATTCCCTTCTGCCGCATGCCTGGTGTGTCTATTACAAAAATGGTGCCGGATATCACAACGCTTTAAAAATATAGTGTTTTCGTTAATTTGTCCGTTTTTGAAGACTTGACGAATCCGCCGAAAGTCCGGAAAATCGGACAGTTTAATCAACTTGGTCTTGAAAATCGGACAATGCCAGGATCAGGGACCTCGCGCCCCAAAATTGGCTTATGAAGCAATGA
The DNA here is from genome assembly GCF_963664415.1 of uncultured Desulfobacter sp. Classification (NCBI taxonomy): domain Bacteria; kingdom Pseudomonadati; phylum Thermodesulfobacteriota; class Desulfobacteria; order Desulfobacterales; family Desulfobacteraceae; genus Desulfobacter; species uncultured Desulfobacter sp. Next base: position 416,204 of record NZ_OY761445.1, on the reverse strand, counting down.
CCCCATAGGTTTTATCCCTTCTTCTTGACATCGGGTTTCAATAAAAGTAGTTAGGATGAATTTTTATATGTTTTCAATGTGTTGTATTTTAAGAAAAATAAGCTATTGAGAGAAGCGTTTAAACATGAAAACCCTTGAATATTTAAAAGGCTGCCTGATTGGCGGCGCTGTGGGGGATGCCTTAGGCGCCCCCATCGAATTTATGTCTCTTGATCAGATCAGGTCTTCATTTGGAAATGAGGGACTGACAGATTATTCCGAAGCATACGGCCGGATAGGCAGCATTACCGACGATACCCAAATGACATTATTTACTGCGGAAGGGTTGATTCTATCCAAGATCAGACAGGAATATCAGGGGGATATCGGTGTTATTGCAGCGGTATATCATGCTCTTTTAAGATGGTTATACACCCAGCAAGCAGGTCGTCAAGAACAATTGATCAATGCGTATGGTACCTGCTCAATTATTGACGGGGTATTAACTGGACATAAAGAACTTTTTTCTTTGAGAGCTCCGGGAAACAGCTGCTTGTCTGCGCTGCAATCCGGTCAATTGGGCACAATGGACAATCCTGTAAACGACAGCAAGGGGTGCGGTGGGGTTATGCGTATGGCGCCGGTGGGACTTATGTTTGATGATGCTCAAAAAGCATTTCGAATCGGTTGTGAATGCGCAGCGTTGACCCATGGTCACCCAACCGGGTATTTGGCATCAGGCACCTTTGCTGCTATCCTTTCCCGGTTAATCTCAGGGGAGAGCCTTACTGCTGCGATTGGTGATTCAATTTCAATTTTGAAATGCAACACAAATCATGAAGAGACGCTAAAATCTATAGAGACCGCCTGTGAGTCGGCAGATAAAGCAACCTGTGGGCCTGATATCATAAAAGAAATTGGTGAAGGATGGATCGCTGAGGAAGCACTTGGCATCGGTATTTATTGCTCGCTGGTTGCCGGGGATGATTTCAAGAAGGGGATTTTATTGGCAGTCAATCATTCCGGAGACAGTGATTCAACAGGGTCCATCACCGGTAATATTTTAGGTGCGCTTCATGGAATTGGCGTCATTCCTGAAAATTGGATTGTGAATCTTGAATTGAAAGATCTGATTGAAGAGACAGCTGTCGATTTGTTTGATCAAATCAAGTGAGTTTATAGACGTATAAAAAAACGCCCGCTCTTATTCATGTTTTGGTTTGCCATAGCAATGACAATCACCATTCATCCAGGGTGGTCAGCGTCAATGATTGTGAACTCAATCTGACCCCCCCCAGTGAATTTGACATATTTTCAATCCTTATGGAAAGACCCAACCGGGTGTTTACTTGTTCTCAACTCATTGAAACGGTGCAGGGATACAACTATGACGGTTATGAGAGAACCATTGATTTTCATATCAAGAATTTAAGAAAAAAAATTGCGGCGTACCTCCCAGGTCGCAAAGTGATCACGGATTTTCATGTCATGCTAAAACCCTAAAATTTATGTCGTAATTTTCAACCACTTCTGTGTAAACCCAATAAAAACAGACGTATTGCTATAGATCTACGCTAAATTTGTTCAAAAATTAGGGCTATTTTATACTACTAGTATCTTGATATTGATTGGAAAAATGTTTATCGTGATGCACAAAATGACGGTTTTTAGGTGATATTGCAGTGTTTTTCTTGAATTTTTTCAAATTTTGTGATTTTAATCAATTTTAACAAATGCGTATCATGACATTAATTGACCCTAATTTTGGTGCCGTATGGAACCCGAACATTTTTTTTGTCGACCACAAAATACCGCTCAAAAAAAGTACGAAGCTCTTCGTGCTTTTTATGTCGAAAAACGTCAAGCCGAAGACGTTGCCAAACAATTTGGCTATAAGTTGAGTTCATTCTATTCTTTAACCCGTGATTTTAAGAAAAATCTGTCGCAGGAAAATCCTGATCAGCATTTTTTTATTTCCAAACCAGCTGGCCGTAGACCTAAAGACGATACCAGCGAAACCAATCAATACATTATTGATTCTCGGAAAAATCATCTTTCAGTGCCTGACATCAAGGCCGCTCTTGATGCTCAGGGAGAAACTGTTTCTGAAGGATACATTTACAATCTACTCAAAAAAGAAGGATTCGCCCGACTTCCCCGCCGAAAAAGCACTACTCGTGAAAAGACAAGCGCTTCATTGAAAATAGAAGCACCGAAAAGTTATATGTTGGATTTTGCGCCTGAGTCATTTACCGGGCAAAATAGTTTTGGTGTGTTGTGTCTACTGCCATACCTGCAACAATATAGCATTGACAGGCTTATCCAAAATTCAAATTATCCGGAAACAGGCACAATAAACAGACTATCATCAATCCTGTGTTTCGTTGCCCTTAAATTGTCTAATGTCCGCAGATACTCTGCTGATGATATTTGGTGTATGGATAGAGGATTGGGGTTATTTGCCGGTTTGAATGTTCTTCCAAAAACTAGTTGGTACACCTCTTACTCTCATCGAATCACCAGTGAAATGAATAAAGAATTTCTCAAAGGGCTGCATCAAATATTGCTTCACGAAGGATTGCTTTCAGATACGTCCAATATTGATTTTACAACAATTCCGTATTGGGGAGACGATTCCCACCTTGAAAATAATTGGTCAGGAACACGGAATAAAGCGTTGGCAAGCATAGCTGCTGTATTAGCACAAGATCCAGATTCCGGTATCATTACATATGGCGACACTAATGTCAGGCATCAGCAAAAAAATCAAGTCGCAATTGAGTTCCTTGATTTTTATAATGCTAACAGCGGCAACGATCTGAAATACTTGGTTTTCGATAGCAAATTCACCACTTATGAAAATCTTGCCAAGCTTGGCAAAGAAATAAAATTTCTTACCATCCGAAGAAGGGGAAAAAAGATAGTCGAAGAACTTAGCCAAAAGTCGCCTTCATCATGGAAAAAAGTTAGAGTCACAATGGCAAATGGCAAAGGCCGAAACTTAAGAGTTAATGATGAAAAGATATTTCTAAAAGATTATGGTGGTGAGGTGCGGCAAATAGCAATAACAGGGCATGGTAAGATTAAACCAGCTCTATTAATAACAAACGATTTCGATAAACCCTGCGACAAGTTGATTAGAAAATATACAAGAAGATGGTTGGTTGAAAAAGGCATTTCAGAACAAATTGAATTCTTTCATCTAAACAAAGTATCATCATCAATGGTTATTAAAGTAGATTTTGATCTTACAATGTCCATACTTACACACAATTTGCTACGACTCTTTGCTATGGATTTACCTGGTTATTCGCATATCAGTGATTATTCTCTCTATAAAAAATTTCTTGCAATGACTGGGAATGTACAAATTGAAGCTGATCAGGTAACAATCAAAATTAAGAAAAAAAGAAACCTACCCTTACTGCTCACAACAATGCAAAAATTTAAAAAAATGAGGCTCAGATTTTTTGAAAATAAAACGTTCTCTGTTATTGGGGACAGCACAACTTGAGTGTGGATTTTGGCAAAATTATTTTCTGAAAGTAGGGTTTCTTAGCGTACCATGAAAATCCGTGGTGATTCAGTCTTCCTATGTGTAGCGACTCGGAATATAAAACCCCAGGGCTCGGAATCATTCAGGCCGGGCTCTGTTTATACGATTCTATAAATCATGCCTCACAAATTCTAACAAAATAGGAGTTAATAAGACTATGTTTTTTTAAGACGGGAATTTAAGATGCGGAAAGAGTCGATATACCGTTCAGAACGACAATGCTGAAATCAGTTTCAACAAACGAACGTTTTTTGAGACTCAATAAAGCCGAGCCTTACTTCTGCCATTTCCCACCTTTAAATCCGTTATAATCAGGAATTATACCATTATGTTCTCCCACAAATTACTTGTTTTCTTACAGACGCGATTTGAGAGTGCCGATCATGTATAGCACGTTTGGTTTTGCTAACCTAAAATTGACCCCTTTGAGGGCCAAATGACAACCTAAAATTGACCCCCCACTTTGCATCAGTACTCTGGTATTGAATGGAGATTTTTAACCCATTACCGGAGACGAAAAGGAGAATGCTTAAAGTGGATCAGTATGATTACATCCGAACAGCTCACCGTGTTTATGGAAAGGCCATTAAAGAGCTTGCCAGAGAAACCGGCCATTCAAAAAACACCATAAAAAAAATTTTAAAGCAGGAATACATTGGCTACAAGCAACGATCTAAACAGCCATATCCCGTTCTTGGTCCTTATATCCAGGAGATAGACCGCTGGCTTGGCGATGACAAGGACAAGCCATACAAACAGCGACATACAGCAACCCGGATATACCATCGTCTGAAATCGGAACTCGAGTATTCCGGTGGAGAGACGACGGTTCGCCGTTATGTGCGTGAGGCAAAGCTGAGGCTGGGTTTAACGAATCAGCAGGCATTTATCCCATCAGATCCGACGACTGCCCAGGAAGCCGAGGTAGACTGGGGAAACTGTCAGGCAGTTATTGCCGGCGAACCCGTGAAGCTGAAATTATTTTGCATACGTTCAAAATGTTCGGGCAAACACTTTGTTCGCTGTTATCCCTGTGAAAGGCAGCAAGCTTTATTTGACGCTCATATCCAGGCCTTTTCATTTTTTGGAGGCGTGTTCCCAGTTCTTATCTATGACAATCTGACAACAGTCGTACAAAAGGTATTTAAAGGAAAAAAACGTCATCTTCAGGAATCTTATAATCGGTTCAAGGCCTATTACAACTTCGATCCACGGTTTTGCAATCCCGGCCAGGGCCATGAAAAAGGTGGGATTGAAGGCCTGGTCGGCTACGCTCGAAGAAATTATATGGTTCCTATCCCACATGCTGACAGCCTGGACGAATTGAACACGCGCCTCCTCGATGATTGCATGGCCTATGGAGAGCATCGCATCGCCGGTCAAACACAAAGCGTCAATGAATTGTTTGAATCAGAAAAGCAGGTATTGCTGCCATTGCCGACAACATCGTTCAGTAACGTTGAGACGTTCATGGTCAGGGTAAACAAATATGCCACCGTTATTATTGACAAGAACCGGTATTCTGTCCCGACGCGCTATGCTTACATGAGAGTGCAGGCGATAGTAGAGATAGACCAGGTGATCATTTATTGGAGCGGCAGAAAAATAAGCACCCATCATCGGTTATATGGAAATAATAAGTGGAGTTTAAAACCGGAACATTATCTGGAGTTGATTCGTCAGCGTCCACAATCATTTGATACCGCCCGGCCAATTTTACAATGGCGTGATCAATGGCCGGATTGCCTGGAAAAGTTATTAGAACATTTTCGCCGGAAAAACGGTGTAACCAAAGGTACCCGGGAATTTGTCACCGTGCTGATGCTGTACGAAAAATATGCTGTCGACAAGATCGAAGCAGCCGTAAAGGAAGCACTGAAAAGCAATGTCGGCTGCAGCAATGCTCTCAAGCAGATTTTACACAGTCAAAACATCTCTATGGAGTCCCAATTTGATCCTTTGTCGAACTGGGAGACACTGCCCCCTGCTGACATCTCGGCATACGAACAGCTTGGAGGTATCTTATGAACCCAGCAGTCCAGGCAGTCCTCACACAGCACTTAAAAACGCTGAAGCTCTCGACGATGGAAAAAGAGTTGGAAGGTCAGATCCGGCAGGCGCATGAGGCGGCCTGCGGCTACGATGAGTTTTTATTGAATCTTGTTGAAGCGGAAGTTCAAATACGGCAGGAAAACGGTCGCAAGCGACGTCTCAAGGAAGCCAGGTTCCCGATGCAGAAACCGCTTGAAACATTTGATTTTGAGGCTGCCCCTGATTTGGACGCCCGGTTGATCAAAGAACTTTCAACAGGGACATTCATTAAAGAAGCCCGGAATATAATTTTGATAGGTAAAAGCGGAGCCGGTAAAACCCATCTGGCAACCAGCATCGGGATGGAAGCCTGCCGGTATGGACATCGAGTTCGTTTTATTACTGGTTGTGGGCTTGCAAACGAACTGACGGAGGCCAGGGAACAACAGGCTCTGGGTAGAATGATAAAACGATATGCCGGTTATGGGCTGTTGATTCTTGATGAATTGGGGTACGTCCCGTTCAGTAAAATCGGCGCTGAATTATTGTTCCAAGTCCTTACCGAGCGCCATGAAAGACGTTCGATCATCATCACTACCAATCTTGGTTTTGGTGATTGGACGCAGGTGTTTGGCGATGCAAATCTTACCGCTGCTCTGCTGGATCGTGTCACTCACCGGGCTCACATTATTCAATGTAACTGGGACAGTTATCGACTTAAACAGACTTTAAAATCGAGAGGATAAAGAATGAAAGAACTGGATGTATATAATCCCCTGAAAGGTCGAAATGAAACGATAAGGATCGAGATCTCCGAAGACTGTACGACCTATTTTGAAGAGGCGGAGAAGAATGATGATATCCTGAGCATTACAGACACAGATGCCGGTTTGTTAATACAAGAGTGTGGGTGCACAAAACCGATTCTCATAGCTGTAGAATCACGGGAATCAATTAATTACAGCCAAAAAGGAGCGTTGAAGGCAATAGCCGACTACTGCGTTGGGTAGCCCGTCCGGCCAGGGCCAGGGGATCGGCCCGGCGCCGGGCCGATCCCCTGGCCCTGGCCGTTACCCAAACCGGAACTATATAAAAAGCGATAAGAGAATGATTTTAACAACAGGGGGGGTCAAAATTGGGTTGTCGAGAGGGGTCAATTTTGTGTTGCAATTCCGACACGTTCTTCGCCTTTCATATCAAATTCACCAAGGATAAAAAAACAATTTTAAATTACTCTATCGGGGACCTCGTTCCGAGGCAAGACTCCGAACAAAGAGCCATGCAGCCGGTGGTAGCGCCAGCGCAAAGGCCCCGCAGAGAAACAAAAACGCCAGCTGCACTCCTACCAGGTCTGCAAGCTTTCCAACAAGCGGCCCCGTGCAGACAAAGCCAAGGCGAAACAGCAGGGACTGCAAGGAGAGAATCCCGGCCCTGTTGCTCGAAGGGATCTCTCTCTGGGCGTAGTTGAGCATCATGGGGCCACGTAGCCCCCGCATACAGGTGAGCAGGTAGTAGTACAAAAATCCCCAGACACCACCTACCAACCCAAGACCGAGATACCCCACCAGACTCAGCAACACAAAGAGCAGAACAATAGACTTGTCACCAAGCCGCAAATGGGTTCGGTAACTGGCAAGTGCTGCAAGTGCCACACTCAAATTGGCAACAGCCCAGATCGGCCCAAACCATGTAACGGGCACTCCACAATCCTGCATATAGGGTTGGACAAGCCAGACGGGATAAAACGAGGCCAGGCCAAGGATAACATTCAAGATAAGCGTGTATCGCAAACGGCGGTTTTCCACCAGAGCGTACCGGGTCGACTGCAATGCCTCAACGATATGACTTTTCGGCATTGGTGTTTGTCGATCCGGCTCAATGAGCGTCCTTGTCAAGAGCAATGCAAGAATCCAGACAGCTATCTGGATAAAGAATGGAAGCAGGGGGGCTGTTGTATACAGCAGCCCGGAAAAAATGGCACCACAGGCTTCGCCGATCTGGCCAAAACCGTTCATCCGTCCTTCATGCCTGGCGTAATACACTTCCTCGCTGCTTCCTTTTAAGGTTTCAAAGAGCAGCGCACTGTCCGAGCCACTGATAAACGCAAATGAGATCCCTAAAAGAATTTCAGCAGCGAGAACAGAGAGAAAAGAGTCTGCGATGGTATAAAGATCCCAGCCGCAAATCCCAAGAATCGAGGCCAGGCTAAGAGCCGTCCTGTAACCAAGCCGATCACTGAGGTAGCCGGAGGGATACTCCATGACAACCATCGCCACGGAATATATGGACTGTACCAGTAAAATCTGGGCAATGCTCAAACCGATCTGATCTTTCCAGAACAGTGTGATAATTGCCATGGGGAAAAGACTCATCTTCAGAAACGAAAAGAGATACAGTCTTTTTATATTTATCGAATAATCAGCCATCAGGCATGATATCTATTATTTATAATAATTAAGCAGAGTTTTGCGGAAAATATTCAGTATTCCAACCTTTCACTGGCAACAGGGTACATAGTTGAGAATCCGTGCGATATGCCATACCGGAAGCATGCATATCGCAAAACCGGCAAATAACAGCCTGCCGTATTGATGGCATGTATAACTAAGGAGTTGTGCACTCAACGAGTTCCAACTGGAAGGTAAGATCCTGGCCTGCAAGAGGAGGATTGGCGTCAAGGGTAATATGGGTTTCAGTAATTTCTGCTACGACTACACGGAGAATCTCCCCATTTGCACCGCCCATCTCAAGACGCATTCCAACTTCAGGGTTAAGATCCGGTGGCATTTGATCAATAGGCGCCTGGATGGCCATCTCGCTATTGCGCTCACCATAGGCTTGTGCACAGGGAATATCCACAGTCTTGGACTCGCCAACACCCATACCAAGAACAGCTTCGTCAAAATCTGCAATTACCTGGCCACTGCCTACGGCAAATTCAAGAGGATCCCTGCCTTCGGAACTGTCAAAAACCGAACCTTCTGACAGCGTTCCTTTATAGTGGACCTTTACGTTATTACCTCGTTTTACTTCTGTCATAATTCCTCTAGGCCAATTATGGCCTTTTGTTTTTCGTGCTTTCAGTTCCGTGTGAGCCAGGGCCGCATCTGCAAGGGGATAGGTCTGGCCGACCTGGATATTTATTGCCCCTTGAAGGACATGATCAAAAAGATTTTTGGCATGATCAAGAAGATCCTTGCGCTGGGCAGTATATGCCATCCGCATCATGGCGCAGGAGCACCTCGCCGGGGCCGGGTCGACCGGGATCATGATCCTTCCACTCCAGAACATCGGGGCCTCCTGTTTTGCCTCACTGGTATAATTATATTTCTCACCACTGGATAATTACCGAATCCAACGACTTGGAAAAAGGTAATCTACTTTGAATTCTTAAAATCAGAATTTCCTTAGCTGAAAATCTTTGTCATAAGCTCAATTCTTCATGCTTATGATGCATTCAATCTTTCAAACAACTGATCACTTTCCTTTTCAGTGACCTGAATGTCAAGCTCTCCAACAAGTATTCGCCAGAGTTGTTCTGAACTACAGATTTTTTGAATCTGGGTGCCGGATTGCTGGGTCACCCAATACTCCAAATTACGTAGAGATCGTGTTTCGTTTTCCAGGATAAGTGCGGCCACCAAATTATTTACAAAAGCGGCATCAGGATGGCGATGTGAATAGAAATGCCCCAGTTCGCAATCAGATTGACCATAACGCGCGAGCTCAAACCTATATAAAGAAAAGAACGCCCCTTTCTTTAGCACCTGCATGTGATATTCGCCAGTCCGCCCCTCCGCGATGCGGAATATTTTTTCACCGTCTTGGGATTCGACGCCTGACATTGAAACCGGGATCCTGGGTCCAAGAGGACCAAAACCTACATCCAGAGCATATCGTTCCTTTTCATATTCGATCATCGTAATCCGGTGTGTTAACCCGGGATGGGTATCCTGATTGTAAATTACACGAGCCAAATAAAGCGTCACAGAAAATCCAAGATCTTCTAAAATTCCGTACAGCAAACCATTATGTTCAAAACAATAGCCTCCACGCCGTTTAACAACGATTCTATGATATAATGATTCAAAATCAAGAGGCAGATTATCACCAAGCCAGCATCCAACGCTGCTGAAAGCAAAAGTGGCTACATGCCTTGCAACAACATCACTTAAAAATTCGAAATCTAATTTACGGTTTAGTAGATCAAGGAGCTGAAGATACCCTTCTACCATTTCATTATTTTGCATCGCACGCCCTATTTGTTTTGATTACAAATTATGAGTTAAGAATACACGGAGAAAATGATAATGTCATTTACATAGGTTGATAAATTAAATATTTCTTGATTCAGTTCATTGTGCCGGTGTTACGCCCGAATGTGAAGCCCTGTAAAAAATTACAATTGGGGAATTGAATACCTTTGCCATCCAGGTAAACTGTCAGGACACCCTTCGATAGTCTTTATTTTGAATCAGTACTTTGAGATGGGGCAAGTACAACTATGTTGTTGGCCCAGAACCAGGGTAAAAGTGACAAGTTATAGACTCTCAAAAATTTTTGGGATTTTGATTTCGGTCATGGAAAATGCAAATAAAATTATCCGATCCATGAGATTTTTATAAACAAAATTGTCAACGATACCATTTGAATTGTTGATATTTTATAGGAGTCTTACGGCGATACCTATGTCTATCATTCAGGCCCAGTGCCGGCACCGCCAAATGTCGGCATATTTTCTTGAGGTTGCATAAATTGAAGGCTCGGGCCATTTTGACCAATTTTTAGGTTGACATACCAGCCACAATCAAAAATGGCCTTTGCCGAAAAATACTGACTGTAAAATTCACGACACGCGGCAACATCGTTTGTACAAAACATGTGGAGAGTTCTTTTGTTTTCATCGTATTTCCTTTTTTGGAAGAGGAATAATCATAGATACCTTTTTTTTATACTCAAGATATTCAATCCCAAAGTCTTTTTCCAGCCTTTTTTCTTCGGTGTATTTTAGATAAATGATAACCATTGATAGCAAAAAAATGCAGAACACCAGGGCACTAAACGAATTTAAAAAAAAGGCGAAGGCAAAATATAAAGCGTTCATGCCAAAAACCATTGGATTTCTGGTGAACTTGTATGGACCTGTTGTCACCAGTTTTTTACTTCTGGGGCTAATTTCTTTATTAAATAAATCAGCGGGTCCTCCTTTGCCGATAATTAATAAGTCTATATTCGACCATATTGCAAAAACAGAACCTGAGATAACCAGGATAGTGATCACAACATAGTTAAGATATTTTACGGGGGCGTCATTTAATCTTAATGAGGACGATGATATTAATGAAATAAAATAGATTATACAAGGCAGTAGTGCTAAAAATATAAATCCTCCCAGCATGTAGCCTTTTATATGTTTTGATATGTCTGATTTCATTAGATCTTTAATAATACATCAGGGCTAAAGAAGGCACGGGGAACAGACTGCCCCCGGGCCTGGATGAGTACCGGATTTTACATCTGGTCTGCTTTAAAATTTACGTTGTAGCTGAAGGCTTTGGCGTCAAAGTAGTCGCGCATTTTGCCGTCCACCTGGGCCGCCGGATACATGAAATAGGGAACGGGGCCGCCTGCACCGTTCAAATTAACGCCCCTGGAGTTCTTTTCCAGTACTAAGCGAAACAGGTCATCGCCGCCCCAGAAAAATCTTCTCCAGTCTTCGGTGGCCGCATCTTTGAGTTCGAGCTTGTGCACCAGCATCATTTTTCTGACGTCTGCCGGATCAGCCATCACCCAACCGGTACCGGGCAGGTAAAATTCAGCCCAGCAGTGGAATCCTGAGGTGACATCACCGTCTTTGGGCGATCCTAACCGCAGGCCGTACACATCCCGGGCAGGGATATTGGCAGCGCGCAGCAAGGTGACAAATACAGCGGACAGATCGGCGCATTTGCCGCCACCTTTGCACTGCTGCAAGGTTCTTAGAGGACTTCCTAAGCCGCAGCCTTTAACGGCAGGATCACGGAATGTATTTTCAACCACCCAGTCATAGAGAGCCTTGGCCTTATCCAGGGTGGTCTCTTTTCCCTTGGTGGCGCTGGCGGCAATTTTTTGCAGATCAGGATCCATTGCCGGGACAAACAAGGATTCTCCAAGGTACTTGGATACGACAGCTGGGAATTTCGCGCCGTTGTCCTTGATATTGGTATTGCGCCGGTCTTTCTGGGTGATGTGAAACTGCATGATGCACTGGGGTGCTTGTGATAAATCGTTCCAGGTGGCATGCAGGTATACGGCGTCGGAAGCAGAATCCCTGTAAATACCTGAGGTGGTGTAGTTTCCGGTGACGGACATGTCGGAAATGGTCTGAAATTCATCACTCATGGGATAAGGCACCCACAAATCCACATGTTTTGAACCTTTTTCCACAGCCGGGGTCAATGTAAAAGTCAGGGTGCCCGTGGGCTGGCCCGCAAAACAGATGCCGGAAAACAGCATTATCATAATCAAACATAATACACTTCTTTTCATAATTTCTCCTTGGTTTTAGTTTTGGTTAAAGAAGGGTAAGGGTAGGATTATTATTTATTTGATATACAGCATAAGTTGATAAAAATAAACATCCATGAACCTGCCATTGCCAAAAACAAGAATTTTCAGGTATTATGAATCTTATGTATGAACCTTAAGTTTTAAATCGAAATTATCCCTTTATGCCCAGATTTTACATATTTAGTGCCGCCATATGGCTGCTGGCGTGTACCGTTTTGTGTTGCGCCGAAGAGCAGGTATCAGCCGGGCGCAGAAGTCAGCGGATTCTTTACCTGAACTCCTACAACAACGGGTATGCCTGGTCCGATAACATCCTTGAAGGCATTCGTTCGGTGCTTCCCAAGGAGAGCCAGAGCCTCAATTTCCAGATGGAGTATATGGATGCCAAACGGTATGAAAGTGAACAGATGCAAACCATCTTGTTCAATTACTTTAAGGCCAAATTCGCCCGGGACCGGTTTGATGTGATCATCACATCGGACAACAACGCGCTGGATTTTGTTTTGAAATATCGATCCGAGTTGTTTGCCGGGGTGCCCATTGTGTTTTGCGGCATCAACAATTACCATAATTCCATAATCGCGGGGCAGCCTGCTGTCACCGGTATTGCAGAAACCGTGGCGTTCAAGGAAAATATGGATATTATTCGCCGTCTGCACCCCACGGCCCGAAAGATGGAGATCATCGGCAGCAACAGCGTCACCTCCCGGGCTATTATCAATGAAATCCGTCAGACCATTGAGCAGAATAAAATTGACTTTTCCTTTACCTTCAGGACAGGATTTCAGCCCCAGGCACTTAAAAACGGCACACCGGATTATTTGGCGGACCTGTCCCGGGATACCCTTTTATACATTGTGCCGGGGGGCTCAGAAGAGGGGAACGGCAACCTTTACAGCATCCAGGAGATTGGTGCCATGATCTGCCGGAAAACAGAGCAGCCAGTGTACTCGTCCTGGGAATTTCTCATGGGGACCGGCATTGTGGGGGGGAAACTTGCCTCGGGTCTGGCCCAGGGAAAGGCCGCTGCCCGGCTGGCCCTGCGTATTCTGGACGGCGAAGATCCAGCCCTGATCCCTGTGAAAACAGCCGAAGGCCATGCCTATATTTTTGACCACAAGGTTCTCAAACGACTGGGGGCGGATATGTCATTGCTGCCTGAGGGCAGCAGAATCATTAATGAACCCTATGATTTTTACCGGCTTAACCGAGGAATTTTCTGGTTGATTATTTCGGGGCTTTTGGTTCTGTCCAGCATGGTGGTACTTCTGGCCGTCAGTATGGCCCAGAAAAAAAGGGCCAACCTGGCCATGGAAAAATCAAAAATGCAGCTCCAGCTGATCCTGGATAATATCCCCCATCTGGTTTTTTGGCAGGATATGGATCTGAATCTGGTGGATGTGAATCTCTCATTTCTCAAATTTTTTAAAATCCGGGATAAAGCCGAAATCATCAACCGGGATATTTCATCGGTGCCGGATCTGGCCCACACCGCCGAAGAGTCCCGGCAGTTAGGCCGTGAAGTGCTTGAAACGTCGGCCCCGTTCCATGCCCGGCTGCTTAAAATCCAGCGCAGCGACCAGGAACAGGTGTGGCTGGAGATCAATAAAGTCCCCTTGCTTGATAAAAAAAACCGGGTGGCAGGCGTGTTGAGCACGGCCGAGGACATCACAAAAAAAATTAACCTGGAAAAACAGCTGGCCCAGGCCCAGAAAATGGAGGCATTGGGCATTCTGTCCGGGGGCATTGCTCATGATTTCAATAACATTTTAACCTCCATCATCAACTCCACCGAACTTGCCATGGACGATGTGCACGAAGACTCTTTGACCCACCAGGACCTTGCGCGGGTTCTTTCGGCCGGTAAACGGGGCGCGGAGCTGGTCAAACAGATTCTCACCTTCAGTCGGCCCGGCCATGTCCGGTTCAGAAAACTGGATCTGGCCCGGGTGGTCAAAGATGCCATGGCTCTGGTGGAAACATCGCTTCCCGGAAACATTGGGGTGGTAAAACACATGGCCCAGGGCAAGTTCATGTGCCGGGGGGATGCCATCCAGATTCACCAGGTGGTGATGAATCTGTGTACCAACGCCTTCCAGGCCTTAGGAGGAAAAAGCGGGCGCATTGAAGTGAAACTGGATGAACGGTTGTTAACTAACCCCGACCCGGACAACGACGACGCTTTTAATCTGCCCCCGGGCCACTATGTTGAACTGACCATCTCGGACAACGGTCCCGGCATTGATCCTGAAATCCTGGATAAGGTGTTTGATCCCTTTTTCTCAACCAAAGGCAAAAATATCGGATCGGGCCTGGGACTTTCCATGGTCCACGGTATTGTCCAGGGCCATAACGGAGCCATTTCACTGACCAGCAAGGCTTATGACTTGACGCGTTTTACGGTGCTTTTGCCGCGCATGGACCAGGTGGAAGAGGAGGAGCGGCCGTCGGAAAACAACGTCTGCCTGGGTCAGGGCACCATTTTGTTTGTGGAGGACGACCCGGAACAGCGGCAAAGCGTGCCCCGGATCATTGAAAAGCTGGGGTATCTGGTCACTGCCGCGGACAGCGCAAGCCAGGCGCTGGCTCTGATCCGGCAGAATCCGTCGGGCTTTGACCTGGTCATCACCGACTATGACATGCCGAAAATTACCGGCCTGGAACTGGCCCGGCAACTGGCCCGGATTCTGCCTGGGTTACCCGTGATTATGGTGTCGGGACGCAATGTGGAGTTCAGCCGCCAGGAATCGTCCAATATCAAGCAGTTCATTGTAAAGCCCTATGATAAGGGCATTTTATCCCGGGGCATCAACGATGTACTGTGCCCTCCGGCAAGATCCAATTGAGGCAACCATGGCATTAATTTTAATCATAGATGACGACGATAATTTTTGCGACACCATGAAAAGTCTGGTGATGCGCATGGAACATGATTTTCTGGCCGCCGGTACACTTGAACAGGGCATCCAAATCCTTGAAGAACAGGACGTGGATATTTTGCTGCTGGATGTGGGCCTACCCGACGGCAACGGGCTTGAGGCATTGTCCCGGATCAAGGAAGCTTCCAAATCCAGCCCTGAAATATTTATCATCACGGGCCTGGGTGATCCGGCTGGGGCTGAGATTGCCATCACAGAAGGGGTTTGGGACTATATTGTCAAACCCACCTCCATTAAGGAGACCCGTGCCAGCCTTACCCGGGCATTGAAATACCGGCAGGAAAGACAGAGCAGACAGCAGGCTGTGACCCTGAATTTGGATCGAATCGTAGGCAGGTCCCTGCCCATGCGTAAGTGTTTTGAGATCATGGCCCAGGGGGCGGCCTCCAGTGCGCCTGTGCTGATCACAGGGGAAACCGGCACCGGTAAGGAGCTTTTTGCCCAGACTATCCATGCCAACAGCCTGAGAAAAGATAATGGCTTTATTGTGGTAGACTGCGCGTTTCTAACTGAAACCTTGATGGAGAGCACCCTGTTCGGCCACCGCAAAGGCGCGTTTACCGGAGCGGTAGAGCGTAGGGACGGTCTCGTGAAACTGGCGGATCAGGGCACCCTATTTCTGGATGAGGTAGGAGAGATGCCCCTGTCCGCCCAGAAATCATTTCTTCGCATCCTCCAGGAAAAACGGTTTCGTCCGCTTGGCGATGCCAAAGAGATCACCAGTGACTTTCGACTCATGGCCGCCACCAACCGGGATCTGGATGCCATGGTGGAAAACGGTACCTTTCGCAGGGATCTGCTCTACCGCCTTCGCACCATCCATCTGCCCTTACCGCCTTTGCGTCGTCGCGGCTCAGATATTGAGGCGCTTACCCGGTTTAAGGTCGGCCGGCTGTGCAAAGAGAACAACCTGGCTTCCAAAAAAATCGAGCAGGGCTTTTTTGATACCTTGAACGCTTATCCTTGGCCCGGTAACGTCAGAGAACTGTTTAATGTGCTTGAAACCGCATTTGTGGCCTCGGGCGGCGACGCCACACTTTACGCCATGCACCTGCCCGGTGACGTCCGAATCCAGGTGGCCCGGGCATCCATTGAAAAGGTGCAGATGTCCCAGGTACCAGAAGAGAACCGACCCGGCCCCGGCATCTTTTTTCCGGGCAACATCCCCGGGTTCAAGGAGTGGAAACAGCAAATGGAGCAGCACTATCTGGAGCAGATCATTGCCGCCACAAACGGGGATGTCAAACGTATCCTCAGTCTGTCCGGCCTGTCCAAATCACATTTTTACTCCCTGGTTAAAAAGTACGGGGTCCAAATTTAGAAGCTCAACTGAGCTGTCTTACTCATATAATAGGGGAGAACCTGTGAACCATTCAGCTAAAATCGTTGTTATGAGTATCATAACCGGCATTGCTGGGCTCATGTTCAGCTTCTCCCCGGCAGGGATCAGTATTGAGGAGAATATTGGGCTGGATCTGTTGTTTAAACTGAGGGGGGAAAGAAAAGTCCCGCCAAATGTGGCGATTATCGGAATGGACGAGCGTTCCTGTGTTGATCTTAATTTGCCGCTCCAGTTCAACAAATGGCCGCGATCCCTGCATACCCGCCTTATATCGTATTTGACGGCGCAAGAGGCTTCGGTCATCATTTTTGATATTAATTTTGCAGGGTCAGTTTCCAAATCGGTTGATCAAGAATTTGCACAAATGATTCAAAAAGCCGGTAACGTGGTTCTGTATGAACACCTCCAGAAGAAGCATTCTCCTCTGCAGGATGGAACGGGGACAATCAATGGGATTTTGAATATCGAAGAGCGGGTTCCCCCTTTGGAAATCCTTGCACAATCCGCAGCAGCTCTGGCACCTTTCCCGTTACCCAAAGTACCGGTTAAGGTCAGTCAATGTTGGGCATTCAAAACCGGTGCCGGAGATATTCCAACCTTGCCTGTGGTAGCGTTTCAATTCTTTACTTTGGATGCTTATCCTGATTTTATCCGGACTATCAAGCACTTTAATTCCGATCTTGCGATGAAGCTTCCGGGCAGCAAGACGGAAATAATCGGGGAAAAAACAACCAGAGAGCTCATCATCACCCTGAGAAATGAATTTTTAAAAAACCCTGTCATTTCAAATCAAATGCCGGTCTCTATAGAGGGTTCTCTACCACCTTCCGGTATGGTTAAAAACGAACAGAAGATGGTGCAATCCCTGATCAATATGTATCGTCTGTCAGACAGCTTTTATTTGAATTTTTATGGTCCGCCCGGAACGATTCCTACGGTTTCCTACGCCCAAGTCCTTTGGCAGGAAAATCAAAGAGAAACTGGACAGAAGCCGATCAATTTTAAAAATAAGGCGGTTTTTATCGGTCATTCAGACCAGGTCGTACCCAATAAAAAAGACGGATTTTATACGGTATTTTCCCAGTCCAGCGGAATTGATATCAGCGGGGTAGAGATGGCGGCTACCGCTTTTGCCAATTTTGAGGAAAACATGCCGATCCGCATTATTTCCCCGGCTGTACGGGCAGCCATTATTGTTATTTGCGGGGTGATATTGGTCGTCATCTGCCATTTTTTAAGACCAGGTTTTGTGATATTGAGTATTCTCGTCATGGGTAGTTTATATTCGACATTTATCCTGTACAGGTTTACTTTCTACGGTCATTGGTATCCATTGGTAATTCCGTTATTTTTTCAACCTGTTTTGGCATTTTTAGGCACGGCGGCCTGGAAGTATGCGGATATTAGAAAGGACCGTCAGGATGTCCGGCGTGCCTTGGGATACTACCTGCCCGATAACCTGGCCGATCAACTGGTGAAAAATATTTCAAAAAACAAGGAAACCCGGCAGATCATTCATGGCACCTGTCTTTTCACGGATGCCGGACAATATACCACCATGTCAGAGGCTATGGACCCCCAAACGCTTCATAGATTTATGAACGAGTACTATAAAATTTTATTTGAGCAGGTAAAAAAGCACAGAGGAATTGTTATCAATGTCGTTGGAGATGCCATGCTGGCAATATGGGCAAAAAATTATTCGGATGACAATTTTAAATACGACGCATGCGCAGCAGCCCTTGATATCAGCAAGGCATCTTTTGAATTCATTGATTACAAGGAGAATATCCGGTTTCCCACCCGCATCGGTCTGCACCACGGCGATATCATGATGGGAGATGTCGGTGCTGGGGATCATTATGAATTCCGGCCCACCGGAGATATTGTCAACACGGCGTCAAGGCTGGAGGGATTGAATAAGTATCTGGGGACAAATATACTGGTGGCGGCCCAGGTGATAGATCAGGTGACCGGCTTTGTGACCCGGGATGTGGGCCGGTTTTACCTGGTAGGAAAATCAAAGGCCGTAAGGGTTCATGAGCTTGTCTGCCGGATGGAAAACGCCACCGACAGACAAAGACTGATTTGCAAGCTTTTTTCAAAAGCACTACAGGCATACCAAAATCAAGCATGGGAAGACGCCATTGATTATTTTAACCGGACAATTCGTATTGCAGGTCAGGACGGCCCTTCGTTGTTTTATCTGAAACAGATAGAAAAACGAAGGCGCCTTCCTGGGGATGAGATTCATGATGACGGTATCCGTATGGAGCAGAAATGAAACCTGGATAACACTTAACACGGTCAGGCTCTCTATGGACACATGGATAACATTGCCTCCGCTTCCTTACGCGCTGGGTCGCTCATTTTTCCACTCAGAAGAAACCTGAGCTCGTCACATATCCCATCTAATGTCTGAACGTCTTCGAATTGCTCGCCACCTGAAGGTAAATGTATTGTCATACCTTGACTGCCTTTCCAAGTTGCAAAAACCATCTCAACTATCTTTGAATCTTCAACTTTAACATATTCTCCCTCCATTTTTTTATAAAGCTCATAACCTCCATCGGGATTACGTCTCAGTTCTGTTTGGCAAGCTGTTTCAGTTTGGCAGGGTGTAGGTCTTTCTGATAGTTGGTTGCTTTGCTCTTCTTTGGGAACAGAAACCGTACCACACGGGTCAACTTTTTTTCCGGTCAAAGTGTTAACCACGATTGGTTGCCCAGTATCAAAATTAATGCCGGCGCTTAGTACAACATTATTCAGCAGATGTGTTCTTACGGAGCCTGATTCTTGTGGTTGTGGTTGGGCGTTGGTCGGCTCAGGCGGTTTTTTCAATTTTAATGCGATGATTAGGGCAATTACTAAAATAATAATAATTAAAAGATAAATTACATGAAACATTTTTTGACCTCCTGTTAAAAAAGTTAATCACAATATGGAAATGCAAACCTCAATATCAAAATGAGAGGTTTACGCTTAGAAAAAACTGGCGCTCAGGTTTGTAAGGTGACAGTTGTGGGCCACTTACATCATAAGTACTGTGATAGCGAATCTTTTTATCAAAAATATTATGGACTGACAGCTCAATAGATCCAATTCTTTTAGGTATTCGATAACCGATGGTTGCATTAAATATCAAAAAGTCTTCATGTAATTTGTCAAGGTTGCTGCTATTGTCTATAAATTCAGCTTGTTGATCAATATATATTCCCCCCGTTTTTATAAACAGGCCTTTCGGATGGTGATAGTTTGCCGCCAACTGAACGGTGTGGGTTACGAGACTCCTGGGATTTGTTGGGTCACCTATATTCTTGTCATCGCGATTGAACTTGTCAAACCGATACTCCGAACTCAGCGTAAGTAGTTTATGAGGCACCCAATAAAGATAAGCCAAATGCGCCACTTCATCTCGATCCTGGTAGACAAGAGCATTCTCACGTGTGATGGGTTGCTCCGTATTTCGCCAGGAGAATTCAATTCCGCCGTAAAGTCTTTGACTTGGCTTATAATCCACGGCTATGCCGTATCGCCACATTTGTGCACCATTATTATCGTCAAATAGTTGATTAAATCCGGCAACCTGAGTCGGTTCGATTGTCTGATTCATAGCGAGAGGTCTTTTCAGTGCGCGAATAATTGCGGTGCGGATTGTTATATCGTTAAACGGGGTCCACTGAAGTCCGAATTTGGGGTTAAATTGATCCTTGTCAACAAGACCATTATCGAAATTGTCAAAACTGAAACCAAAGACAGAAATGAGGTTTTCCCCGAGTTGGGCTAACGAATAGATATAGCCATTGAACTGTTTTGTATGTACATCATTCTCATTTGAAATGATGTGAGGAAGAAATTTCACATCTGGATGATTTATAAAGCTGGTTATATTCACGGAATATTTGTCGGTACTTAAGTCTATGTATCCTATACCGGTGATCCAATTGATTCGTGTTGTATTGAAAAGATATTGGGATTCAATCT
This sequence comes from uncultured Desulfobacter sp., assembly GCF_963664415.1. Classification (NCBI taxonomy): domain Bacteria; kingdom Pseudomonadati; phylum Thermodesulfobacteriota; class Desulfobacteria; order Desulfobacterales; family Desulfobacteraceae; genus Desulfobacter; species uncultured Desulfobacter sp. The sequence continues at coordinate 395,824 of NZ_OY761445.1, read as the reverse complement.
GATAGCCATCATATTTTGTATCATTCTCATAATTGTCTATTAAGACTTCAGGGAAAATAGAATTAGGTTCCAAGTCCAGATCATGCTCTTCAAATCTGGTGTAAAAACCGGAAAAAATAAGATCCTGGCCAACCGATGGCTCGTAATGAACGCCGATGCGTGCCGTCTCCTGGTCGATGCGTTGCCTTAAGTTCTCTTTATGAAAACTGTTGATTCGTGAGGGAACATCACCCGCCTTGGTTGCTTCGTCACGTAATTCAACCTGAATATTCAATTTGGGACTTAGTGCATATTGCGCATACCCCGTTAAAATTTCTTGTTCAAGGAAATCATTTTCTTGAAAGCCGTCTGTTTCAAAATGATACCGTCCGATACTGCCTGAAATTTTATCATGTATACCGGATACAATGTTGTTACCACCCTTGGTATGATTGGAGCCGGCCGTTTCACTCAATAACCAGTTAATGCTGTTGCTATTGTACATCGCACTATACTCATTTAATGATGCGCTTAACGGACTTGCACTGCTAAAGGCAAACAGGTCAGATCCGCCGAGTTGGGGCTGTATCGGTGTAATATTCAGCGGTTGCAACAGTTGGGATTGTAATAGCTCACTGGCTCTGGCGATTCTTATGCGGGGTGATCCCAAATAGGTGTCGGCAAGAAACCGATGGGCGGAAAAATTGCTCCAATCCGTGCTTAACGATTTCAAGGCTTCATTCAAAGACACACGCTTGAAATCAATATCCTCGTATATGCGGGCTAAATTTGCCGAACGGGCCGCAAGATCCTGATCCAGAAGAAGTTTTGATCTGTAAACCGCACGGTTATCATTGAGCGCAATCGCCTTTTGCATATCCTGCAGGGCTTCACCCGGTCTGTTTTCAGTCTGTTTGAGTATCGCATCGTAAAACCAGGGTGTGGGATCATTGGGATCCAACTCTTTGGCAATAGCAAATTCGGTACGCGCAAGCTTTGTACGTTTTTGTTCATAATACGCCTTGCCCAGGTAACTCCTGATTAAAGAATTGTCCGGATCCAGGATGGCGGCGGTTTCGATCTGTTCGGTGCCTTCATCAAGATTGCCCTGCCTGATCTTAGCCAGCCCCAGCCCCAGCCGGGGAAGCGGATCTGCCGGGTCGAGATCAATGGCCTGTTTGAAAGACGTTTCTGCTTTATCAATTTCGATTTGTGTCAGGTTGGCAAAGCCGAGTACGGTTTGTGTCCGCGCTTGGTCCGGGTCAAGTTCAACGGCTTTGCTGGCAGAAGCGGTTGCGCGGTCAATATTACCCAGTGAGAGTTCCAGTTCTACCAGGCGTGCCCAGGCCAGTGCGTCTTGTGGCGCAAGGTCTACGGCTCGTTCCACGCTTTGTTGGGCCTTTTCAATATCAAACCGGGCCTGAAGGGCATAGGACAGTGCAATTTGCGGAACCGGTGACTGGGGACGCAGCTCAACGCCCTTTTGTGCCAGTTCCAGTGCTTTTTTTGTGCTGTTTTGGGTCACTGCAATTACCGATTGCAGTGCATAGGCAATACCATCATTCGGATCAAGAAGGAGAGCCTGATCTAAGTTGGAACGCGCCTTATTTATCTGGCCTACAGTCAGGAAAAAACTTGCCAGCAGATCATGATATTGAGCAGTTCTCGAATTTTCGGGAACACTGTCCAGACAAGCAAATGCCGCGGACAGATCTCCTTTTCGATATAATGTCAGGGCCTTGCGGAGCATCGGTGCATTCGGACCTGTGGTGTAATTCTCTAAACGGTAATCAATGACAGGCGGGTAGTAAAGGGCCCACTGCACTTCGTCCCTGGGGTTTACAACCAGCTTGCGAACCGGCGCTTTCCCTTTTTGTGCAACGGCAGCTTCACCACTGGTGAGCACCAGAGTGCCTTGGGCGTTGCGGGCGGACACCTGTCCTTCGAATACCCAGATTTTGGTTTGATCCGATTCGACTTTTAGGACGAATTCGGTACCATCAATGCTGGCATTAACAAAAGGGGTCTTGATATTCAACGAACGGGGTGTACGGCTGATAAAGTGGATGACACCTTCCAGCAGAGCCAGCAAGGCGTTTTCTTTTTTCTCCTCTTTAATGAAAGTCAGCGAGGTGCCTTCGGCAAGCCGCAGCAGGGTCTCATTGGGCAATAGAATAGCTGCGCGGCTATTTTTGCCGACACGTACACGGTCGCCCGGACAAAAAAAATCTTGACTGGAGATAGGTTCCCATAGCGCCTCTCCTGCCCGGCTGACTTCAACGTTTCCCTGAATCGAGAGCGCTTTGCCCGACCATTGCTCACACGGCTGCGCGGCGTGTGAAGTAGATATTAACGGTAACACAGCCATTAATATTCCGGCTGTTATCAAGCTCAGTTTCCAATGCTTTTTCTTTTTATTGCCTGTTCGCATGATATCCCTAAATTTGTGGGTGGTGATGTGCTTACTGCTTAAAAAAATCAAAGCATAGCTGACTAAATCATTTGAATCGGAAAGCTCTGTCTCTTGTTATGTGCTTAGTTCTATATCAAACGCCTTTAAAAAATATTTTATGGTTCCCTTGTCAAAAAGCAAATTTTATCCGTATGATGCCATCCGAATACAATTTTTAGCTTTTTAGACTTGTATTCAAAATAGTAATGAGCGGGAAATCTAAAGATGTTGCTCACAGTGATTGCTATATCGCTCCTCGCGATAACATTTTTTTGTTCTGTTTGCATCCCTATTAATGCTTAGGCGAACCATTTATTGATAAAAAAAATAGATGTTTCTTCCCTAAATTACAATTTGCTTTTTGTCAACAAAATTGTTTGAAGATCGTATTAATGTTTTACCTGTTTATATGAAAGTACCGATAAGTTGCTAAGCTGCTTTCATATTTTGTTGTGGGTCAAGCCTGGGTGTTGATAGACCATGTCGGCCCATGACCGTTATTAATATTGATGACCCTGTGAAAAGTCTAATCGATGGCTGGACAAACTCATGTACGTTCCACCAATTTATCAAGGCTTCTTCAATGGCTTCAGCACTGCCCAATGGATGGTAAAAATCTGCGAGGAAACGCTTCGAACCAGGGGGGCGGCTCAACCTGGCGAGGGCTGTATTTTACACGTAATTTATAATATCTCAGGTGCGGATGAGCGCTGCCGTCTTCAACACAGTATTCCAATATCAGACATTCATTGCCATTGGCGGCTACGGCAGAAACTTCCATTTCGCCGTTGGGATTGATATCGGGCAAAAAGCCGGAGTCGACCCCCTGGGGGCTGAACGTTGCAACGCGGGTTTGCCAGGTATTGATTTTAGGTGCCGACAGTCGGTTATCGATCACAAGCGGGAGGAATTCGAATGTATCGACATTTGATTCAAGGGCAATCGGTGCCAACTGTGGAACACCATTGACTTCACCGATTTTTTCATAAACCTCTATAGACATGAGGATTTGTTCATCGTTTGTCGTCGTTGAATCCCAAATGGCCATAAGATTCGGAAACGGCATGTATTCTAATGCCGTATCATAACGTGGAGGCCTCTGGTATACCTGTGCCGGCGTACCGTTCACTTCAGCGGTATGCGGACCTAAGTACAGGGTATGCCATGCGCCGGCATCCCCTGGGTAGGTCGGTAAGATATACTTTTTGTTAAACAGGGGGGCGTTGATTTGCGTTGCCGATGCCGGGTTGAAAGGTGCGTCAGGGTTGCCGCTGTATGGTGAATAATATATCCGGTAATAAATATTATCTCCTTTCTCTCGGATCGTTTTTCCAAAATGTCCGCCAACCTGGAGTGTGCTGCCAAAGGGCGCATCCACGCCCCCGGGAAAAAAAGATGAAACCGAAGACGTTAACCGCAGAAAGTTGAAAAAGCCGTCTTGCTCTTTAGAGATGAGATAGATATCTACCAATACATTTTTCAGAGGTTCAAAACCGTCATTCGATGCCGGATATCTGATTTTACCTCCGGCATTCACTGATTTGGTTGCATTTCGACACATAATCAAATCCTCCTTTTTTCTTTGTCCTAACCTGTTGTGTAGACGCTTGGCAGCATCATCAATCGTTTTGACGTTCCGGGCGTCGCTGTGTTTTTGGCAAAATTTCCAGGTTTTCGTTCAGATACTAAATATTCAAAAAGCAATCTCCATGCCACGCCGGTTTTATGGCCATTGCCTTAAAATTTATTTTAAATTTTAAATGGTTAACATATTTTTGGAATGAAAGTTCGTTTTGCATATGAGATTTTCGGCGAAACCGGCCAAATTGGAAAAATGTCTCTGCCGATTTTCTTTTAAAAAAAACGGAATAATGATAAGTTTAATCAAAACACATTGAATTTATAGTACGGGTGAATCGATAAAGGCGGGCCGTATGATGAAATCAAAACAACACACATTTTCAGAGCTTATTTCTTTTTTTAATCAGACAGGCTCCGGGATACCGGGAGACCAAGACTATGATGCCAAACTTTGCCGGATACTGATAAACGCATCTTTGTCAGAGGCTGCTTCCATCTGGAGACTTAATCCGGAGGCAAGGCTTTATCTCGCATACGGAACCAATGTTGATATGGCTGAAATTGGAAAGTTTTTCCTTGAAGTAGGGGAGGGAATCAGTGGTGCTGTGGCGCTATCCCAAAAAACCATTGCTGTTCACCAGACGGTTGCGGATGCCCGCCACAGCGAACGACTTGACAACATTATCGGATTCCACACAAAGTCCATGATTTCCGCACCGATCATGGCGCAAGGGCGTCTTTATGGTGTTATAAACATAGTAAACCGTAAAGCAGGCGGTCCTTTCCCTGAACAATGGAAAGAAAGACTTTCCGTTATAGGGGCGCTGTATGCATATGCGCTTTCATTGACAGGTAGTCCACGAACCGTAGAAGATTCATACGTGGAGGCGCTGAAACACTCACAGGAATTGATTGATCCTGAAAAAACCGTTGTTGTCGGAATCGCTCCCGGGATTCAAAACGCTTTGAGGATGGCATTGAAAGCGGGGCGTACGGATATACCCGTGCTGATCTTGGGGGAAACGGGCACAGGAAAGGAATTGATTGCCAGGCGGGTTCATGAGGCAGGAAAAGAAAAAGAGAGTCCGTTTTTGGCTGTGAATTGTGCGGCCGTGTCAGAGTCGCTTATGGAAAGTGAATTGTTCGGTCATGTAAAAGGTGCTTTCAGCGGAGCTGTCAATAATCGTAAAGGTAAATTTATCGCTGCATCAGGCGGCATTTTGTTTCTGGACGAAATTGGAGATATGAGTCTTCCCTGCCAGGCAAAAATTCTAAGGGCCATTCAAGAGAAAAAAATTATGCCCTTGGGATCGGAAAAAGAGGTGTCATGCAGCGTCCGGATTGTTGCGGCAACCAATAAGGACCTCAATACCCTGGTTCTCCAGGGGAAATTCAGAGAGGATTTGTACTACCGACTTTGCGGAATGGAGATTCGTCTTCCTCCATTGCGCCAACGACGTGAAGACATAGAACTTCTGGCGACCTATTTTCTAAAAAGGACGCCGGAAACAAAGCAAAAAATACTTGCAGATGATTCCATTGAAATGTTGAAAAATTTCTCCTGGCCGGGAAACGTCAGGCAGCTAGAACAAGCGGTTATGGCGTCAGCCGCCATAAGTGATCAATTTCAAATTTATCCTGAACACTTTCCACCCTGGTTTCATAAAGCAATGCAGGAAAAAGCGCGTTTCGATGATCAAGACGGTGCATTGATTTCAAACAAGGTTTTTTCCAATAGGTCTGCCGATGACGAAATTGAAAAAGAAAGATACCTGGAAGCGCTCCGGGCTACCAGCTTTCCGGGCACGGGCCGGTGGAACATTTCAGCGGCAGCCCGACAGTTGAATATAGCTCGAAAAACGTTGACTTACAGAATGCAGAAATTGAACCTTGTCACTAAAAAATATAATGCATCCTAAAACTCGATCATCGAGTGAAAGCTGCATGCTTGGTTTCAAGTTCCGCCAGGCGTGTTGTCATATCAACCGGTCTATATAGACTTTCCGCACTTTGCTCTGCGCCATGACTTGATTTAGGGTCACGCATGATATAGGTATGGATATTTATTTTAGCAGGATGGAAGCTATGGAAAGGTACTTGCTGGTTATTGTGGTGGGGACGGTTGGGGGCCTTTTGGCACAACGCTTTAATGTGCCTGGTGGTGCTGTGGTAGGGTCTATGCTGTTCACTGGGATGACGGTTCTCTTTTTACCCAAAGGAATTGTTCTGCCGTCGTCTGTAAGCACAGGCATTCAAATTATGCTGGGCATTACCCTTGGGGTTACCGTTGACCGCTCCCTTTTGACTTTGGGGCTCAAAATAATGCCCATGGCAATTTTAAGCACCATTGTTCTGTTGACGGTGGCCTTGTGCATGGCGTTCCTGGCCAACAAGCTTGGGTTGGTGGATTTTGGTACGGCCCTGTTCGGCTTTTCTCCGGGAGGCATGACGGGCATGGCCATTTTAGCTCAATCCGAAAATCATAACGGGTCGTTTGTGGCATTTTTTCATTTGGTGAGAATATTTACGCTTTTTCTTGTGATCCCGTTGCTTGTAAAGGTGGTCATGTATCTGCAGCACAAGGGGTATCTTTAATTAAATGATGCAATTTGAAAATGGGTATATTCAAGTATGCCTGCATGATGAAATTTACCAACCCTACTCCTGTCATTGAACGCTTTTTTTCTGGGAGGTGTTCTGAAAAATTATACCGTTTTGTGGACCTTGGTATTACTACGTCGGGAACCCCCCAACTAATAAGCCTTACGCTAATGTCATAAACTTAAGCGTTTATGACATTGATTTGTTCCTTAATGCCCTGTGTGGCCTGGGCGGTCTGGTGGGCCAGATCTTTGATCTCATTGGCGGCAACGGCCACGCCGCCGGCTTTATCCCACATTTGAGCCGCGCCCTGGGCCATCTCATGGGAGACATTGAGCGGGTTGTCGGCAGACGACTTCAGGTTTGATGCGTTTGCAAAGATATCTGAAATGATGATCCTGATTTTTTCCACAAAAAGATTAAACCAGTTTGCCCACCTCATCACGACTTTTGATTTTACCCCAACGTTAGGGTTTAATCTGTTTGGTCAGATCCCCTTCGCCTTCATTTGTCGCAGGTACCGGATTGTGTACGATGCTTGTTTAACAAAACGGAATGATCCTTTTAACCGGTTCAGAATCAAGCAAAAGGCCGCACCCTGTGAAAAAGTGAAAAATATATTGATTTGAGCTTTCTTATATTGTTATATGAACTAAATTAATTTAGGCGCTCCATGACTTAGGGGCAGTTCCAAACAAGGCAACGGTCCTGGGCAGGGAATTTTTTTATGATTTTTATGAAAGGATTGGTCAGCTGGCGCAATTATATTCTTTGCCGGTATATTCTCCCTGCTTACCATTAAACAACGATCCGGGGTTGTAAGTACAAACTAATATGAAACCAGTCCCATTCGGCCCTTCGCAAATAACGCAAAGTCCAAATCACGTCAGAATCGATATGCCCTCATCGGTTGGAAAGGGGGGCATCGATATTCTTTCCTTCGCCTCTGGACTTCGGTTGTTTACCGTTGAGCCGCAGCTCAAACAGCCGGCCCTTTTTCAGACATTCATAGAAAAATCTTGCATTTGTTTTAGCTTTTGCCTTAATGGTCGCTCCGATTACCAGCCGGCCGGCTTTGACCGGCCGTTTCAGATTAAAGCTGGAACTGGAGGCTTTTTTTCTTTTCCAAAGACTGGAGAGTGTATTGAAACGATTAATGGCAAACAGATGTTAAGGATTGCCCTGATGCTGGATGCCGACCATTTATTCACATTGGCCAACGGAGATGAAGATCGCTTTTACACGGTGCTGAAAAGTCTCGAAAAAAAAGCTCCCTGTCGCATGGTCGATGCCATAACGCCGGCAATGCTGGCAATTTTGAAGCAGATGCTGCATTGCCCGTATTGCGGCATGACCCAGCGGATTTTTCTGGAGGGCAAGGCCATGGAACTGCTGGCCCATAAGCTGGAACAGATCTGTCCTTGCGGTTGCGACGGAACAGGCATAAACGCCTCGGATACCGAACGGGTTCATTATGCCGCCCGATTGCTTGTCCATGACCTGGAAAACCCGCCGGATATCATGACCCTGACCCGGTCGGTCGGATTGAACCGGAACAAGCTGCACCGCTGTTTTCGACAGGTTTTCGGGAGATCTCCCTTTGAATATCTGCGTAACCACCGCCTGCAGGCAGCCATGCAACTACTGCAGGGTGGCGAGACCAACGTCACTGAAGCGGCATTGATGGTCGGCTATACCAACCTGAGTTATTTCACCAAGGCCTTTAAGTCTATGTTCGGGGTCGCTCCGGGCAAGCTACGAAAATAACCTTTTGTTCTTGCCTCTCACCATTTAGTGACGTCAACGTCAATAATAGTGATGCCGGCGTTAGTTTTCACATCCTTGTTAAGTTATCTTCTGAGGCCATGATCATAATCAGGTCGTAATTCGTGAGAAACACGACCTGAACTTATAGTACTTTTGAAATCACCGGCAGGCACCTGGTTCCCATGCTCTGCGTGGGAGCGAAACGACAACGTCAACATAAAAAGGGAGAGTTGAAAAATGAATAGTACAACCGTCAGGATAAGTTTTTGCACCACCATTATTTTATTGCTTTTATTTGCCATACCCGTCATAGCCGGCCAGGCATCCATTACGATCAAACCCGGGACCTTGCAAGATGTATTGGACGCATATTCCAAAGCCACGGGTAGAAATACCTTATATTCAAACGAACTGATAGAAGGTAAAAACAGCCCCGGTGCCCAAAACGCGTCCCACGATGATGCTTTACAACAAATCCTGCTTGGAACCGATTTAACCTTTCAAATGGCAGACAACAACACCGCTGTTTTAAAGAAAAAGGACTCCACGGAAAAACAACCCAGCTCAAAACAGCAGGAAAACAATACGGAAAAGTCCGGACGTCAACAAGCCCGTATGGAAATGAATCTGGGAGAGATAACGGTAACGGCACAAAAAAGGGAAGAAAATGTACAAGAAGTACCCATCTCTATAAGTGTACTTGATGAATTTGATATAGAGGATAACGATATAAAAACTATCAGTGATATCGCAGATTATGTACCTAACTTTCAGCAGTTCAGCGTAGGAGGAGCGGGTATGTATACTCCGAGTATCAGAGGGCTTTCTGCCGAAGTCACGGCTACAAATTCTTCAAGTATAGGAACATATATAGATGGTGTACCTTATACAAATACCAGGGCAATGTCATAAAGTTAGCGGCAAGGCTTATACCCCATGTAGTGCTCCTGTTTGTTGATCTTATGCTCCCTTTTGAATTTACGCCCAGGCCTAATGGGTTCTGTTGCCCCCATAAATAGAGCATGAAGGTCCTTAATCAATTGCACGATGACTTCATGGGGCCTTTCAAAAAGCAAAAAGAGTGTGTCTTTAGATTTTGAAATTGCCTGTGTCATATTTAGTGCCTGAACGGAAACCCTGATATCTGACTCATTGAGGCTCGGCAGGCTGGTCAAATTTTCGTCATCGCCTACCCCTCCTGATAAAAAATGTGGTGGTCACTTTAATTTCAGCGGTTCATTTTGAAATTTACTTGATTTCGGACGCAACTCTACTGTTGGTCGTGCTCTTTTTCTTTGTGATTGCCGGGTTTAAGAGGCTTTGCGCCGTTCTGTCCGTTGAAGCTTTTTCAATTCCTTTTGTTGTATATGGTGCCCGATGATCTGGAGGTTCCTTGCCAAAATCGAAAGACTGACATATCGTTTAAATCCAAGGATGCCACTATCCGGACACCGGTCTAAACCATGGTTTTCCAGACCATTGATTGCTGATTCCACTGCAGAGTGTTTTTTTCGGTGCTGGATGAAAACATCTGCTGTTTCCTCTTCAAGTTCAGTTTTGTTCCGTTTTCCCTTTTTCGGGAGCACCAAAATATCCAACATCCCTTTCAGCTCCTTTTTATTAGCAGGACTATAAAAGCCTTTATCAAAGCTGCATCCCCTGAGGTTGTTAAATTTATTTTGAGCCGCATTAATAATGGGAACGGTTACTTTATCATCGGTTTCTTTCTCCATCACTTGATGGTGCAGTATGAGGCCATATTTATCCTCTACAATGCAAACCCGCAGACCCAATTCCTGGGGGACACCGGCCTTCCCCTTTGAAATCCATTCCGTATGGGGTTCAAAAATAGAAAAGACCTTTTCGGCATGTGGTATCTTTTCACCCTGAATAACACGCCGCTGAATCAGATCCACTTGCAGGATTGCATGGTCGATATATTCTATCAGTTCTTTTATCTGCGCTACGCATATCGGATTAGATGAGCCAATGGTTTCAATGGTCAAATTCGCCTTTTGAATGAATTGTTCAGCAGCTTCGATATATAATCTGTGGGCTTCAACAATCAGTTGAGCCCTTTTGGTCTTTTTCTGTTCATCTTTTGAAGTGGAATGTTTTAATCGCTGAGCTTGCCGAAACAGTTTTTTAAATGTCCTGATATTATATTCTGATTGCCTCCACATACTCATTCCCAGGCTCTGGCATATAACTGCGGCACTCTGAATCGTTTTCCTGATAGCATCAAAAAGCAGATTAATGTCTGTGGGATAGTGAACATCGGTTTCAACAACAAAAGAGTCACACTTTCCCATTAATGCCTGGTCTTTTTTTTTACCAGTAGCTTGTGTCCTTCTTTGACAACCAACGTATTGATTTCATCGAGAATCTCAGGGGTTAAAAGCTGAACATTGTCCTTCAAGGTTTGGAGCGCATACATGTCATCATCGTCCATCAACCCGTGACCAAGCATCTGTCTTATTGTCTTGTGATTATTGACGATTTCTTGAAGTTTATCATAATCCCAGTTGCAGTTGAGCCGAACTGTTCCCATCACAAGAATTTTCCATAAATCCATTCCGGGTCGCCCATTTTTTGAATTAACATCCTCTGGGACTATGGTTTCGAGAATTTCGAAAACTTTCTGACGAAGCGTTTTATGGCAAAAAATGTGCTGGAGCCCTAAAAGGAGCTTGGGAATTTCATCTCTGGCTCTCATGTCAATTTTGATCTGGTCGATGGGAGTCTGCCCGAATGTCATTTGTGGCTCAAAAACTTTACGCAAAACAACCTCGAAGTTCTATTGGGTTTGTAAAAAATCAAATTCCTACCAAACTGCGCAGTATCAAATAAATATTTTAAATTCAATTAGTTATTAAATCATACTAACTAGAAAAATTCAATAAGTAATTCAAGTCTTTTCCAAAACTTCAAAAATAATTTCAGCGTCATCCCCCTGAAAAATAGAGTGTTTTGAATTTCCGGTCAGACACTATTTAAAAAATTAAACATAAAACTTCCTGCGAAAATCAAGTCCATAGGATAAACACTTAAAATATGTAGGCACTACGCCATTTTAGAGGGATAGCTGTATCTCTTTATTGATAGGGCTTTCCGGATTTCGTATACCTACGGCTGTCGAACAGGAGTTTATGTCTGTCGATAAATTCTGGGGAATGCAGAATATTTTTAAGATAATCAATTAGCTCGGCACATATCTTGGAAAGCAGGTTCCGTGCCAGGTCGGTTGAATTTTTCAAGCATTTTATTCTCCTTTCACAAGAAATATTTTAGGTTATTATTAAAGTTGAGTATATTATAATACACTGTATTTACATAGCTTTTATGCATGAAGTCTTAACTTTATGACATTGAGTCCTAACCTATGTCTATTTTTTGGGGAGAGGTTCAATTGTTTTTCACGGTTATCATAAGAATATCGATTACTAAGGACAATCAGTAAAAGATGAAAAAAAATAAGATTGGCAGAAACGATCCTTGTCATTGTGGTAGCGATAAAAAATACAAAAAATGTTGTTACCAACAGAAATTCGATCTTGAGATATCTAATAACAATATCCCTAAAATAAAAATTTCAGAAGCTATTTTAAAAATATCTGAGCCATTGATAAGGAAATTCCCAAACCGTAAACGTACTACTGTTATAATTGACATGGCCGTTGCTGCATGGAATATGTCCTTAGTTTCAGAAGACATCAGAGAAAATACTGAAAATAAAATAGTTGAACTTTTGCCAAAAGCGGTTGATGCAATGGGGGTAGCCTTAATCGTTGAACAGATCGACATATTAATCCAGAAAAAAATTGAATATTATAATGATGTAAAATTTTTTATTAAAAGTTATAATTTATCTTTTAATGATGAAGACCAATTAACTTTGGATATAAACTCTGTTCCTTTTGATGACTAAAAAAATTTGATAACATAAAAAGATTATGGAAAATAAAATTGAAGATCAAATTCCCATGATTTTTCTGTGTGGCCCTCCTGGCTCAGGCAAGACTACCGTAGGCGCGAAAGCATGTCAGAATCTTGAGTTACGATTTATTGACCTGTCCACTCCCGAGATTGATGAAAAGCCGTTGTCCTCGCAAAAGGAAATTTGCATGGAAGCCATTAACAACCGATCTGCCGACGTAATTGCACTACCTTGGTCTTTTCAGGAAGACAGATCAGTTCGGAAATGGATCAGAAGTTTGGGAGCACTGTTACTTTTGTGGGCACATCCTCTTGATATGCAAGCTAGATCAGGACGCTCAGAGCCTCTTTTCACACCTTCACCGAGAATTAAAACAAAGGGTGGATTCGGGAGAAACGGAACTGGATGCCGTGAATTCCGTAGATTGAATAATGCTGCCGATGAAGTTTTACTATTGATAGGCCGTTCTCTTGATGAAGCAGTTGATGATCTTGAGGGCTATATTGTCGATATTCGCCAGGAAGCTTTAGAGCCTCCTATGGTTCGTGCCGGATTAAGCGATTGGGTGGACGATTGGTATGAAGATTACGATGTTCGCAAAGATATCATAAATATTGTTGTGGATGCCATGGCTCGCTATATCCTTTATCTTCAATCTGAGGGGAAATCGCCTCGTACCCTTTCGGGTGTATATAGTGATTTGCAAGCCTCAGGAATGTTAGTCATGTCTTATGATTATCCCGAGGAGGGAACAACTTCTGAGATACTCGATCTTTTTTCGTTTCCGCCTTGGACTATCGAATTTAAAAGAAAATTTTCGAACTCACCCAATGCAATTGCTCGATATGAACGTAATCTGGAGGGGTTTGCCAATTTCCTGAAGAGTTCCAAATAGAATTCCTTCGTCGTTACTTAGGAGATCAGTTAGCGGGTAAAGGATTCTTTTAGGGAGAACTATATATAAAGCTGATTTTTGTAAATTTTTGAGGAATAGCAGAACGACAGATCTGTCTATCATTCAGGCCCAAAGCCATTATTGAAAGGAATGTTGACTACTTCTGTTATTGATTGTATCAAGATCCAAATCTTATTAAAGTATAAACAGAACCGAAAACGCCCATTATTCAGAGTCCTGAGGTTCGAGATTCCGGGCTACAGATAGTACCAGCAGCGGGTGTCCTGTGAGATATTTCCGCCCAGTGTTCCCTGGTTGCGGATCTGGGGAGAGGTGACTTCTCCGGCCGTATCGGCAAAGCTCATCACCTGTCCGTCGCTGACAATGAAATCTTCAGGCCTGCCGCCCGTTGACGTTCAAGGTAATGAGCCGCTCTGCCACTTTGACGGTGGGCGCGGCTTGTGCCTGGGCATGGCCGCCGAGTAATCCCGCCGGTTCATCCCCCCGGTTTGGCGTGTTTTCCCACATCGTTACTATCCCACATGTCGGTTTTCTTTTTGAAGTCAAATCCCGATATCGGATTTTTTGATGGCAATTAAGATGCTGCGTTTATGTTGATTTATTTTTAACTCCAATTGCATGGCATTTTATGCAATTGGGAAGGTTTTTTATAAGAAAGTTTCCAGCAAGCAACTGGATTCTTTCTGTCTTTGTTGTGGGCCGAAGCCTCGGTGTCGATAGACCAAGGACGGCCCGTGGTCGTCATATGAAAGTACAGATAAGTTGTTAAGTTACTTTCATTTTGGGGTGTTGGACGCGCTATGGTGGTGATAAATCCGGTCGGCCCATGGCCGTTACTTCGTTATTCCCGCCAAGGACCGGATTCTATCTGCCAGCCGCATCTCTTTTATCCACTGTTCCGGGACGGCATTCATGCCGTTACATATTCCCAGGATAAACCCACACAAAATGCCCCGGGCAGAAGAATCCCCGCCGGCCATGACATTTTCAACCATTGCGGTTTTCAGATCATTGGGATATTTGGAGATCAGATGAATCGTGCCGGGCAGGGCGGCCTGGGTTTCACACATCTGGCCGAAACCTGCGATGGCCTGTGTTGTCTCTTTATCGACACTTTCAAGACCATCTGTGATCATCTGGTAGATAGGAGAATTTGAAGAAAGTTCTTTTTGGGCCATTTCCAGGGCATCCAGCGGTTTTCTGCCTTCAGCCGCCTCTATTGCAGCGCTTGCAAAAAAACGGGCGCTCTGTATAACCTGGGTGTGATTGTGGGTCATTGCGGTTTGTGTCTCTGCATTTGCCATAAACGTCTCACGGTCCTCCCCATAAAAAAGTGCCAGTGGAACCATCCGGGAGGCACCGCCTAAATCCGTTGAGCCTGACCCGGCTTTTTGGGGTGACTTTCCCGCTTCTAAATTGGCCAGTGTCTCCTTGGTGGCGCCGTCGACCCAACCTCTATAATCCTCAAACATCGCCTTCCACTGGGTTGAAAAATTGTCCAGATCGAAGCCTGAGCAATATGCAAGGGATTCAAGCAGCAGGAACATCTGATCTCCATAATGGGTGAAATCGCCTTTCTTTTTTCCTTTATGGAACGGTGCGATTTCCGGCGCTACCATAAAATCCAGGCGTCCGTATTTGTCTTTTATCTGGGCGATGTCGTAAACCCAGTGTGCGCCCAAAGCTAACGCGTCTGCCGTGAAAGCGGCCATGATGCCTGCTTGTATTTTTGCTCTCATGGTTAATTTCCTTTTTAAATTGTTGACGGTTTAGTATTTATAACATTCCCTATATGAATACCGGATAAATATGTATTTTAAAAGGGTGAATAAGCACCATGTCTCTGGTTGGTGTCACGATAAGCTGTAAGAATTATGTTGTACAAAAAAAATACTTGTAAAGCATATTCTGCTGCATTATCTATTGTACATGGAATTTTTTTGTATAACACTTCGTTGGAGAGAGATTATGGGGCAAGATATTATCCCCACTGATATCAGCAATCCGTATCCCAGGGCGTTGGCATTTTGTTATGGACGCTGATAATCAAAATTTAAACAAACAAAGGGCCTGCCGGGACAAGCCGAAGAATATTGTGACCGGTCTGGATGGGCAGACCGGTAGCGGTGTTATTATTCGCAAAGCTGCAGAGCTCACCGGTGTTAAACCCGTGACCCTGCGTGCCTGGGAACGAAGATACCACTTGATTACACCGGAGCGAAACGCCAAAGGGCATCGCCTGTACAGTCCGGCTCAGATTGAGACCATCCGGGAAATATGCCGCTGGCTGGAGCGCGGGGTCTCCATCGGAAAAGTCAAAGGTCTGCTTTCGGGTTCCGGAAAAGAGACGGCCCCTGGGCAGTCGAATGAACCCCTTGCAGCCGCAGATGATCTGCTGCAGGCGCTGGCCGACTTAAACAGCAGGCGGGCTGAAAATATTGTCAATCGCATATGCCGGGAGTACCCGCCAAATATCGCTGTACGTCAATGCTTTTTGCCTGTCATTGACGCATTGGGGCAGTGGAAACGCCAACAGGGTTCTGTGGCCGCGGCATTGCTGCAGTTCCTACTAATCAGCCGTCTGAGTGCAATGATCCGATCTGAAAATAAGTCCGCCTCGATACCGTGTCTTGCCATCAGCCTGGATCCTCCCGGCAGCCTTGCCGCCTGGCTTTGGCTGGTTTCCATGGCCGGCCAGGGGCTGCAGATTACCCTGCTGGACGGCGTTGAACATATTTCAGGCCTTGTTGATCATGCGCGTCTTCAGACGTATGAACATCTGGCCGTATTTGCCAACCGGGTGCCCACAAAAAAGCAGCAGCAGGATATCATTAAACTTAGCCGGCTGTTTGATGCCGACCATTTTCACGCATCCACGGTCATTAAAACCCTGTGTGGTGCTGAACTTAAAAAATAATAAAAAGGAGCTTGTCATGCAGTTGGTTTGGTTCAGGCGGGATTTGCGAATCCAGGACAATACGGCCCTGCATGGTGCGGTCAGCTTTGCCCGGGCACATAATGAGGCGGTGGTCGCGATATTTACGGCCACCCCGGATCAATGGGCAGGGCACGATATGGCCCCAATCCAGGCCGATCTTATTTATAGACGGCTTTTTGCCCTTCAAACAGATCTGCAGGCACTGAACATTGATCTTTTGTACACAGAGGCAAAAGATTATGATGCGGCAGCAAGATGCGTGGCCGCTACGGCTGATCGTCTACAGGTAGACACGCTGTGGTTTAATTGCGAATACCCGCTCAACGAAAACCGCCGTGATAAGCTGGTCGAAACATTGATGTCCATACAGGGCGGCAAGACCCAGGCCTGCCATGATACCTGCCTGTGTCCCCCAGGCACGGTTCTTAATCGTCAAGGAACGTATTACAAAGTGTTTACGCCCTTTGCCCGAGCCTGCAGTGAGCACCTGCAATGTCTTGTGCCGTCTTTGATGCCGCTGCAGCCCGTGACTAAAGCTGAACTGCCTTCGGATATTCAAAGTCAAATCCTTTCACTGGAACAGCCCTTCAGCTATCCCAGAGTGTCCAGCAGGGCATATCATGTGAGCACAAAAGCCATCCAAAAAAAATTAACGGATTTTTGTACAGGCCCCATGAACGTCTATGACCAGGAGCGGGACTTTCCGGCTGTTGCCGGAACCAGCGGTCTTTCTCCCTATCTTGCCATTGGGGCAGTGTCGTCACGCATGTGTCTTGCCGGCGTGATTTCCGCAGAACAGAGCCGGGGCGGTACCACATGGAAAAATGAACTGTTATGGCGGGATTTTTATCATCACCTGATGTTTTTTATCCAGGACCTTAGTCGGCAGGCTTGTTTTCATGCCTGGGGCGACAGGCTTTTATGGGACGACAATCCGGAACTGCTTGCAGCCTGGCAGGCTGGTAAAACTGGATACCCCATCGTTGATGCGGCCATGCGTCAGCTTAACCAGACCGGCTGGATGCACAACAGGCTGCGCATGATTGTGGCAAGTTTTTTGACCAAGGATCTTCACATTGACTGGCGCCATGGCCAGGCCTATTTCATGCGCCATCTGGTGGATGGCGATTTCCCCGCCAATAACGGTGGCTGGCAGTGGTCTGCATCCACCGGCTGTGATGCCCAGCCCTATTTTCGTATCTTCAATCCTGTCAGCCAGGGGAAAAAATTTGATCCCGGCGGGCGGTTTGTCCGGGCCTGGATTCCTGAGCTGGAGGCGGTGCCGGACCGTTATGTCCATTGTCCGTGGACATGGAAGGGCAGCACACAGAGCGCATACCCGCCTCACATCGTGGATCATGCCAAAGCGCGCCTTATTGCCCTTCAACGTTATTCACAAAAAAAGTAAAAGGAATTGACAATGAACGTTAAAGATACAGCAGCCATTGAGTTTTCCCTGAACTGGGACAGTGGTGATGCACATCATACAGATACTACCTATCTGCCGGCAATTGATTTCTGGCGGGATTTTTTTCCACAAAAACTTGAACAAGCGATTAAACAAATGAAAGCCGGGGAGAATTGCCGGGTGGATTTTTCTGCCGGTGAACTGGTGCCGGGGTTTTTTTCCCGGAAAATCATTGAGTTCCACCAAAATGGGTTTGACAGCTCCCAGTCACCGTTTCCGGTGTCGGCAGAAGTCGGGCGCTTTTATCCAAGCGGCTATGCGCATAAAGCCCTGAACTGTTTCCCACAGAACGTCACCCCCTTTCGCATTATTGCCATGGAAAATGAAATGATTACCGCCGACAGCAATCATCCCCTGGCGCAATACCCCATCAGCGTTCATGCCCGGATGTTGTCACGAAAAATTGCCGGTGCCGAGCGGGGTGGGACCTGCCAGGATATTTCCGAGGTCATCACCAAAGACGGTCCGGGAATGCAGCGCCTCTGCCAAAACGCATATAACATCAGCCTTGGTCAATCGCCCCTGCCGAGGGAAAACAACCAGCCTGACAGCGATTTTTACAGCTATCCAAGGATGGTACCGCATCTGGACAGCTGTGCCCGGGAACACATTCGTGAACGATACGGCAAGCTTTTAAAGCCCGGCAACCGGATACTGGACCTGATGTCCAGCTGGGATTCTCATTTACCGGATACCTTGTCAGATTGCCACGTCAAAGGGCTTGGCATGAATGCCGAGGAGCTGGATGCAAACGCTAAACTTGACACCCGGCTTGTTCAGGATCTCAATCAAACACCCAAACTGCCCATGGATGACAACAGTTTTGATGCCGTGATCTGCACTGCCTCCATCGAGTACCTCACACGGCCGGTGGCGGTATTGCAGGAGGTAAGGCGGGTTTTATCCCCGAACGGGATTTTCATCATATCCTTTTCCGACCGCTGGTTTCCCGGTAAACAGATTGCTGTCTGGGGTCAGATGCATCCGTTTGAGCGGTTGGGTCTGGTCTTGAAAATGTGCATGAATGCTGAACTAAGCAATCTGCATACAGAAACCATTCGGGGATATCCTCGACCCTGGGATGATCCGCATATTCGTGAGCGCTACACCTCGGATCCTGTATTTGCTGTGTGGGGTAACGCCTGATACAAAGATGGGCTATTGACAACCCGGGGCTTTCAGCGCATAACCCTGGAACCTGATGCGGGTAATACCTTTTTTGTGGGGTGCGGAAGCGGTCTTTTTGAATCAATACTGAAAAAAGATTTTAATATTCCCATTCAGTACGGTCTTGAACCATCGGACGGAATGGCCGATATTGCACGAAAACGCGGGCTGACTGTTGACGTCACCACAGCCGAAGATGCCGATCTGGGCCAAGAGCAATACGATACGATTCTATTCAACGGCACGCCAAGCTATATCAACGACCTGCAGTCCGTGTTTCACAAGGCCTATGCTGCGTTTTAAAACCACTGAAATATACTTGCACTCTTTCAGCGGTTCAGATCAAGCTGCAATGGATAAGTTGGAAATGATCTTAACAGGGACTAAAAAGTGCGTGTAAAATAGAAAGCGCAAGACTTGGGCGCAAGACCAAATAAAAAAAGGCACCTTCGAATGATCGAAGATGCCTCTGAAAGCCTTACGGCTCTTGCTTCTTGGGTGGCGCGCCCGGCGCGATTCGAACACGCGGCCTACGGATTAGAAGTCCGTTGCTCTATCCAGCTGAGCTACGGGCGCAACAGAAAGATCTTTTAACAAACTCAAGTGGTTTTGGCAAGGAAAAATTTTAACTGAAAACAAATTTTTTCCAACTTCGGGTGTATCTCGGGTGCGTGGTTCATAAAAGGCTTTGAAAAAACACTATAAAAGCATCAATAGGCTTATCTGTAGCAGGTTCCCATCGATATGAACTCGATTTTTTGAAGACGCTATGAAAAAGATGAGATTCCTTTACCCATAGGCCTCTTTAGTGACAAAGGCAGGGAGATTTACACCCTGCCTTTACTGGTTATGGGTTATGCAAATATTTCTTTAACGATGTGGTGCTGCGAATTTTTTACGGCAATTCTTCATGCCAAAGCTGCAGAGCTTATTTTTCTTTTTAAATGCAGTTTCATCCACATCAATCTAATATACGGTAGTTGTCCCGCTGACTTCGTTGGCCACGGCGAGCATATTCTGTCCGGTGGCGCTCTGGGCCGCCGGGATAAAGGTTAAGCCCTCGGGGGCCAGATCCCCTACAGTGCCTTCTTCGGCATCTCTGTCAAAGTCACGGTTGTTGAGGTACTGGACAAATTCAGGTGCTCCGATGTATTCAGGTTCCAGATCCTGGGCCACGGTGGCATCAGGGCAGAAAATACGAACGCCTTTGGCTGTTAACTGATCTTTCTGATCGTTGAATTCTTCAAATCCTGCAGTTTTATCCTCGGCATTCAAAACACCCTTAGAGATATCAATGATGGTGACAGAACCTTCAGGATCTACATTATAATCGTCGCAGGGTTCATCCTCATTGGCCACAAGCACTTTGTTTCCGTTCGGAGTAAAGGTCACCATGTCCGGCAGGGCGCCTACCGTGACTTTGTTAAGGAAGGTACCGGCGGTGTTAAAGAAGACCACCACACCATTATCCTGTTTGACATCCGCTTGAACAGCGGCGGCCAAAAGGCCGTAGCTCACCGCCACACTGTTGACGCCTCCGCCGTAGGCCGCCAGATCAATAGTGAAGGCCTTGGAGGGATTTGCAGGGTCTGTTGTGATATCCAGGGCATCAATGGTGTTGTCCAGTGCATTGGTCACAAACAAAAGGCCGGTCTGTGAATCAAAAGCCACGATTTCTGCGGCCCCTTTGTCAAACTCGCCGCTTGCGTATGTGCCCAGAACATATAATTCGATTTTCGGTTCAAGACTGAGCAGCGCACGGTTGTCTGTGGGTTCAAGATCGGTCCACAGAGCATATAGCATTTGTCCCAGAAACTTAACATTGGGGTCGCTGCTGCTTACATACCCGGAACTCAGTGTTAAAGTCGCCTGGTCAGGCTTTTCATTCCCTGCGTAGTGTGCAGCAAATGCATCGGCCACGTATGGTGATAGGGCCTGGGCTGTGGCAGCATTCACCCCGTATGAGGAGACCAGAAGTCTTTGGGCAAGGTTTACCAGCCCTTCGTAGAGATAGGTCTGGGCATATTCAGAAAAGGAGTCAAACTGGTCATCATCATTAAGCCCGGCGTTATAGTCATAATCGATGTCTGTAATGTAACGGGTCTCTATCTATCCGGTATAGTGCTCGGTCATGCCGTGATGCTGTAATGCCACCACCTGTTTGCCGGCAGCTTTGGCCTGGTCAATCACACGGGCAGCCTAGTCCAGGGTGGTCTGACTGAAAGCACCACTGGTTTCAGGAGATCCCTGGGTCAGGTCGCCCGGAACGATAACAAAATCAATGAGGGAATATAATAGGTAATATAGGTATCTTCAAACTTCGTCGGATCTGCATCGCGGACATCTTTAAAGGTTAGATAGTTATCCTTTCCCAGAGCCGTGAATGAATTAGTTGCAACGGTAAACGTTGCATTCTCATCTATAGCTGTCCAGGTCCCGGTTTCTTCATCAAGCATTTCAATGTTGAAGATGACGTCACCTTCACCGCCACTTAAGTCCACGTCGTAGCGAAGCCCTGCTGCATAATGAAATGCGCTTGTGGAGCCGGAATTAAGTGAATACCAGGCGGCCTCATTGAGTACTTTTCTAATTTCCGCTCCGGTCATGTCCAGCATCACCACCGTATTGGAGAAGGGCAGACATTCGATGGCGTCGCCCATGGTTATCGGCCCTTCAAGAAGCGGGGTTCCGACGCCCTCACTGTTTACCTGAAGGAACGGACCGGATACAGGGATTTGAATATTTCCTTTGGCAAATTTTGCAATTCCTGCAGCATCAAAAAACACCTTCAGCCTGCCAAGCCCATAGGCATAGCTCCAGGCCTGGACAATATGAACCGGAGCCCCCTCAGGCCCAATGACTGTTGTGGGGTATGAACCCTCGGCGAGTTCTCTTATGATTGATTTAAAAATATTGGAAAAAGATGAGAAAAAAGATAAAGGATGGTTAATTGTACTGACGCCATAATGTGTTGATGAACGGAAAGATTGTTGGAGTATGAAAGAAAAGAAAAAAGAGAAAAATCAAAAAGTTTGTATGGAAAATGTCGCCATTGTGCTTCATGATACCCGAATTCCGGAAAATATTGGCGCCGCTGCCCGGGCTGCGGCAAATATGGGAGTAGGGCAGTTGATTTTGTCCGCACCCAGGAATTTTGATATGGAGCGGGTCCTGAAAGTGGCAACCCATTCAGCTGCCGGACTGGTTGAGGCCATGAAGGTTTGCAACACCTTAACTGAGGCGCTTGGGGAATTTAACTGGATCGTCGGCACAACTGCAAGGCTTGGCGGTACGCGCAGAGTGAACGTGTCTCCGGCCGATCTTGCCACAAAACTAATTCCCATCTCTTCAAAAAACCGGGTGGCTGTTCTTTTCGGTCCCGAGGACAGGGGACTGACCAATGAAGATTTGCAGCTATGCCATGATCTTGTGAATATCCCCACAGCTGGATTTTCTTCTTTGAATTTGGCTCAGGCTGTTATGGTTATATGCTATGAACTGTTTAAAGCGCGTACCCTGGAACCGGAATTTTATATTCCCCGATTGGCCTGCCGGCATGAGCTGCAGAATATGTATAAAGATCTCAAAGAGACCTTTGCCAAAATCCATTACATCAATCATGAAAATCCGGAACACCGGCTGGACAAGGCTCGCAGTTTTTTAAGCCGCTACCAGCTCCAATCCAGGGAAGTCAGTATAATCCGGGGGCTGTGCCGTCAGGTGACGCGGTATGGTGACAAATGTTACCAAGATGGTCTATCGGCTGGTGCCACCTGTGCTCCGAAGACCCAAGATCATGGATAGAAAGGCTGTCCCGGCATGCAGCTTGATGGACTTTTATGACTGTAAAAAATAATGACAATAAAGTTATTTGCTGCAGGGTCCATGGGTGAAACCAACCACGTTTTTATTGCTGCAGGCCGTACAACCATTGCTGAATATTTTTACGGTACCGTCAGCAAAATAACCGCACACAGGCCGGTAGTCCATGGTACATATGGTGTGCCGGGGTTCCTCGCAGACAACCGCGTTTTCCGGCAGATTTTGGGGCGCGCCCATGCATCCTGAAACTGCCCATATCATTACAAACGCAGATATGAACAGTGAAATTTTAATAATAAATTGTGTTTTCATGATGTACTCCTGTTTTATAATTTGACCAATTCCAGGGCACCCCATAGCCCAATCTGTTTTCCTATAATCATGACGATTCCCTGAACCCCTGACATATTTTTGCCTATGTCAATGGCTTTTTCAATGTCTTTGGGGGTCTGGATTTTATTGCCGAGAGATGTGGCCGCAGCATCGGCCAGTGCACAGCAATCTGCCAGAACAGTAACAGCATCAGCCTTGCCGAAACTTTTGGAATGTCCCACTGTCCCTGAAGAGGTGCACATGGCAAATGAAGTTGGACGCGGGGCCACTTTAATACCGGTTTTCATGCTAAACGGAGATGACCCTGCGTAAATGGTAAATATGGTCTGGGTCTCTGATTTTATAAAAACATCCCCACCGTTTTCCACCAGAATATTTGAAGACCATTGAAGCAGATCTCTGCCCACACTCTGGGCCACAGCGCCTGCTACAGCTGCCATGGGGCCGACACCGGTAATCTTTGCCGCCTTTATCATTTCAGAAATGATTTTAGGCATGATCCCTGGATCGGACACCGGTGTCAGGCTGTCTGCAAAACTTGGAAAGCGGGCGATGTGATTTTCGATGTACTGTCGGTGGGTCAGGATGGACCGCACGGCCTGCTTACTGAGATCCGAATCTGCCTGGATATTCAGGTTTGTCTCCTTTACGGTCACATTAAAGGAGATCAACCCCTGTTTTTGGTGACAAGCACGATATATTTTACGGTTATCAAACATTGGCGTTTCAGGTGCTCTGTGATTTATAAAAAAGTTTCAATCAGTTGTTGAATTACTCTCTTGTTTCATTGTTGGCTGAAACCTGGCCGCTGATATGTCAGGCTGGCCCGTGGCCGTTAGACCCAGTTAATGGGCGTAGGGCGCAAATGGTCCGGGGCCTGACGGATAAAATAGGAGTCGGTCATTCCGGCAATAAAATCCCGGGTAATTTCGGCATGGCTGTGGTTCGCAGGATAAGAGTCTTCCATGCCGTTGAGAAACTGGGAATAAACAACCGAAGACTTGTTTTCTTTGGCCAGATCGTTCATGTATCTGTCAAACAAACATTTGAAAATATCTTCAACCGTTGTCAGATGCTTCTTTATCAAGGGATTTTTGTAAATAAATTGGTAATTGAACTGCTTCAGTTCTTTCAGGGCATCAGCCACCTCAGGGGAAAATCCGATGAAATCTTGGTCAATGCTTGTGTTGATCAGATCTGTAACCAGGTTAAAGACAATGGTACCCTGGGTAGCCCCTAAACGCTTTCGGCAACTGTCGGGCAGTTGGTCTCGGGTTACAATCTTTAAACGGACAGCGTCCTCAAAATCTCGTCCGATATAGGAGACAGTGTCGGCGATGCGCACCACGCACCCTTCCATGGTCATGGGCATCACATCATCAATGGTGCCGGCCCGGATCTGTCGGACAATTGTATCCAGGTCGGCAAATTTTCTTGGCTGTGCCGGGGTAAGCGCACGTGCATGAGCCTCCCCATTATGGCAGACAATGGCGTCCAGAGTTTGAAGGGTAAGATTCCAGCCTTTACCGTTTCTTTCAATTACATCCAAAAACTGCATGCTTTGAAGGTTGTGGTGAAAGTGTCCTGCTCCTGCGGACTGGGTGAGGCAGGATAAAAACTGTTCGCCGTCATGGCCAAAGGGCGTATGCCCGATATCATGCCCCATGGCTGCCGCTTCAATGAGATCCGTGTTCAGCCCAAGATATCGCCCAATGGTTCTTGCTACCCGGGAAACCATCTGTACATGGAGCACCCGATGGGTGAGATGATCGTTATTGATCAAAGAAAAAACCTGGGTTTTGTCACTGTAACGGGTGTAGGCCAAAGAGTTGAGAATACGGTCTGCATCCGCAGAAAAAGCGAGGCGGTACTCGGTGTCAGATCGCTTTTCCGAATACCGCCGCACAGCATTTTTGGAAAAACAGGCCCGTTTGCCAAGGATTTGGGTTTCCCCTTGTTCAAGGCGGGCTTTCACTGCCCAGGGTGTTTTTTCCAGATTCAATTAATCACCCCTAGAATTGTTTGAGGATATTTTCTACAACCTTTTCAAATGCGTTTTTAAAAGGACCGTCTGCTTCATAGGTCATCACGGGCACACCTGCATCTCCGGATTCAACGACGCGTGTATCAAAAGGGATGGACCCCAGGAAATTCAAACCCTGTGCCTTGGCGGTTTTTTCTCCTCCGCCGCTTTTGAAAAGATCAATATGCTTATTGCAGTGGGGACAGGTGAAGCCGGCCATGTTTTCGAGGATACCAAGGGTTTCCATTTTTACGGTTTTACAAAATGAAATGGATTTGCGAATGTCTGCAAGGGCCACTTCCTGAGGCGTGGTCACGATGATGCCCCTGGCATCCGGAATGGTCTGCACAACGGTGAGCGGTTCATCACCGGTGCCCGGAGGGGCGTCGATAACCAGATAATCCAGTTTTCCCCAGGCAACAGACCCCACAAACTGCTTGATAATGCCGGTTTTGGCAGGTCCTCTCCATATAACAGCCTGGTCCTTGTCCTGCATCAACGCCTGGACCGAGACCACTGTAAGGTTTTCGTTGACCTGTCTGGGCAACAGTTGCTTGGTGTCGGGTGTAATATCCAAAAGCTCTGTGATATTAAACATCTGGGCAATGGATGGCCCATGGACATCCACATCCATAAGACCTGTTTTATATCCTTTTTTTGCAAGGGTGATTGCAAGGTTTGCCGATACTGAGCTTTTACCCACACCGCCTTTACCGGACAGAACGAAAATTTTATTTTTGATTTTGGCCAGGTTGTCCTTGATCATTGCCTCCATTTCCATCTGTTGCTTTGCAGCGTTATTCTGGGGCTGATTGGAACAACTGCTTGCTTTTTTGGCCTGTTCAACATTGTCATGAATCATGATTTATATTTATCTCCTTATGAGGTTTGGTAATAATAACACCGCCTAAATTATGTTCATTTTCATGATCCTGTCAACCTGAATACCGATTCTTTTACAGGAATATTGGGCATAATGTTTTTCAAGGAGATGTCCATGATACGCCGGCCCCCTTTTTCTATGGAGATAAGCCTGGGAATATAAAAATTGTCCCGTTTGGAAAAATTTGAAAATTCTATTCCGAAGATGGGATTCTTTTTTTTGTCGAGCACCCGATACCTGGTGACTTTTGCGTTTTCGTCGGTTACCCATTCCTGGATTTGTGAAGAAAACGATTGTGAGGCAAAGACCTTACCCGGTGTTTCAGGGAGCGTCCAGGCCCAATCAAAGGGCCGTTCCGGCACCTTGCCAAGAAGAAGTCTGACCAGTTCAGACAGACGCAACGGGATATTAATGTAAGGGGTGAGGTCCGGATCTGTAGATACCGCTGAATGGGGCTTGTGCGCACCGGTATGGGAGATAAAGGTCACCCATTGACCGGTGGAGGCAATGGTTTCAACAGGATGACCGGACATGAGCAGAGTCATGCGCAGGCGGTTGGGGGCTTGTGCAGCCCAGGCGAATTTATACTTTTCCTTGCCGAATCCCCGGAGCAGGGTGAGCTCTCCAGTGCCTTTGGATGTGGTAATCCGGGCATTGTATTTCTGGATTTGGCTTATGATTTCTTCGGCATGGGGATCTGTCTGTTTCCCAAATTGAAGTCCAAGCAGCGCACAACCCGGCCCGGTCAACATGACAATAAACAGGAGTATGGTAATAATACCAACGCCTGAAAACTTCATACAAAAGAACCCTTCATGACTGGCCTTGAAACATGCCCTTGTCATTGCCGGGTGTTTTTTAATTGTTTAAGTTTTTCTTTAATTTCCCGAATCTCTTTTTCCTGATCCTCTCTGGCATTATCAAGCGCTTTTTTATACATGGCAACCGCTTTTTGATGCTGTCCGGTTTTCGTGTATGCCTCGGCCAGATGGGCGGCAATAACGGTTTCATAGTCAGAGAGTTCAACGGCTTTTTCAAGGTAAAAAACCGCCTTGTCATAGGCCTGTTTTTTATAATAAACCCATCCTAAACTGTCTGTGATGAAGCCGTCTTCAGGCCGGATCTCAAGGGCCCTTTGTACCAGTTCCAGAGCCTGATCTAGATGGATGCCCATTTCCGCATAGGTATATCCTAAGTAATTGAGGGCCGATGCGTGTTTGGGATCCAGCCTGATAATGGTTTTCATGGTTTCAATGCTTTGCTCACGCTGGCCTGCCGTATCAAGGACCGCACCAAGCTTGAACAGCAACGCCGTATTTTTGGGGGCCTCTTTCAAAGCACGCTGCAGCATGGTGACGGCAATGTCGTGACGGTCGCTTTCCTGGTAAAATGATGCCAGATAAGAGGTGATATCAATGTCTGCCGGGCTTTGTCTGTGGTGCTGTTCCAGGAATCGAACTGCATCTTCGGTGCGGTTCATATCCCTGTACAGAAAAGCAATACTTAAAATTGTTTTTTTATACTGGGGGTGATCAGGCGTCACTTTAAGATAATACTCAATAGCCTTATCCGGTTCTTCCAATCCTTCATAAGCCATACCCAGAAAAAAATTGATGTTGGCATTTCCGGGCAACACTTTTCTGACCTGGGACAGTACCGTTGCAGCATCCTGGTATCTATGCTCAGGTACCAGGATTTGAGCAATATTGACCACCAGTTCGGGATTTTTCTGGATTTCCCGGCCAAGTTCGGCGAACACTTCATCAGCGTTTTGATGGTCCTTGGTGTTATAGTAGAGTAGACCCAGTTCAATTAGAGCCCGTTCACTTCCAGGGTCAGAATCAAGAATATCTTTGAGAACCGCTATGATGCTGGTTCTGTTTTTCTTTTCACCCAATGCTTTATACACATCGACCAGCCGGAACCGGGGTTCTAAAAGATCGGGCTCAAGTTCCATGGTTTTCAGGTAGGAATCCCTGGCCGCTGCAAGCTGGTTTTCCATTCGCTGGGTCTCACCCAGGTAGAAATAGGCAACATAATAGTCGGGGAATATGTTTGCCATACGGGAAAATAAATTCATTGCTTTCAGGTTCATACCTTCATCCAGATACACTTTGCCCAGCCGTAAAAAGGTCTCTTTGTCCTCGGGGGCCAGTTCCAGTATCCGTTCCAGCAGGCGGGTCATGTCCTTTTCATCCCCTTTTTTTAGTCGGGCAAGCAGGATCAGATTTTCCACATCATCCGGATGTTTTTTGGCCAGGTCCTGGGCCAGTGCCAAGGCCTGCTCTGATTTTTTTTCTTTCTTCAGAGATATGATGTATTCGCGCTGGAGAAAGCTTGAGCCAGGATCCTTTTCCATGGCCTTTTTCAGGGCATTTTTAGCCTGATCGGCTTCATTTTTACTCTCGTGGCGCCGTGCCATAAGGTAGTAGTAAGACGATTGGAGGTCATTGTCTTCGCTTGAAGTCGGGTCCTGATCGGTAATATTTTTGCTGTCGGCTTGTTCCAGATCGACAGTCCCCGGGGCTTTGATACAGCCTGAAACTGGAAAAACGCTTAGGACTGACGCCAGGGCCAGGGTACACACGGTAAGGTGTTTCATGAACGGTATGCCTTTTTAAACGCTTAGAAGACGACCATTACTGGTCATGGTCATACATGTCAAAATCCGGCATATCCTTTTTAAAATATGCTTTCATTTTTTTGATGATGTTATTTTCAATCTGCCGGACCCGTTCCCTTGAGATGCTGTAGACTTCACCTATTTCCTGAAGGGTTTGGGGGGAATCGGAAAAAATTCTTCGCTCAAAAATATCCAGTTCACGGTCGTTTAAGGTTTTCTTGAATTTATCTACCTTGGTGTACAGGATATCTTCGATCTCTTTTTTTGCCAGTTGGTCTTCGGAGGAATCCGAATCAACATTTATAAATTCAATGCGCTCTGTATTGGAATCATCTTTAAGCGGCTCATCAAGGGAAAGATCCCAGTTGGCCAGCCGCTGATCCATATCCACCACCTCTTTTTCAGATACACCCAGCCGCTCGGACAGTAACTTGGGTTTAGGGTCAAAGCCTTGCTCAATTAGCAATTGTTTCTCTTTTTTTAATCTGAAAAAAAGCTTGCGCTGCCCCTGGGTGGTTCCGATTTTGACCATGCGCCAGTTGTCCATTATGAACTTGAGGATATATGCCTTGATCCAAAACGATGCATAATAGGAAAATTTAACGTTTTTATACGGGTCAAATTTTTTGACGGCCCGGACAAGACCGATATTGCCTTCCTGGATAAGATCAAGAAGATTCTGCATCCAGATGCGTTGAAATTCCAAAGCAATTTTCACAACCAGACGCAGGTTGGATGTGGTCATTATATAGGCGGCTTCTTGGTCGTTATCTTCCTGAATCCGTCGGCCCAGTTCTATTTCCTGCTCCCGGGTTAAAAGCTTATATCGATTGATTTCATTAAGGTAACTTTGAATGGGATCAGACTTGACTATGGCTTTAGAGGAACTGACCTTGGTTTTCCCTGCAGGTACCAAAAAATCTTTTTTGGTTAGTTTTTTGGTAACTTTGGGAGTTTTTGGGTCAACTTTATTTTCCATTTAGAAACCTTTAATTTGAATTAAGTTAAACCTTATTATTATCACACTTCACCTGAAAACGATATAGCTGTATATTACCACTTGGTTATCTTATCCCATTTTTAACAAAGGTTGTCAGATTCGTATGTGTTAACTAACTATCTATATTTGTGAGATAAAATTCAAAAGGCTTTTTATGATACCATCCAGAGGATTCAAAACCAGAAAGGCTGTAGTAAGGGTGAAGTCGGCACAAAAAAAGGGCGAGCCGTTATTTGACTCGCCTCATTGTGACGCGGGAGTTGAACCCTTCAGCCGCTTTGCATGGGCGTATCAAGAATCAAGGATATCTATTGAAAATAGCAAGGCTAAGAACAATAAGCTTTCACGAAATACCTGAGTCGGCTTCTTCTCACGGACTGATTACGACCAGTAATATGCGTCACATATAATGACTTAATCAGGGTGCCATTTTTTTGTCAAGAAAAATTGTTATCTTGTTGAAATTTTTCTTTTAAAGCCCCGTTTCGTTCGTTACGTTCAGTTGCTTCATTTTCCGCTTCATTTTGTTTTGCACGCGCCCCAATTTCAAGGGCAAATTTAGCTTTGGGTGAGATGTTATTTGTCGCAACCCATTGAACAAGTGATTGAGGAATATCATTGAGTGGGTTTACATAGATGCCGATTGTAAAGTTTTCAAGATGGTTACTCCTCAGAATCATCATAGGACCTAAATAACCAAAAATTCGGATGCCCTCTATATGTTTTGAGGTTGTTGAGGAAAAACGAGTAACACGGATAAAGTTGTTTTCTATAATTGCACTTTTACTATTTCCAACAAAAATGCCATACCGTTCCTTGAAAGATAGAGGGGGAAATCGAAGGTCTATGGTATTATTCGTTATTACCAGACGATCAACATCATCGTACTTGCCTTGTGCCATAGACCGATGACGCAGCCCAACGTGAATGCCTTCAGATACACCACAAAGCGTATTATTCTTCACACGAATATCAACTGCCTCTTGTCCTCCTATTACAATTCCCTGGGCGGCAACAGCCGGGTTCTGATTTTTTAAAGTTTTATACCACTCTGTTACTTTTACTGACCCCCGGATTTGGCCCTGGTTTAAAATCATTTGGTCTGCCAACCGATTAAGATATTTAAAAAAGTCCCCGGTATTGATAATTTCGTTTTCTGAAGGCGGGTTTGCCTTTACAATATTTTGCCACTCCAGGGTTAATTTAGGATCCGTGTTGAAATATGCCTTAAAGTTACCCAATTGAACAGATGCATTTTTTTTTGATGTTTGATCAGACTTAGCGCTTGTTTTTTCAGCTTCCTTTATTGTGTGTATTTCAGCATTGTTTATTAATAAACTACGGACCTTTGAACGATAGATTTTGTTTTTGTTAACGTATTCAAATGAATAGCGTTTGGGTTTTGCCGGAACCGTCAGGTAATTGTCTTCAATAACCGCCCTTGCCACATTAACCAACAACATACCGATCTGCATATGTCCAATGTGTAGATTACAGTGCTCAATTCGTACCGAACCCTTGCCGCCTGCCAGGCTTATACCTGATATGTCGTTCCTTATGGTCAGGCATGTTGCGGCTTTACTTGTTCCTGCGCCACATTGTATAGATAAATTTTCAACTGCAATATCCATACAATTTACCAATGAGAAGGTGCCATTAAGCCCGTTGTCGTTCCCTGTATTTCCCGTTACTATGCTGAGCGCAGAAAGGTCTTGTATAAAAACACTTTTACAATCTTCCAGTTTTATGGCTGTTTCACTGTTTTGCACAATAATTTGTGTGCCAAAACCATTGCCTGTGATTTTTATGTGGCCCATATTTTTTAGAATGACAGTATTTTGAAGGGAATAAGTTCCTGTTCGAAAACAAATATGAACGTCATCTCCTTCCTTGATCTGGGCCAATTTGTTTTCCCAGCCTGGTTCAGGAGTTAATCTTAACTCACAAGGACCTTTATACAGATTGCAAAGATAATCAATCGCATCTTTGACCGTGGCTGCATTGGGAAGGGGACACTCTGTACTTTTATAGCCGACATCTTCTGCGGTAATACTTGTGAGTGAGGGAAAGATTGGGCAACAGTCTTTCTGCTCTATTAATTCAAAGGTTCTCTTGGTATAGTCAAAATCAACAATTGCCAGAGGGGCATAGCGATGATGGACGCCCTGGGCGTATTGCGCGAGTGGATTTTCATCATCATCCTGGGGCCACTCAATGGTTCCATTTTCCGATTGCATAACGGATCGGGCTGGTATCATCCAATAGTCGCCGGTGGTATAATGCCCTTTGGAAAAATTGATTTGAATGTCGTTTTCAAGTGTGATCCAGTCTTCCGGGCCCATTGCCGCCTTTATCGTCTGCTCACCGGCGCAGTCCCATCGTCTGAGTTTCATATTGCCGGCAAGATTCATTGTCTCCGGCGGTGCACTCGAAAGTGTGATCGTGTTTGAACGCGTTGCGTCAATGATTCTGCTTAGGTGGCCTGGTAACCGGTTGAATTCGTGAAGATCATCTGTTAATTCGGTCCATTGACCTATCGTAAAGCTACTCTCGTAATCAGGTCCTGTTGTATCAACAAAAAGGGTTGATTCCTCGATCTTGTGCACTTGTATAACTGTTGATCCGTTGTCTCTGGACCATTTGAAGCTTATTGTATCACCGTAACCTAAGTCTCCGCCTTGATGGATTTCCACGCGGTAGAGTCTGTTTTCCAGGCCCTGATAGCCTGCCTGCATGGGCAACATACAGTTATTGGTTGTTTCCGGTACGGGGGCCGTTTGAACATTTAATTGGCCATAAGGCTTATCCGCCGGGCTCCATGCTTCTCCAAAATGGGCGCACTGTGCATCTGCGTTGACAGGTAAAAGGGCGACCTGCCATATTGTTTTTGAGCGTCCGGTTGTGTCGATACCACCAAGGGCCGTCTCTCGAATCTGAGCGTCATCTAAATGTGTAACGTACCGTTCCCACACATCCAGATATACAAGATACCTTTCTTTTTCCAGCTCAACTTCAGCAGATATTTTCGGTAAATCGTCCGGATTGAGATAGGGCTGGTTAAAAAAAGTAAAAATCCGGCGTATTAATATTGCTGTCTTTATTGTAGGAAAACGGTCCGTCTCTTTGGAGGACAACGGTGGTTCAAAGGTGACGGTCGTATTATGGATATCTATGACCTTGACTACATTAGAGACATCGATTCCGGAAAATATTTCAAGCCATTGCCCTTTTTTTAGTTCTCCTTTATTGAACGGTTCAATCGGTAACATCAGGAATTCATTATTTGCTGTGAAGGCCTTTTGCAAAACTTTGAACGAGAAAAGCTCAGATTGGCAAAGATGGCCATCTACATAGATCCGGCCACAGGATATTGTCAAATCAGTACGGTCCGGCGTAAGGCCGATTTCAAATCCACCATCATTCTTTGGCCTTCCGTATTTTCCGATAACATCGCCGGCCTCGACCTCCTCACGATATTGTTTGATGGCCTGTAACTCATTCAGGTCGGCATCTAATTGCACCTTGCCCTGCTGGAAAAGAACGCCGCTGTATTGTTTGTTGGGATTGAATGTTAACCGACTAAAATCACCCTTCATACCTGTCTCCGTTTAAATGAAAGTTTCAGTAAGGTGTTCAATTTTTTTCATGGGTTGTTGTGGGGTGGGCCTGGATATTGGCAACCCGGGCCGGCCCATGACAGTTCTTGTTTTTTTTCAGGACGCATAAAAGATTCCTGCTTCCATCCCAACTTTGAGATATTCTTCAAATCTTGTGCGCAGGTTTGATTCGCGTTGTGGCTGATATAAATCATGGAATACACCCATTTCAGATTCGTCTTCGGCCCCGATTCGTATTTGTTCAGGACAATTGGAATTCAGTTGTGCAAAACCCGGGTTTCCGTATTGAAGTGACGTAAATTTAGGGGTTAACCAGTTTTGGATTTGTTCAGAAATCGAATTCATTTCAATATCGGAAAGATTTCGACCCAAGGATTGCTCGGTACGTTCAATTTCATTTGCAATCTGTATATCAGGTTGGCACTGATACCGGGGCGGGGTAATGGCGTTTGGCGGCAGATATGAAAATCGAATACACCCCGATTGCTGTCTATCGCACCACACCGGTGCGGGCCACGTATCCGTGGAATTGAGCCGGGCCCAGAAAATGCAGTTGTTTGCCGACATTATTTGTGTGCTGTGGACTTTGCCGATAAACGTTGTATTCGATGTTTGCAGAACTGCACCGGCGTCGGTTTCATCCATACTCCCGGCATAGGCGATCCGGGTGGGGTCTGTGGCATGCACAATGGAATTTTCAATCCGGACTGATCCGCTTTTAATCAGGAAAGTGCCGATGATACAATGCTCAATGACAACGGTTGTTGATGTTTCAATCACCATACTGGCCCTGGCTGGGGTTAAGGGCTTGCCGTTGGGTTCAAGCTGTAATCCCGGAACCAGGGTACAATGAAATAAAGACAAGTTTAAAAGCGTCTCTTTTGTATATATCGTTTCACCGCAAACAAGCAGCCCGTTCAGGATAAGCTCGGCCCCCTTGTTCCCTGTGATTGCCCAATCCTGTTGCAGAACTAAGGTAGGTCGGAAACCGTTGGCCGCCCGAAGCTCAATGCGCTGATTTTCTCTGAGAAGGCAATTGATTGCTTCCGCATAGCGGCCATTGTCTCTAATCTCTATGACCACGCTTTTATGTCCATTGGCGTAGCGGTTAGAAGCCTCTTGGAATGCCTCTAAAATCGTTGCCTGTTCCCCGGGAATGTGAATCACCGGGGTTTCAGGTGTTGGTGTCAGGTTAAAGGTATCGGCACGTTCATATGCTCCGCCGCCAAGGTCTGTACTGAACCCATAATGAAAACTCACCGTCATCGAGTTCCCAGGCTTAAGTGATTGTGGGAGTGCAATTCTGCCAAGTACCGGATCCACAAAGACTTTCGCCCCGTCATCAACTTCCGGCGGCTGGTGGGCCCATGCACCGGTTCCAGTATCGGCAAGGTTGCAGGCGACGATCTGACTGTCGTCAATTAATTTCCCATCACAGGTAATGGAAAAGC
This sequence comes from uncultured Desulfobacter sp., assembly GCF_963664415.1. NCBI lineage: Bacteria > Pseudomonadati > Thermodesulfobacteriota > Desulfobacteria > Desulfobacterales > Desulfobacteraceae > Desulfobacter > uncultured Desulfobacter sp. Next base: position 361,266 of record NZ_OY761445.1, on the reverse strand, counting down.
TTTTTCCATTACCATAATACACGTTGAGATATTCTCGAAGCATACGGCGGCTTATCTGCATGGGGACATTTATTCGTTCGGCAATATGGGATATGTCTCGTTCACGTTCCGGTTTCCCGATCAACGGCGTATCTATGGCCAAGGGATGAAAGAAATATCGCAGATCATGTTCATCGTTATTAAGCTTCACTGCAGGAGAGTCTGTCAGCGGGTATGCCTGAATGCGCCAGAGGAAAACACCGATATTGGGGATGTTGTACTTTCCCTGACTGTTGCCGATACGCCGCACATCTGCCAGATGCGCCAAGGAATCAAAGGGTGATTGGATATTTTCCAATGGTTCCCATTGTTTCAGGGAAACCAGGGCTTGGTTTTCCCGGCGGACATGGTTCATAAATTGTGTAGTGGCAAGAAGTTGAAAAAATTCCACCACCCGGGCATCCCAACCGGTCACATCCCTTGCCAGCTGTTCCAGCATTGACGCCGTGCCCTTGCGCCGCCGAAAGGCAATGGTGTTGGCCACCTCTGCCCGTGGACTGCTTACGGATGAAACGACCCCGTGAAGGGGACGGTAGCCGATGAGATCACCGATATACGGTACCACCCAGTCGGCACAGGTCTCAATGAATTGATCATCGTAGAGCTGATCAAGATTTTCTTCCAGCAGTTCCACTTGACCGGCGATGACGGACAAAAGTGCTTTCAGCGGCTCACCGTGCTCGCTGTCACGCAGACGATAGATGGCCGGCAAAAGGTCGTATATTTTTTGACTGGTCATGGTCATGGGGTGTACCTGATTTTAGACATTGTGAAACGGTGGGTGATTTTGGGTAATGAAATAGTTTGGGACATTTGGGGCTTTGTAAAATCTTGGGAGATCCCGATGAAACGGGGTGGTGATACTGAGGTCCCGCTTTTGGCCACACAAAGAGATGACAACGCAGTGGTGTCTAACAGTAGAAGCTCGGCAGGAAGGATGTCTCCATTGGCTTTTTCACTCCCTGTGGCTGCCGGCAATCGCTGACGCAGTGTGCGTACCAGGCCAGGGTCTGTTCGGTAGAATTGATCAATGTCCACCGCCGTTACGCCGGGTACTGAGTGTATAACGGCAATGAGTTCGCTTAATCGTGCGGGCTGGCCGAACGCCCGTGCCGTAAATCCGAATGTGGTTTCCAGTACCGGATAAAGGGCGGCCTGCACTTTGTCCGGTTCATAGTCCGGATGGCACCATACCGTGCCCTCAACTCGAAAAAAAGCCTTGCAATATGATACAAGGCGTACCTGTACATGTGGATCACCGGCCTCCTGCATGGCCTGCAAAAGATTTTTATATGTGCTCTGGTCCGGGAGGATTTCTGCCCCTTCCGGTCCGGATACGGTGATAACAATGACCTGGTGTGGGGACCCGCCGGCCAAGGTTGCCCGGGCCTTTGCGATGCCTGCAAAACTGCGGGCAAAATCTTCATAGTCTGTGAAAGAAACGATGCGATCAAGGGTAAGGACATGGCGCGGCGCATTCAGGCGCGCATTGGCCAGCGCCTCTGCATCATCGCCACCGGTGGCCGCCTGGGGATTATAGGCCTCTTTTAAGCCCAGCGGCCGGGACATCAGCTGGGAGAGTTGCCCTGTTTTAACATTGCCGGCCGTACCGATACCCGAGCGGTATTGTGCCCGGACATTTTCCTGCCCGGTGGGCAGGCGGGCACCTGTCTTACCGTCACCAAACTGCACAGTGGTGGTACCGTCTTCGTTGGTCTTTGTGACATAAATATGTTCATCCGGACCCCGTCCGAAAAAAGTGTCCACTTCCTGCCAGCGCAGGTCATTAACCCGCACCTGCAGTGTTGATGCGCGTCCCGATGCGGTGGAACTGCTGATATAGGTCAAGGGCGGTTGGCGCAACAGAAAACTCTGGTTGATTGCACTGCCGTCACCGCTGCCCAGCACCTCCATGACGGTTTCACCATGGGTGGCGGCCGCCACGTTGGCGTTGAGCGTGATGGTGTCATAGATATACGAGGCCCCAACGCCTGCCTTAAAGGTCAGTACCGTTAAGTCGTCATTGGTGATTTTTTCGATGAAGAGAATTTCACTGCCTGTCACACCCGGCTGGTCCTGCAATTTTCCCCGCAAGCCCACGGGTTGCCCTGGTCTCAGCCCTTTTACCTTCTGTCCCAGCGTCAACCGCGTAGCGCCCTTGACAAGCAGTGTTGTTGAAACCGGCATGTTGGTCAATTTCAGCGCTTCGCTTTTAAGATAGGCCGTTGTGGTGCGGACTTTGAAATCGATATCCGGTTGAGCAGGTACCGTTTTCCCTTGAACGGTTTTTAGTTTCAGTCCCGTTCCCCGTGTACTCATGCCAAAACCCACCAGAGATTTTTCATTAACCTCGGCTACTTGAAAAATTTTTGACTCCCCTTTAAATGAGTTCAGGAGAATCCACGACCCCGGCATAACACCCTGGATGACACGCTCAAGATAGACATGGGCACCTTCATGTGGAACAATCTGTGGACTTGTCTGGGATGTCTCTAAAAGTGACGCAGCATCCCATACAATAATATTTTTAGAGTCTTGATTAAATTCACCTGAAATAAGCGCTGACGGTGGTGTAAATGTAGTAGACGTTGTTTTAGATTTCTTTACGGGTGACTCAGTATAACAGATGTTACTATTCTCAAGGTTTTGAATTATCGCATCTAAAGTTTGTTTTGAAATTTTTGGTATAGGTGTATCTGATGTATCTGGAAGAGGCGGCGAATCCCAGATCGACCAATTCTCAAAGTCTTGATACAATTTCTTTCCATTTATTCCGATTAGTGACGCATAGTGCGGCGCGTTATTGCCGAAAAAACCAGCCTGTTCCCGAAGCACATACACCTTAGCCGTTAAGTCATTTGACTGTCCCGGGATATTTTCTGAAACAGGGTCGGACAGTTCAATACGGGTACGGTTACAGGTTGTGTCAGGTTCTACCGTGGTAATCGTTCGGTGCTGTGCCCGGGGGATTGTTTTCGTTGCCAGTACGATCAGAATCCGGTCTCCGGCCTGCAGGCCAAGGCCTGTTCCTTTGACATAGAGACTTGTGGTGCTGAAATTCACAACCTGTGTTTGGGTCAATCGAGGCTTCAGGGCATTCCATTCTGCCCGGGCCTCAATCTCTTCTACGGTTTCAAAGGTCTGGGGAAGCTCGTCCTGGCCGGGAACGCTTTGCACCTTGGTCCCAATGGCAATGGTTATCCGGTCGGGCGTCTGGTATCCCTGGGAACTGCCGGTCTCCAGGGTCGGGTAATACTCGGTGACCGATTCGGGCAGCTTTGCCGGTTCGTCCACGGTAAAGGCCAGATAGGTTTCAGCAGCCACCCCGGGACTCGGTGAATAGCCGACCAGTCTCCCAAGTTCCCGGACCGAAAACCGTTCAGTGGCCGTTTTCAGATACGATTCATTGGCGATTCGTTCCTGGTAAAAGGTCAACACATCGCAAACCGTGGCCCAGGCATCAACCAGGGCTATGGAAAAATCATCTTTTTCCCGTGTTGTCAGGCCCGAGAGCGCCGGGGTGTCGGCCCCTGACAGTTTTGATTCCATGCTTTGTCTGAACTGGGCATGGCTGCCGATGCGGTAGGCTATGGCAGAAAGCCCGGGGCGATTGTCAATGGCCGCCGGGGTCTCTTGGCTTTTCCCTTCGCAGCATTGGCAATCGTTCAATGTGTTCTGTCCACATGAAGAATTTTGGCTCATTTGCCCCCCTGTACATCAATAAGAAACCTGCCCCGATCAGGAAAGTTCGGATCATTGTCCAGCATGGCGATCTCCACCTGCCCCATGGATAGAACTCCTTTGGCCCTGGCATCGGTTGTGGGCTGATCCAAACGCTGAAAGGTTGTCAGCTCAACGTCGGTAACCCCTGTCACCGCCTGGGCGGCTGCGATCAGGGTGCTGGCATAGACCGGTTGTCCAAAGGTGAACCGGTCCGGGTGAAACATCCCTTCGCGGCCATCAGCACCCGTGGCGTTATGAAAGATTTGCAACAGCGCCTGTTTAACTGCGCTGCGGAAAAAGTCCGGTTGCACGCAGACCCGCATGGTGATTTCAAGGGGCACGAGCTGCGGTCCCGTGATTTCTATATCATGGCCCACCATACGGTATCTTTCCAGGTATGCCCGCAAAGATTCTTCAAAATCCGTGTCAATGGGCAAGCCACCGACGCGGTCGATGACCAGGAACACAGTATGCCAACTGCCGGTCCAGCGAAGGCTTGCCGCAGCATTCTGCACCCCGCTGTACCCCATGGCTAAGTCGGCATAATCTTCGGCCGTTATTGCCCGTTCCTGTTGTCTAAAGGCAATAGGCGCAAAGTGACGCACCTCGTCCATGCTCTCCGGCTCAACACCGCCCGAAGCAGGCAGCGGGTTCCAGACCCGGCTTACCCCGGTGTTGTCCAGGACGATGTGGGTCAGGGTCCCCGCCCCAATATTGCCGCTGGTGCCGTTGCCCACCCGGTAATCAGCCCAGAATTGCACGGCTGCATTGGGCCGCATCCCATGCTCATCATTGCCAAAGCGAAGCAAAACCGTCCCGTCGTTTTCCGTCTCCACCACAAAGTCTCTGTCAAAGGGTCCGCTGCCCAGCAGGTCACGCTGGGGGGACCAGGAGAGCTCGCCATTATCACTCTCCTTAAGGCGAACAGCCGGAAGAGTCTCATGCACAGATCCGTTAAAAACGTCTGTGGCAGGGGCTTCCTGGTCAAAAAAGACTGGCTTGCCTGCGTCCCCATCCACCGAGAGATCGGCTACGCCTCGGACGGCCTGGTGCGTCAGGGGCAGATGTTGCAGGCGAGGCTTAAACCGTGCCGGTAAAACCTGGGTTTTATTTTCACTGCAAAAGTCCCAAGATTCGCCGGCGGGCATGGCACGTTCTTCATCTTTGGGAACACTGCCGAGAAATTCGTTGTGAATCGTACGCCCATGGTCGGCAAGGATGAGGTTGCCCAGGGCATAGCCAACGGTTTTAGTCTCTTTGGTTCCGTCCGCCTGCTCGATCCGGGATGAAACACAGATCGGGAAGGGCAGGACATCCTCCTCGTGCCAGGTAATTTCAGTGATCTGATCTCCTGTGAGGGGATCGGTAAGTTTGCTCCCGGATGCGGTCTTTGCTGTCACCCGGCTCAGGCGCACAGGGTGGCGGCGGCCCGGATCGGCATCTGCGGCCGATCCGGTCTTCGGGTCATATTTTTCCATCAAAATCAGGACATCTCCCACCTGCAAGTCTGGAAAATGCCCGGTCAAGGTGGCATTGGTGGCCCCTTTAGGCAGACAGCAGCGATCATCACTCCAGGGGTAAAATGACATGCAATTGTGCCCCTTGAACAGTACCGCCTTATGCATGGCCTCAAATATCTGGGCTGTCCCGTTGAGTACACGCTGGTGCTCGGCTGAACCAGGGGCGATCCCCACCGCCATGCCGGCGCAGCGAGTGAAAAACTGCGTTTTTTCAGGCACATTCACCGTGTCACCTTCTGCCTCCACCTGGACCCAAACCCGGGCATTGCACCCCTCATGCATGAAATAATCCACCAGGCGGGCATGGCGTTTGACGGAAACCCTACGGCGGGCCGTGCCGAGATACGCCTCGGTGGCTACGGCGTCCTGCCGGTAACTGAGCTGGTCTCCCACATGGGCCAGCAGTTCCACCAGGGCAACGCCTATATCTGCCGCATGGCGTTCGTTCCAGCCCGGGCTGAGCACGGCAATGCGGTCCATCATCAGCTGCCGGAAACTTGCATAATCTTTGGCCAGGTAATTGATGGCAGGCTCTGCCGCCTTTTGGGTGGGGCAGCTGCTCTGGGCAGCGCAGTCCAAGTCACTCGGACAATTCACCTTGAAGGAAAATTCAATGGCGGCCAGGCGCGGATCGAAGCCTTCGGGTGGTTCCTCAGCCTGGGCTGCCGTTGCCACCAGGGCCAGCCGGTACTGGGAAAAGTCACCGGGCCGATCCACCTTCACCTGCAAAATATTATCTGTTGCGACAACATCCTCTACCCGGATATCCGTTACACGTACCCCACCTGTTACCTGGACATTGTCAGTCGTCAGCACACCATCCTCAGTGTTCCCGGGCAGGGGGTGGATAAAATGCACAAGCAGCATCCGTTGATCTGTTTCAGAAACCTCCAGATAGTCGATGCCGTTGAGTACCGGCCGGCCATTCGGCCCTTTTGTTTCCCGGACCGCCCTGCGACGGCCTTCATCACAGCAAAAGTAAGTTGCGCTCATGCCACACTCCGTTCGAACAGCTCGATTTTACGCGTCTGACTGGTGCGTATGACGTACTGTACCTGCACCTGCAAGGTGGCCTCATCACAGTCAACCGTCACCGCTTCCACCTGGATCAAATCCCCCAGCCACTGCTGCAAAGCACCCTGCGCAGTAAATTGCGTAGCTGCGGCCAGTTCCGGGCTGTTGGGCTGAAAAACCAGTTGCAGCAGGCCGCAACCGAAATCCGGGCGGTTGATCCGTTCACCGGGCGAGGTGAACAGCACCTGTTCAATTAAATTCCGGATGTGATCATCGTCCGTGCTTGCAGCCGTCTTGCCCATATGGTCGAAACTGAATGGATAATCCAAATTCATTTTTGCCTCACATAGCGCTTACGCGGGGCTGGGTCACCATAACGACCAGCGGCGTTCCGGTGGGTACACAGGTTGAGGTCCCGGCCTGTACCAGCAGTGGTTGTCCCAGCGAGGTCACCCGTACCGTACCCGAGGTCCATTGGCCGGTCACACACGGCCCATTTCCTGCGGAAGGCGGGGGCATGGCACAACCTGCCACCTGATATGGCGTGCTCATCAGCACCGTGGGTTGTCCGTTCACCAGGACCCGTGGGTTGGATACCGTGGGCGTGGCGATGCCACCATGCATGCATTGCACCTGGGAAAGTACATTCACTAAGAATCCGGGCATCTCGACCTCCTTTATTTACACTGGCGTTCCAGGACCGGTGACGGTCAGCGCAGTACTGTTAATATCCACCATACTGGTACCATTAATCGTCACGGTCGGTCCGTAGATACTGACCCCTGCGGCATCAATCCGTACGTAAGAAGTACCGCTTCGAAGGATGATGCCGCCGGTGGGCAGTCCCATAGGCAACGGCGGCACCACCGGTACCGGCGTGTCACTGATCACAAAACCGTTCTTGGCGGCGGTCTCCAAAATCACGATGGGCAGGGCAGGGGGGGCCGTCTGTGCCGTCAGGGGAGTCTCAAGCGGAGTGCCCCACCAGCATCCCGTCCAGATGGGATAGTCCGGGTCACCCTTTTCAAATTCGACCCATACACCCGCGTTCGGTGGCGGCACAACATACATCCCCATTTGGATACCGGCAAAGGGCAGACATGGCATCGCCCAGGAGGAGACGCCCATTCCCAGCACGTCTGCAACTTGCACCAGAAGCCGTCCCCGGCCCTCCGGGTCGACATTGTTGACCACCATACCTCGATATTTTCCGTAAAATTTTCTTTCCGACATCGATAACTCCCTAAACCTTTATGCTGGTACCCTGGGAACGGTGGACACCAGACCATTTCGGGTCAATTCAAAGTCTTGTTTGTATCCGCCCCGTTTGATGCGGTGCGTGACGCGTTTAACGAAAATAGAGGCCGTCATACACATACCCAGCACCTCGCACGCCCACCAGCCGTCGGGTTTTCAATACATGTCCGTACCGTGAAATATCGACCGACCCACTCGCCACGACTGCTTCACTGGTCGATTGAGCCGCCTTTTTCAATCCTCGCATGATGGCCTTAGGGACAGATTGGTTGGCCACATCATGCATTTGCTCCATATTGATGGACATAGGCGGAATCACTCCCAGGGGCGGTGCCAGGGGATTAAGTCCGGGCAGCGGCACGGGAACGGTTACCTTCAGCTCCTCGATCTGTACATAGACCACGGGCGTCATCGCCCGACCGGCATCAAAGCGCAGATTGAACGACTCCACATTGGTATGCACATCCATATTAACGTTGAGAGCCGGCTGGGGTGGGCTGACTCTGAACTCCGGTCCCCAGTAGGCAAAATTCGTCCCCGGAACAGGGCTGGGTTCGATAAAAAAGGTGTAGCCGGCATCCTCCGCCAGTTTGTTGACATAATAGAGGTCCTTGTCCTGGTGAGAGGGGATCCGGCTCATCGGATTCGGCACCTCGAACATGATGCGCGGGATAACTACAGGAACCAGGCCGAAAACGGCATACTTTGCAATAATCATTTCTACCCGGGCCTCCGGCGGCATGGCCGGGTAGGGAATCCCCGTAAAATCAATCCAATCCATCACGGCTGTCAGATCGCTTCCCGTCAGCGTCAATATCGACTTCCCGGTCTGTACATCCGGAGACATTTGATGCTGGGTCACCACCCCGTCAATCAACACTTCAGGCATCCCTTTGGCAGTGACCACGAGGATGGTTCGCAGCATGGGCCCGATCTGCCCCAGCATGACCATCAGGTTGGTAAATACCGAGTCATTGGAGAGGTTGAACTTCAACTCGAAACCACTGGCCGCTCCCACTTCGCAGGTCACCGTGACTTCGGTCAATGCTTCCACGACCGTCCTGGAAACCGGCAACGGAACGACCGGGCCCATCAGTAATGTGAGATGGAGGGCGCCTTTAAACATTGCTCATTCCAGGTATTCCTTGGGGTAGCGTTATGCGGATTCTGCGTCCGACAGTTTCCGTCAGCTCATCCGGTCGCAGAACTCCGTTGGCATCACAAATGCGCCAGAACTGCTCAGGATCACCGATATATGTGGCCGCGAGATTGTCCAGCCGGTCGCCCTGGACCACCTCGTGTTCGTTAAGCAGGGCCAGCTGGTCCGGCTGGGGACAGAACCGGCGGCGTAGGTAGATAGCGGTCTTTCCATCATCCTTTTCCAGGGTGGCGGTCTTGATGCCGTAATAGCGACTGGATGGCGGAAAGGCCGTCTGGTTGGTACCACCTGGCTGTAAAATTTTTTTTAAAGCTTCATTGGGATCCATCATGTCTCGTTTCCTTGCCTATACGCCGCTGAAACCGATCGTGTCAGGATTGCCACCCGCGATCCTGCCGGCCAGTTGCTCTTTATTCTGTAAATAACTCATAAAGGCTGTTCCTCCCTTGTGGCTGAACCCCAGATCGTCAACACTGAGGACCCGCAGTCCCAGGCTGATCTTAGCCCGGATCGGATTGAGGGAGGTATCAAATGCATCCTCGGTGATGCTGAGTTCGGTGATCCGCACCGGCGTTGTCCGCTGTTTACTCCAGACAAAAAGGGTCAACGGGGCCTCCATGGGCAGAATCTCAAGTTGTCCCGACCGGGCCATGCTGTTGTTGGACTGAAGCTGCCTGCTGGTGGGATAAACGAGCAGTTCCAGCCGCGCCAGCTGGGGATGCAGCCCCAGCTCGACTGCTGTTCCGTCGCCGGTTTCCAGTTGGTCTGTGGCGTCTATCTCTGCCTTGAGCTTGATGGTTTCCACCGGCGGGCCCTTGATCCGCAATGCCTCGGAGCGGTCACCGCCTTCGCCTCCAGCCCCCTGAACCTGCAGGGTGCGGCTGATGGTGTCGGGGTTGTACTGCAGCGAAATGATACTGTTCGGCAGTAGGGTACCGGTCGTCGGATTGAGCAGAGCAATGCCGCCTTTAAGTAGTTTTGGGGAGTTTGGGAAAGTAGTCATTGTTTATTTTTCGATATGTTTTATAAATAATTAGTGTCTGACCGGAAATTCAAAACACTCTATTTTTCAGGGGGATGACGCTGAAATTATTTTTGAAGTTTTGGAAAAGACTTGAATTACTTATTGAATTTTTCTAGTTAGTATGATTTAATAACTAATTGAATTTAAAATATTTATTTGATACTGCGCAGTTTGGTAGGAATTTGATTTTTTACAAACCCAATAGAACTTCGAGGTTGTTTTGCGTAAAGTTTTTGAGCCACAAATGACATTCGGGCAGACTCCCATCGACCAGATCAAAATTGACATGAGAGCCAGAGATGAAATTCCCAAGCTCCTTTTAGGGCTCCAGCACATTTTTTGCCATAAAACGCTTCGTCAGAAAGTTTTCGAAATTCTCGAAACCATAGTCCCAGAGGATGTTAATTCAAAAAATGGGCGACCCGGAATGGATTTATGGAAAATTCTTGTGATGGGAACAGTTCGGCTCAACTGCAACTGGGATTATGATAAACTTCAAGAAATCGTCAATAATCACAAGACAATAAGACAGATGCTTGGTCACGGGTTGATGGACGATGATGACATGTATGCGCTCCAAACCTTGAAGGACAATGTTCAGCTTTTAACCCCTGAGATTCTCGATGAAATCAATACGTTGGTTGTCAAAGAAGGACACAAGCTACTGGTAAAAAAAAAGACCAGGCATTAATGGGAAAGTGTGACTCTTTTGTTGTTGAAACCGATGTTCACTATCCCACAGACATTAATCTGCTTTTTGATGCTATCAGGAAAACGATTCAGAGTGCCGCAGTTATATGCCAGAGCCTGGGAATGAGTATGTGGAGGCAATCAGAATATAATATCAGGACATTTAAAAAACTGTTTCGGCAAGCTCAGCGATTAAAACATTCCACTTCAAAAGATGAACAGAAAAAGACCAAAAGGGCTCAACTGATTGTTGAAGCCCACAGATTATATATCGAAGCTGCTGAACAATTCATTCAAAAGGCGAATTTGACCATTGAAACCATTGGCTCATCTAATCCGATATGCGTAGCGCAGATAAAAGAACTGATAGAATATATCGACCATGCAATCCTGCAAGTGGATCTGATTCAGCGGCGTGTTATTCAGGGTGAAAAGATACCACATGCCGAAAAGGTCTTTTCTATTTTTGAACCCCATACGGAATGGATTTCAAAGGGGAAGGCCGGTGTCCCCCAGGAATTGGGTCTGCGGGTTTGCATTGTAGAGGATAAATATGGCCTCATACTGCACCATCAAGTGATGGAGAAAGAAACCGATGATAAAGTAACCGTTCCCATTATTAATGCGGCTCAAAATAAATTTAACAACCTCAGGGGATGCAGCTTTGATAAAGGCTTTTATAGTCCTGCTAATAAAAAGGAGCTGAAAGGGATGTTGGATATTTTGGTGCTCCCGAAAAAGGGAAAACGGAACAAAACTGAACTTGAAGAGGAAACAGCAGATGTTTTCATCCAGCACCGAAAAAAACACTCTGCAGTGGAATCAGCAATCAATGGTCTGGAAAACCATGGTTTAGACCGGTGTCCGGATAGTGGCATCCTTGGATTTAAACGATATGTCAGTCTTTCGATTTTGGCAAGGAACCTCCAGATCATCGGGCACCATATACAACAAAAGGAATTGAAAAAGCTTCAACGGACAGAACGGCGCAAAGCCTCTTAAACCCGGCAATCACAAAGAAAAAGAGCACGACCAACAGTAGAGTTGCGTCCGAAATCAAGTAAATTTCAAAATGAACCGCTGAAATTAAAGTGACCACCACATTTTTTATCAGGAGGGGTAGGCGATGACGAAAATTTGACCAGCCTGCCGAGCCTCAATGAGTCAGATATCAGGGTTTCCGTTCAGGCACTAATTAAGATGGCCTTAAACCAATCCTGTTTTGGCGTTTTCCTTAAAATATGCTATTTACTGCACCAAGGGGAGCTTGATGACGTTCCAGGAGGGTAATCAGGCTTGGGAACATCTGGCCTCACTCCAATAATTTTGAAATTTCCCTCAGCAAAAAATATGTTAAGAGGGGCCCCAACACTCAAGCTGACCCCCCCGACAAATACCCAATCTCTGTGGGCGCATTCCCATTTTCCCGGTTTTTAAAACGGACTATCCTCTTTAGCAAAAAGAAGTTATGCTTCCCCTCGATTATCAACTGATGAGGAAGAAAATAGTATGAAACTCAAAAAGGCTGAATCCTGCGAAACGGTAGAAGAAATATATGAATTATTGAAACAGCTGGACAAAGAGAAACGGCTAATTCGCAGTCCGGAAGAACTCATTCAGGTTGAACAAGAAATTTTAAGCTATACCAATCGTTTAGCCGCGTTGATGCTAAAAAAAAAGTCCAAACCAGTATAAACTCTCCAGAGCATAACGAACAAGAAAGAGAGTTGGTGCGTAGCTGGCCTGGCCGAATGAAAAGTGAAGGGTTTGAGACAGTTCAAATTCAAACCAGCTCAGGTTGCACGATCCCAATCCATGTTCGATACTATCGAAGAGCCTGTGACCGTCGAAATGGCAAAAGATATAAGGGCTTGTATGCTGCTTTGGCTTTGCTCGGGATTCATGATCGATGTACACTAATCTTGGCGGCGATGGTCAGCGCCTGGTCCGCGTTACTGAGCTCATTTGAGGAAGTACGTCAGGTCCTTTGTGATCATGGCACTATCCTGGATGTTAAGGTGATCCGGAAACTGGCCTACCGCTACGCAGAACGAGCACGGGTGGTACAGCAAATGGGTCTGCTCCCCTTAAATGAAGAGGACAACCTTCAAGGTCGTCGGGTTGTCATAAGCACCGATGGTGGCCGGACTCGATTGCGGGAAAAAAAGCGAGGTCCCCGGACAGCCAAAGGAAGAACCAGATATCATGGGGCCTGGAGAGAACCCAAGCTGTTGATTATTTATGTCGTCGATGCCCATGGGAAACAGGAAAAAAGCTTTGCCCCATTTATTGATGGCGGTTTTAATGGGCCTGATGGCTTGTTTCTGCTGCTGAAGGGCTATTTGAAGTCTCTTTGCATCCAAAAAGCAGACAAGGTGTTGTTTGTTGCGGACGGGGCTCATTGGATATGGAATCGAGTCCCTGGTCTGATCAAGGCACTGGGGTTGAATCCGGAGAGTGTGCATGAACTCCTTGATTTTTATCATGCAGTAGAGCATCTGGGAAAGGTTGCAGGATTACGAAAAAACTGGTCAGCCAAAAAACGTAAAGCCTGGGTCTCAAAACAGCGACGGTTTTTGCTAAAAGGTGAATCGGCAACGGTCGTACAAGAAGTACAGGCTCTTTGTCGAGGCCGGAACAGCAAAGCCATAAAGACAGAACGGGATTATTTTGTACGTAATAGGCACCGTCTTGCTTTCCCAACGGTAAAGGCATTGAATTTGCCGATTGGCAGTGGTGCGATTGAAAGTTCGATTCGAAGAGTTGTCAATTTGAGACTCAAGGGTCCCTGCATTTTTTGGTATAAAGAAAATGCGGAGAAAATGCTCATGCTGCGCTCATACTATAAATCGGGACGATGGAACTGTCTGAAACAAATGGCCAATTCACATATTTCATTGTTAGCTGCATAACCGTGAAAATGGGAATGCGCCCATCTCTGTTGCCATTTGCAGGCCATAAACATGCAAGTGAACAACCAATAAAAGAAGCAGAGCCTCCTTGGCTTCGCAGCTTTGCCGGGCTTCCGCTCATATGCGCTGGAAGTTTGGCAGGTGTTACTTCGAAAATCTCTGGGCTAGGAAGAATTGAGAGATCTCCTCCAATTGCACTTCCCTCAGTTACCGTCCCTTGGAATTTTGCATCATAAAAACAGCCCGATCTTCTATTTTTTAGAATAAAGATCATTTCTACAGAGCCCCTGCCTACACTGGAAACCCTCCCAGCTATAGTTTTTAACGTCCAGTATTCAGAATAAATGTCTGTGTACAAGCCACAACTAGGAGTGGAACTATGCGGATTTGATGGTGGTCGTTTGGGCGGATTAGGCTCTATTTCTGGATCTTTGCTTATTTTCTGCTCGAAGGTGACTAAAACGGATCTGTTGCGTGCCCGCCCCTCTTTAGTTTTCGAACTTCCCCATGGTCCGACACTGTACCCAGACGAGACTGTCGATGGAATATTATTTTTGAGGGCTCCAAATAGATGGAATATATTCAGCATTTCTTCTGCACGAAGCCGACGTAGCGGACGATTCGTTGCTTCTATTCCGGAACAATCCGTGTAGCCATTGATTTCTATGACTTTCCATTGAGAATTTTTTTGATTTAAATTGAGATTTGTAACGAAATATGTTGCCATCTTGCGATGCATATTTTTCAGATCGTATTTGCCAACCTCATAATTCCAAAAGAGCCATTTGAGCAATCTACGGTCATTGGTATTGATATTTTCTGACTTCCCACGATTGTTTTTTGATTCTTGAACTTCTCCAGTTTCGTAATTACAAACAGGTGGCCCTTCATAGGGAATTGGATCAGCTTGAACCATCTCATTTTTTGATATATGCATGGGCTGATTCATTGACTTCCACCATTTTTGTCCCTGGGGTTGATTGGTTTGGCAGTTGTTCGATTCGAAATGAAATCGTGTCTCGTATTGTTCAGTTTCAAGGTGAAGTTGTTTTGGGGGTATTGAAGATTGCTGGAGCACATGAACCAATTCATGTGCCAACAGTTTTCGTCCTTCATTGGTCAACGGCATATACTGCCCTTGCCCAAATACAACATTTCGGCCCGTTGTGTATGCTCTCGCATTCATCATTCTAGCCGATTCAGCTGCTTGCTTATTCGTGTGTAACCGTACTTGACTAAAATCCTTCCCGAATCTTGGCTCCATAAAACTACGGGTAGTCGCATCCAGTGGTTGCCCCAGCGAGGATACCACGTTTTGAATTAATGGATGATCGATCGAATGGGGAACACTATTATTTCTTGCAGATTTGGTCTGGATGATTTTTTCTTCATCCTCCTTCGTGTAGGGAGAGCATCTTTTTCGTTGCATCTGCGGATCCGGCATCCGCATCACCTGGTCCGCTATCCGATTAGCTTCCTGTTCGTATTGATCATTTGGCTTCCCAATTTTCAACTTCGCCTGTAATCTTGGTGGTGTCTGTGTACAGGCTATCAGAGGTGGTTCATGCTTGAGCAAGGGGTGCACAGCCGCATGCTGCGGAATCCCCCCTGACCACAAGGAATCGGATTGCTTGCCAGCCTGAGTCATCGTCTGTTTCATTTGCCAATTCCCCCGTAAACAGCCTGTGCAATCTGAGATCCCAACGTGTGCGGGCTTGCCTTGCCACTGACCTGGAGCGGCTTTGTCCTAATACTTGGTAGCTCCTCGCCTTTCTGTATCCCTGGGGCAATTCCCCCCTCCTGCAGCATACGGGAAAGCTCGACCTCTACCGCAGCCTTCACCTTTGCTCCCTGTTCCGGGCCGAGTACCAGTCCGTCCAGTACCAGACGTTCGATATGCAGGTTGATATTCATTTGAGTCCTCCGTCTGTCGGTTCAGGGCGAAAATCCCGTTCGTTGACCGGTTTTTCCAGCTTGCGGAACTCGGTGCGTACCGCTTCAAACAACAGCGGCATGGTCACCGGGGTGCCGGCCTGGGCGGCCAGAAAGGCGCTGTTCAGGGCTGCATTCTGGATGCTGCCGCCAGTGAGGTTGAAGCGGGCCAGGTGGTCATAGTCTATTCCGTCCAGGGGGGTTCCCGGCTGGTCGTGAGCATCGTTTTCGGGAAAGATGCGCTGCCAGATCAGTCTGCGCTCTGCCTTGCCGGGGAAGGCAAAGGAGACGATGAAACGCAGGCGGCGGAGAAAGGCCTGGTCCAGGGCGCTCTTCAGATTGGTGGCTAAAATGGCCAGACCGCCAAAGGCCTCCATGCGCTGCAGCAGGTAGTTGACCTCAATATTGGCGTAGCGGTCGTGGCTGTCCCTGACCTCGCTGCGCTTGCCGAACAGGGCATCGGCCTCGTCAAAGAGGAGGATCACGCCACCGTCCTCGGCCGCATCAAAGATCCGTCGCAGGTTCTTTTCAGTCTCGCCGATATATTTGCTCACCACGGCGGACAGGTCGATGCGGTATAGATCCAGCTGCAGTTCGCCTGCCAGCACCTCGGCAGCCATGGTCTTACCTGTACCGCTCTCCCCGGCAAAGAGAGCGCTGATGCCCAGGCCGCGGCTCATCCGGCGGCGAAAGCCCCAGCCATCATAGACCTGGCTGCGCTGCCGCACCTGGGCCGCGATTTCCTGCAGGCGCTTATACGCCTCTTCGGGCAGCACCAGCTGGTTCCAGTCGGCCTTGCACTCAATGCGCTGGGCCAGCCGGTCCAGGCTCGGCCGGGTGCGGCAAAGACAGGCCTGCCAGAGCCGCTCAGCCTGGGAAGTGGAATCCAGGTTGTCCAGATTAATGGATAGAGCGATTTGGTGGATGCCGGGCAGGTTGAGATTGAACTGGCCGGCCAGTCGTTGGGTAAGGGCGCCTGCCTCTCCATTGAGCACAGTTTCCCATATGGCCGCCTGTTCCATGGGCAGAGGTTTTTCGATGATAAAAGATGGGGCGTCAATGCCCAGGCCGGCACGGGGTTCCCGGGTTGCCATCAGAACCGGGAGCCCGCAGCGCTCAATGAACCGGCCAAAGCGCAGTGGGTTTTCGGCTGATCCTTGGCCTTCATCCAGCTCCTGGGCATCAAGATAGAGGGCCAGGGGCAGCAGCATCCCTTCCCGCTGCCAGAGCCGGGCCAGGCTCTCCAGTTCGCCTGCATTGGTGGGCAGCAGTTCCCCGGGGAGCCGCAATCCCTGCACCCCCACCCGGGAGAAGACCTGGAGGGCCACCTGCTGTTTTGACAGTTCATCCATACCCAGCAGTTGCAACACCGATGGTCGGCCTAATGTTGCCCCCGCCTTGAATGCGGATACCATGGATTCGACCGTGGCCTGTTGGGCCTCGGACAGGAGTCCCATCTCTTTCCCGGATAGGGCAAAAGGACTCAGATACACGGTCAACCGATCATCCAGCTGGTTCAATCCCTTGAGGTAATGCACGATTCGTTCATCGGCCCGCAGCACGCTCTGGATAAGCGGGGTGGCCGGCGGCTGATTGATCTCGATCAATCGCCAATAGCGCAAGGGACGCTCGGGGGAGAGTGCCTCCCAGCCCGGCTGGTCAAAAAGGGATAGGGCCAGGGCAAAGGTGGGGTATGGTTTGGCTGCATCCCCCTGGGCCTGGGCGCAGAGCCCGGGAATGCGGGTGTCGAACTCCATGGCCGCACAGAGGAGCAGTATCTCCTGTTCAAAGGTGGAAAGCCCCATACGCCGGGCAAGAATCACCAGGGTCGGCGGCGGCTCTGCGGATGCTGCTTCCGTCATGATTGCCGCAGCCTTGGCTATCTCCTCGTTTCTCTCTTTTTCCCGCGCTAACCCGAGGTGACTCGCCTCCATGGACGGCTCGGCGCCATTTTGCCTGGCCATCTGTAACAACGCCAGGCGCAGCCAATGCAAAGCAGCGCCAAGGTAGCGGTCATTGTTTGCCTGCCACTGTGCCGGATCACTCATGATAGGGGCACCCTTTGGTCTGGGTCAAACTCGAAGCGCGGGGGCAGCGTATCCGCCCGTTTGAAGGGCATGCTCTCAATGCCGTCCACCCGCAGACGGACCTGTTCCCCCTGCATTGATGGGAGCCCCGAGGTACTGAAAACCACTTTGTCCGCATCTGTTGTATAGATTTTACCCTCAATTTCCTTATCGGCCAGAAGCAGGACTACCTGCTGCCCGTTATGTACCTGAGGTTGGCATGTGACAATGATGTTGGCTGACTGCACCTCAATATTGGTGATGGTGGGCGCAAGGGCGATGGGCAGGCCATTGCTGGTGATGTCACGTTCCCCTGTTGGCGAGGGTTTAACAAGGGTTGCCGTATAGACACCCGGGGCCCAGTCTGTTTGTACTGTATTATTGGTATCCGGTTCGGGCAGCAAGACCTTGAGTTCTGTGGGCGATTTATTTTCAGCCGCTATCGGGATTTCATTGACCAGTGCTTTACCCTGACTGTTGCGCAGGTCAGACCGTGAGTGGCGAAACCGCAGGAAGATATCCGCCTCCTTGAGGTTCCGGCCCGAAAGGATCACGGCGCGGCCCAATTGCGCAGCAGGAAATGAAGGGGGACGCACGGTCTGTATCCCATCGTCCTTCATGCCGTAATAGGCCGTTTGCAACAAGGGAAAGGGGCCAAGCAACAAATCAACGCCCTGATCACTCTTGCCCCGCTGCAGAACCGGCAGGGACGGTCTGGGTTTTTCTTCGGCTTCGATCAGAACCACCGATGCCTGGTAGGCAATGGAGAGTGCATAGGGGGTTTGAAAAAAGATGGACCAGAGTTTGGACAGCTCTTCCAAAGAGATCGTAAGGGGGGTGAATTTTACCTGCTCCACCGATTGTGCCAGGTTTGATTCTTTCATTAACGGTTCGTTTATGATTGCATCCTGAATCATCTCTCTTGTCAGTACCGGGCTGGTGTTCAGGTCGCGGACCACGGCACCGAGCATCATTTGTCCCACCAGTTCCGTACTGCAGTGAAAGGCTATCAGGTAATGCAGGTCCAGTGCCACTGTGGGGCGCTGCACCAGACGGCCATTGGCTGAGCGCGTGGGAAGCTGATTATTGCGCATCGCCCCATTGGGTACCACCTGATAAAGAGATAGATAGATATGGTTGCCTGAAATGGTCGTTGTATTGGGACGGCCGGTCTCCACGTTAACACCGCTGATCTTGTTGGCCGCGTTATCTATGAGTTGGACCAGTGCGGTGGTAACCGTCGCTATGGCCAAATGGTTACTCATCGTCTGCCCTCCCGGCGTTGCTTGAGGTAATCGTCCAAGGCCAGTGAAGGTGCAGGTGCCGGTCTTGGGGGCCTTGCCGGTGGGGCGGGTGGTGTCACTGCCCGCACCTCAACCCGGCCGATGGTGACCTGGATGGTGGGCTGGGCCGGCTCGGAAGGTGCCGACAACGGGTGAGGGCTACCCGGTTGCCGGGCTGCTTTGGTTCCTCCCAGGAGTTGGTGTGAAAATTGTTCGTGTCTTTTTTGCGGCAAATCCGGTTTTATTACAGCGTCCGGTACCGGCACCTGTTCAGGGGGCATGAGACGGGCAGGTTCTTCTGGTACATCCATTGCCGGGGGCAGCTTTGTTCCTGGAATTTCGGGGGCAAGATGAGACGCTGCTGCTATTGGTATTGATTGTTTTGCAAGGTTGTCTGCTGCCGGAGGCCGCTGCCTGTTCACTTCAGCAGCATGCAAAGGCGTTGGCTGTGTTGTTTGTCTTGGAGAACTTGGTGTAGGGGCCGAAACCGGCATATCTTCCGCTTCCGTGGATGCGGTTTGGCCTGCCATGGTTCCGGCGGCATGCTTGTTATCATGTGGCAAATGTTCAAACGTGTTCAAACTTTGGAATCGGGTCTTTTGCATCAAGGGGCGTGCAGGCGGACGACGGTCTCCCGGTGGGGGAGAGAAAACACCGTGGCTGTCTGCTGTTTCTGCAAAAACAGGCTGTTCATTATCGAGAAACCGCCCCATGTCTTGGGTTGGCCGGGATTCAAACAGACTGGGGGGGTATGGGCGCACCACCGCCTCTGTTTGTTCGTGCCCAAAACTGCGGCTGATCAGGTGGGTAAAAAAATTGCTCACGTTCCAATCAACTCCAGATAGAGGTTGCGGCGAAACGGACTCATGGCCAGGATATCGGCTTCGTGCCAGCCGTAGGTTGAGGCCAGGACATGCACATCTCTTATAAGCCCCAATGCCCAATTATGGATTTCATTCCAAAAGTAGGAAACAATGTCGAACAGGGCCTGCCAGCGGTGATTACAGGCCGGGCAGGTCAATGCCAGCTGAATATCCGCGTTGGGATCAGCCGCTTCGATTCGGGCAATGACCGCCTCGCACACCCGGCCCGGCAAATCCTCAAAAGGGATCCGGCCGTTACCGCACCCGGCACTTAACAGGCAGCGCTGCAACAGTTGCCTTTGCAACTCTCGGGTATCCCTTTTTTGACTATCTTCTTGATCATACAGGGAGATGAGATCTTGGCTGGTGGGCACACGAAACTCGACGGTGTAGCCGTCCATCTCCAGTTGCAGCGCTTCCGAAGGTAAATCGCCGACCGAGGCCCGCAGTTCAGTGGTGTTTATGCTGAACTCAAGCATTTCCCTGCAGGCGGGGCAATCGGCAAGACAGCGCATCTTGGGGCCGAAGATTCCTTCCCGGAGGGCCAGGAGCCTTGTGTCACGGGTACCGACAGGCAGCGCGGCAACATCCTCCACGGTTGTATTCTCACTGGTCGCAACAAGCAGCAGGGCCCGGTGATAGGGGACAATGTTTCGGCCCGCTTCCCATATCCGGAAAAGTTCATGTCCAGACAATGCAGACATGGCTTATTGGGGCTCCGTATAGCTTTCTTCAGCCGGTTCTGCGACCTCATAATCACGTTCCCAGCCCTCGTTTTCTAATTTAAGGGTCTGGATGGCCACGGCGTTGGCATTGGCATCCAAATCGGGCAGGGCCTGATATTCGGAGGCCCAGCACCGATAAATTTTATAGCTGATGACGAGCTGACCGGCCTCATTGTACAGTTCAATGATGATGTCCTTGCGGAAATCCTTTAATGAGACCTCGGCCCCCAGTCCGGACCCATAGTTCCAGATCTTGTTGGCCCACTGTTCAAACTCCTTGTCATGGGTCACGCCACGCTCAGGGTTATGGCCTCATATTTGCTCCGGCCCGGTGATTTACGGCTGCTGCTGGGGTCGCCTCCTTCGCGATGTTCCACCACCTCGGTGGTCCGTTTCAAGGCACCGACCTTGCTGACGCCGGCCACATATTTTCCATCCCACTTGACGCGAAACTTGAAATTTTTGTACGGGTCGAATCGATCCGCGTTGACACTGAATTGGGCCATAACCTTCTCCTTATACCTCGATCTGTCCGGCAATCTGCTGGATGCTGATAATCACGAATTCGGCCGGTTTGAGTGGGGCAAACCCCACAATAATGTTGACAATGCCATTGTTGATATCGTTTTGGGGCGTGGTCTCCTTGTCGCATTTAACGAAATAGGCCTCCCGGGGGGTCCTCCTGCCCTGGAAGGCTCCCTTGCGGAACAGATCATGCATAAACGCGCCGATGTTCAAACGGATCTGTGCCCACAACGGTTCGTCGTTGGGCTCGAAGACCACCCACTGTGTGCCGCGAAAGAGGCTTTCTTCGATAAACAGTGCCAACCGCCTGATGGGTACATACTTCCACTCCGATGCCTGCTGGTCACTGCCCTCAAGGGTCCTTGCGCCCCAGCACACCGGGCCGTAGACAGGAAAATTGCGCAGGCAGTTGATGGCCAGGGGGTTGAGCGTACCGTTTTGCCGGTCCGTCAGGCAATATTCCAGCTGCTTCGCATTTTTGAGCGTGGCCTCGGTTCCGGCCGGCGCCTTCCACACCCCGCGGGTACTGTCGGTGCGGGCGTAGAGTCCGGCAATGGTGCCACAGGCCCCGATGGAGCGAAGCCTGTACCCGTTAAGCGGATCTGGGATTTCAATGCGGGGAAAATACAATGCCGCGTTTTTGTGGCGCAGGCCGGCATTCTCTTCAAGCCAATCCTTTATCTCCTGAACCTCATCTCTGCCGGTGGGGGTATCCATAAGGAAAAACGCCCTGCGCTCTTCGCAATAATCAATGGCGGCCCGTTGTACTGCAAAGGCCTCATTCACGGAGAGCGCATCATCACCGGAGACCACTGATGCCCGGGGGATACAAAGAAGGTTAAAGAGGTCCACATCTTCCAGGGCATAAATACCGGATTTGTCAATGCGCTGGCCACGCAGCGCTGTGCCGTTCGGGAGCGCGCCATTGGTTCCAATTTCTATTTTGCCTTGGGCTGTCCCGGTTATTGGGTCTTTCCCCACTGAACCGTTGGTACCTAATGAATATGCCTGAACATTGGCCTGCGCATCGCTTGAATCAAGGCCTAACTCTTTGACTGTTGTTTTGTCATCTGGAGCCGGAGAAAAAACAACAGTGTCTTTTTCGTTGCCTGTCCAAATAATCAGACGATTTTCATCTGTGTCGGTATAAGCAGCAACACATGCACCCGTGAATGCAGGTGATGGATCATGTGCGGTACGAATGGCGTTCTCAAAGTCTACGGCCAAGTCTTTCAGGTTATCAGGGGGAGAGGAGGAAAATTTTACAGGGTGTGGCTTGTCTATGCCAATGGCTAAATTCACCTCTGCGTTGGCGTTAATTGTCAGAGGAGTTTCTAACTTATCTGAAATGACAGCCGCTATCGCCGTTGATGACTCCTCAACTATTAGCTTAAGATCGGAAGCCGTCGAATCATTCTCTTCCGGCGTAAAAACAACTTGCTCGCCTTCCATACCTGCAATAATAACTATCCGTGTTTTATCCTCCCTTGTATGGAGAGCAACCCGCGCTTGTGTAAATCCTTCACCCCCTCCACTAATGCTCCGTATCTTATTTTCAAGTTCACTCCTTAAAGCCTCTAAATTTCCCATGTCACCCAATGCAAGAGTCTGTGACGCTGAGTTTCCGATACTTACCTTAAGCTTGCCTTCTGTAGGGGAGAATGAAGCGTCAAGCTCACCGGACAATCGCCCTTGAAATGTCTTGCCGGGAAGGCCAAGCGTTTTCATGGTCGTCATATCAGTGCCTTCAGCAGCGGAAAAAGTCACTTTTCCGTCTGATTCAGTAGGACCGGCTAGAATTTTCAGGCGATTACCGACAACCGAAACAGAGGCCCCGGAAAAGGCACGGATCTCCGGCCTGGCTTCCTGGATCGCTTTTTCAAGCAAAGTCCTGGCTTGGCCAAGGTTTGTGGGCGTGCTCTCCAACTTGGCAGTCCCTGAGCCCTCGGTGCCGATGGTGAGGTTGAGCTGGGGGTGAGTATTCGTGAAATTTTCAGGAAAGGGTGACAAATCACCAGAGAAAGTACCATTTTGAAGGGGATTATCTGCGTTTTGTTGAACTGAGACCTGGACCAGTTTGGATCCGCTGAACCTGTCGTTGACAACCGTTCCAATAAAACGGGTATCCGAGGCGTTCACGGTCAATCCAAGAAATTCCTCTGATTGGACAGCCACTTCACGACCATCTCTCTGCTCAACCAGAAAAACGGTCATATTGAATGGATTTGATTCAGCATTGGCCAGGGCGGGTGAGATGGGATCTATCCTCACCCGAAGACGGTTCCCCCAGTCTCCGGGATTGATGGCGGTTACCACAAGAGCTGGACTGCCATTGATACCAGCAAGAATCTCGACACTTGCCGGTTCAGCTCCGGTTGCGGTACGTACAACCCAGGCCTCTGCCCCACCGTTGGCAAAAAATTGCTGGATTGCGTAACAGGCTTCGCTCTGGGCATGAAGCCCGCCAAATTCCCGGGTGAAATTCGCCATGTTAAAGACTTGGACAGCCTTGTCCATAGGACCCTTGGGAAAGAATCCGACAAAGGCCGCCACCGAGGTGGAGACACCCGTGATGGTGCGAACACCGCTGGAAATTTCTTGTACATACACACCAGGATACGATGTAGCGATAGACATAACTCATGCTCCTGTTAATGATTATTCCTAATCCACAATCAGAGAACGAATTATTTGCTTATTGACAATCCGTTCACGTCATGAAGCAATTGTTTAAAACCCTGCGAAGGTGCATAAATCAATGATCTGCTGGTTCAATGAGCTCAACCCAGCGTTGTAAAATTTAATCTTTCAGGCAACTTTTTGAATGACCCCAAAGGAATCTCTTTGAAAATGAACTGCTTTTCTCTTTTATCAAAAAAACAGTCTTTGTCAAGAAAAAAAGTTTTTCTTGACAAAATTTATAACTATTTGAAATTACTATAATAATAGTGTTTACGTTTTGCTTTAAACAATAACATATCTACTGAATACAGACGCGATTCCTTGTTTGATCAGCCCTTGAAAAAATAGGTTTCAAGTTTATTTTTATGGGTCTGATAGTAAAATAAATCATTGTGTGATAAATTTATCAGCAAAATTTTTAAATTAAATTGTAAATACAGGAGGAAAGCTTGAGCATTATACCCGGAACAGAATATGAAGGATTGCCGCTGATCAGACAAGGAAAGGTCAGGGACATTTTTGATACGGGCGATGCCCTGCTCATGGTGACAACCGACCGGCTTTCCGCGTTTGACGTGGTGCTGCCCGATGCCATTCCGGACAAGGGTAAGGTATTGAACCAGATTTCGGTGTTCTGGTTTAAGCAGATGGAGAGCATCGTTAAAAATCATATTATCAGCACGGATGTAAATGATTATCCGGAAGAATTTCATAGATATAAAGACAAACTTGAAGGCCGCAGCATGCTGGTCAAAAAAGCTGAGCCCATGGCAGTGGAGTGCATTGTCAGGGGATATATTTCGGGATCGGGCTGGAAATCCTATCAATCCGAAGGCCATGTGTGCAATATCAAGTTGCCCCAAGGACTTAAGGAGTCCGATAAACTTGAAACCCCGCTTTTTACCCCCTCCACCAAAGCTGAAATCGGTGATCATGACATTAACATCGGTTTTGATGAAGCCGTAAACATTCTTGGCAAAGAGACCGCAGACAAACTGCGTGATTTAAGCCTTGAAATTTACAACCGCGGCGCTGCCTTTGCCCTGGAAAAAGGCATTATTATAGCGGACACAAAATTTGAATTTGGCCTGCTTGACGGTAAAATTATCCTGATTGATGAAATTTTGACCCCGGATTCATCCAGGTTCTGGCCTTTGGACGATTATGCCCCCGGCAGAGGGCAGAAAAGTTTTGATAAACAAACCGTCAGGGACTGGCTGACCAATTCAGGCTGGGGCAAAACCCCGCCGGGTCCCAAACTGCCCCAGGAAATTATTGATAATACCAGCAAAACCTACAAGGAAATCTATACCCGGCTGACCGGAAAAGCAATCTGATCCATGACAGCTATAACACTTACTGATATCCCGGTGTCTGAAATTGACCTTTCAGACACCGGGTTTCGCGTTACAGGGCCCCATTATGACATTGAACAGTTAAGGGGATCCATCTCACAGTATGGCATCATGGTTGCGCCCCTGGTGTTGGGCGAACCGGATAAATACAGTGTGGTGTCGGGGTTCAGGCGGATTGAAGCCGCCCGGTATGCTGGATTGTCGCGGATCACCTGCCGTGTTATGCCTGCAGGCAAACAATTTGATGCGGCAATTGCCGCTGTAACCGAAAATGCATTTTCAAGGGAACTGACCGCTTCAGAACTCATTCGGGCCACAGGGCTTTTATTGCGTTTTATGGATGCCAAAGATATCGCAAAAAACGCCACATCACTATTTAACCGTCCAATGAATACGGGCTATATTAAGACCTTGTCGCGCATCCATGCCATGCCTGATTCTGTTCTCAAGCTGTTGGATCAAAATAAAATATCCATTAAGGCGTGTAAAAATCTTGTGTCCATGGATCCAGATATCCAAACTGAGTTCTTACATCTTTTTTCCCGGATCAAAGTATCCTCAGGTATCCAGATGGAAATCATCTCGTGGGCAAAGGAGATATGCGCCCTTGAAAAAATCAGTCTTGAAAGGCTTATTCGGGAAAGCCCTATCGGAACGGATGAGAGCGATGGCTTTGAGGTTGACGTGCATCGGGATATGAGCGCCCTTGGCAAACAGTTCAAGGCGTTTCTTGCCCAACGACGTTTTCCGGCGTTCACGGCAGCTAAAAACCGGGCACGGAAACAAATCAATGCCCTTGGACTGGATTCCGGGCTTCAACTGTCACTTCCTGAAAATTTTGAGGGGATGGTTTATGCCATGCAAATGGAATTTAAAAATGTGGATGAGTTTAGAACGCGTCTCAACTGCCTGACTGAACTTATCGATCTGCCTGACTTTAAAAATCTTGTGGACAACAAACTATGATTCGTCCAACCCGGGTATTCATCGACAAGGATCTGGATCGGACACCGGAAATTGAGTACCTGATTTCAAAAGTTAAAACAGCACCGGAGCCTGTTGCGGACTCAAAACCTGTGTACGACCTGATTAATCAGGCGGATGATCCTGTGGGTTTTGCCAAAAAGGTGCTTTATATCACCACAAATAAGGGCGCCCTGATTCGCCAGTGCCCGGGAACCAGCCACTACACCTGCTGTGATTACACTATTTTTCATTGCGGTACGTTTTGCACCATGGACTGTTCCTACTGCATTTTGCAGGCCTATTTTCATCCCCCTGTGCTTCAATATTTTGCAGGCTTTGACCAGTACGCTGCTGCATTGGACCCGGTTTTTTGCGGGGACACTATTTTGCGCATCGGGACCGGCGAGTACACGGACTCCCTGATCTGGGAACCGGTCAGCTTGATGCCCAAATTTTTGGTTGAAAAATTTGCAGCCCAGGATAGGGCAGTCCTTGAACTGAAAACAAAAACCGTCAATATAGACTCACTTTTAGACTTAGAGCACAACCAAAAGACCATTTTGTCCTGGTCCGTAAATACTCCTGAGATGATCGCTTCCCAAGAGCGGGGTACGGCCTCTCTTGCCGCTAGGCTTAAGGCCGCAGCCAAAGCTGTGTCCAAGGGATTTCGGGTGGCGTTTCATTTTGATCCCATTTTTCTCTATCCCGGGTGTGAAAATGCTTATGAAAAGGTGATTGAAGCCATCTTTGACCATGTCAGTCCCAAAGATGTTGTTTGGATTTCAATTGGGACATTCAGATTCATGCCCCATCTAAAATCCATCATTGAAGCCCGGTTTCCCAAGTCAACCATTCCATATGGTGAATTTATCACAGGGCTCGACAATAAGATGCGCTATTTCAAACCGTTACGCATCGCCATGTACCAGCGCCTTGCCGCTGTCTTCAAGCAGATTGCCCCCGATGTTGCCGTCTATTTTTGCATGGAAGATGAAGAGGTGTGGATGAAAACCTTTGGATTTTTCCCCGGAAAACCCAAAGCGCTTGCCCATATGCTGGACAGGGCCGCCGCAGACCGTTGCAAATTAGACAACAGCCTGCTTTAGCCCAATCACTTTATGCAACAAATTTTTTATATGGCCAGCACACCACACCGCCGTCCATATATTTTACGTTTTTGTATCCTGCGCCGGTCAGAATACGTTCGGCTTCATAGCCGCGTAAAGAGATTTTGCAAAACGCGATAATCTCCTTATCCATTGGCAAATCCATCAAGCAGTTTCTCAACTGACCCAAGGGGAGCAGTTTAATCCTGGTATCTTCAATGCGCATCTGCTCGAACTCCTTGGGTGAACGCACATCAAGGAATATGAAATCATCGCCGTTTTCTATTTTGGCCTGGACCTCCACAGGTGTCAATGAACTGCCGATATTATACAGTTTGTTTTCAGCAATATTTGCCGCTGTAATGATATTGTCCATGGCAGGGGAAAAGGGTGGTGCATAGGCCAGATCATACTGGGCAATGTCGGTTACTTTGGATCCGGACGCAATATTGGCCACAACCACTTCCATACGTTTTGCCACATCGCCGGGGCCCACGATCTGGGCACCTAAAAGTTTATGGGTTGCTTTGTCCACCACCAGTTTAACAATAATCAGTTTGGCCTCGTCAAGAAAGTGGGGCTTATCAGGGGCTGGGCTTAATACGGTAACGCAGTCATAGCCCATATCTTTAGCCTGTTTTTCAGTCAGGCCTGTTCGGGAGACATTGATGCCGAAAACCCGGCAGATGGCCGTACCACAAATCCCCTTGAATTCAGAAGATATGCCACAAATATTATCGCCGATGATTCTGCCGTGTTTGTTGGCAGTAGACCCCATGGGTGCAAACATGGGTTTTCCTGTGATAATGGAGACGTTTTCAACACAGTCCCCACCGGCATATATATTGGGATCTGAGGTTCGCATGGAACTGTCCACCCGGATAGCGCCGGTCTCACCAATATCAAGGCCGGCCTCTTTTGCAAGCTGGGTATTGGGATTTACACCCACAGCAACCAGGACCAAATCTGCAGGGTATTCTCCCTTGTCTGTGACAACGGATTGAACTGTCGATTGGTCATTTCCTTTAATTTCCCGGACCGTTTCCAAGGTTTTGAGTTCAACCCCGTTTTTCTTAAGTTCATTATGAAGGTGATACACCATTTCATGATCAAACATATTTCCCATGGCCTGGTCTGCCATTTCGACCATGGTAATGTTCATCCCCTGGGCCTTCAAAGATTCCGTGGCCTCAAGGCCGATGAGCCCGGCACCAATCACCACGGCATTTTTCCCTTCCAGGGGGCCGTTCTCATCTCTGATGCCTTTTGCATCTTCCACTGTTTGAAGAAAATGCACCCCTGCCAGATCAATGCCGGGAAACGGCGGTTTTTTGAACTGGCTTCCTACGGAAAGGACAAGGGCGTCATATTCATAGTCAATTTTATTTCCGGTTGTAAGATCAACGGCTTGAACAATTTTGTTTTCACGGTCAATGGATTCGGCCAGGGTATGATTTTTGACCTGAATATCTTTAACCATTTTAAAAAAATTAGGATCCCTGACAACACCTGCCGGGGTAGTCATCAAATCATCGCCATTTTGAACCTGTCCGGAAATATAATATGGCAATCCACATCCTGCATAGGAGAGCAGTTCGCCTTTTTCAAGAATGGTTACTTCAGTGTCCGGGTCGAGTCGTTTAATCCGGGAAGCGGCTTTAGGACCGCATGCAACGCCACCGATAATCAGTACTTTTCTTCTCACTACTTAAAACTCCCTTGAATATTATAATTCTCGTTTAGCTACGCAATACAGCGTTCAAATCACTGAAGAACAGTCTATTCACAGTCTGTGCCAGAGTGTGGGATGTTTTTAGGCAGCACAAAAAAACTTTGTTATCTATTTGAAATCAAGCGTTAAAGAGATATTTTAAACAGGAAAAAGAATTAAAGCATTAATTAGAAGTAACGTTACATAAAAAATATAACGTTACAAGGTGACACATGGATTGTTTAAACCTGAAAACCAAAAAAGCCGTTCGGATAACATATCCGAACGGCTTTTTATGCAGACTATGAGGTAACCCTCTATCGAACCATAGACCTAAAACCTATTATCAATTTCAAAAGAAATGATTCGAATGGTGCTGTTCTCTTTGTCACTGACAAAAAATGTTTTTCCCTCCATAATTGAGGGCAGGGCAATGGCACTGGGGGTATTAAATTGAGCTTCAACCGCCTCAACATTATCGGTAAAGCCCGAGCTTGTGCCGGCGATGGTTTGGATAATACCGTCGGAGGCGCAGACCCGCCTGATCCGGTGATTTCCAGTATCTGCAATATATAGATTGCCGCTGGTGTCCAAGGCAATATTCCAGGGGGTGTCAAGCCGTGCAGATGTGGCATCACCATCATCTCCTTTAAACCCGCTTTGACTGCTTCCGGCCACGGTGGTGATGATGCCGGACTCAACCTTGCGAATCCTGGAATTCTCTGTGTCGGCAATGTACAAAACCCCGGCCGGGGTGACAAAAATGCCCCGGGGGGTGTTGAGTTGGGCCAGGGTTGAATCCCCGTCGTCCCCGGAGTCTCCGGCCACCTCCGGTGTTCCCGCGATTGTCGTGATGATGCCGGAATTGTTGATCTGACGGATGCATGAATTCTCTTTATCCACTATGTAAAGGCTGGCTGAAGCGGCGTGATAAAACAGATCATTGGGCGTGTTCAGTTCTGCATTGACGGCATATCCACCGTTGACCGCATAGCCTGCGGTGCCGGTTCCTGCCACTGTGGTGATCATGCCGGACGAATCAACCATCCTGATCCGGTGATTTTCCGTATCGGCAATGTATACATTCCCGGTCGGATCCACACATACCCCGGCCGGTTTATTGAGCATGGCACTGGTGGCCGCTCCCCCGTCACCGCTGTACCCGGCTGTTTCGGTACCGGCAAATAATGTCAGGTTCCCGTCACTGTCTCGTTTCACGATACGGTTATTCTCTTTATCGGCAATGAACAGATTCCCATCAGCGTCCAAAGCAATGCCTTCCGGTTTATTGAGATCCGATGTAGCACCGGGCTGGGGCTGTACTTCTCCGGTAATGGCATCACAGAAATACCGGTATCCACGGTTAAGCGACTTAGTGCTTCCTTGGGACATCACCTCGAACAACACCACGTCTTCGTGATTGCTCAGGCTTGAATTCAAAATTTTTCGGTTAAAGTCAACCCCGTCAAAGGTATAGGTCTCCCCGGTTGCATCCGTTCGGTAGCAGGGGTTGGACAGCACCTGCCACAAAGATTCCTGGAGAACGGCCTCCCGCCTGAAATCCTCCTGGACAGCGGCCTGGTGATTCATGGTCATGCGCTGTTGGGTGGCGGTGTAATAATTGACGGAAAAAACAGACACCGCCATGAGCACCATTAAAAGCATAATGCTCACCAGCAGGAATCCATCCTGATTTTTGAAAACGGGGCAAAAGCTTCCGTCTATTGCCCTAAAGTCAATTGGGCTTTGGTTATATTTTAGGCCATAAGAATTTTCGGTGGGTTGGGTTGAGGATTGAAAGCCAATGCCGACAGGTTGTTGGGTTTCACTTCGTTCAACCCAACCCACGCTATGGCCGATGTTAGGGCCAAGCCCGCCAATTGTTTTTATGTTTTGAATGTAGATGATGTTTACTGAGGGGATGTCATGGAAGATGGGGGGACGGTATCCGGGTGAATATCTTTAGATAGAATTTTTCCAGATTTGGACAGTGGGGGCGCCGGTTCAAAGGGCTCATTATGGTCCAGTATCCGGGGGGTGATCATGACCACGGTTTCGGTCTTTTGCTGGGTGTCAACGGTTCGTCCGAATAAGTTGCCAAGGAGGGGAATATCCCCTAACACCGGGACCGATTTGCGAATTTTTGTGTCCGCATTCTCTATGAGTCCGCCAATGAACACGGTTTCACCGTTACGGGCAATGAGCGAGGTCGACACGGTTGTGGACTTGACCACGGGAATACCTTCTTCGATTTGTGCGGTGTTAATGCTGGGTTCGACGTTGAGCAGGATGTTGTTCTCCTTGTCAATGTATGGGGTGATCTCCAGGATAACGCCGGTGTCTATAAATTCGATGGTTTCTGTTTGAACGCCCAGATTGGTAGTGGTGACCTTGTACCCCTGCTGCCCTCCGACCTGGACCCGGGCTGACCGGCCGTGGATAGCGATGATTTTCGGCGTGGATATCGTGTTGACCGTGGTTTTTTCCTTTAATGCATCAATGGCCAGGGAAATGGTTGAGTTGGTGCCTGTGGCGGCAAACAGATTGGCAAATACACCGGTGCCGTCTGAGGGGATGGCAGATATGCCTTTGGCATCGGGCAGGACCGCTTTGGAAAAACCATTGGTGCCCACGTTGATGTCGGTCCAGATATGCTGCCAGTCAACCCCAAAGGACATGTCGTCGGTCAAGGCGACTTCCAGGATTTCGGCCTCAATCATGACCTGTTTGGGAACACTGTCAAGAAAGCCGATGACCTCTTCCACCCGCCGTATGTTTTCCGGGGTATCCTCCACAAATATGGTTTTGCTGGCTGTATGAACTTCAATGGGCGCAAGGCCGGTCAAGGCATTAAGGATTTCCTTGACCTGGTCGATTTCAACAAAGTTGAGCCGGAAGGTTTTCATATGCCGTTTCGGCGTTTCCGGTGCTTTTTTAAGAATGTAGAAAGATCCGTTTTTGTTTTGAGCCGTGAATCCACCGGCCAGGGCAATGCTTTGGATGGCATCTTCCAGGGTGGCCTTGAAAATATGCAGGGTGATATTGCCTTTTACATCCGATGACAGCACAATATTGGTTTTAAATTCCATGGCCAGGGATGAAAAAGCATCCCTTATATTCATATCTCTGAAATTCAGGGAAATACTACCCTGTTTACGAGGTTGTTTATGAGGCCGTGCGGGCTTTTCGGGCATACGTATTTTAAGATAGCGTTCCAGGCGGTCCCCATCCAGAACCAGGGATTTATGGATCCATCCCTTTGTACTATTGGGCAAAAGGACTTGAAACCACGGGCTTTGCATGTCAAGAACCGTTAGGGGGGCACCGGCAGACAGGACATACAGGACAGGATATGCCATGGACGGGCCTTTACGGATTTTTGCTTTTTCTTTGATGCAGGTTTTGAGGGTCAGGCTCTCTTTTGCCGGAAAGTCTGCCTTTAGACCCTCATTCCGGGCTTGGTCCATAGGCAGACCCACTTGCTGTTTATCCGTACAAAAAGCGATGCCGGCACTTCCAGTCAAAAATATAATCACCACGCCCCACAGCAGAAAACCGGGATTCATTTTTTTGAACCAGCCCACTTTTCGGGGAAACCTTCCGGGGGTTAATTTTTTTTTATTCATGATGGATCATCTCTAAAGTTACAATTCCGCGAAAAGTATCAATCCGAACATTTCTGTCCGAAATGGATACGATTTTATAAGGTCCAATGGTGTCGCCGACATGGAAAAATCCATTGTCGATAATGGCAACAGCGTGTCCCGCATTAAGGATGGCTCCTTTAAACTTCAGCTTGTCTCTGATAGCCTGGATTTCTTCTTGGCTTAAAGGTTTGGGTGCGGTTTTTTTTATTGCCGGCAGTTGTTTTGAAGTGGATGGGGATAATTGTGGTTTGAAAATGTCCCGGATCGGATATTGAAAGGCAATGTCCGCTTCTTTTCCTAAGGGCAAGGGCTTATTAACGGGTTGAGTGTTCAACAGCGTATCGCTGTTAACTGATGAGGGTGAGGCTGCCGGTACAGATCGGGGTGGAGGCGGCTGGGGGCCGGATTTATTTTTGAAAAATGTCATGTAAAAGGTAATGACAAAAACGACAGCAACCACGCCCAGGGCAATCTGCTTTATTTTTTCTGTTTTTTTGGACATAAATTACACAGGGCATATCGTCATGGAATTTAATGCGCTATTTATTGTAAAAAATACGGGCATTGATCAGTGCCTCGCAGCCATCCAATTGAGTCTCATGATGGTTCATGTTCAGGGTTTCAATAATAAACAATCGGTTTAAAGCCTCCAGCTTATGGATAATGTAGTAGATATCCAGGAATTTGCCCTGCAGGGTCAATTTGAGCTGGATCTGATAGTATTGTCTTATTTTTACAGGCTTTTCATGGCTGAAGCCGGTGATGGTCACGTTACGGTCCCGGACCAATGAATGAATGGTGCTCAGCAAAAGGCCGATGTCGGCGGATTCAGGAATTCGTTTGTTCAAAAGGTTTAGAGCGGTCTGCTGGTCAGCCAGGACATTTTTGACCGCGGCCAGGTTGTTTTGGGCCAGGTTCAGCTCTGTTTGCTGCTTGTTTATTAACTGCTGCGCAATAAACTGTTTCTGGCGGTTTTCCATGATTATCCTGAAACAGAATGTGCCGCCAAGTACGATAATGACAAGTATTGACAGCCCTGCCATCAGATCAATATGCCTGGGCAGCAGTTTCATTGCGGGGGCATCCGGGTCATGATGCAGGAAATACTGAACCGCACGGCCCGGGGAAAATCAGGCCGTAATTCAGTATCTGGGCTTCCGGTTCCAGATTCGTTGAGCTCTACCTCTTTGATCCGGGGAACTTTGGCGATCTGATCCAGGAACAACCCCAGAGTGTTGTGATTCAGGGAAAATCCGTTACAAGTCAAAATGAACTGGTCAGATCCTTGTTCATCGCGCTTGATGGAGAGTTGGTCGATCCAGGTTTCATGGTTCAGGCAGCCTGCAAATATGGCAATGGTATCGTAAAATACCTGTTTTTTGACAATGCGAGCCAGCGTCTGGTGTTTTTCCTGAAGGGCGGCTATCCGACTGCGAAAATCATTGATTTTGTCCAGTTCCTGGGAAACGGACTGCCTAGTGTCAAGGGGGAGGGGCAGGTTTCTTTTTTGTAGCTGAATCCAGCGATAACTACCGGCACAACAGGCCAAGACAATGATAAGTACCAGAACCAGCCATTGGGCCCAGAATTTGAACAGCCGGTATTGCATCGATTTTTCCAGAACATCCAGGGGCAGCATGTTGATGTCTCTTATCGCCATGGAATCCTCCTGGCGGCCAGACCGATTGCCGGGCTGAACAATGCCCATGTTTCCATATCCGGGGTCTGGAGAGGCGCCTCCCAGGTAATATGATTTTTAATTGTTCCCAGGGTGGCGGGAATGTTGAGACGCTGTTCAATGTATCGGTTTAACCCTTTGACCGTTGCACCTAAGCCGTAAAAATAGATGTTTCCAATACTGTGAAATTGTTCTTTGGCCAGGGCATATCCCAGAACTTTATGGAATTCAAAAATCAGTTCCTCCATGGGCGGTGTCAGAATTCTTGAAATAATGCCGGAAATTTTGGTATTTTCCCTGGTATCAGTAACTTCTTCAAGGCCGTAAGTTTTTAAAAGATCCAAAGCATGGGGCGCCGCCCGGTCATATTTCAGGGTCCGGTCGAGCCGGTCCTTGAGTTTGTTACGGCCCCAGTTAAACTTATTCAGGGCATAAATCCGGTTTTGGCCCACTACTATAAGACTGGATTGAGACCTGCCGATGTGGCAGATTACGTCAGGCTTTTCATGGCTTTGTGCCAAAAATCCATGTATCCGGACCAAAGACAGGGGGCTGAAATCTACGGCTTCCACCAGGAACCCTGCTTTTTTGTAAGGGGCGATCAGGTCCAGAACATCCTTTTTTTTGGCTGCGGTAATGATGGCTGTCTTTTGATCTGCGGTCCCGGATTGATAAATAGAGGGATAATCGGCCACTGCGTCTTCCAGGGCATAGGGCAGGCTTTTTTCTATTTCAGCTAAAAGGGCCCAGTCCTGGTTATCATCCTTTTTGAGCTTAAAATTTACTGGAAAGCTTAACATCTTTTCCATGGGCAAATGGAGGATGATACGTCTGCCTGAAAACCCTTTTGTTTTTTTCAGCCGTTTTAATGTGCCTGAAAGTTCCGGGTGTGCCGTATCATGACTCATTGCCGGGGCCGGTACATCTTCGCTGTTTGCCGGTTTTTTGTTTAAGGGTTCATGAAAGGCGGCTTTAATGCATACCTGTCCTTTGTGATCCTTTAGCTGGATCGCAAACAGGTCTTGTCCATCCGTATCAACCGCAATGGGGTATCGGCCGGCTTTGTGGGTCATGATTCAACCCTTCCGGCCACAGCCCGGGTTTTCAGATAGATGGTTTTGCCCTGGTTTTCTATGGTGAGTTCAAATTCCACCAGATTGGCGGTCAATACGGTGCAGGTAAACTGGGTCACATGCTCACAAAGGGTCCTTTGGGGCAGGGAATCGGTCATGCTGGACGTCGTATAATCGGGAAAGGTCTCAATGAGCTTCCAGTTGTCGCTTTGGCTTTTGTCTAATACAAAAGTTACCAGTTCCACGTCATCGTTGGCACCGGGATCATTGTCCATCAGACCGTCGGCATCATTGTCTGCATCTGGAACACCGTCTCCGTCGGCAACGTATTTTTTATTGGTATTGTTCACCATGTCCAAAAGGCGTTCCGTTACCCTGAATTCTTCATCCGAACTGCCTTGGGCCGGATAATCAATAACGGCGGTTTCCCGGGTAACAGCCACCATACGGTCCATGGCAAACCGCCCTTGGTTGAGTAAAAGAGATGTCTGTTTTGTATACTGGTGGGTTGCAAGGAAGCCGCCTAATACCTGCTCAAATCCCGTGACCACAATGCCGATAATCAAGACCGAAACCAGTACCTCAATCAGGGAAAATCCGTTTTGAGACACCCGGCGGAACCCAGGATGAAAATAAAAGTGGGTCAGGAAATTATTCATTGGTTTTCAGGGTGGTTAATTTCAGGTTTGCTAAGGTCACGCTGAGTTTTAAAAGCGTATTGTCACCGCCGGATTCATCTTCAATGGCGATGATGGGTTGATATACAACGCCGAAATGGGTGAAGATCTCCTTTTGTCCTTCGGTTATACTGCCGAACAAAGAGGTAATATCCACAGGATTTCCTACATTGGCTGTAAGGGTGTCGAAATCCAGGGCTATTATCCGGTTAAGTGTTCCTCTGGCACGGTTGGTCAACACGATTTCCTTTTCCAGGTAGGGGATGGAGGCCATCGAGGGGGCCATGGCATCCATGATGGGAATTATAGCTGTGCTCAGAATAACCAGGGCTATGAGAATTTCAAACAGGGTGAAGCCTTCGGATGACCGAAAAAAAAATTTCAATCGATGGAGACCCTCGAGCTGATGCTGTCCACGCGGATTGTTTTTGACATGCTGCCCAGTGCCACGATTAGAAGACTGTCAAATTCACCAGAATGACCGTCCGGATAAAAAGTGATGTCGGCCGGGATTGACGAAATTTGGATCTCTTCCAGGCCGGGCATTTGGTCCAGACGGGTGGCGTACCATTGATCCGCCACAGGGTTGAACACCACGTCCTCGGCATTGACCGGCGGTGTGTTGCCGGTGCGAACAACGGCCGAACTATCCGGATAGGGGGCGGTGTCCTTGACCTGGAATTGCTTGATCGTCGTGTCTGTGGACATGGAAAAGGGCCGCTGGTACCTGATGCTTAAGGCCGAAGCATATTCAAGGCCGGCCATGACCAGGCTGCAGGCGGCGGATAGTCTGCGGTCGGTCAGAAAATCGGAAATTTTAGGCAAAGCGGTCATGCCGATGATGCCGATGATCAACACGGCAATCATGGTATCAATCAGCGTGAACCCGGATGGATAAATTGAAGGGTGTCTAAAAAAATGACGCGGATTTTTACAGATCGTCATGGTCTCCGTCATTGGCCATGAGATTTCCGGTAATGACATAAAACTTCCACCCGGTAGTCGCGTCGGACGTCTTGCTGGTAATATCGGTTGTTGCGACATCACAGAGCACGGTGGCCATTTCGTTAAAGGGATTGGTTGGTAGGACACCATTCTTAATGTAGGGGCCGTATTTGGCATCAGCGGTTTTGGTGACGGATACGGTGCCGTCCGCTTCTGTATACCGGGTGAGCTGCTGAACAAATGCGGTGGCTGCTTCCGCCGCAGTGGGTGAAGCGGAACCGTCTACTTTTACCGCCCCAGGGTAAACACCGTTATGCTGGTGATAGTAAAGCTCAATGGCATTGCGCAGCGCCGTGATGTTGGTGGACAAAGTAGATTCTTTGGCATCCTCGGTTGACACATTGATCTGAGGAACAATGATCATGGCCAGAATACCCAGCACCATGACAACAATCAAAATCTCAATAAGGGTAAATCCTTTTTGTGAAGCCATGTGTTTAGAGGTTTTTGTATGTCGCTTCATGACTCTTCTTCTCCTTTGACGATTTTCAGAACGAATAATTTATCGGGGCGTTCGCATAAACTGTTAGAAGAATACATCCTTTTTGCCCATTTTTTCAAGAAAAGAGTTGAGTGATACACCCTTTTTGCTTAGTGCCTGAACGAAAATCTGGAAATTTTGTCAAGTACAAGGCGGGTGAAGATTTTAACCACAGACATATATTGAATATTTCGAGGATTAAAATTTTTACCCAACGAAGTAATTGGCAAAATTTACGGTTTTCGGTCGGGCACTAATGAATGGCACCGGCCAGGCGGAACATGGGCAGGATAACTGCTGATACAATGATCCAGACCACCACACCCATGAATATCAGTGCTACAGGTTCAATTAAGGATGTAATTTTTTTAAAATCCTGCTGGATTTCCATATCGTAAAATTTCACCAGCCTGGCCATGACCGCCGGTAACTTCCCCACTTCTTCGCCTACGAAAATCATCTGCTTGACGGAATTCTGGATATGGGAATTGGATAGGAATCCCGCTGCAAAGCTGCTCCCTTTTTCAATATTGTCATGGAGGGTCTTAACAAACCTACGGTAATACCGGTTTGTCATAGACTTTTCAGCGATGGCCAAAGCCTCGCTCAAGGGGATGTTGCTGCTGAGCATGTTGCCCATAATTCTTAAAAACAGGTTGGTGTAGACATTATTGGCGATTTTTGCCACCACCGGGGTGTTGATTAAAAGCCAGTCTATGTGGGATTTTCCCACATCGGATTTTAGATAATAAATCCCAAGTGCCACAACTGCTGATACCCCGATAAGGCAGGCCCACCAGTAATTGCGAAGGATAAGGCTTGCCGCCATGAGCGCTTGGGTGGTCAGGGGCAGAATGTCTGTTTTACCCTCGAAAAAGGCCATAAATTTGGGAAGGATTCCCACCAGTACGAAAATCGTAACCAGAATGGCCAATACGCAGAGAACCGACGGATAGACCAGGGCAGTTTTGAGCTGGGACATGACACCCTGATTTTTTTCCTGGATTTCAATAATATTGTCCAGGGCCTGGTTCAGGATGCCGCCGGTTTCACCGGACCGGATGATATTGATGTGGACCGGCTTAAAAATTTTTGGATGGATTGCCATGGCATCGGAAAGTTGGTTGCCCTCTTCAATGTGGTCCACCATGGCCAGGAGTGCAGCTTTAAATTTGGCATTTCCGGTCTGATTGGCAATGGTTGAAACGGCATTGCTCAAAGAGATTCCCACTTCCAGCATCATGGATAACTGGGTTAAGAAAAAGACGATGTCTTTGGATTTGATCGCTTTTCCACTGGAAAAGGATCGTTTGGCGGACGGCTTTTCAACGGTTTTTTTAGGTGATGTATTTAGGTCAATAGGCATGGCACATTTATGAACTATAAATCATCGGTCAGGGTAACCCGCTGGATTTCTTCCAGTGTGGTCAGGCCCTGGAGAACCTTATTAAATCCGTCATGTTTCAGAGACTGATGATTCCGGGCCGCAAGGTTTTCCTTAATTTTATCAATGGTCGGGTTGGCTAAAATCAACCGTTGTAGATCGTTGTCGTTGACCAGAAGTTCGTGGATGCCGATCCGGCCTTTGTAACCCGAATCCAGGCATTCGGTACACCCTTTTCCCCGCTGGAACTTCTTTTTTTCCGACTCATCAAACCCCAAAATTTTTAAAACCTCTTTAGGCGGATAATAGTCGGTTTTGCACGAGGGGCAGATGGAGCGGACGAGGCGCTGTCCCATGGAGGCCAGCAGGGAGGAGGAGATCAAATACGGTTCAATGCCCATTTCTAGAAGTCTTGTGATGGCACTGGGGCTGTCATTGGTATGAAGCGTGGTGAGCACAAGATGCCCGGTCAAGGACGCCTGTATGGCAATCTCCGCGGTTTCCCGGTCCCGTATCTCTCCCAAAAGGATGATGTCCGGATCCTGGCGCAGGACATGCTTTAGGATTTTGGCAAAGGTCAAGCCGATGGGCGCATTGACCGATATCTGGTTAACCCCTTCCATCTGATATTCCACCGGATCTTCAATGGCCACAATGTTTTTGTCCGGGGTGTTGAGCATGTTTGTGGCGCCGTAAAGGGTCGTGGTTTTACCTGAGCCTGTAGGTCCGCAGACAATGATCAGGCCGTAGGGCTTTCTGACCAGTTCCTTGAACCTGTTTAGAATATCCGGGGCAAATCCCAAACGGTTGATGTCCAGAATGGACTGATTTTTGTCCAAAATCCGGATGACCAGCTTTTCTCCGAAATACCCGGGAATGGAGGAAAAACGCAGGTCAATGCGCCGTCCGTCCACGGTAACCTGGATCCGCCCATCCTGTGGAAGCCGCCGCTCTGAAATGTCCAGGTTGGCCATAATCTTCAACCGGGACACCACAGCTGAATGCCGTTCCATGCGGTGGGTTAAAAGTTCATACAGCACACCGTCGACCCTGGCCCTTACCCGGAACTCCTTTTGCTGGGGTTCGATGTGGATGTCGCTGGCATTGGCCCGGATGGATTTAAGCAGGATCAGGTTGGTCAGGTTGATGACCGGACTGCCGTCAGCCATTTTGGAGATTTCAGCTATGGACGTTTCCACCGGGGCGGCCACTACATCCACAGACCCTTCTTCCAGGCTGGTCATAACGTCGTCGATTTCAGCTTCAGCCTGGTAGCATTCTTTGATGGCATTTTGGATATCGGAATCCCGGGTCAGGACCATCTGTATTTCCAAGCCGGTAATCTCTTGAATTTTTTCCTGGTTAAAGAAATTGTGGGGATCGCTGGTGGCAACCGTAAGGACATTATGGACTTTAAACATTGGGATCACATTGAACTGGACCGCTTTTTCCTTGGGCAGGACATGGACAATGGCCGGGTCTACCATGCCTTTACGAATCCAGGCATGGGGAACACCCAACTGTTCAGACAGAGACTGGTTCAGCTCCTCCGGAGTCAGGATTTTTTCAGCCACCAGAATGTGCCCCAGGCTTTTTCCCGTCTGTTTTTGCAGTTGGAGCAATTCATACAGTCTTTCCATGGTGAGCTTTCCCTTGGCCACAAGAAGCTCACCAAGCTTCATTCTCGTGTGAATATTTTGGTTTTTTGATGACATGGGCAAGATGTTATGATCGGTAGTACGTCTGGTTCATAATGCCAAACTGGTTGATTAGTCTTGCACAGATCAGGATATCCCGGCAGACATCATTGAGATTTGACAACAGCAGGGTTCCGTTTTTTGATTTAAGATTTTTCTGGGCGTCCACAAGAATTTCCAGGGCCTTGGAATCAAAAAAAGGAACTTGGTCCAGATCCAGGACGATTTCAGTAATGTTTTTTTTGAGCAAAAGGGTGAGCAGAGATTCGAGCTGACCGGCGTTTTTTTGAGTCAGGGCTGCAACCGGGGCCAGCACGGTTTTACCATTGATGTTACGGACGGTGATTTCCCTGGTTGGTTCTAAAGGCCGGCCGGGTTCCATCAGATCTCTCCTTTAGCCAGGTACTGATCGACGGTTTCAAGAATTTTGGAGGGACTGAATGGTTTTTCCATCAATACCGTATCGGTCATCTCATTTACCCACGCCTCATTATCCGACGTGATCCGGGCCGTAACGATGATGGTTAAAAAAGGTGCGGTTGCTTTCATCGGATTTGAGAGACGGCACAGTTCCTGGCCGTTCATTTTGGGCATATTTATATCGGATATAACAACGTCCGGATTCTCTTGTTTTATGATGTCAAGACCTTGTACTCCGTTTTTCGCCGATACCACCCTGAAACCTGCGTTGCGGCATTTAAGCTCCAGAATTCTGCGGATATGGGCCTCGTCGTCAATGATGAGAATTGTTTTTTCTGATTTATCCAATCTGAAGGTCTCCCTTTGGTATGGTGATGGTAAATTTGCTGCCTTTTGTCAGTTCGCTGGACACTTCTATTGTTCCACCGTGGGATTTGACAATTTCAGCGGTAATCGCAAGCCCTAAACCCGATCCAGTCTGGGCTGCAACCTGATCGTTTTCCGACCGGTAAAATTTTTCAAACACATGGGGCAGGTCTTTTTGCTCAATGCCGTATCCGGTGTCTTCCACTTCAAAACAGACCATATCCCTGGTTTCCCGGAGGGAAAAGATCGCGCTTCCGCCTTCCGGGGTGTATTTGACGGCATTGCCCAGCACATTGATCAGGGCGGCTTTGAGCATTTCCTTATCACCGGATATGTTGGGCAAATTATCCGGCAGATGGGTGGTCAAGGCAATGCCTTTTTCCAGGGCCATTGCTTCAACAGCGTTTATGGTGCTTTCAACCAGCCATTGGGTTTTGACCATCTCTTTTTTCGCCGTCATCTGTCCCATCTCGGTTTCGGCAAGCTCCAAAATACTTTTGATCAGGTCTGAAAGCCGGTTTGTCTCATCATTAATCGTATTGAAAAACTCTTTTTGCATTTCCTGGTCTTCAATTTCTCCGTCCATGATCATTTCGTTATAGGCCTTGATATTGGTCAAAGGGGTGCGCAGTTCATGGGCAATGTGGTTCATGAAATCTTTCTGGGATTTTTCAGTCGCTTTTTCCTGGGAGATGTCCGTAAGTTTAACAACCCGGCCAAATAGTGTGTCGTCATGATCTATGAGGGGGTGCGCTGATACCATGAAGGTCTGTTCCGGCCGGGTGTCGGGGAACGTGACCTCCATTTGGAAATTAAGGGAGTCGTGTTCGATAAGCCTGAGCTGCCGGATGAATGTGTTCAGACCAGAGTGGTCCAGCACCTCAAAAACAGTTTGATTCATCAGGGGAGGACGTTCTTTGTTCAACAGGGTAAGAAAAAAGTCATTGATAAAAAACAGATTGTTTTTGGTGTCAATGAGCAAAATGCCAAAATCCAGGCTGTTTAAGATATCGAACAACTGATTGTTTTCGTATTCAATGATTTTCATTTTGGCCTCAAGGGCATTTTTTTCCTGTTCCGCTTCCTGTTTCTTGCTCATAAGATCGGTCATAAGTGTTTCAAGTCCCATTATCATGGTACTGATATTGGTCCGCAGGTCTCTGTGCCCAACACGCCCGGCTCCGGTTTCATTTATAACTTGCCGGAGCGGTCTGAACATGAGCATAAACCAGTAATAAATGCAGACCATTCCCATTCCAATGAAGAACAACATCTGGAGGGGTAAAATCAGATTTTTGACTTTAAAAAAGCCGGATTGGTCAGGTTTTATGCCCAACCGGACTACCGCAAATGTGTCCCCTTGCTCATAGATGGGTTGAGACAATTCAATATATGCAGCTTGATCCGGAGAGGTAAAATCCTGTATTTGAAATCCGGGTTTGGACAATGACGCGGTTTGGATGGTTGCCGGAATCATCCGGGTGATATCGGCAGAAGGAAGGGCTATGACGGGTTTATCTGCACTGTCTTTGCGGTGGATGATGATATAGGCTATTTTTTTATTGGAAACGGTCTGGGAAAGTACTTTTAAGAATAGATGTTCATCCTTTGCAGATGCAGCCTTTTGTATTTTTGATGCAAATCCTTCATAGGCAAGGCTGATCAGTTTTACAGTATTTTGTCCGTCTTTTCTGAGCACCAGGTTGGCTTTCATTTTTTTTTGCTCAAACCGCATCTGAAAGGTCAACATGATACCGACGCACATAAAAACCGTCAGTAACATGAGAAAGACTTTTCTTTTAGTTGTATTGTGAAATGTCATAAATAAATATAGCTCCGCCGCGTCACTTTCTGTCCTGTATTGGACAGTATGTGCAATGATACATGTTAAGCCATTGAAATGATTTTGCTTCTGGCTAAATATGCCTTATTCCGGCTATTTTTCGAGTTGCTTTAAAGTATCGGCCAGAGCCATGGGTCTGCCGGTATGGTAGCCCTGGGCGTAGTTTACCTTAAGTTTTTTTAAAAAATCGAGGATGTTCTGGTTTTCAACAAATTCGGCAATGGTTTTGATTTCCAGAAATTTTGCAATATCCGCAATGGACTTGACCGCCACCTGGTTGAATCGGTTGGTTTCCAGATCCTTAATGAACGAGCCGTCAATTTTCAGATGGGAAACCGGCAGCTGCTGCAGGTACTCAAAAGAACTGTAACCGGTGCCGAAATCATCCAAGGAGATTTCAAACCCCATATGCTTAATCTGTTCGATAACTTCTATTACCTTTGAGAAATTTCGGATGGCAGTGGTTTCTGTGATTTCAAAATGGACCCAGGAGGAGGGGATGGACAAGTTGGATAAAAAAACCAGAAAAAAATTAATAAATGTCTCATCCTGAAGTGACTGGCCCGACAGGTTGATGCCCCATGATATATCAAGATCCTTTAACGTGGATGCGTTTTCTTCAAGACACTTACAGGTGTTTTCGATGACCCACCGGTCAATAAATGGCATTTTGTTATAGGCTTCAGCCGCCGGAAGAAACCTGAAGGGTGGCAGAATTTTCTGATCGTCGTCCAGTAGCCGGATCAGAATTTCATAATACATTCTATCACCATGCAGGGGGACAATGGGTTGTGAAAACAATACAAATCTGCCTTGTTCCATGAGCGCTTCAATCTGGGTGGCATACCGGGCCTGGTCCATTTTTTCCTGGAGCCTGCATCCGCCTTCTTCATAAAGTTTAATGCTGTTGCCGCCTTTTTCCTTGGCTTCTTCTGCTGCAATATCCACCGTAGCATTGACTTGTGCAACATGATTAACGGGATCGGCAAGAATAACAAATCCTATGCGGACAGTGATATGGATGATGCTGTTGCCCACTTGAAAATTTTTTTCGGCAATATCGCTTCGGATTCGTTCAAGAATATTCCAGCCGTCGGTCACGGACCGCATTCCCCTGAGGATCAGGGCAAACTTGTCGCCTTCCAGCCGGGCAATGCAGTCCCGGTTTCTGACGTGTGATTTGAGTAACTGGGAAACCTGCTTTAAAATCTCATCGGCAACGGTAACGCCATATGCATCATTGATGAGGCGGAACTGGTCGATATTGATGAGACATGCAACTGCGTGGTCATTCTTTCGGGCCGGGCGGGTCAGAACTTCTTTGAGATTATTCTCATAGTTGTTGCGGGTGTTCAGCCCTGTCATGGGATCCAGATCCATGAGGACAATTTTGCCGGCGCGCTGGCTTAGTGCATCCACAAGTTTCCGGTCACCCGTTTTAAAATTGGGAGCGTCCGGTTTCCGGACACAGCCCAATGCACCGATAGGCTCTTTGTCCGAATTTTGAATCGGAGACAATATTATTAAGAACGGTTCTTTCATTCTCAGGTACTTGCGGTTCTTCAATTCTTCCAAATTCAAGACAATGGTTTTTATGTCCTGTTTTATCTCTTTGAACCCGCTTCTTGCCATCTCCTTAATCCCGGCTTCATTTTCAACAATCCCGGTTTCCCGGGTTGCATGAAAAATCCATTTTTTCATGTC
The DNA here is from genome assembly GCF_963664415.1 of uncultured Desulfobacter sp. Taxonomy (NCBI): domain Bacteria; kingdom Pseudomonadati; phylum Thermodesulfobacteriota; class Desulfobacteria; order Desulfobacterales; family Desulfobacteraceae; genus Desulfobacter; species uncultured Desulfobacter sp. The sequence goes on along the minus strand of NZ_OY761445.1, from coordinate 316,739 downwards.
AGGGATGATGAGAAATGCCGCATCCACATCCATGAAAGCCGACATGTCTTCCACAACACGGTTAAGGGTTTCCGTAGTGCCGGCCATCTCCTTTGAATAGTCCTCGGTCTGGTAGATCAGATTGAGCTCTTCATAGTGACGACCAAGTTCCAGAGCCATCTGGTCATTTTCGAGGTGCAGATTGATATAAACTTCCAGACACTTGGCGATATGAGGGAAAAAAAGGGAAACCGTATTCAGATCAACGTCGGATACCCTCTGGGCCGGCGTTAGTCCACAAAAAAAAAATTGAGTGTCCCAAAAATCCAGTTCCAGCTCTTCAATCAACAGGTCATGGGATGGGGGACAGTGATTTTTTAACCGGGTGGTGGGTTCATTCAGATCCGGTTTTACCGGAGCACTGTCGAGTTGACGAATATCGGCAATCAGGTTCTGCAGCAAAGATGACCGGCCGGATTCCCAGATCAGATATGGCGTTTCGTCTTCAATACGGATAATACCAAAACCGGAATCTTGCCCTATAATTGACGAGATCGCCTGTTCATAGGGCATTAAATCGAGCCGTTGAAAATTAATTTTTTCAATCATCCGGGGCTGCCTTTAGTATTAAAAATTGAAGTTGTTTGGATCCTTATGGGTATCAATCACTTGTATCGTACCGGGAGATTATTTATTTTTCGTCAAATATGGGTTGGAAGTCAAGTAAAAAATGCCCCCCCCCCCTTTGATCGCGTTACGGTGTTTACTTTTCAACAATCTGAAATTACAGATTAACTTAACAGAAAAAGCCGTCCGGATATATTATCCGGACGGCTTATCGATAGCCCATTAGGAAAATCCAATGGATCAGAGATAAATGTTAACCTTCTTTTTCAGCAGTGACCTGGTCAATAATCTTTTTGGCCAGATCCGGCGGTACTTCATCATACTGCTCAAACTCCATGGTAAAGGTTCCGCGGCCACCGGTCATGGAGCCTAAATCCGGTGCATACCGAAGCATTTCGGACATGGGAACCAGTGCGTTGATAATCTGTTTGTCTCCTTCGGAATCCATGCCGAGCACCCGGCCGCGTCTGGAGTTCATATCACCCATGATATCGCCTGTGGCATCATCAGGCGCCTTGACCGATACCTTCATAATGGGTTCAAGTAAAACGGCTTTGGCCTCGGCTGCGGCATTTTTAAATGCCAGGGATCCAGCCGTTTTAAATGCCATTTCAGACGAGTCAACAGCATGGTAGGAACCAAAATCCAGGGTGGTACGGAAATCCACACAAGGGAATCCTGCCAGAATACCTTTCTGCATGGCTTCCCGGATACCTGCCTCAACCGCAGGAATGTAGTTTTTGGGAATCACGCCGCCCACAATTTTATCCACGAATTCATAGCCGGAGCCTTTGGGTAGGGGTTCAAGCTCGATCCAGCAGTCCCCATACTGACCATGGCCGCCGGACTGTTTTTTATGTTTGCCCTGGACCCGAACTTTTTTCTTAAAGGTTTCACGAAAGGCAACCTTGGGTGTAGCAATCTCCATACCCACATTAAATTTACGCTGGATTTTTTCCGCCGTAACTTCGATATGAACCAGGCCGCGCCCGGACAGAATGGTCTGACGGGTCTCTTCCTCGCGACGCAGGGTCAGGCCGGTATCCTCTTCAAGGATTTTGCGCACGGCTTCATGAATTTTATCTTCGTCGCTTTTGGACTTGGGTGAAATAGCAAAGGAGATGCACGGAGGCAAGGGTGCCGGTGCCGGAATCTGAATATTTTTGCCGCCGGTCAGGGTATCCCCTGTCAGGGTGCTTTTCAGTTTTGCAACGGCCACAATGGACCCGGGCAATGCGCCTGTAATCTGTTTTTGTTCTTTGCCGGCAATTTCAAGAAGCTGTGAAAAACGTTCCTTGGTGTCCTTGGTTACATTGCGGACATTGCCCTCCTTGCCAAGTGTTCCGGAGATTACCCGGAAAAGAGACAGCCGTCCTGCATAGGGGTCAACGATGGTGGCAAATACAAATCCTGTAAATTCAGCATCTGGATCCGGTGCCACTTCCACATCGTTGCCATCGGCATCTTTGGCTGCCCATGCACCGCGGTCAAGGGGGGAAGGCATATAGTCATTGATAAAGTCAAATACCACATCAACGCCGATCATCTTTGTGGCGGATGTGCAGATCGCCGGATAAAATTGAGCATCAAGAACGCCTTTTCTGAAAGCGCCTTTAATCTCTTCTCCGCTTAGTTCTTCGCCTTCCAGATATTTTTCAAGCAGATCATCATCAAGCTCTGCGATATTTTCAACGAATTCTTCCTTGTCAGCGGCAATTTCATCTGCCATATCCGCCGGGATATCTATTCTTGTGGCCTTACCGTCGGCGTCATATTCAAAGGCTTCACCGGAAATGATATTTACAAGGCCTTTAAACCCGTCTTCTGTTCCAATGGGATAGCATACGGGAATGACTTTCTTCTTAAGAGACGTATCGCACGCGGCAACCGCAGTGCTGAAATCAGAACGTTCACGGTCAAGTTTGTTGATGATAACAAAACCTGGCAGATTATATTCCAGGGCAGAAGCTGCTGCTTCCTCGGTCATGGCGGAAGGTCCGCCAACACCATCAATGACAAAAGCCATACTGTCGGCTACAGGAAAACATGTTTTGGCAGCAGAAAAGAAATTTTGGTCCCCGGGGGTATCCATCAAAGTAACGACATGCTTATCATGCGTATATTTAATAAATGATGTATTAATACTTTGCTGCTTCTTTGTTTCTTCAGGCTGGAAATCCATTACGGTATTTCCCTCTTCAACCCTGCCAAGGCGATTCGTTACCCCGGCCTTGAAAAGCATAGCCTCAGCAAGAGTTGTCTTGCCCGCACCTCCATGGCCCGCAAAAGCCACATTCCTCATGGATTTGATTTCTTCGCTCATTACGGCTCCTTTAGAATATTAATAACAGCCATGGGCTGACCCGGGATATCGGCACCCGGACACATCCCACAACAAAACATGAAAGTAACTTAACAACTTATTGCAACTTTCATATAAAAAATAACAATACTCTAATAATCAAAATGAAATAAAAATAACAGAATTATTTTATTTTTTTCCGTAAACCAATGAAATTACGTATTCCTCATTGCCTTTTGCGCCTAAAACCGGTGAGGTCACGGTGCCATTTACCTTGTATCCCCTGTTTTGGAAAAAAAGAATAATATCCTGCTTAACCTGGTTTCTGATTTCAGGATCCTTTACGATGCCGCCTTTGCCGACATTTTCCTTTCCTGCCTCAAATTGGGGTTTGATCAGGGCCAGGATATTCGTACCTTCGTGCATGAATTTTTCTGCCGATGGAATAACCGTTTTTAGAGAGATAAAAGAGGTGTCCGCCACCACCGCATCCATGGATTGCCCAATGGCCTCATAGGGAAGGTGGCGGATATTGGTGCGCTCTATAACTACCACCCGGTCGTCCTGTCGAAGGGACCAGTCAAGCTGCCCATAGCCCACATCTACGGCAAATACTTTTTTGGCCCCGAATTTGAGCAGGCAGTCGGTGAATCCGCCTGTGGAGGCACCAATATCAAGACAGACCGCATCCTGAACAGATACGGGAAAACTTTGAAGTGCTTTTTCAAGTTTAAGCCCGCCCCGGCTGACATATGGATGATCCGGGGCTTTGACCTCAAGCCGGGCATCGTGATTCACTTGGGTGCCCGGCTTATCTACCTTGATACCGTTGACCAGAACCTTTCCGGCCATGATCATGGCTTTGGCCCGTTCCCTTGAGCGTATCAGGCCCTGTTCAACTAAGGCCTGGTCCAGGCGTTTTCTGACCATTTTATTTTTCACTGCACAACTTCAATCCTGCTGACACAACGGCCTGGGCATCAATGCCGTAATCCTTTCGAAGCTCCTTCTGGCTGCCGTGTTCAACAAATTGATCTTTAATGCCTACCCGGCTGACCACACACCCTGAAAGACCGTTGTCGCAGATCAGTTCAAGAACGGCGGAGCCAAAACCGCCTGCCAGCACATGTTCTTCAATGGTCACCACTTTTTTGACCTTTCCCGCAAGCTCAAGAATCAGATTTGCATCCAAAGGCTTTACAAACCGGGCATTGACTACGGTACTTTCAATGCCGTGGAGGGATAATTGTTCTGCAGCATCCATGGCCTCATTGACGCAGCGGCCGATGCCGATGATCAACAGATCATCGCCTGTGCGAAGCACTTTTGCTTTTCCAATGTCGATGGCTTTGGCATTGTAATCAACATTAACGCCCTGGCCGGCCCCCCTGGGATAACGCAGGGCAATGGGGCCCTGATGAGCCACGGCGGTATGCATCATACGCACCAGTTCATTTTCATCCATGGGGGCCATAACAGTGATATTGGGTATGGACCGAAGATAGGAAAAATCAAACAACCCGTGATGGGTGGGGCCGTCTTCACCAACAATGCCGCCACGGTCCAGGGCAAAAATTACAGGATGACCGTCAATGCAGACATCGTGAAGAATCTGGTCATAGCCGCGTTGCAAAAAGGTTGAATAGATAGCCACCACGGGCTTTGCTCCTTTGGCGGCAAGTCCTGCGGCAAAGGTCACGGCGTGCTGTTCGGCAATACCCACATCAATAAACCGGTCTGGAAACTGTTCGGCAAACGGACCTAATCCTGTACCTTCAGGCATGGCTGCCGTCACCGCCACAATGCATTTGTTTTGTTGTGCAAGCTCAATCATGCACTTCCCGAACACCGACGTATAAGAGGGAGGGGCGCCTGCTGACGTAAGGGGGCATTCCCCGGTATCCACGGAAAATTTACCCACACCGTGAAAATATACCGGATTGTCTTCGGCAGGTTTATACCCTTTGCCCTTCTTGGTGGTCACATGCAGCAGCACCGGGGAATCCGGATCTTTAATATTAGATAAAATATCGATGAGATGATCCAGATTATGCCCGTCAATGGGACCGAAATAATCGAAATTAAAGGCCTCGAACAGCATGCCTGGGGTTACAAAGGTCTTAAACGATTCCTCCCACCTTTTGGCCCATCCATACATGTCATCGCCGATTTTGGGAACTGATTTTAAAAACTGGCCAAACTGGTTCCGCATGTTCTGCAGGGCCTTGTGTGAAAAGGTCCGGGATAGGTAAGAAGACAATGCACCGACATTGGCGGATATGGACATGTCGTTATCATTTAATATAACGATGTATTTCTGCTGGAGATCTCCTGAATGGTTCAGGCCTTCATAGGCGAGTCCTGCGGTCATGGAACCGTCGCCGATGATAGAGACCACATTGGAGTTGTCCTGTTTGAGCTTTTTGGCATAGCTCATGCCAAGCCCTGCAGAAATTGACGTGGAGGCGTGTCCCACAGTCAGCGAATCATAGGGACTTTCCTTGATTTTAACAAATCCCGAAAGGCCTTTGTATTTTCGAAGGGTATCAAAGTTTTGGTGGCGCCCTGTCAAAAGTTTGTGCGCGTAGGACTGATGGCCCACATCCCAGATCAGGGTATCCTTGGGCAGATCAAATACGTAATGCAGGGCAATGGTGAGTTCAACAACGCCCAGACTTGATGCCAGATGCCCGCCGTTTTTTGATACCACATCAATAATTCTGCTCCGGAGCTCCCGGGCAACAGCACCGAGTTCGTTTCTTGGGATCCGTTTTAGATCCTCGGGGCCGTTTATTTGGTCAAGATATTTCAATGCCTACCTCTTTTAAGCCTTCATCGTTTCCTGTTGATAATGTAACCGGCAATGGCGCGTAACGGCTCGTTTTTTTCCTTAAATTCTTTGTCCTTGTAACTGTCCAAAGCATCCAGGGCGTCGGCTATAAGCTGCTGTGAAAAGTCTTTTGACCCTTGCAGGCCCAAAATGGCAGGAAATGTCATCTTATCATGCAGGGCATCGGTCCCCACAGCCTTGCCCATGATTTTGGGATCTCCCTCCACATTTAAAATGTCATCCATGACCTGGAAGGCAAGCCCGATATTTTTCGCATATGTGCCCAAGGCGGTCAACGCGTCCGGTTCGGCACCGGCGCTGAGTGCCCCGGATGCAACACTGACCTCTATCATGGCCCCGGTTTTGTGACGGTGGATTTTTTTCAAATGGGCAAGGGCTTCAGCGCTGTCATCCGGCAATGCCTCGGGATTTTTTTCCGCCTGCATATCCAGCATCTGGCCTTCCACCATGCCGTTAATGCCGGCAGCCGCAGAGATTTTTTCCACTAAAATCAGCCGGGTTTGGGCACCGGGAAAGACCTTGAAGCATGATCCGGGGGCGGCAAGAATATAAAAGGCATGGGTTAACAGCCCGTCACCGGCCAAAATGGCAGTGGCTTCGGAAAATTGTTTGTGGCAGGTTGGCACGCCCCTGCGCAGATCATCATCATCCATGCCCGGCAAATCATCATGGATCAAAGAATAGGTATGGATCATTTCAATGGCACATGAAGCGGGCAGGGCGATGACCGGATCTGCACCTAATGCATGGGCCGTTGCCAGTGCCAGGGCGGGGCGCACCCGTTTGCCCCCTGCCATCAAAGAGTGGGTCATGGCCTGGACAAGCTCACGTTGCCGGTCCAGCTTTTCAAAAATGCTTATCAACGCGTCATCAACCAGTTTTCTGTTCCGGGATAAATATCCGGAAAGATCAAAAGTGCTCATTGCTCTTCCTTAAAATCTGATACATCGGGGTTGCCGTCAACATCCAGGGTCAGTTGGGTAATTTTCTGTTCGGTCTTATCTAAAATATCAAGGCAGAAACGGGTATTAGCGATACCTTCTTCATATTTTTTGACTGCCTTTTCCAATGTCAAATCACCGGATTCCATCTCTTTGACAATGGTTTCAAGCTGTTTTAGTGCCGATTCAAAGGTCTTTTTTGCCATATGTTTTTACCACCCGGGCATCCAGGCGTCCTTTAGATAAAATAATTTCAATGTCATCGTTCGTATCAACTGTATCCGCATCCATGACAACATGACGGCCGGAAAGGCTGCGGGTGATGCTGTAACCGCGCTTTAATACAGCTGACGGATTTAACGTCTCAAGTTGGACATATTGTTCATTTACCCGGTCTTTGCATTGTTTCAGGAAAACCCAAAAAAGATAATTCAGATTGGCTTTCAGGTCCTCAACATCCTTTCTATTGGTCTGGATGCTGGGCAGGGTGCCTGCAAGCGCTCGGTTGAGCCATTGGGTTCTTTCACGCTGATGGGCAATTTGATTTTTAACCAGAGAAAACGCTCTGGATTGCAGATCCTCGATGCGGAACCTGAAATCGTCAATAACCCTGGCCGGGCTTTTAAGCCGGCTGCCTATATCGGTTATATGTTCGCGCAGTTGAAACAGCCGACGCTCAATTTTATTGTTTAATTCATTTTGCAGCCCAAGGATTTGATGAACAACCGCAGCCTGGTTGGGCAAAGCCATCTGGGCCGCAGCCGATGGGGTAGGGGCACGAAGATCGGCGACAAAGTCGGCAATGGTGAAGTCAATTTCATGGCCAACACCTGAAATGATTGGGATTTCAGATTCAAAAACCGCCTTTGCAACGGTTTGGGTGTTAAATGCCCACAAATCCTCCAGTGATCCGCCGCCACGGGCAATGATAATCAGGTCACAGGTTTTGACCGTGTTGGCAATTTCAATGGCCTTGGCAATTTCAAACTCTGCGATCTCTCCTTGTACCTTGACCGGGATGATTTCAAGGGGAACACTTGGGCAGCGCTGTTTGGCCACCTGGATAATGTCGCGAACCGCAGCACCCGTGCCCGAGGTGATGACATGGATTTTCGATGGTAAAAAAGGAATCTCTTTTTTGAGTTCAGCATCAAACCAGCCCATGGCTGACAGCTTGGCTTTAAGCTGTTCAAAGGCTTGCTGCAATGCGCCTGTGCCCTCGGGTTCCATATGTTCAAAAATGAGCTGGTAAGTTCCCCGGGGCTCGTAAAGGGAGAGGCGGGCCATGCCTTTGACTTTCATGCCATTTTCAGGGGTGAATTTTAAATGGCGTTTTTGCCCTTTAAAAATGACGCAGGAAATCACGGCAGTTTCGTCTTTTAATGAAAAATAAGAATGACCTGAAGCCGGCGTTGCAAAATTTGAGATCTCACCTGTGATCCATAAAAAAGGATATTGGTCCTCCAGCAGGTTTTTTATCTGTCTTGTCAGGGTGCCGACGGTGTAAACTTTATTATCTTTCTGTGGTATCATTCCTTGTCCCGGGCTTGTGCGCAAAGTTAGTACTTATAAAATAAAACATTTATAAAAGTCAATATGCGCACAACCGGGGAAAATACCTGCTATAGGTTATGGTTAATGATGGTTCTCCCTACATGCTTCCCTGCAAGTATTAAATCGATTCTATCGTTGAGTTTTTCTAAAGAGACTTCAGTAACATTTGAATTGATATTGTCAATCTTCCATGACGTTGCAAGGTTAGCCCAGATAACCTTTCTCAAATCCATCGGGCACTGGACCGAGTCAATTCCCAAAAGAGAGATTCCTCGAAGGATAAAAGGATAGATTGAGCTTGTGAATTCATGTGCAGAGACATTGCCGCAGCATGTGACGCTTCCGGAATAGTTGGTCATCTTTAGCGCGGTGGAGAGCGTATTGCCCCCTACGGTATCGATTACACCTGCCCATCTGCTTTTAAGCATCGGACGATTAGAGCTGTCATTTAGTTCGCTGCGATCAATGATATCTTTTGCACCGATGGACTGTAGCAATTCTTTTTCGTGAATTTTTCCGGTTGCCGCAATCACTTCATATCCAAGGCTTTTAAGGATTGACACGGCTATGCTCCCCACTCCTCCGGTCGCACCTGTTACAAGGATTTCACCATCTTCAGGGGTTACGCCTGAACCAATGAGTTTGTAAACAGACAAAGCAGCTGTAAAACCGGCTGTGCCATAAATCATGCTCTCCTTTAGGGATAAAGAATCAGGGCACGGTACAACCCAGTCAGCAGGAACGCGTATATACTCGCCAAAGCCACCGGCTGTGTTCATCCCAAGATCATACCCGGTTACGATGACCTCGTCGCCGGTTTTAAAGAGACTGGCGCTACTCTGGGTAACAATACCGGCTGCATCTATTCCCGGCGTATGTGGATATTGCCGGGTAACACCCTTATTGCCAATAGATGAAAGCGCATCTTTATAATTCAGTGAAGAGTAGCTTATCTTTATCAGGACGTCACCATCGGGCAAGTCTGAGGTGTTTCTTGAGATGATGTTGCGTTCAAAGACACCTTTCTCTTTTTCACTAATTTGCATCGCTTTAAATTGTATAGATTCCATTTTGATTTCCTTTATTTTTAGTTCTACATCGAACTAATGTAATGCGAAAAAGGTTCTATGTCAAACTATTTTCTTGTTAAATTTGATAAGCCCATAATATAATCGGGATCAACAAATATGAATTGAGGATAAATGATGAAAGAAAAGTATATTGTTTTTTTTATGAGTAAAACAAAAAAGAAGATGATTAAATTTATTGAAAAGCAGCTTCAGGAAAAAAATATTGATGATATCGTACCTTCTTACGGGAATATTTTAACCGTACTCTACGATCATAATCAATCTTTGACCATGAAAGAAATAGGCGCGTTGTTAGGTAAAGAAAAGTCAACGATTACCACATTGGTTAATAAGCTCGAAAAGCTGGGATATGTAAAGAAAGTCAAGCGAAGTCGTGATCAACGGACAACGTATGTCTGTTTAACCGAAAAAGGGTTGAGTATTGAAAAGATATTTGATGAAATATCTGCCGAGGTTCAGAACACTGCCTACCACGATTTCACACAGGAAGAAAGAAAAGAATTTCTAAGGCTTCTTAAAAAAATGAACCAAAATTTTGATACATGAGATGCTGCAGATAACTGAATCTGATAAGATCAATCCTGGGCAGAGGAGCTGTCAAATATCGACAAAAGACTCGCTTCTATATGTCTTTTTGTTTGTCAACCGGCAGTCGAATGATGAAATTCGCCCCTTTTCCCGGTTCAGAAATGACGTCCATTGTCCCCTTATGATTTTCAGTGATGATAAAATAAGAAACAGATAATCCCAGCCCTGTACCAACCCCTACCGGTTTTGTCGTAAAGAACGGTTCAAACACCTTTAATCGAGTCTGCTCATCCATCCCCGGTCCATTATCCTTTATTTCTATATGGACCATCTCCGGTTCTCCTTTACTGAAAATTCTAAGGATAAATCGTGGAGATTTCGTTTTTGCCGTTTGCATGGCCTGGGCACCATTCCGGAATATATTCAACAGCACCTGCTGAATTTTCGCGCCTTCACAGGGCAGCAGGGGCAAATTGTCGGCATATTCTTTTATGATCTTTATAGATTTAAAATCATACTGTTTTTTGAAGTCATAGCTTGTAGCTGCCAGCTCAAGAATTTCATCCATAAGTTTATCAGGATAAATGGAGGAGACGGTGGCATCTGATTTTCGTGCAAAACTGAGCATGCTGTTAACTATTTCAGCCGCACGTGCCCCGGATTCCTGAATGGCATCAATCATGCGGAAAATATTTCTTTTTTCCATAAAAGCCGTGATATCCTCCATGGAGATGCCAAGTTCTTCCGCCACTTTCAAATTTGCCTGCATATCAATATCTCTCAGTCGGGATTTTACGACATTGGCACTTTGCACCATGCCTGCCAAGGGATTATTTATTTCATGGGCCATACCCGCTGCAAGTCCACCCACTGAAAGCATTTTTTCAGATTGTATCAGCATTTCATAGGTCTTTTTCTGTTCTGTAATGTCCCGTATAATGCCAACCGCACTCCAGCCATCCTGGGAATCAATTGCTGACAGGGATAGTCCGATGGCTATCTTTTCTCCATCTTTTCTAACCGCTTCCAGTTCTATGGTTTTATTGATTGCGTTGCCTTGACCTATTTGCTGAAATATCACAGCGGCATTATTATAAACTTTGCTGTAGTGTTGTAGCATCAACAGGTGATGCAGCTCCTGACCCATTGCTTCTTGGTGGGTATAGCCAAAAATTTGTTTAGCCGCTGGATTCCAAAATAAAATTTTTCCTTGGCGGTCTATTACAATGATGGCATCCTGGGATGAGTCTGTAATACTTTGTAGCCTCTTGGTGGTATTCAACAATGTCTGCTCTGCTTGTTTCCTTGAGGTTATGTCAGAAATGCTGAGCACGGCACGTTGCATTGGATCGGAAGGGTCAATACTGCTTATTTTTATGTGTGCCGGGAATGTTGAGCCGTCTTTACGCCGAACTGTAGCCTCACCCTCAATCGGCTCGCCAGCTTTCGCCTCATCATAGAACATCCGGCCAAAGTAGAGATAATCTTTTTCATTAACATACAATTGGCGTGTACTCTTGTTCTGATAATCCTTTTTAGATTCGAATCTAAACAACGACGTGAATTCGTCATTGGCCCATTTCAAAATCCTGTTTTCAACAAGGACAATACCTATTGGCGAGGCCGCTAAGGTGTGATTTAAGGTGTCGTAGCTTTGTTGCAAGGCATTTTCAGTTTGTCTTCGGATATTAATTTCGGCTTGAAGCTGCTTGTTGGTATTGAGCAATTCCGATGTCCGTTGGGCAACCTTTTGTTCTAATGTTTTTGAATATTCCTCAATTTGTTTTTGAGCTTGTTTCAGTTCCGCTGTTCTGTCTTCAACTTTTTTTGCCAATACTTGTTCTTTTTTTGCCATTTGCAGGTAGCGAAATTTTTTAATTTCATCTTCAATGGTTTTCTTGGAAGGAAAAATTTTTAATTCTGCATATGGTTTATCTTGGTCATAATAGCAAAAGACATCTGCCCAGCATCGGGTGTTAAAGGCATGACTAAATATTCCAATAATTTTTCCCTGCAAAAACGGGCATCCCCAGCGTTCTTCAGCAGGAAGATTCCTTTGCATTCTTATTTCCCATGAATTATGTATTATCACTGTCGCTTTTTGGGCTTTTGCATTAAACTCGGGCATTTCAAAAACACCCCACCCTGCAGTTGAAACGGCCTCTCCCCAAGCCAAAAAACCTGTTTTAAACGTCTTCCCCAGAGTTGAGACCATTGCGTGATAATCTTCATAGGTGCCAAAACTTGATGAATAAGCTATAAGTAACTGAAATAAATCAAGTCCTATTTCCTTAGCAAGCGGCGATAACATTCGCACCAGAGAAGGATCTGTCCAGAAAAGAGCCGAATCTATTCCGAAAAAAGACACATTACCATTTTCTAAATCCCAAACAATTGGAGCGTTCTTTAGCTCGACGTCAATTCTGTTGTCATGTTGAGATGGTTTGATTACGAAATTTGATCGTCGCCCTTCCTTGGTCATATTTACATCCCCAACAGTCGAATCTGAGAGTTTTATAGTAATAAGAAACCCACAATAAGGAGGTATTCCATCATTAAACGCGATACTGAATACTGGGGACAAAAAAGCGTTAAGTAAAGCGCCTGAAAAATTGAGAATTCAGAATCTGCGTTTTCATAAATTCTAATCAACGGATAAGCTTCGCGTGAGATCCAGGTCATTTGCGGCTTATATAAAAAGCTTATCCATTGCAAAGTGTACCCATTTTCTATATCATTTTAAAATAACAAGTTCAAAAATTTTAAGCTGATATCTTATGGTCTTTTTTTGAAATGCATAGATGATTTCAGCGGTTAAGGAGTCCGTCTACGGTCATTTATGAATTTTAGAATCAAAAGAATCAGCGGGAACAGGTGAAAGCATAAATCGAAAATATCAATGGGTCTGAAGAGCGTACCATTGATAAGCATAAGAATTTTTTCAACCACATGGGGCATAGGCGTCATCGGAGCCACCAGTAACATTATGGTAAAAATGATCAACGCCGAATATGGGATTTTATCCAGAAATTTTAACATGGCTTGAAGATAGCATTTCTATAGATAATTTGAAATAGGGATGAATCTATAGGGTTTGGAAGATACTTTTACAAGAATGTTTTATCCTCTTCAACATAAAAAGAGACTAAGAAATTAAAAATACTCGGTGTCCACCAAATCCTTTTCCGCCAGAGAAAGGATTTGGTTCAACGCATCCGTAAAGCTTATATCAGACTGTTTTTTCCCGCCAAAGACAGAATTCTGCACCTTGAGTCCGAATTCATCGTCTTTTTGTACGGTCAGGCGCACCGACCCTGATGCGAAGCTCCCGTTTTTCATGACCACGTCCTCGTCCCCGTCCACAATACCGATGACCGGAATATCGAACCTTGATAAAATATCCGCAACCACCACCGTGGTGTCGTCGCCTACGGTGACAACCCCGCTTGCTTCGTTGGCAAGTTGATACACATGCATGCCGGCATGATCGATAAACACCATACCGCGGCCGTTGCTTTTTACCTTGCGCCGGGAGAAACAGGTGCGACGGATGGCGGGAGTTGAAGCTATTTTGGCCGATTTCAGGTCAACACCGCCTAACCGGTCCAGCTTTTCAATGCCGTGGGCCTTAACATCTACACCCTTGATGTCACATAGATGACCGTTTTTGCAAGCCATTACCACTTCGGTTCCTAAGGCCCGGCCCACCATGATTCCGTTCACCAATACAAAATCGCCTGGTTCCGCCGTTTTCATACGGCGGTAAATTCTGCCTTTTTCGCTCCACACCGAGGGTTCGATCTCAATTTTTTCCCTTTGGGAAAGACCTAACCCGGTCAGGGTGTCAATAATGAAAGAGGGGCACCCTGACTGCCATTCCACCCATAAAGGCCCCGCACACTCCACCTGAACCACCGGGGTGTTGACCCTGGCGCGGTCAACCACTATGCCGCCAAAAACAAGTCCTGATTCAACCGACTTACCGTAATTAACAATGATTACCATGTCCGTGGCCTGGGACAGTTCCTTGAGGCATGCACCCGGCATCTGCTCCCAGAATTCAATGTCTTCAAGACCGCAGTCGAAAACGGCTGTCCGGCCCATGGCCCCTGCCAAGACGCAACGGACGGAGTCAAGAGGTTCAAGGACCTTGATCACCCTTTGAGCCCATCCGGAATCAAACACTTCAGGTCCGTGAAAAAGCAGCCCGATCATTCATTCACCCTGAATAATTTTTTATAAAGGTCTATGTGATTCCGGCTCCAAACGGCATCATGGTCATGGCCATGATTTTCCCAATGCTGAATGTTTTTCTGCCAGTGCGAGATGGGGGCGTCGTACCCGCTGACATCCCTGCCTGCCAGGGCCATGAGTTCTGCGGCATGCTCAAATGCATCTGCAGCCTGGAAATGGGCATTTTTTTCGGCACAAAACCGTCCAAGCCGTTCATATGCATGAATACCGGCATCCCAATTTTTTTCATTTTCAAATATCTGCGCCAAGCGGTAAGTCAGGATTACAGCTAAATCTCTGTTGTCTGCTTTCATGGCTGCAGTAAGCCCTGCTTCCAGTGAAGCGACTGCATGCTGCATCTCTCCTTTGGCTTGATATATGTTGGCAGCATTCATATATCCGTGGACACCCAATGTATAGCTGCCTTTTTGGGTTTTAAGATCTGCATAACACGTCCATTTTTCCGGGTCATTGGCTTTGCGGGCCTCTTGTTCCAGTTTGCGGCCCCTGTAGTAAATGTCTTCTTTAACTGAATCCCAATCCATACGTTCTATCCTTTCTGTTTTTTTGGCAGGACCGTGGTCATCCTCAGGTCCAAATCACAAACAAAGTCCAAATCAGGGCTGCCATGATTACCATGCGCAATACCGTTGAAACAGCCAGCACCTGCCATCCTGTCCCTGGGCCAAAAATCCCTAAATAATAGGGGATGAGGAACCTTAGGTTGATCCCACTGGCCAGAAAATTGCCAACCAGTAGTGACAACACAACTTCACGGCCGGAAAGCTTTGACGCATACAATAGGTTGCCGGCCACAGTGAATGCTCCCACATTGCTGGCCAGCCTTGTGGCCACAATGGAAAGGGCCTTGGGCGACAGCGGCAGAAATGCCGTATGGCCGGAAAGCCATGTGTTTAAATAATCAAACATGCCGGCGTGAATAAGCACAAACATGACCGTTGTCACCGGAATGGTTGTTTTTATAACACGAATAATTATTTTCCGGCTTTTTTTTACACTTTCAACCCAAAGCGCCCATGACGGGGAAGCGTTCTCCTGTTTTTCGGCTGAAGGTATATTGGCGTACGCATTATCCGGTTCAAGAAGGAAATGGCCGGCAAACAATGCTGCAATGGTTTTTAAAAGCCCGACCAGCACCAGAAATCCGTAATATATAAATGCGTATATGCCAATGAGCGGAATGGCGATGGGCAACACGGTGCGCCAGTGCATGACAATGCCGGGAAAGGTATTGACAATGGCTGCGATGATCAGTTCCTTGCGGGTAATAAGTCCTGCCTCATGGTGCCGGACCAGCATGGCGTTTCCCGCCGAAGGGGAGAGAAAAGCGGTTAAAAAACTAGCTCCGCATTCAGGTTTCAGGTGTCCTATGCGGGTCAGGGGCCGGGTGATCCAGGCTATTTTGTTCACCCAGCCAAGGGCCACGATAAACTCTGCCACGATCACACCAACGCTGAAAACCGGTACCATGGCGACCAGAAATTTCACCGTGGAGAGGGCTGCAGCGGCCAGGACAGCAATCATGAATTACCCAACGGTTCCCGTGGGCAGAATATAGGGATGTCCTTCATTCTGACTAACAACTGCGTGAATGCCGTATACGGTGCTGATGTTTTCCGGCGTCATAACCTCACTTGGTGTACCCGAGCAAAGGACTTGGCCCTCTTTCATCATCACCATCCTGTGCGAAAACCGGGAAGCCAGGTTTAAGTCATGCATGGCCAGAACGGCCGCCATCTGGTTTGTCTCAACCAGGCTTGAAATCATCTCAAGTACTTCGAGCTGGTGTTTCAAATCCAGGTTGGATGTCGGTTCGTCCAAAAGAAGGACGTCGGTGTCCTGGGCAATGGCCCTGGCCAGCATAACTTTTTGTTTTTGTCCGCCGCTGAGTTTATCAAAATCCCGCAGGGCAATATCCTTTAAGTTCATGGATTCTATGACCTGGGCGGTTTTTTCAAAATCGATTTGTGTTGGTTTCCAAGTAATATAAGGTCGGCGGCCCATGAGCACGGCTTCAAAAACGATGATGGGGAATTTGGAAGGCGAGCTTTGGGGTACATATCCCACACACCGGGCATGCTCCCGGCGGTGCATGCCAAAGGCGTCCTTGCCATTGATCAGGATGCTGCCGCCCCTTGGCCGTTGGATACCGGCAAGGCATTTGATCAGCGTTGTCTTTCCGGTTCCGTTAGGACCGACTATGCTGACCATTTGTCCTTTATGAACATTCAGGCTTATATCCGTAAGGATGGTTCTTTTTTTGTATCCAAACGAGAGGGCATCAACTTGAAGCATTACCAGTACGCCTTCTTTTTTTTCATAAGCAGGTAAAAGAAAAACGGTACGCCGATGAAGGAGGTGACAATGCCCAGAGGAATCACCTGGGGGGCCCAGCAGGTTCGTCCAGCGGTGTCTGCCGCCAGGACCAGAGTGGCGCCGATCAGTGCTGAGGAGGGCAGAAGATGCCAGTGGTCGGTGCCCACAATCATCCGGGCGATATGGGGCGCAACAAGGCCGATAAAACCGATGACACCGGTAAAGCAGATGCCGGCGGCAGTGATCAAAGAAGCAAGGATTACCCCTGTGGTCCGGATACCAGTGACATTGACACCCAAAGCGTTTGCTGATTCGTCGCCTGCGACCAACAGATTTAGATCAAATGAGAGTTTAATCAGAAGGGGTACCGGCAAAATGATCATCACGGCTGCCACCATGATTTCCGGCCATCCAACCTTGGTCAGGCTGCCAAAAAACCAAAACACGATTTCATGCACCTGTTCCACTGTGCCCATATACTGCAAAAAAGAAGACAGGGATGAAAAAAGAAACATAATGGCAATCCCCGAAAGGATCATGACCTCGGGGGAAGTGCTTTTAAACCTGGCAATCCCCAGGATGAGAAAAGAGGCGGCAAGGGAAAAAAAGAATGCAGAGCCTGCCACCAGATACTGACCATACAGGGAGCCGCCGAAAACAATGGCAGCCACAGCCCCGAATCCGGCGCTTGAGGCTATCCCCAGGGTGTAGGGCGATGCCAGGGGGTTTTTCAAAATGGCCTGGAACACACTGCCGGCTACGGCAAGACCGCCTCCCACCAGAACGGCCATAACAATCCTGGGCAGCCGAAGCTGCCATATGATGGCCGAGGTGCGTCCGGTATTGGTGAACATTGCGTTTAAAGACTGGGAAAAACCAATGGCTGACGCCCCCAGACAAAGGGCAGTGATCACCATACCGGCCAGTACAAAACAAAGAAAAAAAATGAAAAAAATTTTTCTTGTGCCTCGTCTTCGATATTGGTCTTGAAGATCATTCATCCGTTTACAGGCGTCCTTTTTTACAAGAAAGTATGTGTAACCCACACAGATCTTTCAACTTTAGTTGTGGGTTGAGCCTGGGTGCCGATGGACCAGGTCGGCCATGGCCGTTATTCGGGATAGACATACACGCCTTGATACGGGATTTTCTGAAATTTTTCAAGGTATTGTCTGTGCAGCTGGTCCGGATGAAAATTCTGGGATATGTCAGGGAAGAACCATTTGACCAGGTAGTACATGCCGACTACTGCCCGGGGACCGGTCCAGATATCGTTGGCGATCACGTGGATCCGGCCACTTTTGACGGCGTTGGTGTGGGACCACGCCGGTCTGTTGATGATATCGGCCCGGATGGATTCATAATTTTGTGCATTCGCCATGCTGTAGCATGATCCGCCTGCGCTTTTTGTGGTGACTTTAACCACCACATCAGGGTTGGCTGTCACGATCCACTCCGATGTCACTTCAGGATAGGGAATGGACAATGCCCCGGCGATATTGTTTCCCCCGGATGACACACACATGTCATGGCCGCCGGCCCCGGGGGCTGCTGTATGGTAGCTTGAATTTCCTTCAATATAGACGTTTGGGCGGGCAGATGGTTTTTTCAGAAAACGCCGAATATGGTTCATGTGCTCCCCATACCATGCAACCAGATCTGCGGCCTCTCGTTCCTTACCAAGAATCCGGCCAAGGATGAGAACCTCTTTGGTAAGGGTAGCGGGTTTATAAAAATCAAGCCGGATTACCTGAATGCCGAAAGGAGCAAGTTTTTTCTCCATGTCCCTGCCGGGCCGGGAGCCGTAACAGAGCACAGCATCGGGATTAAGTTCCACAACTTGTTCGTAATTGATTTCTTTCCAGGACCCTACCTTCGGTTTGTCATTGAGCTTCGGCCAGAACAGATTGTTTTTCGAAATTCCGGAGTATACCCCGGCCACAAGATCAGACGCTTCTAAAGACCGGATGACCTCCAGCGCGTCAGAGGTCAGGATCACCAGGCGTTTCACCGGCAGTCCAACCTCTATCTGTGTGCCGTTGGCATTTTCCACCACAATGGTCTGCCGGGTCTCCGGGGCCGCAGCCATTGAAGAGCCGGGGAGAACCCAGAAGACCGTCAGAATGACAATGGCAAGGCATCTTTTCATGCAAAAGTGCATATCGAGTTAGAAATCAAAGGAAACGCCTGCCTCAATGTACCGGCCGCTCATGGGGTAATAGTACTGTTTATATGGGGTCCCGTCGGAATTTCTTCTCCCGGTCTCATTGAAATAGTTATACTCTTCCCGGTCAAATACATTATTGCACAGCACCCACACCTTAAATTTTTCAGCGGTATAGGTCAGTTTAAGATCAGCGGTGACATAATCGCTGATCTCGTACCGGTTGAGAACATCCACATACTGCTTGCCGTAATAGTTCAGATCAGCACTGAATTTCCAGTGACTCAGAAAATAAAAATCCAATCCGAAAGTCCCGGTAAACTTCGGGAGATGGGGTACTTGCTGACCGGAAATATCCACATTCTCGGTGTTGGAATCAGATGTCTCCCCCCAGATATAGGGTTTGAATATGGCATTGTCCCACTCGGCATTCTGATATGCACCTTGTAGGCGATAACCCACCATAGGATTGATCTGGCCTGAGGCTTCCAACTCAAGGCCCATATGTTCGGAATCCCCCACGTTTCTGTATCCTAACCAATCGCTTGTAGCATCTGAATCATACAAGGAGAGAAATTTATCATCCACTTGCATGTAATAGGCTGTGAAAGCTAAGCTGAGCTTGGTGCTGACATACTGCTTATACCCCAACTCCAGGGTCTGATACTTTTCAGGTTTCAAATCTTGGGCTGTATATTCAGCTGTGGCATATTCCATGGCGTATTTATAGTAATACAATACCGGATACCAGTAAGATTGAGAAAACGACGCATAGACAGTCGCGTTTGAAGTGGGATGATAGGCCGGCGTGATATCCCAGGAAAAATCGGAGTGACTGTTGGTCACCTGGTTGGGTTCCAGAGTGCTCACATCATAATCCACCTGGTCAAAACGGCCACTGAAGCTCAATTCCCACTGCCGGCTGAAGTCCAGTTCATTGTTTAGAAAAATGCCGAATCGTTCCCTTTCGGCGTCCATGGTGCCTTTGGCAACCGCACTCTCTTGGGAAGCGGACAATGGGGTCGGCGACCATGGATATGATTTAACCAGATCAAAGGAAATCTTTTCATAATCTGCGCCGATAGTGGGGGTATACTTTATTGTGTTGAACAAAAAATTATAACCACCGGATGCTCTGGCCAGGAACCTGTCCTGATCACTGTCCTCCTGGTAGTCATAATAAGAACTGGTTGTGCTGTAACCGGAATCAAGCTTTTTGGCCAGATATCTGTAAACATGATCTGTGTTATCATAAGACATCAGCCCGTTGGCAAAAAATTTTTCTTTTTTTGTGCTGAATTCAAGACTTACGGCTGTATTCTCATCCTCATTTTCTCGGTTATGGATCAGGGTGTCATTTGTTTCCGATGTGGGGAAAATTTTTTCCCGCCGATAATTGTCCAACTGCCATTTTGTTTTGCCGTAAATGGTATCGTAGTCGGCCTTATGCCAGTCAAGATTCA
Source organism: uncultured Desulfobacter sp. (assembly GCF_963664415.1). Taxonomy (NCBI): domain Bacteria; kingdom Pseudomonadati; phylum Thermodesulfobacteriota; class Desulfobacteria; order Desulfobacterales; family Desulfobacteraceae; genus Desulfobacter; species uncultured Desulfobacter sp. The sequence continues at coordinate 296,669 of NZ_OY761445.1, read as the reverse complement.
GGCCCAAGCGGGTCTCTTTAGAAAAATTATGGCCTACACTGACCCGGGCAGTTCCCAATTCTTTATTGTCATCTTCATAACCGTCTGTATTGAAAAAAGAACCACCAAAAGCATAATCCCATTTATTCACCTGTCCACTAACGCCGGCAAAGGCTTTTAGACTGTTCCAGGAGCCATAGGAAACACTTGTTTTTCCGGAAAAGGTCTCAGCTTTCCCCCTTTTGGTGATAAGATTGATCACCCCTCTGGATGCATCTGGCCCAAAGGCAATGTTTCCCGAAGATCGGCGGACTTCAATACGTTCAATATCTGAGACGGGAATTGAATCATATTCAACATACCATCCAATACCATTATTGGCAGGCACCCCGTTAATAAGAACTAAAACGCCACCGGACTGTGGGCTGCGGTTGCCCCTGAATGTCAGCCGCTCGCGGCTGTCGCTGTCTTTTACGACGCCTGGAATGTTTTCAACAATCTCCACAAAATTTGTTGCCCCCATCTCTTCAATCTGCTCGGCTGTAATAATCGTAACACTGGCCGCTGTCTCCAACAGGGTTTTGTCTGTCCGGGTCGCTGTCACCACCACGTCTTCAAGGGTTGTGGACTGGTTCTGCTCAATCGCCCAGACAAAACAGGGAAAAATTATCCCCCAAATTAATAGTGACACTATTTCTCCAAGTCCCAATCTTATTCTTTTCATTCAACACCTCCTGGTTAGCGCTTCTGCATGAACATTAAAATATGTCTGATACGTATCATCAGACACGATTGTTCCATCCCACATTGAGTCTTTCCCAAGCGTTTACGCCCATTCCCAACCTTTTGTTACCCGGATTCAAAACAAAAAAAGCCAGGAATCCCAACAAACACGGACACAAATCCGGTAGGTGGCCTTCTTGGCTTTGATTGTCTTATTTAAAAACTCTATTTACTTTTAAAACATGCACAGATTCGTTCTATGCGTTGACATGGTTGTTTAAACAGATCCCTATTTTTTGTCAACAAGTATATAATTATGATACAAACAAGCAAAATTGATGAGAAATTTACGGGATAAAATCTGATTATAACGGATTTAGGGGAACAGCGACCAAAAAAGATCTAATCATTGGGAGGATGAAAAAACTTTATTTGTAACCTATTGAAATTAAAAGAGATTTAGACTAGACTTTTTGCTAATAATTTCATATAGTTAGAGACCAAACCCGCCAAGGAGGTCTCTAACTATATGTGGGAAACAGATACAAAATCCACAACCCGAAACCATAGAACCATATGTGTGCCCTTTTCTCAAGATGCTTATAACGACATTGTTCAAAATCCTGATAAATTTCGGAACTGTCTCGATGAAAAAATTAAGCTTTTCCCGGAACTATTTCCAGCTGATATTTTCCAAGAAGGATATCTAATGAAAGATATCTATCACTCAAAAAAAATGTCGATCCCTATTAGGCGAATCGAGATGGCCGGCATTGCTTATACAGTGCGCCCTTCCTTTGTGACGCCCTATCTTACTGGTTTGGTTGACGAGGTTGAAAAAGCCCTTTTCATGCGAAAATTCAATGTGCCCTTCTGGGCACTGAGCTACATTTTCGGTAAAAATCCAATGTATTGGTACCGGATTGAACAGTCACTTGGTCGCAATAGTATTGTTGGAACAACCGTCCGGCAATCAGGCGACATTCCCCAACATCTTGCGGCGGATGAGAAGCACACCCGGATTCTGGGAGAAAAAACGTATGTGGCAACAACTGTTGGAAATGGCTGTATTCTTGGAGTTTCTGTTGCTCAAAATGCCGGAAAGCAAGCCTTGACCGAAGCATATCAATTTTATCGGGATGAGGCCCAATGCCTACAGCCTGAATATTCGCCGGAGACTGTCAATATGGATGGATGGAAAGCTACCCGGCAGGCATGGAAAAGCCTTTTTCCATCGGTAGCCATCGTTTGTTGTTTTCTGCATGTATTCATAAAAATTCGTGATCGGGCGAAGAAAAAATACAGAGACATTTTTGATGAAACAGCATCAAAGCTATGGGATTGTTATCGGGCTGAAAGCAAAATATCATTTTCACAGCGAATCAGAAGGTTGATCGAATGGTGCAAAAAGCAAGATACCCCGAATGTTATATCAGACCCCATAAAAAAATTACGGGAAAATATTGTTTCATACAGAAATGCCTATGACCATCCCAAGGCACACAGAACGAGTAATATGATTGACAGATTGATGCAAAGAATGGATCGTCACCTGTTCAGCACTCAGTATTTTCATGGATCAATGGATGCAGCGCAACTGAGTATTCGAGGATGGGCACTTATTCATAATTTTGCTCCTTACAACCCAGAGACAGTCAAAAGGCATAACGGCTTCAAAAGCCCAGCTGAAAGGCTGAATCATTTTAAATATCACGACAACTGGTTGCACAACCTTTACATTTCGGCTTCTTTGGGGGGGTATCGAAGCCCTCCCCAAAATCCGATATAATCAGGATAAAATTAATGGACAGAATTGACCCAAAACTATTTATAAAAGGTAATGCTGAATCCCGCGACTAAAGAGCTATTCAAAAATTCTATGGCTTTACATAATCCTACGATCTTGATATTCCGTTATATATATAAAGATGAGAAAGAGCTTGATAATAAAGTGGCCAGTAAAAAGCAGTTGGACCTTTTCACTGGAAAAGAAATTATTGACGTACCACCCTATTTCACAGGAGGATTCACGATGCAAGACGATTTTTACCCCAACATCATGGCCTTTTTTAATGATTTAAAGATAAATCAGAATACCCCTTATCCCGACCGGATGAATAAGAGCGAAGGGGCGCATTCCCATTTTCCCGGTTTTTAAAACGGACTATCCTCTTTAGCAAAAAGAAGTTATGCTTCCCCTCGATTATCAACTGATGAGGAAGAAAATAGTATGAAACTCAAAAAGGCTGAATCCTGCGAAACGGTAGAAGAAATATATGAATTATTGAAACAGCTGGACAAAGAGAAACGGCTAATTCGCAGTCCGGAAGAACTCATTCAGGTTGAACAAGAAATTTTAAGCTATACCAATCGTTTAGCCGCGTTGATGCTAAAAAAAAAAGTCCAAACCAGTATAAACTCTCCGGAGCATAACGAACAAGAAAGAGAGTTGGTGCGTAGCTGGCCTGGCCGAATGAAAAGTGAAGGGTTTGAGACAGTTCAAATTCAAACCAGCTCAGGTTGCACGATCCCAATCCATGTTCGATACTATCGAAGAGCCTGTGACCGTCGAAATGGCAAAAGATATAAGGGCTTGTATGCTGCTTTGGCTTTGCTCGGGATTCATGATCGATGTACACCAATCTTGGCGGCGATGGTCAGCGCCTGGTCCGCGTTACTGAGCTCATTTGAGGAAGTACGTCAGGTCCTTTGTGATCATGGCACTATCCTGGATGTTAAGGTGATCCGGAAACTGGCCTACCGCTACGCAGAACGAGCACGGGTGGTACAGCAAATGGGTCTGCTCCCCTTAAATGAAGAGGACAACCTTCAAGGTCGTCGGGTTGTCATAAGCACCGATGGTGGCCGGACTCGATTGCGGGAAAAAAAGCGAGGTCCCCGGACAGCCAAAGGAAGAACCAGATATCATGGGGCCTGGAGAGAACCCAAGCTGTTGATTATTTATGTCGTCGATGCCCATGGGAAACAGGAAAAAAGCTTTGCCCCATTTATTGATGGCGGTTTTAATGGGCCTGATGGCTTGTTTCTGCTGCTGAAGGGCTATTTGAAGTCTCTTTGCATCCAAAAAGCAGACAAGGTGTTGTTTGTTGCGGACGGGGCTCATTGGATATGGAATCGAGTCCCTGGTCTGATCAAGGCACTGGGGTTGAATCCGGAGAGTGTGCATGAACTCCTTGATTTTTATCATGCAGTAGAGCATCTGGGAAAGGTTGCAGGATTACGAAAAAACTGGTCAGCCAAAAAACGTAAAGCCTGGGTCTCAAAACAGCGACGGTTTTTGCTAAAAGGTGAATCGGCAACGGTCGTACAAGAAGTACAGGCTCTTTGTCGAGGCCGGAACAGCAAAGCCATAAAGACAGAACGGGATTATTTTGTACGTAATAGGCACCGTCTTGCTTTCCCAACGGTAAAGGCATTGAATTTGCCGATTGGCAGTGGTGCGATTGAAAGTTCGATTCGAAGAGTTGTCAATTTGAGACTCAAGGGTCCCTGCATTTTTTGGTATAAAGAAAATGCGGAGAAAATGCTCATGCTGCGCTCATACTATAAATCGGGACGATGGAACTGTCTGAAACAAATGGCCAATTCACATATCTCATTGTTAGCTGCATAACCGTGAAAATGGGAATGCGCCCGAGCGAAGTGTCTACGGTTATCGACCTTGCAATCCACGCCACAAGTTCAGAGTCAATGGGTGGCGGCATCAAGGGGTATGAAGTGCTTTTAGAAAAAATTACGCGTCGGATGTCATTAGATCATGGCGAAGAAGCCGTAATCCGTTCTTTAAAGCAGATGATAGTACATTTGGAGGAGATCGCTGAGTATACCCGTCAAATAGATGAGGAAGAAGCAGGGTGTAAAAGCAATGAAGGTTCGTATTAACAAAGAAGATTCGCCCACAGGATCCGTTGCCGCTTACGCCGGGGGGCCAGATCAAGCCCCCCGGCCTTAAATTTTTAGTATTTATTCACGGGGGTATTTACTCCTACTCAACATACTGAATTCACAGTAAAAATACAACATATTGAAATAATTAAAAAATCTAGATTTTTGTTTTTTATTATGCTATCTTCAATTTCATGGAGATTAAAAGACCTTTTACCGATGAAGAATTTCAAGCCACCCCAGAGCCGGTTCAACGATATATTATCCAGTTGGAAGAGGTGGTTGTTCCGATGTCATCCCTGATAGCCTTAAGGCATTTCATACCCATCAAGTAATAGAATTGCCTATAATTAAGATGGATGTACTTCATTTCATCCTTCATAAAGGCGTCTGTTCAAAATGCGGCAAAGTTGTCAAGGCAGAGATTCCTTCAGAACATCAAACCGGTTATGGACCCCGCCTGAGCGCCCTCATTGCAGAGATAAGCGGAATTCAAGGCAATAGCCGTGAAACCGTTCGCACGTTCTGTCGGTCTGTCCTCAATTTTCCAATATCAACAGGTGCTGAGGTCCTCTCACGATTCTCTCTTCCGGCCGAAAAATCTGATGATGGCGTCGCTAAAATCATTTATACCGCCAAAGACGGAAAATCCCAAAAGATGTTTAATGCTTTGGATTGGCTTGCCAGATTGGTGACGCATATTCCAGGAAGATACGAGCATACCGTTCGTTACTATGGTTACTTTTCTAACAAGTCCAGGGGGATGAGAAAGAAGGCGGAAACTGATAACACAATCCCGACAATTATGCAAAATAAGATGTCTTCAAAAGAAGCAAGGCAGAATTGGGCCAGGTTAATTCAAAAAATTTATGAATATGACTTTTCAGTCTCCCGGATCCCGGCAGTTGAGTATTGGAATTGATTTTCACTGTACGCGGGGTTTCGTTTCGGGTGAGGTGCGCCTAAAATCAGCTTAAATTTGAGAGTTTTCATATTTGCTTTGGAGATTTATGATACCGACTGTCCTTTTGCCTCTGTCCTGCCAGGCGGCCTTGTCCGTCCTGGAGATTCTTTTTGAGGATAATCTCATCCAGCGCTCCAAGGAACTGGGCGAAATCTTGCGGAAACGCTGGTAATGTTATCCGGACCCTGATGCCCTTGGTAATCACAGATGAACAGCTTGATAAGGGGCTTGCTATACTGGAAGAGAGCTTGTCTGAAAAATGAATCGTTCACCCATGCTTTTTGTCTTCCTCCCCAGCCATCTCCACCCGGTTGCGCCCATTCTCCTTGGCTCTGTAAAGGGCTATGTCCGCGGCCTGGACAAGTGAGTTTGCATTACAGTTTTGTCCTTTGCAGGTGGTCGCTACTCCGAGGCTTATAGTAACAGGGATCATTCCTTCCGGTATGTCCATATTCTCGTTTCCTATGACTTGGCAGAGTCTTTCGGCAATCTTCCCGGCCTGCACCTTGTCACAGCCGGGAAGGATGACCAGAAATTCCTCGCCTCCATAGCGGCCGATATAATCGTAATCCCGCATCAGGGAAAGCATCCTACTGGCGGTAAGGCGGAGCACCGAGTCGCCCGCCATATGGCCATGAATATCGTTGACCTTCTTAAAATGGTCCAGGTCAGCCATGATTATGCTCACCTCCCCCCTTTCCCGTTCAGCCCTGGACAACTGTCCTCTCAGGATGCGGATAATCTCTTCATGGTTCCACAGGCCGGTGAGGGAGTCGTGAGTGGCTTTCTCCCTGAGCGCATCACGTGCCTCTATCAACTCTTTCTGAAGCTCGATGATACGCCGTCCTGCTCTGAGGCGCACCCTCAGCTCGTTCGCCTTGAACGGCTTGGTGATGTAGTCGTCGGCTCCGGCCTCCATACCGGTAACAATATCCTCATCCTGATACAGCGCTGTCAGCAGGATGATGTAGGTGTATAGTCCTTTGGCTTTTCTTCTCATCCTTCTGCAGATCTCAACGCCATCCACTCCGGGCATCATCCAGTCAAGGATAGCGAGCCTCGGAGCGTTTTCGGCCCGGAATGCTTCCCATGCCTCGTCGCCATTGCAGGTGACGACCACATCGTACCCCCACTTGTGCAGCTTGGCTTCGAGAAGGCGCCGGGAAACCGGGTCATCTTCGGCTATCAGAATTTTCATAGCTGTCTTTTCCTGTAAAGTTTTCAAGTGCCTTTTTCAGTCGTTGCATCTCCTCAACGAGAGAGGGGTAAACCGTTCTTGCTCCGGTAAGTTCCGTCTTTTTCCCCATCATCTCCAGCCTGAGGGCCAATTCATAGGCTTTGCTGGCGCCGAAATTGCCCACCGAACCCTTGAGCGCGTGGGCGGCACGGTTAAGGCGGACAGCATCCCCTTCGTTGATGGCACTGTCAATCTCAGCCATCGTTTCGGGGTAGTCCGCCAGGAACAACCCGACGACCTCCCCCAGGAGATCCAAGTCCTCATCCACGCTCGCCAGTGTTTGTTTCCGGTCGAACACCTCACTCTTGTTGTCATGGTGTTGCGCGGCGGCAGAAGCGGTTTTCGTTCTGCCCGCCATTGCTTCTTCCATGGCCGCGAGGAGTTCTTCAGTCTTGAGCGGCTTGGGTACATAGCCATCCATGCCCGCTTTAAGGCAGGTTTCGCGATCCCCTTTCATGGCATGCGCTGTCAGGGCGATGATCGGGATGTGTCGTTTGCCGCTCTTTTCCTTTTCGCGGATGCGGGCGGTTGCCTCGATGCCGTCCATCTCCGGCATCTGTACGTCCATTAGAATGAGGTCAAAGGGATGCTCTCCTTCCGCCTCCAGAGCCGCCAATGTTTCGACCCCGTTCGCGGTGGCCACCACCGTGTGTCCACGCTTCTTCAATATGCACACGGCTATCTTACGGTTAATGGAGTTGTCCTCTGCAAGAAGAATATGGAGGGGATGCAGGGCCTGCCTGAGAGTATGATGGATCAGAAGGGGGGACTCATCCCCTTCCGGCTCGGTCATGCATAGAACCGTTAATATGGCGTCCAGAAGGGAGGACTGCTTCACCGGTTTGCTCAGGTAGCCGGATATCCCTATCTCGCGGCAGCGGGCCGCATCGCCTCGCATCCCTGATGAAGAGATCATCATGATGGTGGCTCCCTGGTATTCGGCTTGTTGCCGGAGACGCTCGACCAATTCAAATCCGTCCATGAGCGGCATGTTCATATCGAGGATGAGCAGGCGGAAAGGCTCTCCCTTCTTTTGCGCCTCCGCTATCATTTCCAGGGCGTTCAGTCCGCCGTCGGCCGTTTCGGGGCACATGCGCCAACTCACCAGCATCTCTTCCAGAATGCGCCGGTTGGTTCTGTTGTCGTCAACCACCAGCACGCGAAGCCCCTCCAGATTTGTCAGCTTCTCAGGAATCTGCCGGACCGGCGGTTTTTGCTGCACCCCCAGCCGCACCGTGAAGTGGAACACGCTCCCTTGGCCGACCGTGCTCTCCAGCCAGATGCGGCCCCCCATCAATTCCACCAGCCGGGCGGAGATGCTCAGCCCGAGCCCGGTACCGCCGTACCGGCGGGTGGTAGAGGTCTCGGCCTGGGCGAAGGACTCGAATATTCTTGTCTGCTTCTCCGGCGGGATGCCGATGCCGGTGTCGGTGACGGTGAAATGAAGCCGGGCCCCGTTTTCTTCCCTTGGTTCGCGGTCCACAGCGACGACCACTTCTCCCTCGTGGGTGAACTTGATGGCGTTTCCCACCAGGTTCAATATTATCTGCCGAAGGCGGCCGGGGTCGCCCACCACCGCATCCGGGACGCCGGGGAAAACCTCGTACGTCAGCTCCACCCCCTTTTCCTCGGCCCGAAGTCCCAAGGTCTGCAGGATGTCTCCCAGGCTGTCACGCAGATTGAAGTCGACGTTCTCGATGTCAAGTTTTTTCGCTTCGATCTTGGAGAAATCGAGAATGTCGTTGATGATGGTCATCAGGGACTCGGCGGACGATTTCACCGCCTGGACGTATTCGTGCTGCTCTCGGCTGAGCTCGGTGTCCATAAGCAGTTCCAGCATGCCGATGACCCCGTTCATGGGGGTGCGGATCTCGTGGCTCATGTTGGCCACAAACTCGCTCTTCTGGCGGTTGGCAGTCTCGGCCCGATCCTTCTCAACGGCAAGTTCCTCGGACCGCAGTTTCAACTCTTCTTCGGCTTTCGTTCGCTGGAGCATGTCCCATGTGCTTTCCAAAAACAGGCTTAAGTGAAGAATATCGGTTTCATCGTAATCAATTGCCTTGTTGGCAACAGCCATGATGGCCACGACCTTGGTCCCTTTGGTAATCGGAATGCTCAACAGACGTTTGATCGGGACATGGCCGGCGGGATAGCCCTTTTTCCGGGGATTGGGTTTCGAGTAATCGTTCAGGATGAAGGGTTGGCGCTTCCTTATCGCTTCCGCCCAAATGCCGGCATTATCGAGAGGAAATACAACCGGTTTAAAATCGATGGCGCATCCCGCCATTGCCTGTTCAGACCAGAGATGGGCCTTCATCTCGATTTCGTCTTCATCGATAAGCCCGAAAAATCCCAGCGGGCTTGCGCTGCTCCTGATGCATTCTTCAATGATAAAGGCCTCGATATCTTTCAGCCGGGTATCGGGCACTGGGCCTGAACCGTTGAACGCACTTTCCTTTTGAATGAGGATTGATATTATATGAATGATGTGATTAACAGCGGTTATGAAAAAAACTACCCCACTCCAATGCCCATACTGCTGCTCATCTGACACATCGGTTTTTAAACATTATCCGACCATACACAATGGAATCCGGAAACTGTATATCTGTAGGCGTTGTGAACGCTTGTTTTCGGAAACCCACAATACAGCCATGAATAATATTAAAACGCCAATCAGCAAGGTTGCATCTGCATTGAGACTTCGCGGTGAAGGCCTTGGGCTTCGAGCAACCGGCAGGGTATTGAGATCAAACAAAAGTACCATTGCACTATGGGAAAATAGATTTGCCGACCAGAAAGCCACATTGTTGCTATATGGTTTTTGTCATGAATTTATATCCCTGACATTTGAAGGAGATGAGCTCTACACCATTGTCGGTAAACGAACAATGCCATCGGAATCCGAAGGCTGGACAGCGGTCATTATGGAAAGAGCCAGTCGATTTATTGTCGACCAACGATGTGGGAAAAAAGATACATCATTATTCAAATCAGTTATGAAAACCGTATGCGGGTATATCGATCATACAGATGATTTATCGTTTTTTTCAGATGGTGAAAGACGATATGGTAATATGCTTTTCGAATTATGTTCCGAGGTTTTTCAAACCGGCAAAAAGGGGCGTCCTCCCAGAGTTCTTCCTAAAGGAGTCAAAGTTCGTGTTAAAAACAAAGGGGATCAAAAACACAAAAAAGGCCGTAAACGCCCAAAATACCAAGCTCCACAGCGAGAACATCTTGATACGGATCAAAATTTAAAGGAATCCGAAATCCATGCCAACCACCTTGAGGCTCAAAACGCTGCAATCAGGCGAAAGAATAGTACTTTCAGGAGGAAAACAAACACTTATGCAAAAACGGTAAAGGGCTTACAAAGAACACTGGATGTTCATCAAATAATTCACAACTATGTCCGTCCGCATTGGACGACAAGAGAGGTACCCGCTGTTGCTTTGGGAATATTAGCAAAACCGCTTTCTCTCGAAGGTATCTTATCCATGCAGAGAGCGGCATAAACCAACAAGTTAAACTGGCGCTTTGAACAAGATGCCCTGATTATCCGAATGTTAGAGGCCCAGTGCCGGGTATCGGCACTACGGTAAAACCCCAGCAGGGTCTGCAGTTCATCCCTGTCCCTGAGAAGCTGATTTTCCATTCGCTTTCGTTTAGTGATGTCGCGAGTCGAGCATAGGATACTGACGAGCCGCTTTGTTTCGTCAAGAATCCCGCTAATCCTGGTTTCCCCCCAAACCCGGGAGCCGTCTTTTCGCAGAAATTCCAGTGCGAGAATCTCAGTCTCGATGTGCTCTTCCCCGGCACTCCCCCCCCTGATTCGCAGGACAACATCCCGAACGATCCGGACCGATTCCTTCGTCATGATCTTTTCCAAGATGATTTTCCTGATCTCTTCCAGGGAATATCCGGTTAAGGTTTCGACCGAAGGACTTGCATAGGTTAGCCGCCCGGACAGATCCATCGTCCAAATCGTATCCGGCGAATATTTCATTAAAAGGCGATAATCTTCTTTTTTCATGGTTAAGAAAAGTCTCCTTTTCAGGCGTTCCATCTCCTCCACCAGATGAACGAACAGCTCCCGGTGCAGGCCATTACGAACAGCCAATAACAGGGCAAAGGAGACAACCAATCATGTCCTGCATTCACTTACATCATGGGAACAAAATGTCATCACTCGTCCGAAATTGGCCATGCTTTATAAGCATTGGGTTCGGCGACGATGACCCTTTGCGGGATACGGCATAAGAACTTGCTTTTTGCTGAAGAAAGTATCGAAAATCCCAAAAGTTAAAAAATATACTCCTCGCCTGATACAAGCACACTATGTTTTGCTTGTATCAGGCGAGGTCTGATCCTGTCAAGATCAATTTGAAAAAGCTCACTACCATTCATCAAGTACCGGAATTTAGGAATCTGACGGCCCTGTCTGTCACATTCGTAGAAAGCCATAACAGCCAGCCTCTCCAGGCACTGAAGTTCCCAGTGAACTGGGGGTTCAAACCCGCAGCCTATGCGTTCATCCTGCTCCCTTGACATTCTGCGGCAATTTGTTTTTAATAGCTGTTACTATCAAAAATGAAAAAGGAAATCATGTCATGAACAGTCAAACAACAATTTCCAGTTTGAACGTTTCACTGGAGCGCGATCTTTTTCTCCGGTCCCTTATCCGGGAATTGTCCGGTATACTCCAGGATATTATCGGCTATGAGGAAACCTCCGGCTACATTAGTCTTGTCGGCCAAAACATCGGCGAATGGATCAACAGCGCTTACAAACAGGAACTTGGTGTTTCTTCGCTTACACGAGAGCAGGTGGCAGATGTCTTGGTGGACCTAAAGGCCCGCATTAATGGCAAATTTTCACTGGTGAGCCAGGATGACGGCAGGATCGTCTTGGAAAATTTCAGATGCCCCTTCGAAGACAAAGTATATGATCGACCGTCAATGTGCATGATGACTTCCAATGTTTTCGGCGTCATTGCAGCGGAAAATCTTGGTTATGCCAAGGTCGTGATTGATAGGGCCATTGCCAACCGGGACGACCGATGCTCGATAATCGTATATTTGGAGACGAGCCCGGAGTCCAAAGCCTCCGTCGGCAGGGAATATTTCCAGAGTATGGGTGATGTTGACTGACTATTTTCATGCAATAACCGCTGCCTTGACGGAAGCCTTATTCCTTGTTTCTGCGAATGAAAAGATACTGGCGGCCAATCCGGCTGCTTTACGGATGCTCAGCGCGGAAAAAACGACGCTTCAGGGTCAACGAATAAGCGATTTGCTTACTGATCCTCCGGAGAAAGTATCGGGTTATCTTAAGCGTTGTCTGAGAAACCGCTCCCTGGTTCCGGGCTCGCTGACCTGGCGGAAGGGAGACGGTCAAACGCTGGTAACGAGTACTAAGGGGGCCATGCTCAATCCCAAAAAGGGATCGGCCTCTCGCACCGTCATCCTGAAATGCGAGCCCCAAAGCACCGCAGTCAGCAGATTCAAGGCGCTGAACCAGTCGTTGGAAAAGCTAAGGAGTTCGTATCACAAACTCGAAGCCCAGTCAGCTGTTCTGCAAAATGAAATCGTGGAACGTAAACGCACAGAGTCTGTTTTGCGTGAAAGTGAAAGAAAATTCCATGCCATTTTTGATCAGACGTTTCAATTTATCGGATTGATGAAAACCGACGGCACCATGTTGGAGGCAAACAAAACCGCCTTGGAGTTTGCCGGTGTTGACCTCGCTGATGTTCTGGGAAGACCATTCTGGCAAACCGTCTGGTGGCAGCATTCCCAGGAGCTGCAGGAACAGCTGCGATCAGCCATAAAAGATGCCGCAGGCGGACAGTTGGTGCGTTTTGAAGTGAGCCATATGGCTGCGGATGGAATCCTGCACCATATCGATTTTTCCATCAAACCGGTTCCGGGGGATTCGGGCGAAATTGTCCTGCTTATTCCCGAGGGCCGCGATATCACCGACCGTAAAAATGCCGAGGAGGAATTAAAGCGGCACCGGGATCGTCTTGAGGACCTGGTGAATGAGCGAACGATAGAACTGGCGGAAGCCAAGGAGCGAGCCGAATCGGCCAACCGCTTGAAAAGCGAATTTCTGGCCAATATGAGCCATGAAATCCGGACACCGATGAACGGTGTCATCGGCATGGCCGAACTCCTCGTAGACACCGAACTTACCCGGGAGCAGAACGAATTCGTTCATTCCATCCGGTCGTCGGCCGAAGCACTGATGACCGTTATCAACGATATTCTTGATTTCTCCAAGATCGAGGTCAAAAAGCTCGATATCGAAAACGTGACTTTCAATTTGCGGGACAGTTTAGGAGATATCCTGCACTCCCTTGCCCAGCGGGCCGAGGAGAAGGGTCTGGAACTGGCCTATCATGTCCCCGCCGAGGTGCCCGACGGAGTCATCGGCGATCTGGGTCGTGTGCGGCAAATTATTGTCAACCTGGTGGGAAATGCGATCAAATTCACGGACCAAGGGGAAGTGGTGGTCTCGGTTGGCGTTGATGAACCTGGAGACGATGAAATCCTCCTCCATTTCGCGGTCCTTGACACCGGAATCGGAATTGACGCGAATAATCGGCAGAAAATATTCGATTCCTTCACTCAGGCGGATGCCTCCAAAACACGCAAGCATGGCGGGACGGGGCTGGGGCTTGCCATATCCGCACGCTTGGTGGAATTGATGGGAGGACGCATCTGGGTGGAAAGCGAGATGGGCAAAGGCAGCGTTTTTCACTTTACAGTACGACTGGGTGTTCAGAAAGGTACGCCAGTACACCAGATCCCCGCGGCACAATCCGAACTGGAGGCGCTGCCCGTACTGGTTGTGGATGACAACGCCGCTAACCGGCGCATTCTTAAAGAGATGCTGAAGATATGGGGTATGCGCCCTGCAACCGCCGACGGGGGTGACGCAGCCCTGAGGATGGTAGCACAAGCCCGATTGAAAGGAGATCCCTACCGCCTGCTCCTTCTGGATGTCAATATGCCTTTCATGGATGGATTCGAGCTGTCTAAACGGTTACAGGAACAGCCGGGGTGGGCTGGAAGTGTCATCATGATGCTCACCTCCTCGGGCACGCGGGGGGGCTCCCGCTGTTGCGAACAGGGCATCGCGGCTTATTTAACCAAACCAGTCAAACAATCTTCGCTTTTGAATGCCATCAAGACCGTACTTGGCACTATCGCTCCCGAAGATGCAAAAGCACGGCAGCTCACCCGCCATACACGGTCCAAAGAGATGGGGCCGTTGCGTGTTCTGCTTGCCGGGGATAATGTGATTACCCGAAAAATCGTGATAAACCTGTTAGAAAAACGGGGCCACAGCGCAGTTGTCGCACAAAACGGTATCGAAGCCCTTGCGGCCTTGGAAGATCAGGAGCATCCTTTTGATATTATTCTCATGGACGTACAGATGCCCGAGATGGATGGGATTGAAACAACCGCCCACATCCGCGAGAAAGAAAAGGGGACCGGAAAACACATTCCCATCATAGCCCTCACCGCCCATGCCATGAAAAGCGACCAGGAAGTTTGCCTCAATGCCGGCATGGACGGATACGTCGCCAAGCCGTTGCAGCCCGAAGCACTTTTTACTGCCATTCATTATCTGACCGAAACGGTTGCCGCCCATACCCATGAAAAAAGGTCCGCTGTATTCGACAGAGAACAGTCGGTGGCAAGTGTCGGTGGTGACATGGACCTGCTGCGGGAAATTGCCGACCTGTTCGTGGAAAACGCCCCTCATATGATGGTGGAAATAAAAAATGCCATCGACCAACGTAATGCGTACCGGCTGAACCGAGCGGCTCACCTTCTTAAGGGTTCAGTGGGCAATTTCGGTGCCTGTCCCGTCTTTGAATCGGCCCTTAAGCTGGAAATGCTGGGAAAGAAAAACAGTTTAGATGGGGTAGATACAATTTTCAATGGCCTTGAAATTGAGATGGAACGTCTTTGCAAGACACTGAAAGATTCTTTGGCCGCGAAATGAGGGTTATTAAGTTGTATTTTTTTAGATTATGGGTTCATGATGCATCTCCTTTTTTTGTTGTTGGTTATTCTTAAATTGGATACCAAACACCACAAAACGGTTGGGAAAATATAACAAATGATATCAAGCTATTTTTTCTCCAATTTTTCAGGCCTTGTTTTTTGCCTTGACTTAAGTTTGCCCCTCCTGATACAAACATAACATATCAGATTCCCCCCCCCCCCCTATGAGCTGACGAAAGCCTTTTAATCCAACGTGATCTTAATACTGGTGGAAAAACATTTGGAAAGGAAACCAACCGTATGAAACAAATCCGACCGAAATGCATCATAGCAATGGCAGCTTCAATGTCATTAACTTAAGAACACATATAGCTTAACTAATTGAAATTATATATAAATATTGAGATTTTAAGATCGACATGATATACTCAATTCTAATAATAGTTGCGAGTTATCAAAAAGAAAGGAGCATATCATGCCGAAATTTTTTAACAAATTTAACAACGCTGGCACGGAATCTGATTTCCAATATCTGTGCCGGGTTGATCGAATTTCTTCAAGAAATCATCAATTCTGATCAATTTATCAAGCAACATCGCCAAAGTCCAACCGATTTTATCCGCAAACGAAAACTTACCTTTTCAACCTTGATATTCTTTCTCATGAATATGGTTAAAGGCTCATATCAGGACGAACTTGATCATTTCTTTAAATCAATTTTTGGATTTGAAGTGGTCAAACGAGTTGTTTCCAAAGCCGCTTTGGCTAAAGCAAGGATGAAACTGAAATATGAAGCTTTCATAAACCTCAATATGCGTTTGACCAGCTACTTTTATGAAAACTTTAAGCCAGAGCAATGGCACGGGTTTAACCTGCTTGCCATAGACGGAACAACTGTTCGTTTACCTCGGATAGAGGCCATATCTACACATTTCGGAGCCTGGAATCCAAGACAGGGGGATAAATGCCCCATGGCAAGAGTCTCACAGATGTTTGATCCTTTAAATAAAATCTCAGTGGATGCCATTATTGAATCCAAAAGCGTTGGTGAACGGGAGTTGGCAGCATTTCATTTTCTGAATTTAATGCCAAACGACTTAGTCCTCCTTGATCGAGGTTACCCGGCCTATTGGCTTTTTAATCTCATTTTGTCCCGTGGTGCTGATTTTTGTGCTCGCATTCAGCGCAAAAGGTGGAAAGTGGTGCGTCAGTTCTATAATTCAGGCAAAAAAGAAAAAATCATATCTTTATCCGCATTTCCAAGCTCAGCCAAACCTTGTAAAGAGATGGGATTGGATCTCATACCCTTGAAATTGAGATTAATCCGTGTGGAACTGGATACCGGAGAATCAGAAATTCTGATAACCTCCTTGCTTGATTCACAGAGTCACCCATATGAACTATTTGCAGAACTTTATCATCTTAGATGGCCTGTGGAAGAAGATTACAAAACAATGAAACAATGGATTGAAATAGAAAACTTCTCCGGCAAATCGGTTCTTTCAGTGTATCAGGATTTTCATGCTAAAGTGTTTTCAAAGAACCTGGTCTCGGCGTTGATATACCCGACTCAGGCCGTAATTGACAAAAATACCGAAAATTGTATTTATCGATATCAAAGAAATTTTGCCCAGGCTTTGTCAAAAGTGAAGGATGTGATCCCTCTCTTGTTTCTCAAGCCTTTAGAGGCCGTGACCAAGTTGATATCCGATATTCATGAGATAGTGGTAAAAACTATTGAGCCTGTAAGGCCGGGTCGTAAATATCCGAGAAATTTTAATAAAAGGGGTAGCCGTTTCCACTATGGATACCAGCCGCTCCGTTAAGTTAATGACATTGATGGCAGCTTTTCTGTTTTTTTTCACTCAAGCTTATGCAGAAACAGAAAGTCCATTACCGTCTTATTCACTTTCTGTGGTAACTGCTGATTTTCCCCCATTCAGTTTTGAAGGTGAACAAATGGGCCATCAAGGCTTGGGGTATGAAATTGTAAAAGCTGTGCTTGAAAAATCAGGCCAGCCCTTTTCCATCCAACGACTGCCTTGGAAACGAGCCCTTGAAACGGCGAAAAATGAACCATATACACTGCTATTTCCTTGTGCGCGCAGTAAAGAAAGAGAACCTTTTTTTCACTGGATAGGAGAAATAAGCAAGCGTAGTATTTCGTTTTTTAAGTTGAAGGAGCGAAAAGATATTAAAATCAACAACCTCAATGACCTGTTTCAATACAAGGTAGCGGCAGTCAGAGGATACAAGGCAACGACGCATTTTATAAAAGATGGTGGCAAAGTAACACAAGCCACCACCGATGAGCAGGTACTTAAGATGCTCCAGAGCGGAAGAGCAGACCTTATTTTAAATGAAGATCTTGTGGTCGCTTGGTCTCTTAAACAGCTATCCTTAGAAACGGAGTCAAATAAGTTTACCTTTGCCGATATCGAGAAGGCCTTTCAGTATGAAGAAGGAAGTTCCCGATTTTTTGTATTAAATATCAAGACACCAAAGAATATTGCGGATCGCTTGGAAGACGCCTACAGGGATCTTGTTGAAAATGGTGAAATAGAAAAAATCGTCTCCCACTATAGATAAAAAGTACGAAATGAATCGGGTAAAATAGCCATTCTACTTTGGGATCAACATTCTTATGAACGATGATAAAAGCATCTTCCGCCCTCCCTTTCGTTTTTGGGGGAGAACGCTCACCAGGGACATGGTCATTTACCAGATAGCCGTTGTGCTGATAGCCACAATTCTCCTGGTTAGTTTGGGGTACACGGTGCTCTCCAGACGTAGCAGTCGTTTATATATGCTCAACGCTAAAAAATCGATTACGTCGTTACAGCAACGCCTTTCCTTACCCCTCTGGACTTATGACGAGGAAAGCATTTCCCTTATCTGCAAATCCTTTATTCAGAATAATTTCCTTGCCAGCCTTGAGATTAGAAACAATAAACGTAATGTATTATTCCACTATGAAAATATAAATGAAAATGAATTAGATGTTATTGAACAAGAAGCAATAATCGTTTATGAAGGGAAAACCATCGGTACGATTAAATTAGGCATAACAATTCGTCCCCTAAAAGGACACAACCAAAATCTGCTGACCACCGTTTTGACCACGGTGGGTGTTATTTTTTGTATTTTAATGATAGTAACCGGGTTTGTGATACGCAGAACTCTCCAAAAACCTTTAAGCCAGCTGATTACAGGTATAGAAAAAGTATCAAAAGGGGATTATGAATATCAATTCCAGCATGCAAAACAAGAGGAGATCGCTGTCATCATTTCCAAATTCAAAGAAATGTCCTACAAAATAAAAGAGCGGGAAGAAAAACTCACCCAAATCAATACCAAGTTGAAACAGGAAATTTACGAAAAGAGAAAAGCTGAGGAAAAGGTTATCCGTTTAAACGAAGAGCTGGAGGGCCGGGTGCTCGAACGAACCGAGGCCTTGCAGCACAAAACCAAAGAGCTGGAGGACCAGGCTGTTGAACTGGAGAAAGCACGTCTTCAGGCCGAAGCGGCCACCCGCGCCAAGTCTGAATTCCTGGCCAACATGAGCCACGAACTGCGCACCCCGCTCAACGCCATTCTCGGTTATACCCAAATCCTGTCGCGGGAGCCGGATCTCAGCGAGCGGCAGCAGGGGAGCCTTGCCACCATTTCACAGAGCGGTCAGCATCTGCTGACGTTGATCAACGATCTGCTCGACCTGTCAAAGATCGAAGCCGGCAAGCTGGAAATATTTCCCGAGCCCTTCAAACTTGCCACCGGCCTGTGGACCATAGCCGATATCATACGTGTCAAGGCGGAGCAGAAAGGGTTGACCTTGTCTTTTGATCTTTCTCCGCGGTTGCCGCAGGCGGTGCTGCTGGACGAAAAACGGCTGCGCCAGGTGTTGTTGAATCTGCTGGGCAACGCGGTAAAATTTACTGATTCCGGCCAGGTGCGGTTGCGGGTGAGGGCAAAGCCCGGGGGGGATGAGATGGCGCGACTGGTGTTTACGGTGGAGGATAGCGGTGTCGGTATGGAGCCTGAGCAAATGGAACCCATCTTTCAGCCGTTTGAACAGGTGGGGGATATCAAGCGCCGCGCCGGCGGCACCGGCCTGGGGCTGGCGGTCAGTCGCCAGCTCATCAAACAGATGGGCGGCGATATCCAGGTCAGCAGCACCCCGGGAGTCGGCAGCCTGTTCAGTTTCGAGTTGAACCTGCCGGTCGTCGAAGTTGAGGATGCCGCCGCTATCATCCATAAAGACATCACGGGTTATGAGGGTCCGCGAAAACGCATTCTGATCGTTGACGACGTCCTGGCCAACCGGAAAATGCTGGTCGATATGCTGGGAGCGCTGGGATTTGAAACGACAGAGGCCGGCGACGGCGAGGAGGGGCTCAAACAGGCCGAGGCCCGGCGACCGGACCTAATCCTGATGGATGTGGTGATGCCGGTGCTCGATGGCCTTGAGGCCACGCGCCGGCTGCGGCGGCGGCCAGAGCAACAGGCGGTTCCGGTGATCATCGTTTCAGCCAGCACCACCGACAACGAGCTGGTCCAGGGGCGTGCCGCCGGTGCCAACGGTTTTGTCAGCAAACCGGTCGAGCGTGAACGCCTCCTGAAGCAGATCGGCGAACAACTCAGGCTGCAATGGACAGTTCGTGAGCAAGCGGACCGGATGGCGCCTGTTACAACGCCAGACGAGTCCGATTGGATGTTACCGTCGCCACCACAGCTTGAGGATCTCCACCGTCTGGCGTTGATGGGTAACATGCGCGAGATCCGCCGCTGGGCGGACAAATTGAACCAACAGGACAACGGCTACCACCCCTTTGCCGACAAGCTAATCGAGCTGACGAAAGCCTTTCAATCCAAAGCGATCTTGGCGTTGGTGGAAACCCACTTGGAAAGGACCTCCTTATGAATTCAGACACCTTGTTACATGGACAGCAGACTATATTAATTGTCGACGATACACCGGCCAATCTGGGTGTTCTGGTCGAACAGTTAGATGAGCAGCGTTTTCAGGTAGTCGTTGCCCAGGATGGCGAGGAAGGCATCCAGCGCGCCGGCTACGTGCTGCCGGATATTATCCTGCTCGATGTGATGATGCCGGGCATGGACGGGTTTGAGGTCTGCAGCAAACTCAAGGAGGATGAGCGCACCCGAGATATCCCGGTGATATTTATGACCGCGTTGACCGAAACCAGAAATAAATTGAAGGGATTTGACGCCGGTGGCGTCGATTATATCACCAAACCGTTTCAGATTGAGGAAGTGGTCGCCCGGATCAACACCCATCTGAAGCTGTGCACCATGCAGCGGCAACTGATCGAACGGAACCGGCAACTGCAGGAGGAGGTCCGGAGCCGCAAGCAGGCTGAAGCGGCCCTGTGCAAGACCCTGCAGGAGCAGCAGCGGTTGCTGGAACATGCCGGCGTGGGAATCGCTTTTTTGCAGGATCGGCGGCTCATGCGCTGCAACCAGAAGCTGGCGTCGCTGCTCGGCTACGAGATGGATGCCCTTGAGGGGGAGACCCTTGAAAACCTCTATGCCATTGAGCCTGCCGAGGATTCCGCCACTGATACCTGCGGCCAGGCCTTTGTCAAACCAGAGGAGGGAGCCTCGGACATTCGTTATCGCCGCCGCGACGGCAGTCGCTTCTGGGGTGAGACCATTGTGACGGCGATAGACCGGGATTCTCCGTCACAAGGGGAAATCCTCGTCATCCATGATATTGAGCAGCGGAAAAGCAGCGAAGCACTACGTTCCGGCCAGGGGCAACTGTTTGAGATGCTGGTGAAGGACACGCCTCTGGATGAGGTGCTTAGCAGCCTGATCCGTCTGGTTGGGTCGCAGATGGATGATGTTCTGGCCGCGATTTTTTTGGTTGAGGGGGAACAATGGCTTAACCTGAGTGCCGGCTCAGAATTTCCGGAAGCCCTGTATCTCGAATATAAAAAGTGTTACCCCAAAGGCGAGCCCATCGCCGAGGACAGCAGCCCCAACGGTGCCGCCGCCTGTCAGCGCAAGTCGATCTGGGTCGACGATATGACACAAGCGAAGCAATGGGCGGATTATTGCAAGCTGGGAGTACCGCATGGTCTCCGGGGGGCCTGTCTGTCGACACCGATACTGGCCTCCCAGGGAAAGCTTGCCGGCGTTTTGACCCTCTATTTCCGCAAATCGGTCAAGCGAAACCGGATCGACATGCAGGTCGTCGATATGGCCACCCGCATTGCCGCCATTGCTATTGAGCGCCAGCAGACAGATGAGCGGATCCAGTTCATGGCCTATCATGATGCGCTGACCGGGTTGCCGAACCGGGCGCTGCTGGAAGATCGACTCAACCTTGCACTATTGATGGCACAGCGCTACAAGCGGCAACTCTCCGTGATTTTTATAGATCTGGATCACTTTAAGCTGATCAACGACAGCCTTGGCCACAAATGCGGGGACGAGCTGCTGAAGGTTGTGGCCCAGCGTCTGAAGGAATCGGTCCGGCGCACCGATACCGTTGTGCGTCAGGGGGGGGATGAGTTTATCGTCATCCTTTACGATATCCCTACCCCAACACAGGTAGGCGAGCAGTTCATGAAAAAGATGCGCGAAGCGATTGTCCGCCCGATTCATCTTTCCGGGCATGATCTGAGGGTCACCTGCAGCATGGGCATGGCTACTTATCCGCAGGACGGCGATGATATGGAAACCCTGCTGCGCAATGCCGATACCGCCATGTACCGCGCTAAGGAACTGGGCCGCAACAATTACCAAACCTTCTGCCACGAAATGGACAGCGAGGCGCAGAGCCGCTTGATGCTGCAAGAGGAATTGCGCCATGCCTTGGAAAACAACGAACTGGTGTTGTACTACCAGGCCCAGTATGGTTTGAACTCGCAGACCATCATCGGCATGGAGGCGCTACTGCGCTGGCAGCACCCCAAACTCGGTTTAATCCCGCCGGCCAGGTTCATCCAACTGGCGGAGTCGAGCGGCCTGATCGTCCCGATCGGCGACTGGGTGCTGCATACCGCCTGCAAGCAGAACAAGACCTGGCAGGATGCCGGGATGGCGCAGGTCTGCGTGTCGGTCAACGTGTCGCCGCGCCAGTTTCATGAAGAGGACCTTCCCGAGCGCGTTGCGAAGGCACTCGAGGTCAGCGGACTGGAAGCTTGCTATCTTGAGCTTGAACTGACCGAAAGCCTGGTGATGAAGGATCCGCAGCAAGCTGTTGAAACCATGAATAAACTCAACGATATGGGGGTGCAGCTATCCATTGACGATTTCGGCACCGGTTACTCCAGTCTCAGCGCCCTTAAGCGATTTCCCGTGACCCGTCTCAAAATCGACAGATCCTTTGTAAACGAGCTGCCGGGCAGTTTGGAGGACAGCAGCATCGCCGAGGCGGTCATCTCCCTCGGCCACAGCCTGAATCTCAAGGTGATTGCCGAGGGGGTGGAGGAGCTGCAGCAGGTGGAATTTCTGAGCAACCATGCCTGCGACGAGATCCAGGGCTACTACTTTAGTCGTCCTATCCCGGCCGGGGAGTTTGAACAATTCCTCCAGACCCTGAACAACCGCAGATTTGATCTGCGGGAGGCGAACTGGCTGTGATTGATGGACTGTTGGCGAGGGCTTGGTTAAAGCCAAAAAAACGGGCAATGGAAACCCTCTCCTGTTCACCGCCGGACAACTGATCCGGCAGCCGATGGACCTTTTCTTCCAATCCGACCTGTTTGTAAACCATTAGAGCTGGATACGGTATTTTTGAATCTTTTTGGCGATGGTAGACTGATTAAGTCCCAGCTTTTCCGCTGCTTCGGACTGGGTCCGGGTTGTTTGCAGCACCTGGGTCAACAGGTCTTTTTCAAAGGCTTCCACCATCTGCCTAAAGGTCTGGCCTGGCTGCCAGGGCTCCATGGTCAAGGGCTGGGGGCTGATATTCTCCCTGACAAGTCCCGGCAGATCTTTCAGGGAAATTTCACCGGAATGGGACATGACCACCAGGCGCTCGCAGATATTGATCATCTCCCTGACATTCCCGGGAAAATTATAAACCGTCAGAGCGTCCAGAATTTCTCCCGTGATACCAGGGCGTTCTTTTCCATATTTCCGGCTGAACTCAAGGAGATAATGGTTGAACAGGGGAACGATGCACTCTTTTCGCTCCCTTAGGGGAGGAATATTGATGGGCACGACGTTGAGGCGGTAGTAAAGATCGTTTCGAAATTGCCCGGTATCGACCATTTTTTTTAAATCCCGGTTGGTGGCTGCGATGATGCGGACATTTACATTCCGGTTCCGGGTTGAACCCACGCGGGTAATCACACCGTCCTCTAAAAATTTAAGGAGCTTGACCTGGGATGCGGCAGGTAAGTCAGCGATTTCATCCAGAAAAATAATACCCTTGTCCGCTATTGAGCAGGGCCTTTTTTTCCAGTTCCCTATGCAGGCGGCTGATATCGGTGATATCCCGTTCATTGACCACCACACGGACCAGCCGGCCGTTGGTGTCAAACACCGGGGTTCCCGTAAGAAAAAGCTTTCTTCCGGCTTTGGTTGTCTGCAGAATACTGGCTTTTTTCCGCTTCTTTGATTGTGTGAAGGGGCTCCAATTAAGTTCTTGGCATTCAGGCATGGTCAGGCCTTGCTGGTGCAGTTCCTTTACCACATTAAATACTTCCTGCACCAGTATGGGGGCAAGTCCCAGACTTGGTTCATCAAACATAATCAATTTCGGGTCCTGCATCAAGGCCCGGCCAATGGCCAGCATCTGCTGTTCACCGCCGGACAGGGTTAGGATAGGAAGACGGTTTTTATCAAGCAAAGTATGACGAACGTTTGACAAAGATGATTAAGTTTGAAATATGGCCCCAACCGGGCACGGCCACAACATGTTGTGGCCGTGCCCGGCTGGGGCTTCGTCGTCAGAAAGGCCGTTGAGATAAAAACAATCCCAGAGAGAGTACATTAAAAAATCGGACCGAATTCATACCCTGAAGGGCAGAAACTTAGAAAAGGGCTAAAATAGCAATCTTTTAGGCTAATTTTGAGCATACCTCACCGGAAATCCCCCAAAGCGCTGGAATTAATGCCAGCCGCTGGCCGGGATTTGGGAGTCAGAAAAGTCATAAACCAAATCAGGGATAGAGTCGGAAGTAACAGGTTGCGGTGGATCATGGTTACGGATATCCTAAAGCCCAAGATGACGCAAAATTTTTTCGATGACGTCAAGTTCTTCGATGAAGCTGATGATATGCATTTTCCCCCAGCATTTCGGACAGATCATTGGGTCCACTTCGTAAATTTTTTGGATTAGCCTGGCCCAATTCTGCCTGGATTCTTTGGATGACATCTCATTTTGAATAACAGCAGGAATGTCACCATCTGTCTCGGCCTTTTTCCTCATTCCCCTGAATTTGTTCGAATAATAACCGTAGTACCGGACTGTATATTCTCAACCGTTTGGGAATGCTGAATACCCACTGCCGGTGGGATACATCCTTCAATACGTTGGTAAGCAGCCATTCCTCGTATTCAATCTCTCTTTTCTGATGGCAGGAAGGGCAAAAATGTCTTCGCTTACATGAAAATGCCAGCAGATACTCGTGCCCACATGATTCACATCGGACCCTGGCAAATCCCATATGAAGATCACCGCAATCCAGGTATTTATAGATCACGGTCATGACATATGTCCGCCAGAATCCATACCGGGATGCATACATATCATCCCAGGCCCGTTCCAGATTTTCAAAATGATTTTCAACACATTTGTAGTATGCACTTGCCTTGGGATTACGGGGCTGGTAAACATCAAAATTATGTGTTGCTCTTTGGGCCATTGGTAAAGCTATGCCGTGCGTAATTTTTGAAGTTTATCTTTGGCTTTAACAAAAATAATTTTACCATCTTTCCATACAGGAATAGATAGATCCAAGGCGGCTGCTTTTTCGGCTGCTTTCTTTGATGCACGATGCATTGCACCTATTGCCAAAGCTGAGTATGATTTTTTATCCATTCTTCTCCTCCAGGACTTCAGGGATTTCTTTGGAATTGTCAAAAACAACCCAAGCATCAACCCGGTGCTTGTAATATTTTTGAAAATTCTTCCATCCCCTATGGTACCTTCGTATGATAACATCTTCCGGAACATTATGTCCACCTTCAGCGACTCTAAGCTGGACACGATGAATGGCCATCTCCTCATTCTCAAGTTTCAGAAAATACAGAATTATTTCATAACCGATCTTTTTCCAATTTTTAATGCGGTCGATGTAGTTTAATCCGCTCAGTGTTGTTTCAAACGCAAAAGATTCTCTATTGGAAACGATCGTATTCATCCGTTTTAAAAAAAGTTTACCGGCTTCTATTGCAACACTTTCAGGTTTGAAGGGTGCAATTCCTTTGGCGATTAAATCTGCATTCAAAAAATTCAGGCAATCAGCTTCTTCCGGCAGGAAATTTTCGGCAAAAGTTGTTTTTCCCGCGCCGTTGGGGCCTGCAATAATGTAGCATTTCAATTCGTTTTTCGACATTCTAACAACCAGTAAGCCTCTTTTATTTAAACAAAATTAAATTCCTAATATATCGTTAAATGGGATCAAGGTCAGTCGATTCGTATACCCAAGTATTTCACGTTCTACCTGCTCCAATTCTTGAGCATTGCGAATCAATCTCGGATCGTCTTCCAGTTCTTTCAGGCAAGCATAGACTTCATTAACAGTATTGCAATCTTCAGCTTTTTTCATCAGCACAGTCCATTTTTATAGTCGTCTCAGCGATCTGAAGCTATCATGTTTTTTGTTCTCAAAGATAGGCTTTTTTCAAACCCGGAAAATGGAGCGGATACTCTCCCATATGGCAGTTCAGTTTCCGGCTTGAAACGTCATCCCATGGGGATTTATGCCATGAGGAGGCATCCACCCGGAGTCTATTCTGTCTAAAAATATCGTGGTGCATGGCGCTCCTTTTTCATCCAAGATACGGACACATTTTTTATTCATTAATCCGGCAATTATCTACACGACATTCGTTTTAAGGTTGGGATATGCAAAAATCATGAAACACATTCGGGCAGGGGTGATTCCCTTGTGACGGCGAAATTGTGTGTTGGCAGATATTTTTGACCATCGTATTTGTCTTCTTTGGGGGCTCCCTGGGTTAGAAGCAATTTTCTGGCAGTTTTAAGATCTTGCAATGTATTCACATTAAATGCAAACCGCATGTTCTGGTCCAGAGATTCCAGCACCCGGGGTGGGATCTGTATACTTTTTTCCGACTTTAAAATTTTTTTTATCATAAATTCCTGTTTTTCCAGGTTGGTTTCAATCCTGGGAAGGCAGGATTTATGATATAGCGCGGACAACATTTCAAGGCCGCCCCTGGTTTGGGGGATGATGATCTGTTTGTCAAGGTCCCGCTGGGCCAAAAGATACCGGATAACTTTCTCACTGAGAAAGGGCAGGTCGCAGGCCGTGACATAACTCCAATCATAATCGGCGTAAAAAAGACCTGCGTGAAGCCCGGCCAGGGAACACCGGGACGGGTTAATATCCGTAACAACCAACGCATCCAGCCCCAGAAAATCTTTTGGATCATTGACCACCAGAATTACCTGGGGGAAAAGCTTTGAAAACACCCTGATAATTCGCTCCATGATGGTCTTTGATCCTACCTTGTGAAATGTTTTTTTTATGCCGGGAAGTCTGCGGTTGCAGCCGCCGGCCAGGATCACGCCTGTGCAGTCAAATTTTTCCAATGCTCTATAGTTTCTTTGTAACTACTCACCCCCATAAAAAAATGTCAAAAAACTAAAAAAAAGCTTGACAGGTTTTTGGGAGGTATTTTTTTGAAAAATCAAATTACATCAAAATATCCTCGTGCTACATAATAATGTGGCATGCATTTGACAATCACAAAAATTTAATGAAATTTTATCCGATTCGTTGAGAAAATGGATTGTAGGGCAACTCAGGAGGTCAAAAAAAGCTGTGTTATAATACAAGCATGGCAACGATGAACAAAACCAGTGTTCGAGAAGAAGTCGATCGTGTGAAGCAAGAGTTTGAGCAACTGAGCTTGGCAGGCAAGGTAACTCCTGAGGTAAAGGTGTTAATGAATAGCATGCTTCTCGTTGTGGAATTGATCCTGTCTGTTTTTCTCGAAAAGCAAACTCGCAAAAACAGCAAAAATTCAAGTTTGCCTTCTTCTCAAACGGACAGAGATGAAACTGCCAAACCGACTTCTACCGGCAAGGGAAAGGGCAAAAAAGTCAGTGGTGAAATCAGTAACACCCGTGTTAACGAAACTGTCACCATTGCCAAAGCTGAAACCTGTGATGTCTGCGGCACACCTTTGGATCAAACTCCTTGCCAGGGGCTCGAACGGCGGACAAAGATAGACATCGTTTTTGAAAAAGTTGTAGAGCACATTGATGCCGAGATAAAGGAATGTCCCAACTGCAAGGCGACGGCAAAAGGGCATTTTCCCGAAGACATGCCCGGAAGTTTACAGTACGGTAATGGACTCAAAGCTTTTGCCATTCATTTGATAATCAGTCAAATGGTTGCTCTCAATCGGGTTCAGAAACAGATATCTGCCATGATCGGCACTGTTATCTCCGAGGCAACTTTGCTCAAGTTTGTATGGAGGCTTTATCAATCTCTTGAGGAATGGGAGACAAAATCCATTGAAAGTATCCTTCATGCCCCTTCCATTCATGTGGATGAGACATCATTCCGGGTGGAAGGTAAAAATCATTGGATTCATGTATATTCTTCAGGAGGAATCACGCTAAAATTACTTCATCGAAAGCGGGGCAAGGAGGCGATTGTTGATTTGAATATCATTCCCCGCTATGGTGGGGTGATCATCCATGATTGCTGGGCATCATATTTATCATATGATCATTGTGGACATGGACTTTGTGGTTCGCACTTATTACGGGAACTGACCTTTATTGTTGATTCCAATCAATACAAGTGGGCCATTAATATGAAAAAGTTATTGCAGGAGACTTGTCATATTGTGTCCAAGCGAGAGGATAAATGCCTTACCGATAAAGAATATGCAAATTTGCAGAAACGCTACCGCAACATTCTTACACGTGGGGATAAAGAATTACCGGAGATTCCGCCAAAGCCAAAAGGTAAGCGTGGAAAGATAGCCAAATCAGATGCTCATAATCTTTGGGAAAGGCTGAAAAAATATGAAACAGCGGTATTGTTGTTTGCCAGAGAATCGTATGTCCCCTTTACCAACAATCGGGCGGAGCGTGATCTCCGCATGGCAAAGGTGAAACAGAAAATATCAGGATGTTTTAGGCGCCGGCATTATGCTCATGCCTATTGTCGAATTTCAAGCTATCTGCAAACAATGGCAAGCCAGGGTATCAACCCGCTTGTGGCTATTCAGATGGCTTTGACAGGTAAACTTACAGATATGGGTGAGTAGTTACGTTTCTTTTTTTAAATCGTGCCTGAACGAACCTATCAGTATCTATTTATCAAGTATCCTGGTTCACGGACTTTGAATCCGCTGGGGGTGTGAAAACAGTGTAAACCGATCGGGCCGGGCATAACCTGCCACCGTGATACCTAATTTTTGGGCCATGACAATCGCTTCGCTGGTGGGCGCACCCCGTGAGGCCAGGACAGGAAATCCAAATGCTGCCGCCTTCTGGAGAATCTCTATAAAGATTCGGCCGGACACTAACAATACCATATTATCAGGCGGGATGTTGTTCATGAGCAGGGTGCCGATGACCTTGTCCACAGCGTTATGACGGCCGATGTCGTCAATGTGGAATCCGGGCGTGGCATTGGCAATGCTCACGGCGGCCGTGTGAAACCCTCCGGTCTGCTGGTGAAGCACAGAGCATTGTAACAGCCACTTCATGTTTTTGATCAAACGCTCAGGGTCAACGCCTGAATGGGGGGCGATGTGGGTGACATCTTTACCTATGCCGGAGGTGTAAACAGGCTTTCGTAAGTTTTCAGAACCTGAAACGGTTTTTACCCTGACCCGGACGATCTGCTCATGTTTTTCCAAATCAAGAGATTCAATATCTTCAGCACGCCGGATCGCCCCGGCAGAAAATAGAAATCCTAGAGTCAACGCCTCTAAATGGGCGGGTGTGCACGGCAGGCAAACTATTTCAAATCCATTCATCTCAATAATCAGGTTCGTCTCCACCGGCACATGACAGGTTTCCCTGTGAAACCGGCCGTGACTGTATCGATGAACATCCAATTGGGTTAACGCGTTTTCTATCACCATAAAAACATCGCTCCATCTGGTTATGATTATCGTTTTTTTCAGCTTTTCAGGCGAAAAAAAGAGCCCCGGCATCGGGCCGGGGCTCAAGAAAAGGTTTGAACAATATAAGACCGCCGGCTGATCCAATTAGATCAGCGAATGCCTTCAGCGTGACAGGCAGACGCGTTACATCCGGTCATATCCTTGTCATCCTTGCCCATTTCATCGGTATGACACCCCAGACATGAACGGTTTTTAGTCTGGGTAAAACTGATTTGGTGCATCGCCTTAAAATAACTTTTGCTGCCCTTGAGATCATCGGGGCTGAAGTTATCGTGACAGGTGGCGCAGCTTCGGGGAGATTCGTCTGCCTTGAACTCTCCCATTTTGTGGTGACAGTCAATACACTCAAAACTTTCATGGCTTGAGTGGTTGAAGGTCACCGACAAATTCCTGTTGCTGTGTCCTTGTATATAGTTAATTTCCAGGTCGTCTTCGGGCGCTTCATAGGAATTGCCCTCGTCAGCCTGAACATACAGGCAGATCCCCAAAGTTATAAGGGCTGCAGTCAGAAGTATATATATTTTATTTTTCATCATCTGTCTCCTTATATCCTTGGGTTATCCCTGATGAGTGCCCAATCTGAATCGTCCTGTGAGAAATTGCCGCCGGGTCTGCTTGGCAGGCCGAATTTGAGCCAAAATAGCCTGTTTATGCCCAGCCTGGGCCACAACATTGGAGGCATAATCATCGGCATCGGATTGGCAAAGATAGATCACCCGTACATCGTCCGGGTCTGCCAGAAATGCGTCTGGGTGGGTCTTTTTAACCTCCTCTAAACGTTTTTTGGCCATTTCCAGCATGGCATCCCGGTCTCCAAAATTCATGGTGCCCGTGGGGCAGGCCGTCACACATGCCGGTTTCAGTCCTTGCTGAATCCGGTCAATGCACATGTCGCATTTGGTCCACTGCCCGGTCTCTTCATTTTTCCGGGGAACATTATAGGGGCAGAACTGATCCGGGGCCAGATCCACGTTTTTGTCCAACGTGGCCGATGGGTTGTAGACCACCGCACCGGTTACAGCATCATGGGTCACCGCATTGGACTTGTACATATTCAGCATGTATTTGCAGGGCGGTTCAATGCATTGCCGGCACTGTTCCGGGAAAAAATTCCACCGAAGTTTCCCTTTTTGATCCCGGACCTCTTTAAACCGGACCAGTTTCAGGGTATGGGCGGACAGATCCTGGGGATTCTGATGGGAGCCGACATTGCGTGTCTGTTCCGCCGGCAAATCTTTCCACTGCTTGCAGGCCACCTGGCATCCCCGGCATGCGGTACACAGGGTTAAATCTATAAAAATACTTTTGCCATTCATATCTTATCTCCCTGTTTCCACTTGCGCAGGTTCACCATAAAGGCCTTGTACTCGGGAATACCTGTATTGGGATCACCCACGTTCGGGGTCACAATATTGGCTGAATCACCGCCGTTCAAGGGGGCAATCCATCCATAATGCCAGGGCATGCCCACCATGTGGACCTCATTGCCGTCAATGTTGAAGGTCTGAATACGCTCGGTCACCATGGCGATGGCCCATAAAGAACCGCGGACACTTTCAACCATGACCCGATCCCCATTTTCAACGTCCCGGAGCTTGGCCAGCCGGGGGCTGATCTCCACATACATCTGGGGTTCAGCTTCCACAAGCCATGACATCCACCGGGTCATGGAGCCGGTCTGCCAGTGTTCGGTTACCCGGTAGGTACTAGCCACAAAGGGAAATTTTGGATCGCATTGGGCCTTTCTTTCTTTGCCCACTTCTATGGAGACGGGATTGTTCAGCTGGGAAGAGAAGGGATGGGCGTGAACAGGACACTCTAAAGGTTCATAATGTTCCGGCAAGGGACCGTCCGCACGTCCCGGCCCAAACAGTTGTCCAAGACCGTTTTTGCGCATGATAAAAGGATGCCGTGCACCCGGTGCCCATCCGCCGTCCGGGACATCGCCCTGCCAGGCTTTTCCATCCCATGCAATAACCGCCTTCTCCTTGTTCCAGGGCTTTCCCTGAAGATCGACAGAGGCGCGGTTGTATAAAATCCTTCGGTTAACCGGCCAGCACCAGGTCCAATTGGGATAGAGACCGATGCGTGCCTGCTCTTCTGTCTGGGACGGATCGCGCCTTTGGGCCATATTTCCGGCATCCGTGTACGAATTGCAATAGAGCCAGTTGCCCGATGTGGTCGATCCGTCATCCGTCAGATACGCAAAAGAGGGAACCTGCTGTCCTTTTTTGAACGATTTGCCTTTTACGGTCACATCCCGGGTAAACCAGCCGTTGGCAAGCTTTGCTGTCTGATCCGCACTGAAATGGTAATGACCGTGGGCGTCCTTTTTACACATATTGTTAAAGCTTAAACGGGTAATGGGTTCGGGAAAAGCCCCGCCCTCTTTTTCGTAAAGCTTGGCAATCTCTTCCCACAGTTCATGGAAGTAGTGCCCATCCGAGAGAATCCCTTCAGGTGCCTCGGGGCCCTGATACCGCCACTGACTCCATCTGCCGGAGTTGGAGACCGATCCTTCCTTTTCAATGGCTGATGCACAGGGGATATAAAAGGTCTCTGTTTTGACTTTTTCAGGATCCATTCCCGGCCCTTTCCAGAAATCAGAAGTTTCACACTGGAAAAGGTTTACATTGACCATCCAGTCAAGCTTGCCGATGGCCTCACGGGTTTTAACCGAATCAGGACCGGAACAGGCCGGATTCATTCCCCAGATCAACGCCCCTGAAAATTTGCCTTCCCACATACGATGAATCAGGGGAATCCAGGAGTATTTTTTCGAAGAGAGGCTGTCCAGCTTGGGAAGATACCGGTACGCATCCTCGATTTTATCATCCGAATACATGGCCTTGATCAGACTGGCCGAGTATTTCGGGTAATTCTGCCACCAGTTGGCACTTTCGGGGTCATCATTTTTGGGTGTAAAGGCCTTGTTATATGCCTCCAGTGTTTCCAGACCTGCCACCGGGGTTTTGATATAACCAGGCAGAATATGAAACAGCAGGGCATAGTCCGTGGACCCCTGCACATTACATTCACCGCGTAAGGCATTCACACCGCCGCCGGCCACGCCGATGTTGCCCAAAAGCAGCTGGATCATGGCCATGGCACGAATATTCTGAACGCCCACAGAGTGCTGGGTCCAGCCCATGGCGTACATAATGGTACCTGATTTTCCCCGTTTGCCGGTTGCCGCATAGGTCTGATAAAAGTCAATCAGATCACTTTTGGTCAGGCCGGATATGGCAGATACCTTATCAAGGGTGTACCGGTCGTAGTGTGCTTTCATTACGTTCAACACACACCGGGGATGGGTCAGGGTTTTATCCCGTTTGGGGACACCGTTTTCATCTTTTTCAAATGCCCATGTGGCTTTGTCATAGACCCTTGTCTCTTCGTTGAAACCGCTGAAAAGACCATCTTTAAACTCATAATCCTCACCCAGGATAAAAGAGGCATTGGTATATTCGGTTACATAGGGAAGAAAATAACTCTCATTTTCAAGAATATACCGAATCAAGCCGCCCAGAACGGCAATGTCCGTTCCGGAACGCAGGGCCATATATGTATCGGCCTTGGCTGAGGTTCTTGTGAATCTCGGATCCACATGGATAATTTTCGCCCCTTTCTGCTGGGCCTTCAGGGCCCATTTAAAAGAAATGGGATGATTTTCGGCAGCATTGCTGCCCATAATTAAAATACAGTCACTGTTTTGCAAATCAATCCAGTGATTGGTCATAGCACCGCGTCCAAACGTCTCTCCCAGAGCCGCTACAGTTGCGCTATGTCAAATCCTGGCCTGATGTTCAATATAGACAAGTCCCAAAGACCGGGTAAAGCTGTGCATGGCCAGACACTCTTCGTTGTCAATGGCGGCAGAACCCAAAGAGGCGATTCCCATTGTCCGGTTGACTTCCTGGCCTTTATCGTTTTTAGCCTCAAAGGATTTATCCCGGGAATCTTTGATCAGACGGGCAAGTCGTTTTTTGCACCAATCCCAATCCTTGGGAATAAATTCTTTACCATAGGGTTCCCGGTAGAGGCAGGTCAAGGTGCGTTTGGGGTTTTCCGTCATCTGGATGGTGGCCGCACCTTTGGAACATAATGCGCCCTGGTTGATGGGATGATCAGGATCACCTTCAACGTTGACGGCCCGCTTTGTTGCAAGGTCCGTGTTTACCAGAAGACCGCATCCAACCGAGCAAAACGCACACACGGACGTGGTCTGTTTCGTCCATTTGGGATCCAGTTGTTTGGCTCGCTCTACAGACTTTGAAACTGTAGAGCAGCCCAGGCCGGTAAATACCGGCGCAGCTGCAAGTCCTGCAACTGTGGCAGATGCCGCTTTCACAAAATTTCTACGGGTTAAGTCCATTACTTCTCCTTTGCATCGGTTAAGGACTATATCGTTAAATACACCATGCCGACAAAGCCATACGCTTGTAGCCGTGATTTGCGGCAAGCATGTCCAGGGGCAGGGATTCAAGGTCATTCAGTGGGGCAAAAGCTTCTCGGTCAAGTTCCCGAAAATCAATTGTTTTTATATAGGTATTGCACTCGGCGCAGGTCTCCACCCGGAATCCGGGTTCGCCTTCCGCCGTAAAGCCGGTTAATTGATCGGCCTTGTCAATGTTGCAGCAGGCACAGGCCACCCGCCTGATTCGGTAGGTGAATCTGCAAAAGGAACAGTGGGCAAATCTTTGCCCCTCTTTTCCCCGAAGTTCCAGCATATAGGGCGGGCTACCGCACACGGGGCAGGCACCGCTGGTATGGATCTGTTCCGGATCAATTCCTTTGGCCTCGGCCAGGGCACGTCCTACTGCTTGAAGGCTTGGCGCAGCAGCGGCCATGACAAGAAAGGGCAGGGCAGATGGTGCTTCAGGGGTTTGCGCTTCCCATGTTTTTAAAACAGTCCCTGAAAAATCATCGCCGGCAAAACGGATCCGGATCTCGTTCCAGGCCTGTTCCAACGAAAGTTCTTTTTTTCCAACAACCCCTTGAATCTGAACCACAGCATTAACCACAGAAGGAGGCATGATGTCCCTGGCCTCAAGGATCGCCTCCATGATCCGGGCAATCAGGGCTTCGAAATTTTTTATATCCAGGGAGAAATCCAAGGGAGAACAGACCGGAACTTGTGAAAGAGGGATACCTGACAAATCAAGCTCAAGAACGCCTGTGTTTTTTGCCTGAAGCAAGGCAGTTTTTCCCAAAAGTGCTGAAAGATCAGCAGGCAGATGCGCCCGGGAATTCAATCGCTCCATGGTGCTGAGGATGATTCTTGTTTGGCTTAACGTTTCCATTTTCTATAAACACCCTTTTATTAGGCGGTTATATTTTCATGGCGAATCCAAGGCTTAAAAATCTAAAAAAACACGCCGCTAAATAACCGCATCAGTCCAATATCGCATCATAGGGCCGACCGCGGCCCAATTATGCGGATGGTTTGTTCGCTATCTGGATAAATTGTTTTTCGTACAACGTGCTTTTACTTACATCGGAGGACTCGTATAGGAGGGCTCTTGCTTTTGTAACACCTGCACCAACATTTATTTCCAAATTCTAAACAACGGGGACCATGGTTAAGCCGGAAAACGTTTTTTGTCAAGACAACAATGATTTTTTTTGAGGAATTTTAAAACATTCGTAGTATCAGGCAATTTTTTTGGAGGAATGCATCTATAATTAAATCTACCAGGTTTTCGGTCCAGGTCCCCAATATCAAAAGTAACCATCACCGCTTTCATAATGGATTGGGAGTCCTTTTACCTCCTCATGTGTAGATTAGCACCTTGTTCAAATTCCGTGCTCCGTTGTAACCGGTGATATCTTCCTTGTATCTGCGGCAAGCTTGACAATCGCTCAGTTTGGGGTTTTATCTATCACCCGGGCGAGCGTTCGTACACCAGATTCAATCTCTGTATGGCTAACGGCGGCAAATCCGAGCAGCAGTCCCGGATCCACAGGTTGTGTTCTAGTATAAGCCGAAAGAGGGAGGCTTTCAATTCCTGCCTGGGCCGCCAGATTGGCAATATCCTTGTCGTTACTGTCGTTGGTAAAAAATGCCGGTGTGTCCAGCCCCATGGTGATTTCCGGGATTTCGAGCAAGCCTGATAGATGAACATTAGCCGCTTGCCGCAAAGCCTGGGCGCGCTCGGCATAGAGCAAGCGCATCCGTCGCACGTGGCGACCCAAATGACCTTCGGCAATGAATTCGTGCAAAGTGGTCTGGGCGATGATGGGGACGTGTCGAAAGGTTAAGGACAAGGCCGCGGTGAAAGGTGCAATCAATTGATCGGGCAACACGGCATAGGAAATACGAAGAGAGGGGAAGAGCAGTTTGCTGAAAGTCCCACAATAGATCACTCGCCCCTTTTTGTCCAGGCTCTTCATGGCCGATAGCGGCGCACCCTCGAAACGATATTCGCTGTCGTAGTCGTCTTCAATCACAATGGCATTGTGCTGATGGGCCCAGTTCAGCAGGGAAAAGCGGCGATCCAGCGCCAATACGTAGCCCAAGGGCGATTGCCTTCCGGCTGTGACATATGCCAATCTCGCATTGGGAGCCTGATTGCGAGCGTTTTCAACATCTATGCCATTCAAATCCACTGGGATATCCACTATTTTTGCACCGGCGGCGGCGAATATCAAATGGGCACCAGGATATCCAGGATCCTCGATCCATACTTGGTCTCCTGGATCGAGCAATAACCGAGCACTTATATCAAGTATCTGCTGGACGCTGCCCACCAACACCACCTGTTCAGCAGAGCATGTGATACCACGGCTGGAACGTAGGTACCCTGCGATTTCTTCACGTAACGGTTTGTAACCGCAGGCGTCTCCATCCGCGAGGAATTTTGGACACAGGCGACGTGATCTGCGTGAGGCAATGCGCGTCCACAGATCAAAAGGAAATGCAGTGACATCCGGTTGATTGGTGCGAAATGCTTTAGCCGGTAACGTGCGCCCTGCAACGCTGAACGGCGTCATTGATAGCTTCTTGCCCCGGGCAGACAACACCACAGCCGGAGCCTCGTACTTGGTTCCAGTGGCGTTGTCGCTGATAGATTCCGCCACCCCACTGCCTGTAGCGACCGGTCTGGGAGGTAAGTCCGGCAACTCCGGGGCTACAAAGCTGCCCTTTCCCGTTACGCCCTGGATATATCCCTCCGCACCCAATTGAGCATAAGCCGCCAGCACCGTACCACGGGATATTTTCAATCGTAGCGCCAGATCACGGGTGGCCGGCAGGCGTGAACCCGGCATAAGCCTACCTGCGAGGATGGCTGTACGAATTTCATCATACAACCATCGCTGAAGCGCTATCCCGTCTGGCCGAGGTGTCAAGGAAATTTCTATGTCAGCGGCTTGTCGCATATGGTGCGTCTCATAATGGCCCAATAAGATTTTTATTAATGGATCTACACATTGTACCATATCATTGATATTCTCATCACACAATCTTTGAGCCGGGAGAATATATGGGGTACTTGTATCTTTCTATAGCAATAATTGCAGAAGTTATCGGAACCAGTGCATTAAAAGCGTCGCAAGAATTTACCAAACTAGGCCCAAGTATTATGGCAATTGTAGGTTATGGGGCATCATTCTATTTTTTATCACTCGTGTTAAAAACGATACCCGTAGGAATTGCGTATGCAATCTGGTCAGGAATCGGGATTACGCTGATTACAATAACAGGTGCCATTTTGTTTAAACAGATGCCGGATATCCCTGCAATAATAGGCATGACAATGATAATGATTGGGGTTGCAATAATAAATGTATTCTCAAAAATTGCCAGTCATTGAATTTAAAAACATCCCTTTCATCCGAATCACAAGGGTCGGAACTTTTATTTTAAGTAACAATTTCTTCGGCCCTTGTAACTGGTGAATTTTTTGTTAGGCAAACAGTAATTTAAGATACGGATTCTCTAATAGATAGGAGTTAAGCATGGAAAGCGTGATAGTGAAAAATCTTCGGCCGGAGTTTGAGCCGGTGGCAGTCGTTTGGAGCGATACCATTCCCACGGATGCATTCCAATACAAGAATGGTAAATTTGGTTGTGTTCTCTATTTATTCGCAGAGGCAAGCACACGTGGCAGAATTTCCGGCGGTAGTCGTGAAAGCATCATTTGCACAGGCGGCCGCGCTGCTTTGGGTTTTGGGACCGATTTTGATATATCGGAAGAACAGTTGGATCTGCATGCCGCCTTGTTCAGTAAAGGGCTAAAATCCGCTAACAATCGGGAAGC
Organism: uncultured Desulfobacter sp.; assembly: GCF_963664415.1. Classification (NCBI taxonomy): domain Bacteria; kingdom Pseudomonadati; phylum Thermodesulfobacteriota; class Desulfobacteria; order Desulfobacterales; family Desulfobacteraceae; genus Desulfobacter; species uncultured Desulfobacter sp. The sequence goes on along the minus strand of NZ_OY761445.1, from coordinate 259,259 downwards.
ATATCAGGCCGAAATAGAGGCTGCACCTAAAAGCTGGAGATCCATGTACGAGTATGGCGAGCGTAGGCACTGTAGCGCGGAGTTGGCAAGGGAGTGGATTCTTCATGAATTTCCCCGGTACGACATTCAGTACAAGTACGTTTTGTTTAAACCCCTGAGCCGCACCTCTTTTGATGAGAATGTCCGTGCCGTTGTTTTTCCAGTAAATCCGGTTGAGTTTTCAGGTCTTGTAACGCTTGCAGGGTCGGTTATGCGTGGAACCGATCCTCTTCGGGCGCCTCAAGGTACAGATTGTTGCAGCATCTCCGCTTTTGCCTATGCCGAGGCGGAATCTGCGGCCCCCAAAGCTGTGCTTGGCATGCTGGGGAGCGATGGCCGGAATGTTATGCGAAGACGTTTCCGAAACGATATCATGACGGTCACCCTGCCTGCCCCTCTCTTCCTTCGCATGGAACAGGAGGCTGACGATTGCATTTTTCAAATTCCGTCATGGAAAATGTTGGTTGGGCGTTGATTTCAACTCAATTGAACGGCTCAACTTTTAACTCAACGGATGCAGAAAGCCGCACTGCTGGTGAAATCATTTAAATTATCGAGTTTTTAAAAACTCTTAGGAATCTGAGACCACAATATCTATAAGTCCATGCGTTCATTTTTCTCACCGGGATAGGAGTTTTATTTTTTTTTAACGGAGTAACAATACAAATGTTTGTTTTTACGGATAAAAACCACATAGTCACCTGTTAAACTCAAATGCCAACAAAGTAAAACGTGTTACGCCACCTATTATTGCAACTCCGTCTGTTCAGGCACCGTGCCTCAGTCCCGCCTCAGGGACTCAAAGAGCGAATCATCTCGGCCATGGTGCTTTGAGCCTGGGCCAGGGCGGTTTCAGGGTCTTCTGCACGAGCTGCCCAGAAGGCCGCCTCATTAGCAGCACCTGATTCAGTACTGCACGGAACAGCCCTTTCTTGCCATCAAAATGATGATATAGCGCTCCACGGGTAACACCGGCGGTTGTTTATGCTTCTATCAGCTTTTCGCCTGCATCAAAGGCGTCCAGGTTCACTTGTGCCTTGGAAGCGGGCATCCTGCTTTTTACCACTGCCTCGAAGGTCTCGCGATCCAGGTTCAGTTCGCCGGTTCCGGCCAGGGCGCCGACCAGCATAACGTTGCCGAAAATGGGATTGCCCAGCCGGATCGCTGTTTCGGTGGTATCGAGGAACCAGGCGGCTGCCGCGTATTTATTGATCCACGCCATGATGGATTCCGGTGACGGGTAATTCTCTTCACCGCTGATGACGCCCATGGCGCATACCGGCCGCATGTTGGTGATCACTTTTACCCCCGGGTTGCCATACTCCTTTATCACCCGCAGGGCCTCCACAGGTTCGAGGGATACCACCATATGTGCCCGGCCCACGGGAATCTGGGGAGACAGACTGCCCTTACTGGATATACGCAGATGGCTCATCACCGACCCGCCGCGCTGGGAGGCACCAAAGGTTTCACCGATTGTGATGTCGAACCCCTGGCGGGAAAGCATATCGCCAACCATCCGGCTGGCCAGAACATTTCCCTGGCCGCCGACACCGGTGATAATCAGATTGTAGGGGTCATGTTTCAATGTTATTTTGTTCATGCTTTTTCCACCTTTTCTATCGTGATTGCGTTGTGCGGGCAAACCTGAGCGCAAACACCGCAGCCGACACAGACGAATTCATCAATTCGTGTTTGTTTCTCCTCCGGGTCCCAGGTCAAGCCGGGGCATTTAAAAATCCGCGTGCAGAGCCGGTTACAGCCACAGGATTCGGCCATGCATTTGTCCGGATCCACCGTCACCTTCCACAACTTTTTGCCCTTGCGGGTCGGACTGAGCGCACAGGCCTGCCGGAGTACCAGCACCCGGACGCCGCCGGCATCATCCACCAAATCAGCTATGGTTTGCCGGGTCTGGTCAAACTTAAACGGATCGGCAATTTCCACCCGCACGCCCATAGCCCGGCAAATGGCGGGAATATCCAGGGCAGGCAGGGGTTTTCCGTCCGCGCCAATGGGAATACCGGGATGGGGCTGGAAACCAGTCATGGCCGTGCCTGAATTGTCCAGTATCACCATAACCACGTCCGCCTGGTTATGAATCGCGTTCACCAGACCTGGCATGGCGGTGTGAAAAAAGGTGGAATCCCCGCAAACAGCCATGACCGGCTGATGCATACCAAAGCGCTTCAGCTGACCGAACCCGGAGGCCATACCGATGCCCGACCCCATTGCGGCACAGGTTTTCACGGCCTGAAACCCGCAATCTGACACAGCCATGACGTAACAGCCGATGTCCCCGGCGATGAACCCGCGGCGGTTATCAAGTTTGATGGCTTCATGGAGCAGCCAGAAGGACGCGCGGTGGGGACAGCCCGGGCAGAAGGCCATGGGCCGACCCGGGATGCAGCCGTCCAGTTCTCCGGCGATGCTTGATCTGTAATCAGCATTGGCATCCTGGTCCGGCAGGTCAAGAATTTTCACCAGAGCCGTCATGACACGGTCCGGGTTAAGTTCATCCACCAGGGGAATGCTTTTATCCGCACGTCCGTGAAAGCGTGTTGGACCGATGGCCTCGGCCCGCTGGGCAAACAAGGCCTTGATGTTGTCTTCCATGAAAGGCGTACCCTCCTCGACGATCAGCACGCGGCCGGCACATGTCAGATGTTTTTCCACCAGGCGTGGCGGCAAGGGCCAGGTGGTGCCCAGCTTTAATAGACCGACCCTCGCCTGGATCCCCAGACTGTCGATAGCTTCCCGGCAATAAAGGTTTGCCGCAGAACTGGTGATGACGAGCAGTTCCGGCTCGTCCGGCCCGGAGTAGGTGTTGAAGGGGCTCTTTTCGAAACACGCGATGGCCCGTTCCAGCCCTTCCTGCTGACGAAGACGCTGAACAGGTGCTGTGCCGGGCAGGGTCATCACCGGCCCGGTCATCTGGTTAAAAAAACCGCCATTGTACTGAAAATCTGCCTTCACACGGGTTTCCGGCAGGTCACCGACGACCACGTTGCCCGAAGCGTGAGACATACGCGTCACACTGCGCAACATCACCACATTGTTGATTGTTTCGGAAAGCTCAAAGGCCCAGCGGGTCATCTCCTTGGCTTCCTGGAAATCCCCCGGTTCGATCAGGGGAAACTCCATCATTTTACTGTAGGGCCGAGAATCTCCTTCGTTGGTGCTGGACAGGGAGCCGGGATCCTCGCAGGTCACCAGCACCAGCCCCCCCCGGGATCCATATTCCGCCAGGTGAAGCAGAAAATCCGAGGCCACGTTCACCCCCACCTGCTTCATTGCACAAAGGGCACGCAGGCCGGAATACGATGCCGCTGCAGCCACTTCCAAGGATACTTTTTCGTTGGTGGACCACTCCACGTAAAGCCCCATCTCGTCGGCCACATCCCCCAGAGCTTTGGGAATTTCCGATGACGGCGTACCGGGATATGCCGCCACCACATTGACGCCGGCCTCCAGTGCGCCCCGGGCGATGGCTTCGTTGCCCATCATCAAAAGGCGTTCGCCTTTATTTTTACTGCTCGTTATGATCGACATTCCCGCACCTCCATATTATCCAAGTTCGACTCACCCCGCCTCCTTTTACCCGCGGCAGCAGTTTTAAGCTTCTCCAGATTTCCCGGGGGAACCGGCTTGAATTCCAGAACGCCCTTTTCCCTGGCAAGGGATAAAAGCGCCTCGCCCGCCCGGCTTCTAACGATCACCTGGTTCCAGTGCCGGTCCACATCCCACCCTTCGGGGCTTCTGGCAGATCCCACCGAAATATCGGCGAACTCGGCAGTCATGTCTGTGCAGTAATCGCAACATTCACGGACACAGTCATTGACCTGATCAATGGGGATTTCGATCATGCCGTCACAGGTTTCCACCTGCATACAGGCGTGACTGGACGGGGGAATGTCCATGCCAAGAATTTTTTTGTCACAGGTTGCATCAAGCACCATCTGCCTGAGCCGCCGCCAATCCAGGGTCCAGCCGCAAAACAGGCCGATCACCAGCTTGAGCCGGTCCATCCGGGAGGCGTCCGATTCGGCCGGGTTTGTCCGCATCTTGGCCAGTGCCCGGGCTTGACAGGGGGTTGCCACAACCCCCAGCGGCCCTGCGCCTTGCGCAGATACACGATTGAATTCGGCCACCGACGGCGCGTTTCCGAATTTGCTGCCGGCTGCCGCCAGCACCTCGTCGCGATTGAGGGCCGTTATGCTTTGGGGCAGCATGGGCATTTCCTCTTTGGCCACCACGCAGCCGTCTATCATTCCCTCTTCCAAGGCGAAACAAACCAGAGCGCTTACTGTACCGCCGTGCTGGCTTTTTGAGAGAATATCGGGATCCGTGGCCCGGGTCAGGTAAAGCCCTTTAAATGCCCCTATTTCAGGGGTGAGTTCGGCTGCGTCGAAAAAATTTTGGCTAAGCCTGTCCCAATCGGTTTGGATACGTGGGCAATAGCGTCGACAGTTCCCGTCCTGGCGGTCGCATTCGAACAGCGCGACCGTTTCTCCCCGGTGGCTTCGCAGGTAGGGGCAAAGCCCCACGCACCCGCCGCAACCCGTACAAAGTCCGGTCTCGATAATTGATGCGGAGACATTTGACTGGCGTATATTTTTTTGTTCTGTCACCATATTCTTGTCCTTAGATTCAAATTTTTTCAAGCATCATGATCGCTCTATACGCTTCGATTCATGTTGCATAATATATGCTTTTTAAGACTTAAAATTGGTCTTTGTCAATTATATAGGGAATAAAATTGCTTTTTATTAAGAATAAAAGTGAGGTATTTAAATTAAGATCCTGTTATTCGGACTTTTCTTCTCGATGCCGGTGATCATCGTTTTTCAACGTAGGCTGAAGAATCGGGAAGATCTTAAAAGCCAGACAGAGTTCTGCTAAATTAAGGGTAAGCATGAGAAGTAGATTCAAAGATAGATAAAGCAACTTTTTAATATTGTAGCTCGTCCTGTGGGTATGGCGTTTGCAACCCTTAAATTTTCACCACTCCCGCATGCAAACGAAGGCGGGCTTCGTATGTATTACCATCTTTAGTGGATAGCTTCAGCTTGTTGGCAGTCACCCCTTTGGTCAAAAGTTGTTTGACCTGGGTTTTGGTGATTTTGCCGCCGAACATGGTTTTCCAAATGGTGAATTTGCACCCGCCGTTGGCTTCGCGCCAATTAACGCAGCCGTAGGCCTTGGGATTTTCAACAACATCGCCTCCGCATTTGGGGCATTTTCCAAGGGATGTCTTGTCCGGTGGCAGCGTTGCCGGGGTTTGGGCAAATTTTTTGGACCGCAGGTTTTCCACACCCCGCTGGACCATTTTTTTTATCTGGCCCATGAATTCCGGGTAACTGGTTTTGCCTTGCTCCATTTCCTTGAGGCGTTGTTCCCATGCGCCCGTAAGTTCGGGTGAAACCAGATCGGGAAAGGAGGCTTCCACTACCTCCACCACATGGCGGCCCGTTTCTGTAGCTATGAGTTTTTTGCCTTGTTTGGCCACATAGTTTCGGGAGATCAGGGCCTCAATGATCTGTGCCCGGGTGGCGGGAGTTCCTAACCCGTGTTCTTTGAGGGCTTCTTGCAGCTCTTCGTTTTCGACTAGTTTTCCGGCGGTTTCCATGGCCCCGAGCAATGATGCGTCGGTAAAGTGGGACGGCGGTTTGGTGGTGTGCTTGGCGGCTATGACTTTCTTAGCTAATACCTGAGCATCTTTTTTTATGTCCGGCAAGGGATTGTCCTTCGCAGTTCGCCAGGGTTCGGCAACGAGCCAGCCCCTGTCTTTGAAAATTTTTCCCGTGGACTTGAATGGGTCAGTGTCCACCAGGACCCAGATGGTTGACGTCAGAAATGTGCAGTCTTGTAAAAATGCGGCGACGGTGCGACGGCAGACCATTTCATATATCTTCCATTGGTCGAGGCTGAGTTGTTCTTTAGCGACACGTTTGCTCGTGGGGATAATGGCGTGATGATCCGAAACCTTTTTGTCGTTCACGCAGGGAAAGTTTTTTTTGGCTGTCTTGATGCATTCGGAGGCCTGTACGGTGATGTCCGGAAAATGGAGATACACGGCCCGCAGGTGGTTAAGAATTTCCTTATATACTTCGGTTGTCAGATATTTGGAATCGGTCCTGGGGTAGGTGATGGCCTTTTGGGTTTCGTAAAGTTCCTGAGCAATCTGAAGGGTTTGTTTGGCGGAAAGGCCGAAGCGTATATTGGCCTCGCGTTGCAGGGTAGTCAGATCAAAGGGTAGGGGCGGCCGCTGACGTCCCTTGGTACTGGTTACGGAATCCACAATCCCGTTTTTGCCCGTACAGCGGGCAGCCAGTTCCTCAGCCAAAGGGGCTTCCCATACCTTGTTTTCTTTGCATTTTGGCGGAGCGAACCAGGTGCCTTTGAATTCGTAGACCTCGTGAGTAAAGGTGCCTTCTATGGTCCAGTAGTCCTGAGGGGTGAAATTTTCGATGGCTGCCCAGCGGTCTACAAGCAGCTTCAAGACCGGGCTCTGTACTCTGCCCACCGTGATCAGCCCCCCCGTTTTGACAGTGAATAGCCTTGAAAAGTTCATACCCACCAGCCAATCAGCCTCGGCCCGAGCAAAGGAGGCCAGTCCGAGATTGCGTTTTTCTTCGCCGGGAACAAGAGATGCCAGAGCCTTTTTGAGACCAGCCTCGGTCATATCATTTGCCCAGAGTCTCTTAAGAGGTTTGATACATCCGGCCATAAGATAGATGCGCCTAAAAATTAGTTCTCCCTCACGTCCGGCATCAGTGGCGTTGATTATTTCCGTGACGTCGTCCCTGTTCATAAGAGCGCTGACAATGGCAAATTGGTCCCGGGTCTGTTCCAGCACGGTCAGGGTGAACCTGCCGGGGATCATCGGCAGTTGGTTCATGGTCCAGCTTTTGCCCCAGGTGGGATTTTGATCGCAGGGTTCGGCAATATTCACCAAATGCCCCACGGCCCAGGTGATCACATGGTTCGGGCCTTCCATGGCCCCTTGGCCCGAATTTCCCCGGACGCCGAGGGCCTTGGCGATTTCTCGGGCAACAGAGGGTTTTTCTGCCAGAATGAGAGATTTGTTGGCTTGGGTCATGGATTATTTCCGGTGATCTGGGAACCTACAGGCATGCTGATCTGTTGTCCCTGGGAAAAGAGGATCAATCGGCGGATGAGATTGATCAGTTCGCGCACATTTCCTGGCCACTTTTTGGGTGCCAGGTAGGTGAGCACATGGTAAATTCTATTCTTGGACATCTTAGCATAATGCCAATTTACATTGGTTTTAAAGAAGATACAATTAGAAAATCGTGTCACGTTAGGAATGCCGGTTACCCGGCACCTCCCGTAGCAGTGGATATATCGATAAGTACGCCATCTTTTCTTTAAACTTTGTCGTGGGCCAAGCCTGGCAAATTGAGCTGTCGGGTATGGCTCTCATTGTTTTTTAAAGTTACAAATCCGGAGCGGATGGTTGGGAAAAAACGAAAACCTATTGCCCATCAGGAACCTTTTAGTTTAGATTAAGTTTTAACATATAAGTGTTAGCTCTAAGCCGTTTTTTAGTTTAGCCAGCGCTTCATTTTCATCCACGCTTTAGGGAATGAAGCCCTATTCACCAGCATCCTTCCTATTCCTAACCGCTGGAATCTGTGGGATACTGGGCGGGCATTGATACCGAATAGCAGCCATGGGCTAACCTGACATATCCATTGATAGGCTTAATCCCACAACGAAAAATGATAGTAATTCAGCAATTTATTGAAATTTTTATATAAAAGGACCATTAATGATCCCTTGGGAAGAAATCGACCGTGCAACGGTGCCGGGCCGGAAAAATGAATTGATTCTCCGGAGGCGGGGCGAGGAGTTTTCCATCCGCACCGGCGGAACAGAACTGATGAACAGCCGGATGCACGGGTCAGAAGAGGCCCTGGCCAACCTGGCCTTTGAGCATATGGGGCAGAAACCGTTAGGGCGGGGATCTGGATTGCGTATCCTGGTGGGCGGCCTGGGCATGGGCTATACCCTGGCCAGGACACTGGCGCTGGCGCCTTCGGATGCAAGGATTCTGGTGGCTGAACTGATCCCAGAGGTAATTGCCTGGAACAGGTCGGTCTTAGGACACTTGGCCGGAATGCCCTTGAATGATCCCAGGGTGAGGGTGGACGCTTCGGATGTCGGGGCGGCGATCCATCGGCAGACACACGCTTTTGACGCTATTCTCCTGGATGTAGACAACGGTCCTGCAGGGCTGACCCAGGACGCCAATAACCGCCTTTATGCCGAAAACGGACTGAAAGCCGCCTTCAGAGCCTTGACCCCGGGCGGTGTCCTCGGCATCTGGTCCGCCGGGGATGATCCCGTCTTTACCCGCCGCCTCGCCAACTGCGGATTCAAGGCAAGGGCTGTCTCGGTCAGCGCCGTTGCCCCGGGCAGGGGCGGCCGGCATGTGGTATGGATCGCCGTTAAACCGGAAGAAGGGCCAGGATGAATGATGAACGAATCGAAACCTTGAAATCAAGATCGCCTTTTAGGAAAAGGCCTTCAATGACCTTAACCAGCAGGTGACGGTCTCCCTGAGTAGCCGAGTGCCGGTATGGGCATAGATGGCCGCCATTTCCCCTTCGCTCATGTCAAAGGCGTAGCGCAGGCGCCTTAAAATATCGTTGTTCGTCATGATATGAGGCGGATCCCGTCGCTTCTGAGCAGCGCAATCCGGCCCTCTTTGTACAACTTGCCCACGGCCCGCTTGAACTCCTTCTTGCTCATGGAAAAGGCGGCTTGGATCTCTTCGGGCCGACTCTTGTCATGGCAAGGGCTGGCGCCGCCATTGGCAGAAAGGACCGCTATTATTTTTTCGGCCGATCCCTCCACCGAGGCATAGCCCGGCTGTTTGAGGGTCAGGTCCACCTTGCCGTCCTCCCGGATCCGCAGGACGTATCCTTTGCATGTGTCGCCCACGGCCAGGTCTTCAAACGTCTCGGTTTTATAGAGCAGTCCTGTGCGGGAACGGTTGATAACGGCGGTATAACCGATGGGGCTGATGCTGTGGATGATGAGATCCACCTCCTGCCCCGCTGCCAGATCCCGAGCGTCCCCGTCGCAGAATCCTGCCGTCAGGGTGGAGCCAAAGATCCTGTGGGAAGACTTGTCCAGGCAGATCTTAACCAGATGGGTTTCCCCGGGTTCCATCCGGCCTTCCTGTTCGCTTCGGGGAACCAGCAGGTCCTTTTCAAGGCCCCAGTCCATGAAGATGCCAAAGGTCGCCGTATCCCGGACTTTCAGCCCAACGATATCCCCCACCACCCCGGCCGGGGTCAGGGTCGTGGCCACGGGCCGATCCTCGGAATCGGTATGAACAAAGACGCGGATGATCTGCCCGACGGCAACGCCGTCTGGCACGTACTTATTGGGGAGGAGAACCCTGTCACGGCCAAAGCTCAGATAGACCCCGTAATCCGAGAGATTTTCAACGGGCAGATCGTGGAACTGGCCCACGACCGCCTTGGGATCCTGGGCCAGAAAGGGATGAGATTGCCTGGACGAGGAACGTTTCTGGCTGGCTGCACGTTTTTTTTCTGCCTGTTTCCAGGGGGGAGTATATGCTGACGCTGACATGGTGGTTATGGTTCTTTCTTGAAGGGTTGATGAAACGTAATGCTCAATTATAGCATATTCATGCTTGCATATCCATGGCCGGCGTCACCTGATGTGCCGGTAATATCCCTGCATCACAGTTTCTGGTACCATGCCAACCCCCGTTGCCCAGGCAAGGTGGATGGCGTTTTTAAGTTTTTGGGTTAAGCCTTGCAGGCTCAGATAGTTTAAGCCTTCGGGACGGGTCAACAACCCCGGCGGGCCGGACAGGCCTGCAGATGTCAGTAAAGTGTGGCATCTCTGAACAGGAACACCATCTGGTGGTTGGATAAGTTTGAAAAAAGCGTTCATTTATAAAATCCTCGCCTTGATTTTATTTTTATCAATTCATTTCGGAATCTGTGCTGATAGAATAATACTTTGGGAATCAATTTCCAAGCTTGTACCTAAACAAAAGAAACCGGGCTATTCACATACTGATTCGGTTTTTTTTTATGATTTAGGGGCTACAGTTTCTCCTTGGTCCGCCTGTTTTTCAAGCGCAATTCCAGGTTCAGGCTTTTGGTAGTACTTCCCTTTTACTCGATCCACCAAGCCGTTTTTTTTCAACAGAGAAACGACATTGGAAACCTGCTTACTGGTTAATCCGGTCATCGTTTGAATTTCTTGTGGGGATAGGCCTTCACTCTGATTGATCAGCTTTAAAATGTTTTGTCTGAAGTTCTTTCTTATTTTCCTGGAGTTCTTAGATTTGGGGACAGGGGAGACAGCTTGAACATCATTGCCCTTATCGGTGGTCTCTTCTGGTATGGGAGCATTTTCTGGGGGCTCATGGATCGAAATGTTGAATGCTTTTCCAGGAATGAGATTTTGGAGTTTTTTGATCGTTGCGTGGAGTAGCTGCGTTGTTTCTTCGCTAAACTCAAGGTCTATAGTGATTCTCATTAACAATTTTTCCTTTTTTTTTAGGGTAGCACCCATATTTGTCCGTGAATATGCTCTATAGCATGGTTTTTTGTATTTTTACCACCGAACAAAGCTATTGATATTCAATATTACGCAAATCACATTCAGGTCGTAAAGAATGGATGATATGACACCCATAACTGCTTACCGTGAAATTATATACTGTGGGTTCCAGCATCTTATCTAAATCAAAACGCTGAAGCCCTATTAGTATGGGCGTTTACTTCTTCTGTTAAAGCTGCCTTGTTTAGAATCCGGAGCAGTGACACTGAATACCAGTGAACTCTTTTTTTTCTGGTAGATTTGACTTATTTAGAAACTCGGCCTTGAGGTTTTTTTATTATTCAACACTGCAAATTCAGAATTATATGGTCATCTTTAGGATTATCATCCAACTATGAATGAAAAGTAATCTCTGGTGGATAGCTCTTTACATTTATACGTCCAATTGATATTGACAATTTAATCCAATTTTCAATGCCAGACTTGCAGTATATGCTTTTTAATATTGTCACAGAGGTTACCGTCTCCCCAACGCAGGCAGAAGCGAGATTATTAAACAAGGATCTGAAATGGTATTAAACGAACTGAGCAGATTCCTAAAACGCCCCGCTGACCGGGTCCACGAAGCCAGTACCGGCGCTTGGGCAGGCAACCGTTTTGCCTTCAGGCTGACTGCGGCCATCATTTTTATCAATATTCTAATCTATGCAATGATCGGGTTCTGGCTTTATAAGGACAATCAATATTACCATCGTATGGCCGAGAGCAGCGTCCAGAATATGGCCAACGTCATTGCAACAAATATCTGTGGTATTTTTGACAGAATCGATACCGGGCTGTTTTCCTTGAAACTTTTAACAGAAAGGCAATTGACCGGACAAAAGGTCAATAAGGCGGAACTGGACGGGCATATCAAGCAGTTGCTTCAGAATCTGCCCGAACTCTTTGATCTGAGCATCGCCGATTCAAAAGGAGATGTGCTGTACGGAACAGACATCGTTGCCGGCAAATTGGTTAATATCAAAGATCGTGAATATTTCAGATATCTCAGCGAAAATCCGGACCATAAAATGGTGCTTTCAAAATTAGTACACGGAAAGGTATCCGGAAGATGGTTGTTTGTGCTCGCAAAAAGAATCGATTTTCCTGACGGATCATTCGCAGGGACAGCCATCGGCATGTTTGATGTCGGTTATTTCGACAAGCTTTTTTCAGCACTCAAAACCGGCAGACAGGAAACCGTATCACTCAGGGACAAAGAGTTGAACCTGATCGCCTTCTGGCCCAATAACAGAGCACCAGGTGGCCAGATCGGCTCTCAAGCAGTGTCACAGGAAACCCGAAATCTGATTGAAAAAGGCTCTTCTGCCGCTACATACAAAGCAAGGTCGCCTTACAACGACGTCGAACAGATGATATCACTATGCAAGACTGACGAATATCCCTTTTTCGTTCTTACTGGAAATGCCGAATATGAATATCTAAGGCCCTGGAGAAATGAAGCTGTCATTGCATTGATAATTGCCGCTGTTTTCACTTTGACAACGGTCCTTTCTGCAAAAATTCTTTTCAAGAGCAAAGAAACAGAACTGCTGCAAATCGAATCAAAACAATTGGCAGAAGATAAGGCCAGACTGGAGGGAGTGATCGAAGGTACCCAGGCCGGGACATGGGAATGGAATGTCCAGACCGGGGAAACCATTTTGAATGAGCGCTGGGCAGAGATCATGGGCTACAGCCTGAAAGAGTTGGCGCCAATATCAATCAACACATGGATAGATAACACCCAACCTGACGATCTCAATACCAGCAACGAATTGCTTCAAAAGCATTTCAAAGGTGAAACAGATTATTATGAGTGCGAACGCCGCATGAGGCACAAAAAAGGTCATTGGGTCTGGATTCTGGATCGGGGCAAGGTGATTTCCTGGACTGATGACGGTAAACCCCAATGGATGTTCGGGACACTCATTGATATAACTCCCCGCAAACAATCAGAAGAAATGCTGAAGTTAAATGAGGCAAGATATCGAAATCTTATCGAGCACCTTCCGCAGCGTATCTTTATTAAAGACCGAAATTCTGTCTTTATGTCCTGCAATTCGAATTTTGCCACGGACATAGGGATAAAATCAGATGAAATCGCCGGTAAGGATGATTTTGATTTTTTCCAGGCTGAACTGGCTGAAAAGTACCGGAAAGATGATAATGAAGTAATCCATGAAGGAAAACTTAAGGTCACCGATGAAATATATGTGGTCGCGGGCGAAGAAAGATGGGTAAATACCATTAAGCTTCCTTTTAAAAACGAGCAGGGGGAAGTGATCGGTGTATTGGGGATCTTCGATGACATCACCAAACGCAAGCGAATGCAAGAGGCTTTACAAGAGAGTGAAGCGCTACTTAGGGGATTGTTTGAAAATATGGCCATCGGTGTAGCAATTTATGAAACCCCAGATGATGGTCAAAACTTCATCTTCAAAGAATTGAACAAGCATGGCCTTGAATCCGGACAGGTTAAAAAGGAGGATGTCATTGGCCAGGAGGTTAGGACTGTTTTTCCTGGAATCGAATCGCTTGGACTATTCGAGATCTTTCAAAGCGTTTGGAAATCTGGTCAGCCTCAACGGCATACAATCAGCAGCTATCAAGATGAGAGGATTACGCTGTGGGTGGAAAACTATGTCTTCAAATTGCCCTCCGGGCAGTTGGCGGCTATCTATGAGGACACGACAGCCAAAAGGAAGGCCGAGGCTGCAAAGGACGAGTTAGAAAAACAATTATTGCAATCCCAGAAAATGGAGTCCGTGGGACGTCTTGCCGGAGGAGTAGCCCACGATTTCAACAACATGCTTAGCATAATCCTCGGTAACACGGAAATGGCCATGGAAGGCATCGCCCCGGATGACCAGCTGCACGACAACCTCAGCGAAATTTTCTCTGCCGCACGGCGCTCTGCGGATATCACCCGGCAACTGCTGGCTTTTGCCCGCAAACAGACTATCGCACCCAAGGTGCTTGATCTGAACCGGACGATCAAAAGCATGCTCAAGATGCTACAGCGACTGATCGGCGAGGATATCGACCTGGCGTGGCTGCCCAATAAGAAAGTTTGGCCGGTCCGGATGGACCCGTCACAAATCGATCAGATTCTGGCTAATCTGTGCGTCAACGCCCGCGACGCCATTGCAGACGTAGGAAAGATCACCATAGAAACTGGCAACACGACATTTGATTCCGCCTATTGTGCAGAACACACGGGCTTCGTTCCCGGAGAATTCGTTCTACTTGCGATCAGTGACGACGGTTGCGGCATGGACCAAAAGACGCGGGCCAATATTTTCGAACCCTTTTTCACCACCAAGAGCGTGGACAAGGGCACCGGTCTAGGGCTTGCCACGGTGTACGGCATCGTTAAGCAAAATGATGGTTTTATCAATGTCTACAGCGAGCCGGACCAGGGGACCACCTTCCGGATCTATCTGCCCCGGTATCTGGCTGGAACCGAAAGCCTTGAGAAGAAAACCTCAGACAAAATAAGCCTGGACGGAACCGAAACCATTTTGCTGGTAGAGGACGAATCTTCCATCTTAAAAATGACCCGCATGATGCTTGAGCGAACCGGTTACAAGGTCCTTGCGGCCGGCACGCCGGGGGAAGCCATCGCTCTTGCCCGCGAACATACCGGCGAGATTCACCTGCTCATGACCGATGTGGTCATGCCCGAGATGAACGGCCGGGACTTGGCCAAAAACCTGCTGTCGCTTTATCCGGACCTCAAGCGATTGTTCATGTCCGGCTATACAGCAAATGTGATCGCTCACCATGGCGTGTTGGATGAAAGCGTGCATTTTATTCAGAAACCGTTCTCACAGCAGGATCTGACAATCAAGGTTCGGGAGGCCTTGGATGAGGATAATCAATAGAGTTGCGCTTGATTATCTTATGTGGAACTTTTATATGGGGCATTTTTGTAAATGATACCGATCGTAGCCATGATGTTTTCTAAGCAAGATAAGCCTGGTTTTTAAGGAATTGCCGACCCCGGACTATCTATAATTGGTAGCCGTGGTTGATTTTCTAAAAGCCATCAATAACAAAAGCAATGTGAGGCCGAGTCTGAGTCGAGCATTTGAAATGCAACCCCCCATTTCTTAAAAAGGGAAATCCTCACCTGCATCCATCTCCATTTTTTGTTCTTTCGGTTTTTGGGCAATTTTATGCTTTGGATTGCCGTCCACATAGATGGCTTTGAAGGGCTTTGTGGGGCAGGCATGCTCGCATCCACCGCAGCCCACGCAAATGGTCTCGTCCACTTTTGGGATGACCAGCTTACGGCCAACTGCATTCAGGTAGGGCTTCATGTGCACAGCCTTGCTGGGACAGTGTTCCGAGCAGGCTCCGCAGTTGGTGTTGTCCGTATAGACCACGCAGTTTTCTTTTATAAATTTTGCCACGCCCACCTGGGTCTGCTGCTTTTCCTTTACCGTCAGAGGCAGAATGGCGCCGCTGGGGCAGATGTTTGAACAGACTGTGCAGTCATAGTTGCAGTGGCCGGCATTGAAATCCATACGCGGCTGCATCATCCCGGACAGGCCGAATGAAAAGACCGAAGGCACAAGCACCCGGGAGGGGCAGGCGGAAACACACAGATGGCAGGCAGTGCAGATGGTGGTGTATCTGGCAATGCTGATCGAGCCAGGAGGCGAGAGCGGACTGGTTTTGTTTTCGGGGATGGTGGTGGGTCGAGCCTGTACCGGAAGCGTTTCCGGTGCGGCATAAGCACGGCCTGCGGCCAGACCAAGGCCCCCGGCTGCCAGAGCCAGTACGAAATTCCTGCGGTCCCGGGTGGCTTCGTTTCTCTGACGGCTTTGCCGGCTCTGCTGAAAATCAGGCCGAAACACCATGGCCTGGTCCGGGCAGGCAGAAAGGCAGTTAAAGCAGGAAACACAGCGGCTGGTATCCACGTTGCTTGTTTTTACATCAATGCATTCGGATTTGCAGACCTGCTCACATCGACCGCAGGATCGGCAGGAACCGGTATCAAAATTGATTTTTACCAGGGAAAATTTAGAAAGCAGGCCCAGCAGGGTTCCCACAGGGCACAACGTGTTGCAGTAAAGGCGGCCGTGCCGGGTGCTCATCCAGCCCACCGTACCTAAACTGACCAGGGCAACGCCTATGGCGACCGGGGCATAGATCGGCCACTGGACACGGTAGAGCGCATGGATTCCCAAAGCCTCTGCCATAGGCGTTGCCAAATTGTTCAGGAAGATAACAAAGGGGCGGAACAGATTAGAAAGAATTCTGCCGAAACCGCTGAAAGGATCAAGCAGGTTAAGCACTAAACCGCTGCCCAAAAAAAAGAGCAAAAGGGTTGCAATCAGGACTGTATACCGCAGGATGCTGTGGGGCGCAGAATATTGGTATCTGCCAAGCCGCTTTTTTTTCCCCCGGGTCTTTGTCCTGTTTGGAAAAAGGCGGGAGACCATGTCCTGCAATATTCCCAGAGGACAAATTGCTGAACAATAGACTCGGCCGAACATAAGTGCCGTTATCAAAACAAAGAGAAACCCTGCAGCCCCGGCAGCCGGGTGGTTTAGAAATTTAAGCGCAGAGGGTACAAACTGGAGAAAAAGCAATTCTTCTGCCGGCGCTTTTGCCCTGGTCTCCCATACATCCAGAAAGAGAAAGACCGTTGGCAGGAAAAAGGCCAGGGCAATGCAGACCCGCAGGGGTTTGAGAAGACGAAGTTTCATTTAAATCTTGATCCGGTTGATGGACAGGGCTTTCAGGTTCATTTGTCCAAGATTCATATCTGATGCGATTTGAATATGGCGGATATCGGTCGGGTCCGTACCGAATAGCTTGGCTGCGGCCGCATCGGCCGCAACCGGATCCGTTGATACGATCTGGGCCTTCATGGAAACCACATCGCCGACAGACACGCCCCTGGGGCCGTTGCGCTTCATGACGTTGTAGGCATCCACCACCGTGAGATCGGGTCTGCGGAAGGAGGAAAAATCCGCAATGCACTGGTGAAGGTCGTTGCGGTGCCAGTACCCCCGGTCCCAGACCACGCCCATGAGGTTCTTCATGCCGATGGTCAGCATGGATGAACTGTGGTGCTTGAGCACTGGTGCATTGATGAACACATCCGCGTTCAGGAGTGCCTCATGGACTTTGGCTTCCTTGAGCCGCTGCCCTCCGGGCACGGAAACACTTTTGTAGTAGCCTTCGCTGTCTGCTGATACCATTTTTCCGCCGGCCGCTTTTACGGCTGCTTCAATACCGCTGTTGGTATAACAGCGCCGCCAGTTGTCGCAGGTGTGATCAAATACGGATACCTCTCGGGCCCCTGCGGACAGGCAGTGTTCGATGATACACCCCACAAGGGCGGGGTGGGTGTTGCCGCCCCGTTCAGGCGGCACGTCCCAGCCGATATTGGGCTTGACCACGACCCGGCTGCCCCTGGGCACAAAGGTTTGTATGCCGCCCAAAGAGACAATTGCGCTGTCGAACATCTGGTCCGGCTCTCCGCCCCGGACCGCCACCAGGTCATAGGCGGCAGTCGTAGGGGCTGCCAGAAGTTTTCCCACCCCTGGGAAGGCAAGGGTGGATCCCGCGGCGATCCCGCCGCTGATGGTCTTTTTTAAAAAATCTCGTCGATCCATTCTATCCATGGGGCATGTCTCCTTATTAATAGTTTTATTACTTAGACTGGTCTGACAATTTCAGCACCAGACGTTTCAATACGTCCACAGCCTTCTTTTTATCATAATCATCATTTGGGCCGATGGCGACAACAATATACGGAGAAGCTTCCTGGATTACTATGGATTCTTTGTCCCGGCCGGACATGGAATAAGATGAAAAGTTCATCGCCCTTAAAGATTTTCTGCGGCTCCTCCAGCTTTAGGTCCATTATCTCACCATCCGCCGGCAAAAGTCCTGAAAGGTCCTGCAAAGGCTCCTGCGACCGGGCATAGCCCCCAATCGTCAGGATAACCAGCGCAACGCTCAGGATGAAATAAAATTTTTTCTTCACTCGGGCCTTCGGACCAGGTTCACATTAGCGATGCACTGGGACAGGAATTTCGGATCATCGTACCAGCCGCTGGACCCGGAGCCGAAATGAAAGAAATGGTTGGTAGAGGACGAGGTAAGTCCCATCATATTTTTCATGGTGCCGGTAAAACGTACGGCCATATGATCCTTGGCAATGGGCATGTTGATGAATTGGAATTGATAAGCAGTGCCACCCTGGACTGCTTTGAAACAAATCTGCCTATACCGCCCAGCATTTCCACGGCCCGAACCGCATTAGCATAGGCGTCCGCTCCCTGAACAGAAGCCAGGTCAGGAAAATCGGCAGCAAAGGCCAGGCGAGTCATCAGGCCGGTTATGTGACTTCCGGCCAGGATGGATGAGGCTCCTATGACCGTCCCCGCCCGTGATGAACGCGCCTTTTGAGGTCATCAACAGCTCCGCCACATTGGCCACCTCGTCTGCCGTGCCGGGGCGTCCGGCAGGACACTTGGCGAACATATTCTTATAAAAATTCCCTCTGGGGCCGTTGAATTCGTCTATGGCCAGGGGGGGATACAATAATACCGGGGGATATGGAATTAACACGCGCCCCCTTTTCGCCCCATTTTATGGATTCATACATCACCCTTTTTTCGTTGCATCTTTTGGCTATCTGGTAGGCATGCAGAGTATCTTTGATGGTTTCGGGCGCAAGGACATCAAGTCCCAGAAGGTCTTCAGTAGGCGTTGTGGCCAGCTGTTCATCAATCTCGGCGCCCAATTGGGCCATCCGGTGTCCGGACTGGCTGGAGATGGTCAGGCCGACGCCTCCCGGTGTGATCACTTTACCCACTTCCTCATCTGGGCCTGTTCTTAAAAATTGATCTCAAAGAGGTTTCCCGAATGATGGTTGACAGCAGCCTGCCTTTTCCTCGATTGCGCACAACCAGCCTCGGGATGGCTATAAGCGGCGTCACTAAAAGGCTGTTGAATGCATTTCATTGTTTATTCGATCTGCTTGACACACCGAGAAATATCCCGGGTCTTTCACCGCTGATCCAGCGTGAAATTTTGTATCTTTTGCTCATAGGAGACCAAGGGAATCGGTTGCGCCAAATGACTGCGGCCAGAAGCCAGAGCAATCAGGTCGGCAAGGCTGTCTTGTGGCTCAAAGAAAATTCAGGACTCCTTACTTGGAGGAAGATTCATGACACCTCAAGACTTGAGTTCTCATCCCAAAGTTTTTTACTGGCCAGTTCATAATGCAGCCTGAGTTGTGTGCCAGGAAAATTCATTTCGCTATCATTTAGATACTCAAGCAGTTTTTGTATTTTTTTATTTGCTGCCGGCCTGGATGCATTATGGATTCGCACAAGCAGTCGGTTTTTTTTCCAGTTGAGGCAAGATATCTGCTTCAGTAACATAGAGATCCTGCAATAGCCTCCTGGCTGTAGCCATGTCAGTTGTCTCATCTTTGAGCAGATTTCCCATTGACGTCTCTGCCCTGTATGCGATCATTTTTATAGTATCCATAAGGCGTTTTCGGCCGGGGAGGAGTTGAAAAAATTGATCTTTCTCGTCCAATTTCTCCGGCTGATTCTCCTCGGATTCTTTCAACCGTTTTTATTCGGCATAAAGCCATCAAGGCCAATAGCAGCAGCACATGGAAAGCCGTATAATACCCTGTTATTTTTGTTTCAAAGCTATGTACTCCTTTCATAAGTCCATTAGCAAGCAGGGCCGGCAGAGAGGTTCACACCCCTCCTTTGGGGACATCCATACAGGCCTCAAAATGAACAGGGACCCCCTGAATGGCTCCAAAGGCTGCGAGTGTTCTTTCTTCTACACGAGTACAAGCTGTTCCCAGACGATCAGATTCTGCCGCATCAATTTCTGTTCGTGAGGATTTCACCGTTACTTTTGTATGTTTTTCCAATTCTTGAAGACGGCCGTCATTGATGGCCTTTCGCAGAGTGTCCAGCTTTACATCAAGTTTTTGTGCAATGTCGCTTCTTAGCAGTCCCTCATTCAAGAGATCCTGAGCTTGCTCAAGAACCTCAGGGGTTAACACTGTTCCTTTTTTTCTAAAATTTTGACGCTGGCTAAAAAATGCGTTGGAACCCCTTTCTCTATATTTTTTCTGGGCGCGAATCAAACTGCTTTTTGGGACACCAAATGTTTTTATTATATCAATTTGTTTACAGGCGCCGGAATCAATTAGCTGCGCAGTCGTAAGACGAAACAAGGCAAGGTCATCAGCCTTGTGGCTGTATATGGGATACTCTCCTAAAAAATATGTCCACTGACCATCTTTTTGGTAAACTGTTACACGTCCATTGATATACGTTATCTCCGATGAAAGAAGGGGCAACATAAGCTGAGGCATAGCGTCTGTACTCCTGAAATGGTTACAACCGATTTTCAGGCCCTAAGGTGCCATTTTAATTTTCCTGAGGCAAGAATTATAAAACTACCACCTTCGCCATGTCAGACGACTGAAATATTAAGAAATATTTCTATGAATGTAGTCGTAATTTCTATTTTCTAAATCAAGAGTCCTGAACTAAAATCTGCCAAGAACCCGGCCATTATTTTTTTTCTTCAACGTTATACATAGAAGTAACCCCAACATAATGGTATAACAGTTACCGTCTCTGATTTCAGTAAAGGCCGGAACTTTAAAAAGAAGTGTGAAGTTATAGTGTTCCCTTTTTTAGAAACTCAATCAAGCTGGTGTTTGTTTGATCGGCCACTTCGCCGGTCAGCACCGCGATTGTCATCATTATATCAATTGATTCATGATGTCCAATTACTTAAAGGAAGGGACTGACATGGATTGTTGCCTATTTGTTCTTCTTGTAAAAAAATACGTGATGACAAAGGATATTGGAATAATTTAGAGTTATATATTGAAACACATTTTGACGCACAGTTCAGTCACGGTCTTTGCCCTGAGTGTTCAGACAAGCTTTATGGGGATCAAGACTGGTATATAAAAAGAAAAAAAAGAGAGGATATTAATTATGAAAATTAAAGCACATAGGTTATACAGAGACGATGGTTCTAAGATTTCTTATGTTCGAAGTCCTAATCAAAGCAGTGGAACAATAAAACCCAGATTCTTAGTGATGCACTACACGGCTGGTGCAAGCGCTTCAAGTTCAGTCAGCTGGTTAACGAACCGAGATGCTAAAGCTTCAGCACATCTGGTAATCGGTCGTGATGGATCAATCACACAATTAGTCGATTTTAATCGTAAAGCGTGGCATGCCGGGAGAAGCGCGTGGCGAGGGATTCAAGGTCTCAATAGTCATTCAATAGGCATCGAATTAGATAATCCCGGCATCCTTAAAGGCGCACATGGAAGTTGGCGAACTTCATGGGGGCGACCGGTTCCTGACACAGAAGTGTTCATTCTATCCGATGGTTTTGGCAATTCGTCAGTCGGTTGGCATACCTATACAGAAATACAGCTGGAGGTAGCACGGGAGGTCTCTTTGGCATTGGTACGGCACTATGACATAGAGGAAGTGGTGGGTCACGAGGATATAGCGCCTGGAAGGAAGAAAGATCCCGGCCCCGCTTTTCCGATGACTGCTTTCCAAAGCTTGATTATCGGACGTGATAGTGATGAGGCAGAGGAAGTATTTGAAACAACGACTGATTTAAATATCCGTAAAGGGCCTGGTACGGAATTTGAGAAGTTCGATGAAGTATCGCCGTTACCTAAAGGAACAAGACTTTCCATTCTTGAATCACAGGGTTTGTGGAGGAAGGTAGATGTTCTTGATATTGTCAATAATGAAATGGATATTGTTGGCTGGGTTCATGGTCGTTATATAGACAGAAAATAAATCAATAACGCATGCTCAATGGGGTGTGAAGAATATATCAATATAAGACTATAAATTACACCTTTGGAACAAGGAGATATGATAATGGCAAATATAGTTATTTGTGCAGATGGAACTTGGAACCGCCCGGAAGAGGACATCCAAAAAGATTTCCCGACCAATGTATTGAAACTGTCCCGTGCCATTAAACCTTCCGCCGATGGCGTCAAGCAGCATGTCTTTTACGATTGGGGTTTAGGCTCTTATCACAGCAACGTTAGTGCCGGGGCGACTGGTCGTGGAATTCATAAGAACATAATGGATGGATATCGTTATATAGTTCAGAACTATGCTCCTGAAGACAAGATATTTCTGTTTGGCTTCAGCCGAGGCGCATATACCGTGAGAGCCCTAAGCGGTCTTATTAATAACTGTGGCATTTTGAAACGTTCTGAGGCCCGTCTTATTGCCGAAGCTTGGAAGATTTATAAAAGTCCGGTAAAGAAAAACCGTCCAGAAGAGACTGCGGCTATAGATTTCAGGAATAAGTATAGCCATCCCTCGCGTAATGTTCATTTTATAGGTGTCTGGGACACCGTTGGCGCGCTGGGTATTCCTTTCAGCTTGATGGGGTTATTTGAAAGCCATGACGAGTTCTATGATACCAAGATGGGGGCAAACATATCGATTGCTCGACACGCAATGGCGATTGATGAGCAACGTGAGGATTTCGAACCCACAATTTGGCTTAGTAGACCTGGGATCGATTTAAAACAGGTTTGGTTCGCAGGCGTTCATACGGACATCGGAGGCTCGTACCCACCTGACAAGAAAAACGGAAACCGGTCATCTGACACCACTCTTGAATGGATGCTGGACGAAGCGCAAGCTGCCGGTCTGGGCATAGAGCCGCATCTTCGGACCACCATAACTGATGGTAGTCAAGGCAAATTGCATAAATCCCGCAACCATGTTTATCGATTCAAATCACCTCTACATCGACCGCTCGTAATCAAAGATAAACCCACAAAAATCCACCCAAGCGTAAAATTTCGTTACGAGACAGACCCCGACTACCGACCACCGAAATTAAAGGAATTGGTAGAAAATTACGGTTGGGAAGATTTGGATGTCGGTGTATAAATTAAGGTCTAAAGGTTTTATACCGGGCAGGGGGGGAATTGCCTTTAATTTTATCATCAGCCCCCCATACCCTTATTTATTTCATATTTCCACGACATGTTTTTATGATATTGAAATCAATTCAAGCTTGCGCGAGTAATTAAAAATTAAAAAATGGGCGCAAATGCAACTTGGTGTAGATAAGTCGAGCGACCCAGCGGCTATTGGGTCAGACGGTCTATTTTTGTCGTTAAAAGGTCTAATACTGAATCATTATGGCTGCCGCCGGGTACGATAATGTCCGCGCATTTTCTGGAAGGATACACAAACCTATCATGCATGGGTTTGACCGTTTCAAGGTACTGGTTGACCACGGATTCCCGGGTGCGGCCTCGATGCTCAATATCCCGGTTCATTCTCCGGATGAATCGGATATCCGGGTCGGTATCCACATAAACTTTAAGATCTATCATCGCCTTTAAGGCCGGGTCAGTCAAAATTAATATGCCGTCAATGATGATGACTGGGCAGGGATGGATGGTGAGCGTTTGCGCCAGCCGCAGATGGGTGTTGTAATCATATTGGGGGGCTGTTACCGGCTGCCCGTCAAGAAGCGCTCTTAGCTGTTTGACTAAAAGGGCCGTGTCCAGGGCATCGGGGTGGTCATAATTCACCTGGGCGCGGTCGGCCGATGGCAGGTGGGGATGATGTTTATAGTACCAGTCATGCCGGATAACAGCAACGCGGTCAGGTCCTGTGTGTTGCAGTATTCTGTTGATGATCGTGGTCTTTCCGGACCCAGAGCCCCCTGCAATACCGATCACATATGATTGCCGTCTGTCCATGTCGTGTTTCCTGTTGCTGTTCAGCGGGTTAAAACCTTTTTACAGTATAAAAAAGTAAACCTGTATCCTGCCAAAATCAATCTTTTTGCAGAGTCGTCACAAGCTGTACGAACCTGTTTTTAACGGTTTCCATGATAACATAATTAGATTTGAAATAATTCTCTTTAAATAAATCAAAATTTATTATAACCAGAGAAGGAAATATTTGGCCAACGATTGGAAATCGCCTGCTCACTGTGAGCAGGAAAGGTACAACCTAAAACAAGTGATTGGTTTAACTCGGTCTCCAGTTTTTTTGGGGGGGGGAGGCGCACTGATTTGCTTGTAAAAAAATGTGGTAACGTTCAATTGATCAACAACAATAAGAAGAAGAATTCTCTGACAGGTCTTTTTTGTGGTGGTTCTGCATTTCTGATATGGGGCTTTGTTCCCCTCTATTATAAAACATTATCCCATGTTCCGGCACATGAAGTGATTATCCATCGCATTGTATGGTCCCTTATTTTTCTGATGCCGGTCGTTTTTTTTCAGGGACAATGGCGTGCGTTTACAGCTGTTTTTAGATCATTTGAACAGTTAAAATGGCTTTTGTGTACTGCTCTGCTTGTGGCATCCAATTGGTTTATTTTTATCTGGGCGATTGATAGTGATATGTTGATTCAGGCAAGCTTGGGATATTATATCAATCCCCTGATCAGTGTATTGTTAGGTATGTTGTTTCTGCAGGAACGACTGAGAAAATTACAGTCCGTGGCAGTTCTTATTGCGGCAGCCGGTGTTTTTTACCTGACATACCGGTACGGTTCATTCCCATTTGTTTCATTTTTGCTGGCTATAACATTTGGTCTATATGGACTGATGAGAAAAAAACTTGCCATTAATTCCGCAGTGGGATTGGCTGTAGAAACGTTTGTATTGATGATTCCAGGGATAATCTATCTGTTTTATCTTGAAAAAACAGGTACAGCCGCTTTTTGCCACGTAGATCGGGTCACAGACCTTCTCTTGATTGGAACAGCCCTGGTTACGGCCATACCACTTTTGTTGTTCAACATCGGTGTGGGGCGGTTAAAACTTGCCACCATCGGTTTTCTTCAGTATCTCGGGCCAAGTTTAATGTTTTTGCTTGCCGTTTTTGTGTTTGAAGAAACGTTGTCAGTACACCAATTGATCTCCTTTATCTTTATTTGGACAGCACTGGCAATATATGCACTGGATTCAATCAGAACCTGAACAATTGTTCCACATTTTGCGGCCAGAAACCCTAAACCGGGGCTTCTGAATCCAAGGGTGACATCAAGAAAGGCATTGTAGCACTTTATAAAAATATTTCGGGTTCTTATATCGCTGAAAAGACCAGGCATAGGTAGAGGCATGCGGCAACCAGAAAAATTTCAACCGCTTTGTATGTTTTTGCCACCAGATTTCTGGCCGTGCCTGTGATTTCATTAGGCTGACGGTGCTGGCACTTGATGGTGTACACGACTTCGTTGCCGTAGGCGGGTAGGCCGATGCGAATCGCTTGGGGGAGAATAATTCGCCTGAACAAGGTGGCCCGTGACATGATTACCAGGTCAAACCCGTTAAATGTCTTCCCGATCTGTGAAAAATGTGATCCGTATCCACTGTCTCCGCTGAAAAAAATCTTATGTTCAGGGGTTTCAAGGGCGAATCCTGCCCAAAGTGTTTTGTTTTCCTTAAACAGCCTGCCCGAATAATGCCGCGCCGGCAGCATATGTACAACAACGTCTTCTCCCAGGGAGAGCTTGTTGTGCCAGTCTCCTTCTCGGATGTTCTCTTTGGGATATCCCCAGTTTTCGAAATAGGCCCAGTGCCAACAAAATGGGCCTGGGTGAAATTGTCTCAATGTAGTTGAGCAAAGAAAAGTTCATAATCATGCCCCCCCCCCCCTCAAAGCACACTGAATGAAAGACCCTCAGTTTAAAATACCTGGGATAAAGAGGATGTTTTAGAAAGATCATTGATATTAGATGGAATAAAGTTGAAATCCATCTAAATTATTGATAGATGAATCCAATGAATTTTAGCTTGGATCAATTGGAAGCATTTTCAGCAAGTGCTGAAGCAGGTTCGTTTTCGGCTGCCGCCAGAAAGCTGGGAAAAGCCCAGTCAGCCGTGAGCATGGCTATTTCCAATTTGGAGATTGATTTGGGCCTGGAACTTTTTGACCGCGCAGGAAAATATCCAGTGCTAACCCTGACCGGAGAGATGTTTCTTAGAGAAGCTGAAACGATATTATCCCGTTGCCGGGCCATGCAAACAAAAGCCGCGACGTTGGCCGAAACCATGGAAAGCCGGGTTCGATTAGCTGTTTCGGAATCCCTGCCTAACATAGCCTTTAAAGATGGCGTTTTGCTCAAGAATTTTAAAGCCCGGTTTCCGGAGACCGAGCTGGAAATTCTGTCGGGTTCGCTCAATGATGTCTGGGATATGATTGAGCGAGACCGGATCGATTTTGGCGTGATGATGCCCACAGAAATTCTTTTGGACAGATGGAAGTCCAGGTCCGATTTTCGAATTGTAGGGAAGATGAATTTTATTCCGGTCGCCCACCCAAAACATGGCTTGGGAAAAGCTGGGTTAGACATTTCTGCTCTTGACTTGATTTTACAAATAGAGGTGACTTCCAGGGGCGGAGAGCACGAAACACAGCTTCCTGTGTTCAGCAGCAGGGTCTGGTGGGTGGAAAACGAATATTTGATCCGAGATTTCCTGCGCCAGGGGATGGGCTGGGGCATTTTGCCTGAACACTTAATAAGGGATGACCTACACGCGGGACGTCTGGAGCAGGTGCAGGTGGACATGGGGGAGGCAATCCTTTCTGCCCCGATTCTTATGGCATGGTCCAAAGATCGTCCTTTGGGGCGTGCCGGAGACTGGCTTTTTTCAGCTATGAAAGGATATTATAGCCTGAGTATGGCAAACTAACAAAAGGGCTACAAATTTGCTGTGAGAAATCAAGGAAGGAAATGTGGAACATGGTGATGAATTCTGGAGAACAAAAATACATTTATTGGCATAAAATTATAGAAAGTACTTATCCTGAATGGTCCGCCGGAAATATTATCGGACTGAATAAAAAAGAAAGCAGACTAAATCTTATGGATGATAAAAATCGCCATAATATTAAAGGGTATCCAATGAAGCTGGAATATTTTGGCCGGACGGAGGCTGAATCAGATATCAAAAAACAAAAAAATCAACTGTTTGAACTATGCAAAGAAAAAAATATAGAGCCTACAGAAGAACTGAAAAGATTAGCAAAAGAAGAAGGGTGGTTGTAAACAATTCTAAGAAGGTTAACAATCTTGTTTGGGCACACGCTCTGTGACGGCCACCCCGAACGGGACCAGGCTCCAACATAAAAAAACGATAATGTATTTCATCAAGCGCTCTCCTCAACTATAGAAACTCGAATTGTTGGAATTAAATCATCAAACGACCGATTTTATCGGTTGGATTCCATATCAATTATTATTAATGGGTGTCGCTAAATATTTAGGGTAAATCCGTTTTTACTTATGTGGCTCAATTCCCAAAACCTTGTAACCCGCATCATTTATCACCTGGGTGATAAGCTCCTCGTCCACAGGAAAATTTGAATCTACAATCGCATGCTTGTCTTCAAGATTAACCGTTGTTGAAGAAATCCCCTCAACGCCATTGAGTTTCTCTGTTACGGTTTTTGCACAATGCATACAACTCATACCGTCAATATTAATTTTTATTTTCATTTTGGTTTCCTCGTTTTCAGATTTTATATTTTGATCACGATACCGTATCCCTTCATCATGTTTAAAATATCTTAATCTCAAGGCATTAGTTACAACCGATACAGAACTCATTGCCATGGCGGCAGCAGCAAACATCGGGTTCAACACCGGCCCTCCAAATAAATAGAAAATGCCTGCGGCCAAGGGAATCCCCGCCGAATTGTAGGCAAATGCCCAAAATAGATTCTGTTTTATATTCCGTAGGGTCGCCCGGCTAAGTTCTATTGCTGTTACAACGCCACTCAGGCTGTTCTGCATTAAAACAATACCTGCAGATTCCATAGCCACATCGGTTCCGGACCCAATTGCGAATCCGATATCTGACTGAGCCAAAGCAGGAGCATCGTTTATTCCATCTCCAACCATAGCCACAAACGATGCATCAGCTTGAAGTTGTTTAACTTTTTCCGCTTTTTCGCCAGGCATGACCTGGGATACGACTTCATCTATTTTTACCTGTTTTGCTATGGCGGCAGCCGTTAGTTTGTTGTCACCAGTCAGCATTACAGTTTTAATTCCCATCTTATGAAGTTTTGCAATGGCATCCGCTGAATCGGATTTCACGACATCTGCAACCGCAATAATACCGGCTAATTTCCCATCCAATGCCAGATACATGACAGTTTTACCTTCCTTAGATAAGATGTCGGCTTCTGGAATATCGTTTGCAAAAATTTTATTTTCAGTCATGAATTCAATATTACCAAGCATCAGATTTTTATCATTTACTTTTGCCCTAATGCCCCTGCCTGCCACTGCATTAAAATCGTCCAGCTCATGGAAGGGCATATTCAGCTTTTTATATTCTTTTACAATGGCGGTACCTAAAGAATGTTCAGATCCTTTTTCTGCTGATGCTGAAAACTGTAGCACTTCATTTTTTTCAAAGCCGTTAAATGCGATAACATCGGTTATTTTGGGTTTCCCCTCGGTAATGGTGCCGGTTTTATCAAACACAATGGTTTTAACCCGACTGGCGATCTCCAAAGGTTGCCCCCCCTTGATCAAAATACCCAGAGAAGCCCCCCGTCCCGTACCGACCATAATTGCTGTCGGTGTCGCAAGTCCCAGGGCGCAGGGACAGGCAATCACGAGTACTGCAATAAAAATTTTCAGCGCAAAGGTTATTTCTGCGCCGCTGATGAACCAGACCCCACTGGAAATCAGGGCGATACCAATAACAACCGGAACAAAATATCCGGCAATGATATCAGCCATTCTTGCAATAGGCGCCTTACTGCCCTGGGCCTCCTCAACCAGCTGAATGATTTGCGCGAGCGCTGTCTCTTTGCCGACTCGATCTGCGCGGTAACGAATCGTTCCGGTCTGATTCATGCCAGCACCTGTGACTTTATCTCCAACTGTTTTGTCAACCGGGATACTTTCCCCTGTCAACATGGACTCATCGACCGATGTGTGTCCATCAAGGACAGTTCCGTCCACAGCAATTTTTTCTCCGGGCTTTGCCAAGAGCACATCACCTACAACAACTTGCTCAATCGGTACAATGGATTCCTTACCCTCTTTCACGATGATGGCTGTTTTAGGCTGCAACCCCATCATTTTTTTTATCGCGCCTGATGTTTTTCCTTTGCTGACAGCCTCCATATATTTTCCAACCTTGATTAATGCGATGATCACCCCGGCTGTTTCATAATACAGGTGCATTACAAGATCGGTCCTGCCTGTCAGTATCAAAACAGTATTGAATGCACTGTAAACGATAGCTGAAGTTGTACCTATGGCGATCAGAGAGTCCATATTGGGATGTCCCCTGAAAAGCGCAGGAAACCCTTTAACATAAAAATGTAGACCACAGAAAATTATTGGAATCGTAAGAAATAGTTGACTCATAGCAAAAATTTTCGGGCTGTGCATCGGACTGATGAAGTCCGGAAGGGGAATTCCGACCATCTCAAGCATTGCAATAAAAATCAATGGGATCGCAAAACATAGGGAAACAATAAGGCTGGTAAATTGCTGTTTAAGTTCTAAGTCTTTCCTTTTTTCAGACTCTTCTTCACCGGCTTCCACAAGTTGGTAACCTGCCGTTTCAACCACATGAAAAATATCAGAAAAATCCAGCTCATCATTTGAAAAATTGATACGGACTTTCTCGGTTGCCAAATTAACTGTTGCCGATTTTATCCCTTTCACATCGGCAATTACATCTTCTACTCTTTTTACACATGCGGCACAGGTCATTCCTTTGACGCCAAATGTCTTAGAGTTTTCCGTCCGCTCTGGATGTCCTTCGTAACCCGCTTTTTTTATAGCTGCTGTTAGCTCGTCTATTTTGAATTCTTCAGGTCGGTATGAAACTTTTAGTTTTTCTGTCGCTAAATTTACCGAAGCGTCTTTAACGCCCGCCACGTCTTTTGCTGCATTTTCAACATGACGAACACATGCACCGCATGTCATGCCATTGATATCTAATATTTGGGTCTTAATCATCATAATGACCCCCTTTTTTATATTCGCTTACTTAACAGCTGCATTAATTCTTCAATTTTTTCTAAAATATCGGTTTCATTTTTTGATTGCACTGCATGCATTAAGCAGTGCTGCATGTGTGATTTCAGTACTGCCTGTTCGACTTTGTGCACAGCGGCTTTAACTGCTTTAAGCTGGGTTAGAATGTCAACGCAGTATCGGCGATCCTCTATCATTTTTTTTATACCCTTAATCTGCCCTTCAATACGATTCAAGCTGGGTATCTGGTCCTTATATCCGGGGTTCATGCGCCTCCTTTAGAATTCATTTGTTACACTAAACACTATACCCGGGTAGGGTATGTGTCAAGGTCGGCAATTTTTTAAATTGTAGATATTTTATCCATTGGGGGGGCGGGAAAGACGTTGTAATGTACCGGTATGGCCGGGCTAAAACCCTTTTCAAGAGAGGGATTAACTTCTTTTGTTATTGAATGCTGCTTTCAGATAGGCTTGAGCGAACCTGTATAGAAAGTACAGAGTTGGGAATTGAAAATTATTTTTATTTATTTTTTTTCTTTTTCATTTTGATATACCAATCTTTATCTCCGTAAAGTTTATCAGAGCATTCAGGGCAAATTCCATGACTAAAAAGAGCCTCTGAATGTTTTTCAATATAGCCTTCTAAAATATTCCAGTATCCTTTGTCATCGCGAATTTTTTTACATATGGAGCAGATAGGAAGAAGACCTCTAAGAGTCTTAATGTTTTCAAGAGCCTCTTGCAGTTCAGTTATAAGAAACGCTTGTTTTTTCTCATTTTCTTTACGTTCTGTAATATCTCGGACAAGGGCAAGAATGTAAGGTTTTCTATTTTGATAAAAAATGTTTGAATTTATTTCAACTGGAAAGGTCTCCCCCGTTTTTTTTATATGAGTTGTTTCAAAAATAAGCTGCCCTTTTTTAATGAGTTCTTTTCTAAAATCTCTTTTTCCATGCTCGCTTACATCCGGGGTAACTGTTATATTGGGCACAGAAATATTCAAAAATTCGTCATATGTATACCCATATTGTTTACAGGCGATATGATTCACTTCCATAAAGGATGCAAATCCCTCTTCTTTCAGTGGATAAACAAAGATTGCCTCATTAATTGAGTTGAAAAAGGTTTTGATTCTTTCAGATTGAATGAGCAATGCGTCGTTCGCCATTTTAAATTCGGTAACATCTATAACATTACCAATGACCTTTTTAACCTTGTCACCTTTTAAAATGGATTCAGCTGTAGTCCTAATCCATATTTTTTCCCCGGACAGTTTTTTGAACTCAAATTCAAGATCATAAGCAATCCCCTCTTCTACGCATCCCCAAAAAGCATCTAATAGAATTGAACGGTCTTCACGTTTATAGCATCCGAGACTTGCTTCAATATGATAAGGAGAACCAGGATCAAAATTCTTAGGGTCAAACCCATGCAGACGATACAATTCTTTTGTCCAATACATCTTTTGAAACGCCACATCCCATTCCCATCCGCCTATTTTTGCCAGGCGTTGTGAATTGGCAAGCAGTCTTTGGCTTTGTCTCAATTTTGTATATATCTGCTTGTTTTCAGTAATATCGGTGATGATATGAATGTATTTGGTTGGTCGTCCTTTAGCATTAAGGATCGGGTCTACTACGACTTCAAACCATTTTTTGCCAATCTGAAACTCCATCGATTCTCGTTGCAAACTATGTCTCGCCTTTGAAATGGGACACCCTTCGACCGGTTGGTCAGTACCATGCGCAACCTCCCAACATTTTTTACCGATCACTTCAAATGTAGTTTTATTGAATAGATTCTCGACGGAATTATTAGATTGGCGGATAAAATTGTCTTTATCAATAATCCAAACGACTGACGCCATGGCGTTGAAAGCTGAAAAAAGTTCCGCGTTTATTATTGATTCCTGCTGATTAGTCATGGATATCCCGAGTCTCAAGTTTTTTTATTGTCATTCCATCCACCAATTTCTTTTATAGAAAGTTATTAAATCATGAATCGTGCCAAGGGTATAAAATTACGGATTAAGAAAGCTCAACCACAAAAGTCACTGCTTGCGCATGTTTTAAGTTCCAAAATTTAAAATGGAATTATATCGGAAAGTAATCACATAATTGTTTGGTGTTGAGATATAATCTTTGTAACTATATTTCGTTAGTGCATTTGAAAGGCTATGAACATTATTGAACT
This sequence comes from uncultured Desulfobacter sp., assembly GCF_963664415.1. Lineage (NCBI taxonomy): Bacteria > Pseudomonadati > Thermodesulfobacteriota > Desulfobacteria > Desulfobacterales > Desulfobacteraceae > Desulfobacter > uncultured Desulfobacter sp. The sequence goes on along the minus strand of NZ_OY761445.1, from coordinate 227,355 downwards.
CGTGTGTTTATCCGGCAAGTATCCGTCAGAATGAATGAAAATGCTGAAATCCTTATAATCCCGGCTGGAAATCCGGACGGCATTCAGAATAAGAGAAGGGTTAATGCGCAGAAGATCAATCTAAGTACCGATTACGGATTGCTGGCAGCGCCCGAAAGCACTGCGCTGAATAACAGGTTGATGGAATTTAAGCCCATGCGGCCCTTGATATTCATGAATCTGCAAATACTCAAAAAAAAATATAGGAGCACAAGGCTGGCTGACCGATTTTGAATCTCAATTTGAATATGCTAATAATCCAATTGTCAACCAACCATTACAGCAATTTAGCTCAGATGTCATGCTGCCGGAAATTTTGAAAACACTTAGCGACAAAGGGTTGTGGTGCAATCGCTGATATGGCTGACACTTGTCAATAGAAAATACTGTTCCCTAACCAAAGTGTTTATTTGAACTACTGTTCCCCCAGGTTTTTATAAAATTTTCTTGACCTATGTTTGGTTAACTGTTAGTCACAATTTTGGTTAACAATATGTATTTGGCGTTATGGAGACTAACAGATGAATGGATTTTTTGTTGCCGGAACAGATACAGACGCGGGTAAAACAATTGTTACTGCGGCTTTGGTCCGTCAAATGCGAATGCAAGGCATAGATGCCGTGCCAATGAAAGTGATTCAGACCGGAGGCGGTTTTACCCATGACGGCTCCCCGATTTCCCCTGATTTTGAGGTCTATTGCAGCGCTTCGTCCTTTATTTGGAATGGGGATGAGAAAAAGGATATGATCCCCCTGTCGTTTTGTGCCCCCTGTTCTCCCCATATGGCGTCCCGGATGGAAGGGCGCACCTGTGATACGGGTTTGGTACTGGCTGCGCTCAAACGGCTTTACGCGAAACATAACCTGGTTATTGCCGAAGGCACAGGGGGAATTAATGTGCCTTTGTCGGGCACGATTACAAGCCTTGATCTCATAAAAGAAATGGGACTGCCCATTATTCTGGTCATTCGAAACGTTTTGGGGTGTATCAACCACGCCCTCAATACCATCCAGGTTTTGAGGTTGCATAAGATTCCAATTCTGGGTGCGGTGATGACCGAAACAAGCCCCTCGCAAGATTGCGATACATTCATCCTTGAGGATAATCCGGAGATTATACGTATGATAGGAGATCTTCCCATTCTGGCGAACCTGCCGTTTATTAAAAAGGCGCAGCCCGGTACAGAGTCGTTTTGGTCTGCCCTGGATGTTTACATGAGCGGAATTGTCGAAGCGCTTTTGAAAACGGAAGCAAAAACGGCCATAGACTAACCTATGCTATCAATACATTAAGGTCATTCCACAACGAAATTCTAGAAATACAGATAGGCTACACGTATAAAAAATGAACAGAGCTGAAACATATCTGGCCTTTGATAAACAACACATCTGGCACCCCTATACCTCCATGGCCAATCCCATAGATGCTTATATGGTAAAAAAAGCGGAAGGGGTCCACATTCACCTTGCCGACGGCAGGGTATTAACCGACGGTATGTCTTCATGGTGGGCTGCCATTCACGGGTATAACCATCCGGTGCTGAACCGGGCGCTTCATGAACAGATCCAAAACATGAGCCATATCATGTTCGGCGGTCTAACCCATGAACCGGCCTGCATCCTATCTGAAAAACTGATATCCATTGTCCCCCAAGGACTTGAACATATCTTTTTTTCCGATTCCGGATCCGTTGCGGTTGAGGTGGCCATCAAGATGGCCATCCAGTACCAGCACGCTTTGGGAAAGCCCGGAAAAAAGAAGCTGCTCACGGTAAAAAAGGGGTATCACGGTGATACTTTTGCCGCCATGGGCGTGTGTGACCCGGTCCAGGGTATGCACTGCCTGTTCAAAAACGTACTTCCCGGTGCGTTTTTCGCCCAGGCTCCTCAATGCTCTTTTTTTGATGCCTGGGACGAAACAGACACGGCGCAGATTGCGTCGCTTATGGCCGAACACCACCAAGAGATTGCCGCCGTCATACTTGAGCCGGTCGTCCAGGGGGCAGGGGGGATGCGTTTTTATCATCCCAACTACCTGAAACAGCTCCGTGCTCTGTGCAATCGGTACGATATGCTCCTTATATTTGATGAGATCGCCACGGGGTTCGGCCGCACCGGAAAATTGTTTGCCGCCCAGTGGGCTGAAATTTGTCCCGATATCATGTGCATTGGCAAGGCTTTAACCGGCGGATACATCAGTTTTGCTGCAACCCTTGCGACGTCGGAAGTGGCCCGGGGGATATCGGCCAAAGGCGGGGTTTTCATGCACGGCCCCACCTTTATGGGCAACCCTTTGGCCTGCGCGGTTGCCAATGCCGGCATCGACCTGCTGATGACCGGGGCGTGGCAAACCCAGGTTGCGGCCATCCAGCGTTTGTTGACCGAGCATCTTGCACCGGCCAGAGATTTAAAGGGCGTTAAGGATGTGAGGGTTTTGGGGGCAATCGGGGTCATCGAACTGAAAGAGGAAGTGGATATACGGGTTATTCAGGATATGTTTGTCCAGGCCGGGGTCTGGATACGCCCATTTGGGCGGCTGGTCTATACTATGCCGCCCTATGTCTGTAGAAAAGAGGATGTAGTGAAAATTGCGCAAACCATGTGTCAGGTATTGAACAACTATTTAAAGCTTCACCAAAAAACGTCAGGTGCTATTTAATAAGGAGTTAAAGACAGGATGTTGTTTCTCATTTTATATGTTCTGGTACTTCTGGGCTTTGGCCTGTTTGAGTTTAAAAAGATAAAAAATTTTGATGATTTCATCGTATCGGGCAGAAGCCAAAGTACCGGGGCCATTGCATACTCGATCCTTGCCACCTGTATCGGGGCTTCTGCCACCCTGGGCGTTGTCTCTACGGCCCGGGATATCGGATTCCCCGCTTTTTGGTGGCTTGGGGCTGGCGCTGTCGGCCTTTTGCTTCAGTCTCTTTTTTTATCCCGGAAGGTCAGGCAGGTCGGGGCCTATACCTTGCCGGATCTGACTGAAAAACTGATGGGCAAGGATGCCAGATTTCTGACGTCCATTATTGTGGTGATTGCCTGGACCGGTATTATTGCCGCACAATTTGTTGCCGGGGCAAAACTTATGTCTGCCTTTGGGAGTATTGATCCTAACGTTTCCATCCTGGTGACGGCCCTGGTTATTATCGCTTATTCGGCCATGGGCGGGCAGTCCTCGGTGATGAAAACCGACAAGGTACAATTTTTCCTTTTAGGTAGCACTCTGCTTTTCACCTTGGTCTCTCTTTATACCGGGCAGCCTGTGCCGCTGGAGGCGATCCGGTTCGATTTGATCAATGAGGGGTTTACCTTCGAAAATCTGGTGTACTATCTGGTTGTCGTCGGCGGCAGTTATTTTGTATGCCCCTTGCTTTTTTCGCGTATTCTTACGGCCCGGGATGCCCGGACCGCCGGGCGAGCTTCGTTTCTGTCGGCATTGGGCCTTGTTGTTATGAGTCTTGTCATTACGCTGATCGGTATTTGGGCCTCTTTTCACATTGACCCGTCCCATGGAAAAGATGTCCTTGGCTATATCATTGCGGAAAAATTGCCGCCTGCAATGGGAATCGCTTTATTGATCGGCCTTGTCTCGGCCATCATCTCTTCGGCTGACACCTGCCTTTTTGCTGTTGCAAGCATTGTTGAGTATGACATCCTGAAGCAGGAGCGGGTCCGGACCACCAGGGTAGTGGTGATCATAGTGGGCCTTGTCTCTGCGCTGCTTGCAATGAAAAATCCCGATATTATTTCCCTGCTCATCCAGGCATATGCGGTGTTTACAGCCGGTGTTGTTCCGCCGGTGGCTGTTGCCCTGATCATGTGGAAGAAAAAGACCATTCATCCATATTATAGACGTTTGGCCTTCATCATCGGCGGAATTTGCGGACTTGCTTCCAACCTCATGGGCATCGATATGCTTGCCGTGGGAGGAATGGTAATTTCCACAGCGCTCTCCATTGCCGGACTCTATGTTAACCAAAATGAATTTTTAATATTCCTATCAAAAAAATGAAATATCCCATTGAATCATATATCGATATTGCAAAAAACATTATTGATGGCCAACGGCTTGAAAATACTGTGTATCATCATCTGGCATTGACTGAGGATAAAGATGTGTTCGAGCTGATGGCAGGCGCGGATCTCATCCGGGACACCTTTTTTAAGCGTGAAATCCAGTTGTGCTCAATTTGCAACGGAAAATCCGGCATGTGCAGTGAGGATTGCAGATTTTGCGCTCAATCTAAATTTCATGCCTCGGATATTGAAATCTATCCCCTGATGCCCAAAGCTGAACTTCAAAAAGGCGCATATGAACTAATGGATACACATGTCCATCGCTATTCAATTGTGACCACCGGCAAAGGACTGCCTGACAATGAGGTGCGCCAGGTGGGAGATGCCCTGGGAGAACTTTCGTCAAAGAAACTGTCCTATTGTGTGTCTTTGGGGATTTTGAATGATGCCCAGATGGATTACTTGAAAGCCTGCGGTGTTGGCCGGTATCATCACAACCTTGAAACGTGCCGAAGCCATTTTGATTCGGTTTGCACTTCCCACACCTATGATGACCGGATTAACACGATTAAGCGCGCAAAGAGAGCCGGCTTGTCTGTTTGTTCCGGCGGGATCTTCGGTGTAGATGAAAGTATGGCCCAGGTTCTCGAATTGGCCTTTGAGTTAAAGGCGCTTAAGGTGGATGCTGTTCCAATCAATTTTTTAACCCCCATGCCGGGAACTTGTTTTGAAGGCAAAAATAATCTGACACCAATAAAATGTCTGAAAATAATATCGATCATGCGATATGTGCTGCCGGATACAGACATAATTATTTGCGGTGGACGCATTTTAAATTTAAAAAAGCTTCATTCTCTTGTTTTTCAGGCCGGTGCAAACGGCATAATGACAGGCAATTATTTGACGACAACAGGCAATCAACTTCAAGAAGACCTTAACATGATCCATCAACTGGGGTTTGAGCCAATAAGTTAATAAGGCGGCATGGTCATGCCGCCTTAAAAGTCAAAGATCAATCCATTGCGTAGATCATTTCACAGACAGAGTGAACTCTTTTTTCAATAGTTCCCTCTTGGGCTGGATTTCAAAATCATGGGGTAGCTCAATGAACCGGGGGATAAGAATTTTGTTTGACGTATATTTGATATCACATTCCCTGTCCTCAAGCACGACATAAACCGATTTGGGTGTGGGATTACCATTTCTAACGGAAAACCAGATTTTTGTTAAATCGTCATTTGAATTAAAAGCACAAAAACCATATAGCTGCCTGTCATCCTGATCATATATTTTGATCCATGTCCGTGAGGCATTGGGATTTGATCCGCAGGGCGGAAGCCAGGGGGATGGAGTGAAAAGGTCGTTTGGAAAAGAACTCCAGTTGGTGACGTTTAGTTTAAAGAATTTGTAAATATTTCCGTGGAGAGGTATGGTTTGCGTTCCCTTGAGTGAAAGTTTAGGTGCGTTCAAATCGGGGTAACAGACAGGGTCCGTGCTGAATGGCGTTTCGGGATCACCAAGGAGATTCAAACAGAAATATACCCAGCGATATGAACCGGTTGCTCCAACTGAACCGATAAGATCTTCCTTTGAATCGGCCAGGGTTTTACCCAGATTGATAATGTTGTCATTGAAAAGGGTATCAAAAAATGTTTCATCAAATTGCTGGGATGTGCCCCCGGTGCTTCCCGGAGAATACCAACCATAGCGGGAATTTCCAATAAACGCGAAGGCGCCGTTCGGGTTCTTTACAAAATGTTCGGCAACGGCATCATCCGTTTCGTAAGATCCATAGGAACGCCGGTTGTCAAAAGAAGCGGTATAACACGCCCAGGTGTAAATGAGCGGATATACGGTGTTGGTCAGTCCGTCCACATCCCCGCGGTCGATATGTGAAAAGTTGCTGTTGCTACCATGGCCGGCGCTGTTCATAATGATATATTCGTTACTGTCTAAGAAGTTTACAACAGATCCGGTATTGCAGGTCCCTTCTTTGTCATAAAGAGTATCAACGGTCCAAGTCGGCGGCAAAATGGGGGTAATCAAGTCCTTGTGATCACCGCCCCACGTTACTTCATTCAATTGGGTTCCGGTCATAAGGGCTTTTTCTGTAAAACGGCTGGTTTCAAATTGTATGGTTTTATTTACAAAATTATCTGCCTCGTCTTCCGTGTTGACCGGTGCTCGTCCCACGTATACGTCACTGTATAGATCAATCTCGCCACCACCGTAACCGTCATTGGATTCCCCGTATATTCCGTCCGCATCATTGTCCCAGGTGCCGTCAAGACATGCATAGTAGAGATCCGTAGGAATATCGGTGTCGGATACCACACCATTGGTAGTATTGACCCTGCCATAGGCTCCCCTGTGGGGAATGATTTCATCGTCACCTCCGAGCAGTACGTATCTGGTCCCCCAGAGCAGGCGAGCGCCCCTGATGAAATTCCGGATTTTGGTCTGGTTGTCCGTTCCGCCGTCCGGCCGGGTACCACTGTAATGTGAATAGATATCACTTAAAAAGAAAATTTTTGCCGAAATGCCGCGATTTTGTTTGTGGGAGATAAGCGGCTTAAAAGAGGCGGAAAGCGCCTTATTCGTGATAATGATATAGGGGTATCGCTTTAAGAAAAAGCCTTGGTCAATCTGGTAAAATCCGTTCTCATTCAGCTGTATGTCCGGATACAATTCGATGGTCTGCGGGTTATCAACAAAATTGATGACCGATGCAAGATCCGTAATTTGGTTTTCATTTTCTGTGGACCTATTTTCACTTTTATCCATTGTCGTCTCAACGGATACGTTCAGGTTTTCGTAATACAGAAGAATGCCCTTTGCCGGAACGTATTGGACAGGGAAAAGATTGATTAACAGGACGGTTGCCCCTTGCTTGTGCTGAATGCCTACCTTTTTGTACAGCACCCCGGGAAATTCTTTGGCAGATCTATAGATTTCACTGTCAGGAGGTGTTGTGTTTGATGACTTGTCCGTGGTTATTTGAGGACGCTTCATGTATTCAACATTGTAGTTGCCCTCCATTTGCCGTTTTTCTCCGGGCGAAACGGAAATATTGCTAACCCGATGCCCCGGTGGTATCAATATTTTTGCAGTTTTTACCGGAAGAATCGGCAATCCTTCTTTTGCTGCATAGGGTATCGTGCCCCTTTGGATTACAGACGAAAACGGCAGTCCGGAAAATTTGGTTAAATCTGTGCCCGATGGCATATTGGTTTTTGATTCCATAATTTTAGGCGTTTCAAATGCGTAATCTAATTTTTCCGCACCCATAGCTTCGGTAACGATTATCCCAAAAAATAGGATTGCGAATAAACTGAATGCATAAAATTGGTTTTGTATTATTCTTTTTGAACGGTTCATGTCACTCTCCTCTTCTTTTTTATATGAAAGTGTAAGTAATTTGCTTAATTTCTTTCATATATTGTTGTAGGCTAAGCCTGGTTGTTGATAGACCAGGTCGGCCCGCGGGCGTTTTTGACCAATTGTTTTGGCGGTATTGGTTAACGAACGTGAACATAAAATTAGGCTCTGTTTTTTTTCGTAGTTATCACCTCCTTTCTTAATTTTTGAAAAATCGTTTCCTGGTGTTGTTTTTTAAATTTCCCCTCAGATACAAAATAGGAGAGTGAGGCATACTTGGATATGGCATGTGACACTCGTTTTTTGTGAACCAGTTCACACTTTTGGAGATTTTTCCAGCATCGGTCCATAACGCAATATCTATAAGTTTTAACAAAACCCTTACCATTGCAGGACGCAAGAGAATCTTGTTTATGGATGATTTTTCAGGTAGATATAACAAGAAGAACCGGCGCGGACTCGTGTAATCAAGTTGGAATATTTTTATTTCAGCGTTTTTTGATGCATCCGTAAAAAACTAGGTGAGCACTCATTTTTATGTCTGAAAGAAGGAATCCATTGTATGCGATCATCATCCTTTGAAAACGATAATTTTCTGAAACAGATCCCTTTATTTTCCGGGCTTACGGAAAGTGAAATTCAGAAAATAGAATCGGTCTCCTGCGAAAAAATTTTTCTCAAAGACACTGTCATTATAAATGAAGGGGATGAAACAAACAGCCTGTATATCATTTTAAAGGGGCGGGCAAATGCATTGAGTATGGATCCAGGCGGCAGGCAGATTATCTTGAACGTGTTCAGGCCGGGGGACTATTTTGGGGAAATGAGCTTTATTGATGCCAAACCCCGCAGCGCCGCAGTGATCACAAAGGAAAAATCCAAATTTGTTGTAATAAAAAGAGAGGCGTTCCTGCAGATTGTCTCTGAAAATCCGGAACTTATGCTGAATATGATGAAAGGGTTGGTCGGGAAAATCCGGGTGGCCACACGGCAGATAGAAGATTTGGCTTTCAAGGATGTTTATGGAAGAATCGCCAGATTGCTCACTGAATTGAAAAATGGCGACGGTGTGGTTACCGAAAAATTGACCAATACGGAAATTGCCTTCCGGGTGGGGGCCTCCAGGGAAATGGTCAGCAGGATTGTTTCGGAGTTAAAAAACGGGGGATATATCGACAAAAAAAGAGGCGCGATTCAATTGAAAAAATCCCTTCCTTATCAATTTTAATCCGGCCTGTTACAGAAAAGTTGGGCTTGATCATCTTTGGGGCCAAACCAGTTTTTCGGTAGGTTGGGTTGAGGTGCGACCGGCATGGTCGTGAACTAGCTGGTGTAAGTCCAGCCATAGCCCTTGAAAGGAGGGAATATGTAGGCAAAGGCAAGGGTGCCCCAAGAAACTTCCCGGATCTGCCTGAGGAGGGATAACCCGGTGAAGGGAAGCCAATGAGGGATCTGAAGGAAGCCGACGCCAAACTTGCTGCTCAAACTCGGTGTGAACCTCTGGTAGGCCTGACGGAACGGGCGAGATACCCTCGACTATCAAAGCCCAATATCCTTTCCGTAATTCTGCTGGGTAGAGGAGGTGAGCGAGCAAGGAAAGTGCACGATCTTACCCGGTGACGGGCCGTCTGATCCGGGCCGTTGTAACTGCGACAGCCAAGCCCTAAGCGGCACAGCAATGTAGCCGTTACGGACAGAGGGTCTTCAGATGAAGCCCATAATGAAAAGCAAAATGAGGCAACTTGACCTATTTGTTGATCAGAGAAGTCTCTTTGAGAAGCTCTGCGATGAGGCTAACCTGTACGCAGGCTTTGCAGCGGTGAAGAAGAACGGTGGGGCGCCTGGAATAGACGGTGTCACCATCGAGGGATTTAAGGACCGTGTTGAAGAAGAGCTGGCCCAGCTCAAGAAGGATCTCGAAAGCTGGAGCTATAAACCAAATCCGGTTCGACGGGTAGAGATACCTAAACCTGGCAATGCGGGCGTGCGTTTGCTTGGAGTACCTTGCGTACGTGACAGAGTGGTGCACGCCACATTAAAGCTTCTACTGGAACCTATAATTGATCCTACCTTTTCTGACCACAGCTATGGCTTTCGTCCCGGATACAGCCCGCAGAAGGCAGTGGCGGCAGCCAAACAGATAGTGGACAGAGGGAAAGAATATGTTGTAGACCTTGATCTTTCAAAATTTTTGGAGCCATCGTCATACTGCACATCCTTTCATGAAAGTTAATTAAAAAGATCCATTTGGTTGTCTATCACCTTGATATATAAGCCCATTTGTTTTCCTTTGCGCACATGGACAGCAGGTAGCTTACCGGATTTTACACGATGCAACACCGTTTGGCGTGAGACACCGAGTATTTTTTTAGCCTCTTTCATGGTGATATAGCCCTCAGGAGGCTGTTGAACGAAGCGGGATTTTAAGTCCTCTGTCATCCGAATACGCCACGGGGCTCCTGGTGTGATCTGCTCGCCAGCAATAAAGCCATCTAAAAGCCAACGGTGGACTGTTCCGGAGGCAACGTCAAGAATTTTAGCTGCTTTTTGAACTGTTACCAGTTCACCTTCATCAGGAGAAATACTTGCTGGATCAAATTTGGGAATATTCCAGTGTCGGCGTAGATTACCAACCCTATTTGCTGTAAACCTATGACCCCGGGCGGTCTGTCTGCCCTGCCTGTTTAAAATACCAGCAATCATTGCATCATTATAATGAACTGCAAGACGGCGCACAAGATCAATAGTGTCTTGTGCGGTTCGGATCGTTGGAGAATTTCTTTTAGGAAGGTCCATATCAATTTCAGTCACTGCATCTGTCTGCCATCGTATAATCAGGTGGGCAGTATTCAGGGTGCGATCCACACTGATATTTACCTCTTGCAATAAAATTTGAAGCAATTCTTTTTTGTCCCGGTATGTCGTCGTTGGAGCCTGCCAAACCTGCTTTATATCTTTACTGAGCGTATGGATATGATCGCGTTGTTCAGGTGTTAGCGCTTCTGGACGTTGTCTTTGACATTGTTCAAATTCATTTTTTGCAGCCTGAAGTTGGTGAAGACATGTTTCCCATTGATTCTCAAGAGTGCGGGCAACCAGACGATTTTCCGGCTCTACTGCTTGGAAACGACGTTCTGCTTTATCTGCTTCATATTGAAGCCGTTCAATATGTAACCGCCATTGATTTAAAGCTGCGTCATGTTCAGCCTCAATGTTCTTTTCGGCAAGCAAAATCGCATCCATGGCAGCGGGTGTAATCGCATTCAGGAAAGCGTCGGCAACTACCTTGTCAATTTTTACGCCTCCGACACGCATGCAGTATTTTGCCCGGCCTTCTACAATGTTGTTGGCTGCACAATAGTACCCGGGACTGGAATTTTTTCCTTGGTAATATACCTTAAGCCTACGTCCGCATTTCCCACAGGTGGCAAGTCCTTGCAGCAAAGCCGCCCCTTCTCTAATGGCACCGGTAGTTTTATGAGGCACCGGTCGAGTATTTTTAGCAATCCGGGCTTGATTCATTTCATAGGTTTTCCAGTCGATAAAACCTTTATGATGGTCATGGATTAATACCGCCCATTGAGATTGAGGTAACCGCTTGGTACGTTTTTTTACTTGGCCAGTTTCATCGATAACGCACTCTTGTTTTGTTTTACCATAGGTATAAGCACCTGCATAGACAGGATTCGTCATAACAGAATGGATTGCATGGTAGCTGGCCGTCACCCATTTGATTTTCGGCAGAAGACTGGTCTGTAACGGAAATAGTAAATTTTTTGATCGAAACCATAACCATACTTGCCGGACAGATCCCATATGCGTAAATTTTTCAAAAACAGTGTGAATAGCTCCGGTAACAGCCTGGTCGGGATGCATTAAAACTTCTCCATCCTGATCACCCCAGATAAAGCCGACCGGCAGCCCCCGGCGCAACTCCCCTTTAGCGGCTTTATTCCGGATACCGCCTTCTAATCTGGCTCGAATGACATGAAGTTCTGCCTCGGCCATAGTACCTTTCATGCCCAGCAAAAGTCTGTCATTAAAAAGACTCGGATGGTAGAGACCGTCACTGTCGCCGATAAGTGTGTTGGTTACGCTGCACAAATCAAGTAATCTGTACCAATCAGAGTTGTTCCGTGCAACCCTTGATACCTCAATCGACAGGATTAAACCAACTTTTCCAAGGGCGACTTCTGAGATCATTTCACCAAAACCTTTACGTTGTGAAGTACTGGAACCGGATTGAGCCAAATCTTGATCAATTATTCGAATTTGTCGTTCTGTCCAGCCCAGATCAACTGCTCTGTCCTTGAGTTTGTACTGCCTTTCAGTGGATTCTCGATTAAATTCGACTTGGGCGGCGGTTGACTGTCTGATATAAATATATGCGGTCCGTTGCAGGTGGTCCGGTTTAATTTTTTGATTATCCCTCACGATCTACCTCCTTGGTTTGATTTGTTTTTTTCAGGTAGACGCACTTACTGACAAGACGTGATAGAGCGGTTATGATTTTTTTCTTCTGTTGAAGATTCAGGCTGTTCCAGATTTCTTGAGTTTTCTGCTCCTCCTGATCGGGCCAAAGTTCCAATTGCTTTTGCATGGTTATGTCCCTCCTTTAAAGCGATTTCAGATTTCTGCTTTGGAGGATATATTTTCAGGAGGAGGGCATCTACTATCTTCCGTAGCTGTAGTAAATTTGACCTTGAGGCAATAAGATCCGTCGACTCGTGGTTGCTTGTTGATTTGAATTTTTGGGGGCAAATGTCGCCCAGATTTGTCCAATCAGCAGGTATATAGGATCTCGTCCCATCAGGTAAAACCAGGGTCAAATGTAAAATCCCATTTCTGTGAAGCCAACTGAGGACATCAAGGGCTTTTCCCTCCAATGGATGAAGATTTTTTGTTATCGTTACTTTAGGCGGAAAACCGTCGAGGTGGGTAGTGTGTCGTGTGTTCCTTCGATAATATTGATCATGATCTTTTGATGAGAGCAGTTCGGTATCACACGGATATCAAGTGGGTGATTCTGTATATAGAACGGTGGCTGAAAGCCCCGGTGATGATGACAGATCGCACACTATTCTATCCAAAGAAGGGAACCCCGCAAGGCGGTGTTATCAGTCCCTTGCTGGCTAATCTCTTTTTGCATTATGCATTCGACAACTGGATGGAGAGGGAATATCCGACCATACCGTTTGAACGCTATGCGGATGATGCAGTCTGCCATTGTAAAAGCCTTGCCCAGGCAGAATATTTGCTGAGAAAGCTGAACGAGCGAATGGAGAGTGTGGGGCTGGAACTGCATCCGGAAAAGACAAAAATCGTCTACTGCAAGGATACAGACCGGCAAAAGGATTATTCCCTGACAAGCTTTGATTTTCTGGGTTATACTTTTCGTGCTCGAAGATCAAAAAGCCGATGGGGAAAATTCTTCATTAATTTCTCTCCTGCCATAAGCAATAAAGCAGCAAAAGCAATTCGACAAACCTCACGAAAGTGGAATTGGCCCAGGCGCAGCGACAAGAGCCTGGAGGATTTAGCCCAAATGTTCAATCCTGTCATTCAAGGCTGGATTAACTATTATGGCAGGTTTTATAAATCTGCGTTATACCCGGCCTTAAGGTGTCTTGATCGCCGATTGGTGATTTGGGCAACAAGGAAATACAAACGTTTTAGAGGACATCGAAGAAGGGCAAGTCAATGGCTGGAACGAATTGCACGAAGACAGCCAAATTTGTTTGCCCATTGGCGATTGCTCTATGCATAGGCTGGTCAATAGGAGCCGGATGAGCGGAGACGTTCACGTCCGATTCTGTGAGAGCCTGAGGGGGCGGTTCCCTCGGGCTACTCGACGTAATATATTTGTCCGGTCCCCAAAAGCGGCTAACCGGGTAATGGAAAGTATCAGTGAATTTATCGAAGGCAAACTCAAATTGAAGATCAACCGGGAGAAAAGCAGAGTAGGCCGATCTAAGGATGTGAAATTCCTTGGCATGACTGTAATCAATGGGGCAATAGCCATATCAGCGCAATCAATGAAACGTGCCCTGGAGAAAGTCAAGGAGTTGACACCACGAGGTACGCATATGCCCCTTGAGCTGACAATCCAACGAATAAATAACTGGTATAAGGGGTGGGCAGACGGGAGTCGATGGACTCCCTCTGACCCGATGAACGAACCACGATCTTATCCGATTGTTGAACAAGCCCGGCCATGAACCAGGGTGTTTCAATATATGAAAATATTTTTTTTTCAGGATATGATTTTTGATAATCTCAAAGTCCACTACAGTTATATTGTGAAAGACTGGCTTTCGGAACATAAAGAGGAAATTGAGGTTTGCTTTTTGCCATCTTATTCCCCTGAATTGAATCCGGATGAATACTTGAATGGAGATTTAAAATCCGGTGTCCACTCAGGGGTGCCAGCAAGAACAGAAAAACAATTGAAACAGAAGACGTTATCGCACTTGAGGAAGCTTCAAAAGTTACCGAGCAGGGTAGCAAATTACTTTAAGCATGCAAAAATTGATTATGCTGCTTAAAGGACATGTATTTTATTGCCGGATCAATATGTCTATCATTGAATCCCGAGAACCTTTCCACACAAGGAGTTGACTACTTCTGATATTGATGATGTCAACTCGAATCTTATTAATCTATAAAGTGAGCCTGACCTGAATTATTCCGAGTCGCTACAATTACCGATCAAAAACTACAGTTTTTGGAACATGAACTGTACCCGAGAATAATCATGTATCAAAAAGTTATTTTTAATTTTTGTTACATGATGTTATATAAACTCTTATAGTTTTTGGTACATAAACAGGGGGTAGAAGATGCCAGCACAGCCACAAGAGAAAAATTTGATGTCAACGGCTGAATATTTGGAGATGGAAAGAACCTCTCTGGATATTAAGCATGAATTTTTTAATGGTGAGGTCTTCGCTATGGTTGGGGCCAGCAGGAACCACAACCGCATTAATGTGAATTTGACAAAAAAATTAGGGATAAATTTTGAAACCAACCCGGCCCATTGCGAAGTGTTCTCTAATGACATGCGGGTTAAAACGGCAGAAAATTATACCTATCCTGATCTTATTATTTCCTGTGGTGATGCAAAATTTGAAGATGATAAGTTTGACACCCTAACAAATCCCGTTATCATTATCGAAATTCTTTCAGATTCAACCGAACGTTTTGATAGGACGAAAAAGTTTGCGTATTATCGGGCAATTCCTACGCTTCAAGAATACATCCTTGTTTCCCAACATGAATGTTGGGTTGAGCAATATATACGCCAAAACGATATGTGGGGTTATCAATCATACGATGGGTTAGACCAGGTTTTGAAGCTGGAATCCGTTAACTTTGAACTGCCGTTATCTGAAATCTATTTGAATGTTGAGTTTGAAGATGAGCCTCGCAAAATTTGAAATCAGCAGGAAGAGCAGAATTTTTCAATAGAAGGGATTAGATAATGTACCCCAAAGGACAAAAAGCGGAAATAGGATATACAAGGGTATCATCAACAAACCAAAAAACAGACCGGCAACTTGACGGTGTACCTCTGGATAAAATTTTTGAGGATAAACAAACAGGCAAAGACACCAACCGGCCCCAACTTCAGGCTTGCCTGGATTACCTTCGGGAAGGGGACCGGCTGCACGTCCATTCCATGGACCGGTTAGCCCGGAGCCTTGCCGACCTCCAGGCCATGGTTCAGGACCTGACCAGTCAGGGGATTGTTGTCAAATTTCACAAAGAAGGTTTGGAATTTACCGGAGAGGACAATCCTATGTCTATGCTGATGCTTCAGATCATGGGAGCCGTGGCGGAGTTCGAGCGTTCCCTGATCCGGGAACGGCAAACTGAAGGGATAAAAAAAGCCCTGGCAAAAGGCGTGAAATTCGGCAGAGCTCCCAAATTGACCCTGGCCGATAAATATCAGATTGCTGATCTGGTAGAGCAAGGGCAAGAAAAGAACGCCTTGGCTGAACAGTTTGGGGTGTCCCGGCAGACCATTTACCGGGCGTTAAAAGAAGTTCAAGCGTAACTCAAAAATTTTGGAGAAGATGTGTGGATGCATGTCGATGCAGATAATGTTGAATAATCCCGGTCCGGTATTATTTAAATCTGGCCGAGGTATTCTGATAAAATCAAGCCAAGGCGATTATAAAATCAGGTCACTATAGATACAGGCTCGCTCAAACCTTTCTGAGGTCAGCAGGCAATAACAAAAGAAGTCAACGCTTTCACTGGCAATGGTTACACCCCACAATCATAGACAAAGTCAACACTCTAACGCAGGCATAAGCCACGGAGACTTTTTGGCATAGATTTTAATGCTCTTGCTCGGTGATTAACCTGATATATACTCATCTGCAGCATTTTTAATCATTCTAGATCTGACCTCTTTAATGTAAGATATTTGCATTAATTCTGAGCGTGTTGCATGAACGACATCCCCGACTAAAGGAAATTCGGGCTCGATTCGATCTGCGATAAGACTACTAATCGATATTTCTCTTACAGAGTCATCCAGCAAGGCACCAACTATGGATTTTTCTTCAACTTTAGTGCCACATTGCGGACAAAATTTTGCATTTGCAGGGATTTCGGAAGAACACTTTTGGCATTCATCAGCTTGGTTTTTTAAGTTTTCTAAATACTTATTAAAATTTGGATCATCAGCATTAAACTCACGATAATCGGTCAAGCTTATCATCTTAATTACATCACTGAATTTATTAGTAACAAACGCTTTCTCAGTAAACATTAGAGCAAGATGAACCATATATCTCTGTCCAGTTTTTCTTGATGAGATTTTTATCGTTCCTTGTTTTGACAATATTCCTGAATAGCAAAGCAGATCTAATGCCAGTTTTAGATTTGGTGGCATATCCCGTTGAAGAGTAAAAAACGCTGATTGATATTTTGTTTTCTTTTCTCTGTTATTTTTAATTGAGATTTCAGGAATTATGTATTCCTTCAACACATCTAATCCAAGCTTAACATGATGTGAATACTTGGGCAGCCTTTTTGCTAATCCAAGATGATACGGAATTAATTCTTGATCAACATAGTCCTGGGTTGACAATAACAATGCTCTCTCAGTATAACCCCTATCATATACTCTATTGAACAGATGTAAAAATGCTCTGGGGTTTCCTGATGCTAAATGAATACATTGGTCTAGCACCTCACCTTTAGAAAAAATTTCTTTACGCAATTTCCCTTTTTGAGGTATTCTACGACCGATTAGCTCTCTATAGACCTTTCTTGAAGATTCCCGACCCACAGCCCCTGGTTCAAAAGCTCCTAAAGGAATCAATATGGCATCATGACCAATTTCAAAATTTTTACCATATGCAGTTATTGATGGATATACAGCTGCTTTGACAGCGACTTTTCCGCCATGGATAAGTTTAAAAATTTCGAAAAAAATTTCTTGTTGTTCTGGAATAAAAGTGTGTGCCGCCTCATCAAATAAAAACACAACTCTATTTAACTGATATTCGTTTATTATTTCTTTTATTATTTCTGTTATATATGTAATATCATTAACTTTATCGATAAAGTCATCGCCGAGTTTATTTATTATTTCTTTTTTATTACTGTCCTTTGACAGTTGTTGGAGAAGGTGTATTTTTTCTTGGAGTGTTTCTTTCATTCCATATATCGTTTTTACCCCAAATATTCGTTTAAACGGATCAGATAAGTCATTTTCATTAATGATGCCCATACTGATAAGTTTTTCATAAAGCGATTGGAGAATTTTTGCACCAACCCACACCTGAAATGCGCTTTTATTATCCGCCTTCACCCCTTCAAGAAGGGTGCTTGTTTTGAAGTTTACATATATAGCAAGATTTCTATCGTCATTGAATTCTCGATCTAATTCTGCTTCTGCTTCTTTGAGCAGCATTGATTTTCCAATTCCCCTAGCCCCTTGGAGAAGATGAGAGCCACTATATTTGAGCTTTCCTATGATCTCTTTTTCATTTTTCCCTATAACCGCTAATTTACTTATCTGAGAGTCTTCTAAGTCTTCCGTCCGTGCTGCATGAAGCAGATCAAAGTCTTTTCCTGACATATACTAATTGAACTCCTTTTTAGCTAAAGGGACTTTTTGGAAAAGTTCTGTTGAAATTTGATATCTTAACAAATAAGCCTTCACTAAAATGACAAGGACCTCTTCCATAAGATTAATAAATGTTCTCCAATCATGTTCGGCGAATACAAACCGATCCGGCAATGAGCTTTCAAAGGTAGTTATTTTACCGTGGACAACATCGCTTAATGCTCCATAAATTTGCTGACATTTTGAAGCAGGGAATATATCTGCCTCAATTGGAAGAGCATGTTCCTTTGAAATGTATGCTAAATACCCTTTTGAATTCAAATGAGTCAGCATTGCAGAGAAACTAAGATCTTGATCATAATTATTCCAAGAATAGACTTCATGCGGCATATCCCATAAATAAACTGCTGCAACTCCTAACTCTAATATCCTTCGCAATACAATATTTGCTGGCTTGTCCATTGCATTTGATGCTAAATATACCGCCAAAACACCATCCGAAAAAATTTCATCGTATACGCTGCAACAGATACCATGATGTTTTGAGCTTTTCTTGCTATTCAATATTTCACCAACCCCAGCAATACATTGCAAACTTATAAAGGTTTTACCAAGATTACTTTCCTTCAATGCCGTCCAGCTATTAAAGTTCTTTTTAAATTTGTCATCCAACTCTATCATTATGTCTTTTGGGCTTTTATTCATTGTTTTCCTGTATTCTCAGAGATCAAGTTGATCTGTGCTTTCCGTTTATCTTTCCATGCCCATCTATTTAGCGAGATAACATCCGGAAAGTAACAATTACCAGATTTGGATAAAATATTTAAAATTTTAATGATAAAATCATTAACATCATCCGAAATGGCTTGCAAATTCTTTATTTGATTTGTCACATAGTTAAACTAAGCACTTATGGTATTATTTTTGACCAAGAGCTTTGCCCGAAAAGGCGATGACTACTTTGAAGTGTGTCAGCGCGACCTTGGATCAAAAAACGAGCACTTCTTTTTCCAGTGGTGGGTAAATGTCGATAACCCTTGATGAAAACTGGAATTCAAAGGGCTTATATTTCATGCAAAATCATTAGCGTATATTTACGCGCGAATATGGGTGGCACCCTAAGTTGCAGCGCCAGCTCAATTTGAACTTGGCGAGCAGCACCGGAAACGCATGGTCGGGATCATTCACAAGCCCTAAAGCCTGTTCATGTAAAACCCCGTCACGGTCTATCAGCGTGGCGATATGCATCAGCCTCCTTGATTGTATTTATGACCTTTTGAACCAGAATCGCACCCTCCGTTTCCACAGAAAACCGTTCCCGGACCTCGGTTTTGACCCGTTGCTTCAAGGTCTCCAGAGCCTCATCTGACAGTGACAGGGCTTGGGTTAAAGCACGGCCGCAAGCTGATCCCCATCCCGGAAAGATAAATGGCGGCTTGCCGGAGAGAGCACCGGATCATCAATCAAGGCGTGGCATTCCTCATCCATTCGTCCCGTGATCAGCAAACAAACCTTGTCCTTAAGTCCCTGCGCCCTGATGGCTGCCAAAAGGTCAGGCACCCGTTTCTTGTATTTAAGTTCTCCAAAAAGGCCGATGAGATAAAAAGAATCCCAGAGAGAGTACATTAAAAAATCGGACCGAATTCATACCCTGAAGGGCAGAAACTTAGAAAAGGGCTAAAATAGCAATCTTTTAGGCTAATTTTGAGCATACCTCACCGGAAATCCCCCAAAGCGCTGGAATTAATGCCAGCCGCTGGCCGGGATTTGGGAGTCAGAAAAGTCATAAACCAAATCAGGGATAGAGTCGGAAGTAACAGGTTGCGGTGGATCATGGTTCCGGTTATCCCAAAGCCCAAGATGACGCAAAATTTTTTCGATGACGTCAAGTTCTTCGATGAAGCTGATGATATGCATTTTCCCCCAGCATTTCGGACAGATCATCGGGTCCACTTCGTAAATTTTTTGGATTAGCCTGGCCAGCCAGTCCAGAGCGTTAAAAATTTTTCTGATCTTTCGGTCTTTCGATGTATAAACAATTTTGGCGGTATTATCATCGAAAGCTTCCGCCGGTATGTAGACCATACGTTCCTGGGAAAAACAGGCGCGGATAATGTACCGGGCAAGATTGCCAAGGCTGGCTTTGTCATCGGAATAAATTCTATCTCCGACATAAACATGGAAGCCTGAATGACGCCATGAAAGCATATTTTCAATGACGGCATCCGTTATTTTACCCTCCTTTTTGAGCATTTTCAGCACCTCATACTGAAAGATTTCTTCAAGATCTTCCAAAAAGAACCCAGGTGCCATATGAAAATCACTGTCTTTTGAAAACAGCCGTCAGAAACGATGGCATGCAGATGGGGGTTAAAATTTAAAAAATCACCGCAATCCAGGTATTTATAGATCACGGTCATGACATATGTCCGCCAGAATCCATACCGGGATGCATACATATCATCCCAGGCCCGTTCCAGATCTTTATATCCCAGCCTCATCCTGTTCAATGCTGTCTTACTATACCTTAAATTGGTGTACTGCCTCGGTCAGAGTGCCCGAGAGATCTTTCAGGTCATCGGCACTGGTTGTGATCCGGTTGCTGGCCTCTGCCATCTCATCGGAAGCGCTGCTGACCTCTGAAATGTCCTGGGCAATCTGGCCGGCCACCTCGGCGGTTTGGGTGACATTTTCCGTAACCTCTTGGATTCCAGTAGCCGCTTGGCTGATGTTTTCAGATATTTCCCGGGTGGAGGCCGACTGCTCTTCCACCGCAGCGGCAACATTATCGATCATGGTATTTACATCGGTGATGGCCTCGGTGATTTTTTGGATTTCATTAACGGTGTCATGGGTGGACGATTGGATGTTTTCCACCCGGCCTTTGATTTCCTGTGTCGCCTCGGCAGTCTGCTGGGCCAGGCCTTTGATCTCGCCGGCTACAACGGCAAAACCTTTGCCGGATTCACCGGCCCGGGCCGCCTCTATGGTGGCGTTCAAGGCTAACAGGTTGGTCTGCTCAGAGATGTCGGTAATCGTTTCCACCACCTTGCCTATTTCCTGGGCTGCGTTGTTCAGCATGCTCATATTTTTCGAGGCGGACTGGGTTTTTGACACGGTTTGGTTGCTTGTCACCCTGGTTTGATCCGTATTTTTAGCAATCTCATTGATGGTTGACGTCATCTCCTCTGCGGCAGCAGAAACCATGTTGATATTGGTGGATAACTGCTCTACGGCAGAGGCGACAGATGTTATGTTGTTGCTCATCTCTTCTGCGGCTGCAGCGACGGTACTGGATTTTTCAGACATGGTTCCGGCACCATGGGATACCGTGTCTGAAATAGAGACAAGACCGGATGAGGCGTTTTCCAGGCCTTTGATATCATGGGTGATGCCTGATATGATTTTTTGAAGTTTTTCCACAAAAAGATTGAACCAGCTTGCCAGTTCTCCGATTTCGTCCTTTCGGTCCGACGGCAGACGCATGGTCAAATCACCTTCTCCCTGGGCGATATCCTTGAGTCCTACCACAATCCTATTGATGGGTGCGACAATGGAGTTCGCAAGAACGAAAATGATGGCCACGAATATAACCATGGAAATGATGCCGATGAGGATGGAGGTTTTGGCCATCTGCTTGGCGCCTGCCCGGACTTTGTCCATTGGGGCAACAATGGCAAAGGACCAGGGGGTGGTGACTTTGCCTATGGTGATGGGAACAAATTGCATCATTGACATGGCACCTGTTTTGACTGATTCTTTATAGAGCGTATATTCTTTACCATTGGCAATGGCGGCCATTAAACTGTCGTCACCGCCGTAGTTCCGCATATTTTTTCCCCGAAGGTCTGATTTAGGATGGGAGACAAAAAGACCGGTGTTGGATACCAGGAAACCGTATCCGGTTTCGTAGGGGGTAATTTCGGAGATCATTTCCCCGAGAAAACTCAAGGGAATATCAACACCGGCGATGCCAATCGTTTGGCCGTCGACGGTGATGGGAACGCAGACAGATGTGATGAGCATCTCTTTGCCGCCGACTGTATAAGAATAGGGTTCCATAATACTCTCTTGGCCTGTCTTAAGGGGAACCAGGTAATAATCACCATCTCCGGGCACCGTATACGAAATCAGGGGTTCTAAGGCGATAGCACCACTCCCCCCCCGGTACCAGTAGGGTATAAACCGGCCGGTGTCATCATGCCCCTGGGTGCCTTTATATTTCATATCCATGCCGTCCAGAGCATTGGGCTCCCAGCAGGTCCATACACCGATAAAGCCGGGGTTTTGTTCCAATACCCGGCGCAGGATGGCGTTGAATAGTTTACGGTCGGGGCTGGAGGAATTTATTTTTGCCCCTTCAAATACATGGGCAAGGGTTCTGGCGGCATCCATGGCGGTTTCAATGGAGATCTGAACCGCTCCGCTGTATCGGCTGGCCATCTCCTTGGCTGTTTCTAATGCCTGGGCTTCACTCTGGTTTTCTGCCTTTACTGCGACATAGCCGATGGTTGCGGCAAAACTTACCACGGCAACAGAGCAAATTGCCAACAGCAATCGGGTTCTCAATTTTATTTTTTTTAACATTTCCTCCTCCTTTATAACTGTCTATAAATATATAAAATTTTATATTCTCGTAAGGGATAGGAAAGGTGAAAATCGCTATCCGTCATTTTAACTGGAATTTAAATTTTCGGCGATATAAAAAATGTTGCGATCCGCATCCTAAGATTCTGGATCGTACGAGATTCAATATATGTAAGAAACGATCTTTTTTTCAATAGTTTTTTTGGGGAAGGAACTGTTTTGTGCACCTGGTTTTCATCTGGGCAGGTGGCTTTGCAGAGTTGGGCAGGTTACCGTCTTCTCCAGAAAAGCCAGCCATTCCAAGAGGGTATCTGTTTGTTTTGTTAAACCGGTTTTAGTGAGACTTAAATTGGTTACGGGAATTAATCCTGAACCAATTCACCTGCCTCTGACAGTCCTTCCAGAGCCTGTTTGACCGTATCTTCCAATGCGAGTTGGACGGCTTCAGCGGATAGCTGCTGAGATTTGAATCCGGAAAAAAGATTTTCCCCGGTCTGGGAATTTCCCGTGGTGGTCTGGGTGAAGATAATATCATCACTTTTATCATAACAGGTGATTTTGGATACTATCTTGCAGGTATGAGGATTGTAAGCCGGGAACGGTATATGGTTCTCAAATGACAGGATTTCCGGGACAATTAGAATATCGGCCTCCGGAGGAAGCACCTTTTCGTCCGTCATAATGACGTTATCGAAAATCTGTGGTAAATTTTTTTTAAGCATCCCTATCATTTGCGGGGCAACAGGAAAAGACAGCGTATCTAACGGGCTGGTTTGCTGGTCTGTGTTCTTCTTCAAATCTGCTGATGCATATAATGCCGCTGTCAGATGATGTTTTTTTGTCAGCGTGATTTTCGATACTTGATTTTCCGGCATTTTTACGGTCTGCGTGCAGGCCGGAAACAACAAAAAGAGACAAATAACAAATAGCGTTTGTTTTTTCATTATTATTTGCGGATGGACACGCTTTTGTGCAGCGCATGAAGGCAGTGCACTTTGATCTGCTGCTGTGTGACTTGAAACTACCATGGATGGCATGGAGGTGCTTTCCACGGTTAAAAAGTTATCCCCTGACACCGAAGTAATTATTTTCACGGGTTTCGGTTCCATTGAAACCGCAGTTGAGGCGGTCCAGGCAGGTGCCTTTCACTTTCTGGTCAAGCCTGTAAAAATGGATTTGCTTTTCTCTTTAAGCCAGCGGGCGCTAAAAGCGGTCCAGCTTATTCGGGAAACAGAGGCACTAAAAAAAGCATTGATCAAGCAGTCCCGGGAACAGTTTCTCATTGGCCACTCTCCGGCCATCCAGAACGTGCCCCAGAGGATTGACAAGGTTAAATCGTTGAACTGCAATGTTTTAATTGAAGGAGAGAGCGGTACCGGCAAAGAGCTTGTGGCCAGGGCCCTTCATTTTTTAGGGGCGCGCAGTAAAGAGCCGTTCATTGCCTTTTCTTGCTGTGGTTTCTCCGATGATCTGATTACCAACGAATTGTTCGGCCATGAAAAAGGGGCCTTTACCGGAGCCGCGAGCACTAAGCCCGGATTGCTGGAATCGGCTGACAAAGGCACAATTTTTTTAGATGAGATCGGTATGATGCCGCTAAACATGCAGGTAAAGCTTTTACGGTTCATCCAGGAAAGGTATCGTTTGGAATAATCTGTTCTGTTTCAAATCAAAAAATTTCATCATTGTTACTATTCCGAGCATATAAAAATCAGAATCCTAATAGTTGAAATCTTGATTTAGCATCTCAAATGGCCTTGATCGTCAAACTTTTAAAAAATTAAATTTTATATAAAATTAATTTTTTAAACTTGGACAGAACCACAAGATATGGTATTGGGATTCATTCTAATATTAGGGGACACTGCATATGAGTCCCGATAATTGCAAAATTTGAATAACAAATCATACTGATTCTCGTCAAATCCCTTTTAAGAGGAAGCATATATGAGAAAGCTTAACGATATAAAAATTGGTATTAAACTGATTGCGACCTTTTTGATGGTCGGAATTCTGCCGCTGACAATTTTAGGGATTGTATCTGTCGGCCTATCAAATAAGGCACTTTCAATTCAGGCATTCAATCAACTCGAAGCTGTGCGGCAGATAAAAAAAAAGAATATTGAAGACTATTTTCAAACTATTGAAAATCAAATCCTTACATTTTCAGAGAATCAAATGATTGTGGCTGCCATGATCGGGTTTTCAGAAGAATTCAGACAGGTTAGTGATACCGCTCAAGATAGTGCACAAGTTGGCGAAACGATGACGGCAAAAGTCATGAATTATTATACTAATGCTTTTTACAAGGAATATAAGTCTCAAAATTCCGATACCACTCTTGATGTGGGGAATCTTCTTAATCAACTTGATCAAAACACTGTTGCACTTCAGTATTATTATATCGCAGCCAATAAATACCCATTGGGATCTAAACATATGCTTGATAAGGCATCAGATTCTTCCAATTATTCAAAACGACATGCTAAAATTCATCCGATCGTCCGGAACTACCTTGAAAAATTTGGTTACTACGATATTTTCCTCATTGATCACAAGACAGGATATATTGTTTACTCTGTTTTTAAAGAACTTGATTATGCAACTTCCCTTAAAAATGGCCCCTATTCAAACACCAATTTCGCCCAAGCCTTTAAAAAGGCTGCTCAAGCAACAAAAAAGGATTTTGTGATCCTGGAGGATTATAAGAAGTATACTCCTTCCTACGAAGCACCGGCAAGCTTCATTGCCTCTCCCATATTTGATGGTGATAAAAAAGTGGGCGTAGCAATTTTTCAGATGCCCCTTGACCGGATCAACAAACTTATGACTCAAAGGGAAGGATTAGGTGAGACTGGAGAAACCTATCTTATTGGCCCGGATAAGCTCATGAGATCTGATTCATATTTAGACCCGGAAAATCATTCGGTAAAGGCGTCATGGGCCAATCCAGAAAAGGGTTCGGTCAATACCGAAGCAGCGGATGATGTTCTATCTGGAAAAACCGGTAAAAAAATTATTATCGATTACAATAAGAACCCTGTTTTGTCTGCATATACGCCTATCAATGTAGGAGGTATAACCTGGGGATTACTTGCAGAAATTGATAAAGCTGAAGCTTTTGCTTCAGTAAAATCAATAAAAATTGACATAGTCATTATAGCCATGGTGTCAATAGTTCTAATATTTCTGATTGCCGTATTCTTAAGTCGATCGATTACAAGACCCATCAAAAAGGGCGTGGCCATGGCTATAGAAATGGCCAATGGTGATTTAACCCAGCAACTGGATATTGATCAAGAGGATGAGATCGGTATTTTGGCAAAATCATTAAATGACATGTCATCTAAACTAAGGCAGATGTTCAACGATATTTCAAGGGGAACTCAAACGTTAACTGCTTCTTCGACAGAGTTATCAGCTATTTCCGAACAGATGTCAACAAACGCGGAGCAAACAGCTGAAAAATCCAATAGTGTAGCAGCTGCAGCAGAAGAGATGAGTACAAATATGAATAATGTAGCAGCCGCAACCGAGCAAACCACTGCTAATATCCAAATGATTGTCTCAGCAGCAGGAGAAATGACCGCAACTATTCAAGAAGTTTCAAATAATACTGCCAAGAGCAGTGAAACAACAGCATTCGCTGTGGAAAAAGCAAATACAGTTTCACAAAAAGTGGAGGCGCTGGGGACAGCTGCATCCGAAATTAATAAGGTAACTGATACGATATCTGAAATTTCTGAGCAGACCAATCTTCTATCATTAAATGCAACAATTGAAGCAACAAGAGCTGGCGATGCCGGGAAGGGTTTTGCAGTAGTTGCAAGCGAAATTAAAGCGCTTGCCCAGCAAACAGCTGAAGCTACAAATGAAATTAGTTCTAAAATTGCAGGTGTACAGACAACCACCCGGGAATCTGTGGAAGCAATTGAGTCAATTGTCACAGTTATAAATGAGATTAACTCTATTGTCAGTACTGTGGCAACAGCGATTGAAGAACAATCTGCTACTACGCAAGAAATTTCAAACAATGTAAGTCAGGCTGCCTTGGGACTAAACGAAGTGAATGAAAATGTGAACCAGACATCAATGGTCGCCGCAGAGGTTACACAAGATATTACCCAAGTCAGTCAAGCAACCGAAGAAATGAGCACAGGCAGCCGCCAAGTCGAAACGAGTGCAGGCGACTTGTCAGAAATAGCAAAAAAACTTAAGGATCTGGTAGACCGTTTTAAAATTTAAAACCGTGAGGACTTATCTTTCAATTGTATTAACAGCTCCATCCGAAATAATTGGTAGGGCTGAATATCCCTGTGCGCAGCGGAGTAGCCGTCGGGCGCGATCAAGCTATTGATAATCCTGTCATCTATAACTTGATCAATAAACTGTAATTCCGGATCTACAATTTCAGGGTATCAAAATGAAACAATTTATCTGAATGAAAATTTTCAACGTAAGATGCCATTTCAGGAAGACTACGAATGCCTGCTGTAGGGGCTTGATCTTCAATGCCTATGAGCTCCTCGATGGGGATGTCCAGAGACTGAGAATAATCGTATTGCTCCACAATCTCCATCATGATTTGCTCTGCCAATTCTTTTTTGGACTTCTTCGTCATCTTTTTCCATCTCGGAAAATTCGTTTTTAATTGCTTTGTGATGAGCCGCCTGATATTTTTTCTATGCATAAAGCCTCTGTGGTGTTGTTTTCTTTTGTGTTTGGTCGCTTGAAAGTACAACTAAACAGAGGCTTTTTTCAACTCCTAACAGACTGAAAATCTATCGGATTTTATTAAATTTAGGTGGTCGATTTCAACACCCTTTATTACAAAATTACATTGGCTTTTGAGGGCACTATTAGGAGCTCTTGTGTCTGGAATTGCGCTATTTGCCTTCATGATTCCAGGGTTTTTAGGCTAACTGAAAAATGGTTGTCAATACCCTGCTTAATCCTCTATTTTCTGGGACATAAGAACCGCTGATTATGTCCATCATTGTTAAGCAAAGTCCTTTCCAATAAAGGCGTTTGATACTTCAGATAATGTTCAGGAGGACTCAAATAGGCCTCTATATAATTCACTGTGCCCGAATGTCGTCCCAAGCCGGAGTGTTTGCAAAGAGGGGTAGTAAGGCAACCTGAATATGGCGGTGCCCATTACCATCATGCCATGCCTGATCATGGGCATATTCATCCTGTTTCCTCGGGCCTGTCAGAGACCATAACAGATAAAAATTTGATGGGAAGCTGAATCAGCTCTTCAGGGCCGTGGATGGCTTCGGCATCAAAGAGCAGGGAATCCCCGGGACTAAGATGGAAAGAACGGTCTCCGTGGGCGTACAGCATTTCGCCTTCCAGCATATATATGAATTCGGTTCCAGAATGTTCAAAAAAAGGGGAGACTTCAGATTCTTTGGTGAGAGTAAGCAGGTAGGGCTCAACCAGGGCGTCTTTTCTCAGGCTGTGTCCTAAAAGTTCGTAATTGTGGCCAGTCCGAGTGCCGCGACGGTCAATAACCATGCCGGCTCCGGCTTTGACGTAGCTGACATGCCGCTTTTCTTCAAATTTTCTAAAAAAAGCGGTGATGGGGATCAATAAAGCCCTGGATAAGGCATGGAGCGTGGATAGAGAAGGTGAGGTGTTACCGTTCTCAATTTTTGAAAGCATGCCGATGGACAAGTTGGATTGTTTTGCAAGCTCGGCAATGGTCAATCCGTTTTTGGTCCTGTGCCGTTTTATTTCACGCCCAATAGATCGTTCGATGGTGTTGTTTGGCATGCTCATACGTTTTACCCTTTTTCTCAATCGGAAATGTGTCGTTATTATTATCTTACCAAGACCCGGGAAGGCCTTGTCTTCCCGGGTCTGTTCGGTATGTATTCTCCGTAATTATTACAGCATGGTCAGCGTGCGTTTGATCTCCCAGGAGGTGACGTGCTGCATGAATTCTCCCCATTCAGCTTTTTTAAGGCGGATAAATTCATCGGCAATGGCGCCTAGGCCGCTTTTAACCACGTCATCTTCCTCAAGCGCTTCCACCGCTTCCATAAGGTTCTGGGGCAGAAGCGTCAGGCCCATTTCCCTGCGCTGGTCCACAGAAAGATTCCAGATGTTTTTACCACAAATTGCTTCACCAGGATCAATTTCATTTTCAATGCCGTCCAGGCCCGCTGCAATCTGTGCCGCCAGCAGCAAATAAGGGTTCACCATGGCGGACGGTGACCGGTCTTCAAAACGGTTTGGACTGGGGCAGCGGTAAAGCTGTGTCCGGTTGTTGTCACCATAGGATGCAAAGGACGGTGTCCAGGTATATCCGGAATTGGATGAATAGACGAATTCACCGCTCTGGATACGTCTGTAACAGTTTATCTGGGGTGAAGAAACGGCGGTGATGGCCCGGCAATGTTTTAACAGGCCGCCGATATAGTGGATTGCGGTTTTTGATAGTCCCAGGCCTTTCCAATCCGTCTGCCCGTCTTCCAGGGGAAAGAGGTTTTTGCCTGATTCAGCATCGGCCACATGGAAATGAAGATGGGCTCCGGATCCTGTTTTGTCTTTAAACGGCTTTGCCACATATGTTGCAATCGCGCCGTATTCCTGGGCAATTTGACCGCTCATGAGCCGGAACAGGACCAGGCGGTCAGATGCCGTTACCGCATCGGACCAGTCAAAGTTAATTTCGTACTGGCCGTTGGCATCTTCATGATCGCTTTGGTAGATGCCAAAGCCCATCTGATTTCCGTAACGGATGATGTCCTGGAGATATTCGATGCTTTGGGCCATGCCTTTAAAATCGTAGCAAGGTTTGGCCAGGGTATCTAAATTGAGCGGGTCCCAGGGTTTAATGCCGTTTTCGTCCTGCACGACCAGGAAATGCTCGGGTTCGAAACCGCCGTTTAATGTGAGGCCTTTTTCCGCCATCATACCAAGCATGCGCTTCAGGTTGTTGCGGGGGCAGTAGGGCCAGATTTCGTTGTTAACATAGAGATCGCAGTTGGCAATTGCCACATTGGGAATCCAGGGAAGCTGAACGTAAGTATCGATATCGGTCCGCGCCATCAGGTCGTGGTTTTCCGGTCCCAGGCCCATGCCCCAGACGGCGGCACCGGCAAAACCAGCCCCATTATCCACCAGGCTGTCAAAACAGTCCACTGGGACCTGTTTTACTTTAGGCGCACCGTGAATATCGACAAACTGGGCCAGAATAAATTCAACGCCCTGTTCTTTGAGCATCTGCCGGACCTGTTTACGTTTTTCTGACAGGTTTGATGTATCTTGCGTAGTTTCGGGATTATATAGCATTATATTTCTCCTTATTCAAAAATTGCGCTTATGCGGTCATTAAAATTTTTAACAACTTAAAAGACTAAATTTCTCACTACCGGTTCATTAAAATGCCTCTCTTTTTTCAGGGCCGGAGGCCAATGGAATATCCAATGCTGCTGCAGCGACCGTTGTAATGGCTCTCATGTCTTCGGGTTCGAGATTGTGTACATTTGTTTTTCCCGTGCACCGTGCGATGATGGCGGCTTCTTGTGCCGTGCCCTTTATCCAGTGTAACCCTGCTTCTATAAGCTCTTTTTCGTTAAGATCATCGACAAATACCAGCCTGTTGCCTTTGATTTTTCCGCCCAGGGCAATGCCCATGGCCAGGCTGAATACGGAACCCAGGCAGTTGTATGCCAGGGCTTTAGCCACATCCGTTCCGGACCTTAAGCCGCCGAAGTTCACCAGGGCGATTTCTTCTTCCATATTCACGGCCCGAAGCCCGTGAACTGCATCGCGCATGACCGTCAGGTCAATGGGGGAGGACAGTTCCACCCAGGGTCGGCCAATGCCTGCTGTCTGGTCAAGCAGCATCAGGTCGAATGAATTTTCAAGGGCAAAGGGTAACGCTTTATGGACAGCTGCCGCAGAAACACTTAAGCCCAACAGTTGTTCAGGGCGTACCCGATCCGGGGACACCGGAGTAAACGCATCGTCCAGTTCGTAAATAATACCATCCGCAACAGCACTGGGTGCTTCACCGGGTTTAAGCAGCTGCAGCCAGGGATAGGCAGCGTTTTTTTCCCCTGTCTGGATCAGCGGACACCGGCCGATATAGGCGCATCCACTCTGGGAAAGAACCTGGGCCAGTGTCGATTGGACTCTGGCCGGAGCCTCATTAAAGCCCGTGACAAAAAAAGGATTTTCCAGGTCAATGGACGGCTGGTCTTCTTTTTTAGGACCGATCCCAATGGATCGGGTGATGCAGGTTTGGGTGCTGCACGCTTCGCGGTAGGGGTCGATGACCAGGCGCGTCAGGGCCGCCGACAAAAAGACAAAATCATCCAGATGAGCCGGGCGACCTTCCGGATACGGATTTTTACGGGAGGCAAGACTTTCGGACAAAATCCGTTGCTGGATTTCAATGTTGTCCGGTGTTGCATTGCCCATCGTGCGGATCAGTTCGAAGCTGTGCTTTGGATAATTGGCCAGGCCGGTCTCTTTTTTATCGGATGGGGAAGCCACGGATGCGTATTTATGGTGTCTCCGATAGTCAGGATCGTATGGCAGGCGGGTTAAAGCCGCGGCTTCCGGTGTCAGGGCCACCAGATCGTCCCGGCTCAACTGATTGACATTGTCATATCCCAGTGCATCGGTAATGGCGGCCAGCTGCCAGCGAATGGATTCCAGGTATTGATGCATTTTAAGCGCACCTTTTTTGACATCAAACCGTTTTGTCAGTTTGGCATCCTGTGAAGTCAGGCCAAGGGGGCAGCTTCCCGTGCTGCACTGCATACACCCGATACAGCCCGATGCAACCAGCATGGGCGTTCCCAAGCCCACGGCGGTTGCGCCTAAGGCCAAGGCCTTGGCCGCATCAACGCCGTTTTGGATTCCGCCCATGAGAACGATGGGTAACTGGCCCGTTGCATCGATTTCAGCCAGCCCGTCCATAGCCTCCATAATGGCCGATATGGTTGGAATGCCCACATATTCGAGGACCTCGTTGGAAGCTGCGCCGGTTCCGCCTTGCAGGCCGTCCAGTTCCACAAAATCAAGGTTGTCTTTGTAGGCTATTTTCACATCATCACGGGTTCGTCCGCCGCCTAATTTGAGGCTGATCGGAAGGCGCCAGCCCACAGCTTCCCGGAATTCCCGGATTTTCATGATCAAATCATCACCTCCCAGCACATCGGGGTGGCGTGATGGGGACCTAAGATCCATTCCTTCCGGGATGCCTCGCATGGCAGCGATTTCCGGGGTGAGTTTAGCTGCCATCAACTGGCCGCCCAGGCCCGGCTTTGCGCCTTGGGAAATATACAGCTCGATGCCGTCGGAGCGTTTCATATCATGAATATTCCAGCCCAGCCGTCCGGACAGGCATTGGGCGATCAGTTGCCGGGCTTCAGCTCTCTCCACAGAATACATGCCGCCTTCGCCCGTATTTTCTGAAATATTGGACATGGATGAGGCAATACCCAAGGCCTGTTTTACGCCGGGGCTCAGTGCACCAAAACTCATGGGGGCAATCATGACCGGCATGCTCAAATCCAGGGCACGGCCGCCGTGACGGTCTCCAATACAGGTTCTGAGGTTGATTTTACCGGTAACATCCGGGGCTATTTTTGAAGGATCAATATCTTTTTTAAACGCAATGTCGTTAAAATGGGGGATAGGGCGGGCAGCACCGAATCCGCGGACACGGTAGCGGCCGATTTTGCTTTTGATACGGATATCCTCCTGGACCTTTGCATTCCAGTAGGCGCTTTGGGGCCCTGAAAATTCCGGGAACGCAATCGGCTTAGTCCGGGGTTCGGGGGTGCCGTAGGTCAGGTCCTTGCCTTCACAAACAATTTTTTTAAAAGTTCCAGAAAAGGAGAATCCGTATTTGGAAAGAAAGGCATGAATACTTTCCAGATCTTTGTTCGTGGCCTCGGTCAGCATGGCATCGCTGCCCAGGGACTGGATTTCTCCACCCACAAAGATTTCACCACCGGCCATGTTTTCACCTATTTTCTCCCCGGAGTCACCCAGGATGATGATCCGACCGCCGTACATCATGTAGCCGGTCATAAAGCTTGAACTGCCCGCACAGAACAGGGTGCCTTGTTTCATCACCTGGCCGGAGCGTGATCCCATGTTTCCGTGAATGATGATGTCGCCGCCACGCAGCGCCAGACCTGCAATGGCTCCGGCATTGCCATTCACCGTGATACTGCCAGACTGCATGTTGTCTCCCACCCCCCAGGATACATTTTTATCCACAAGGATGTTCGGGCCGTCGCTGAGCCCGCCGCAAAAATACCCGGCCGATCCTTTGATATGTACGTCGATGGGATTGGTCAGTCCCACGGCAATATAATGCCTGGCATCGGGATTCGTGATTTCAATGGACTGATGAATGGCGCCGTACCCGTGTATAACTTCATTGGCCATTTTGATGGGTGTTTGAGCAAGATCAATTGTTGCCATGTGTTGTTTCCTTTCGTTTTAAGAGATGTGCTTCTAAACCGTTCTTGACCAAAGGCCATAGGTCAATGGGGCCGGTTCCGTTGTTTCCAGGGCCTGGCCGGGAAACAGGCGGTTGATGCCCACCTCTTCTGATGAGATCACGATCATTTCATCGTTTTCGTATTTAACCATGGGTTTGGCTGCCAGCTTGTCCTTGGCGTATCCAATGGAATCCGGTGTGGCCACCAGATAGGAATAGGTTCCGTCCAGATCGTCCAGTGAGGCTTTAAGTGCCTCTTCCAAAGTCAGTTCACAGCTCATCTGATAGGCCAGGTAGACGGCGATCAGTTCAGTATCGTTCTCCGTCTGGAAGGTCATGCCTTTGCGTTCCAGGCGCCTTCGCATAATCCAGTAATTGGTAATCTGGCCGTTGTGAACCGTTGCAATATCCGAAAACCCGCAGGCCCAGAAGGGGTGTGCCGTTTCGGGGCGTACACCCGATTCGGTGGCCAGACGGTTGTGGGCAATGCCGTGGGTGCCGTTGAATGCACCAATGTTGTATAATGGTGCCACATCAAACGGTTTTCCCACATCTTTCAGGATGTCCAGCTGCTTTCCGATGGATACGGGTTTAAGCTCCTTTTCAATGGCATGTGTCAGATCCAGGAGGTCACCTGAAAATTCTGCCTTTATTCCTAATGTGCATCCCAATTTTTCCGTAGCAAGGATTGAAACCTGATGTTTGGTCAGGGTGTCGTGAATACGGGTGGTTTCCTTTTCAGCGCTTTGGCCGGATGGAATGAAAAAGCGCATGCGAAAGGTGTCGTTGACGGGCTCTCTGTAAAGCGCCCATCCGCATGAATCCATGCCGCGATGTTTCGTGGAGTCTAAAATCAATGTCAACGCATCACCGGTGGTCAGATTGAAAGTGTGTTGATTATGTTTAAATAATAGACCAGCTATGGCACACATATACCTATCTCCTTAAATATTAATAATTAACTGTGTTAAAAAATTATTCATCTGGTGAAACATTTCGGGCAAAAAGAAACTTCTCTCTTAATTGGGTTTTTTAAGAAAAAAGCTGGTTATTGCCGGAGGTTTGGAAAGGCAAAGCTCAAGACTTTGCCTTTCCGTGTTATATCTTGTTGATCAATAAATCATGCTGTCGGCCATGGTATAGGCTTCGTTTCCATGTTCACTGATATCCAGGCCGGCCATTTCCTCTTCTTCGGTTACACGTAGTCCAATGGTGTATTTGATGGCCATAAAGAGAATGAAACCCGTCCCGAATGCCCATATAAACCCCGCCCCCACGCCGATGGCCTGGGCAGCAAGGATTTTCAAGCTGAATGTTTCAGCGCCAAAAAACGCGTAGGCCAAGGTGCCCCAGGCACCGCAGACACCGTGAACACTGATGCAGCCAACCGGATCATCTACCTTAAGATTTTTTTCAAAAAACAGGACGCTCATGACGACCAAAGCACCGGCAACGCCGCCGATAATAAGGGCACCGAAAACCGAAACACAATCAACTGCTGTACAAATGGCAACCATTCCTGCCAAAAAACCGTTGACAGTCATACCCACATCCGGTTTTTTGAAAATTCCCCAGACCGTGAATAAGGCAGCAATACCACCGGCGGCCCCGGCAATGTTGGTCATGACAGCGATACGGGCCAGGTTCCCGTCAAATGTTGTGGTACTTCCCGGATTGAAACCGAACCAGCCGAGCCAAAGCAAAAAACCACCGATAACGGCAAAGGGAAGGTTATGGCCCGGTATGGCCCGGGGATTTCTATTGGCATCAAATTTACCCAGACGAGGTCTGATCACGATGGCAGCTGCAAGAGCAATCCAACCGCCAATGGAGTGGACGACAGTGGAACCGGCAAAATCATAAAAACCAACACCCAACACACTTTCAAGCCATCCACTTCCGTCCAGCAGACTGCCCCACGCCCATCCACCGAACATGGGGTAGATAAACGCACAAATAACAACACTGTAGGCCAGGTAAGCCGTGAATTTTGTCCGCTCAGCTACGCCACCGGATACAATGGTCGCCGTGGTTGCGGCAAACACACATTGGAAAAGCCAGAATGCAAACCCCCACTGGGTTGCGGCGGTCTGGCCGAGGAAGAACAGTGATTCATCCGGGCCTGCAAACATAATATGGTACCCCACAAACAGAAACGCCATGGTGCCTATGCAAAAGTCCATGATATTTTTCATCATAATGTTGACGGCATTTTTTGCGCGGGTAAAACCGGCTTCAAGCATGGCAAAACCGGCCTGCATGAGAAATACGAGGAAAGCGGCAATACAGGTCCACAGCACGTCCCCACGATACTGAAGAATTTCAATATCGGAAAGATATCTGTAAATCGTTGCGGTGACGGTTTGGCCGCCGACGTTAACCTCGATATCTTCACTGATGGGAGATGTTTCATCTCTGTAGGAACCTGAAATGGGTAACTCGCTTTTGATCTCGTCCTGGGTTTTACCCTGGAGAAGCGACGGATCAACGGTTAAAAGAGCCTCATTGACGGCGGCATCGATTTCGGCATGAGCAGGTGATTGTGTGCCGATGATGGCAAAGATAGCTGCAACCAGCACAAAATAAACGTATTTATTAAATTTGGGAAATAGGGTCGTTTTTTTCATTTGTATAAACTCCATATCAATTCGGATGTAAAGATTTCTATTATGTTGGGGGCCTTGATTTACAATGCCTGAGCACCTGTTTCTCCAGTTCTAATGCGGATTACTTTTTCCACAGGCATACAAAAGATTTTGCCGTCACCGATCTTTCCTGTGCCGGCGGCATCAATAATAACCTTAGCTACTTCATCGGCTCTTTCAGCCTGGACGACAACTTTCACTTCGATTTTAGGCAGAAAATTGGTTGTGTATTCAGACCCGCGATAGATTTCCTTATGCCCCTTTTGACGGCCATAACCTTTGACCTCGGTTACGGTCATCCCGGTAATACCTATTTTATTCAAAGCATCCTTAACTTCCTCCAGCTTGAACGGCTTGATAACGGCTACAATTTGTTGCATGCTTCCCCTTCCATTAAAATTGTTAACGATTCTCTGAAACGCTTCATAGCAAGACAGATGCCACGCGTTTTAAAACAAAAATAAAATCTATAACAGATTAAATATTAAGGATATTTTTTTGTATACCGGGAGCAAAAACTGAAATTAATTTTAATCAAAATAGTAATTTTGCAATATATGTTTCATGAATGTTACAAATTTGTTTCAATATTCTTTTAATAAGTTATTTATTGTTTTAATTTAATAAATATTTGAAAATTTTATAAAATATGTTTTTTATGGGGTTTATAGAGGGGGCTGTGACGCGGTTATTGAGTACTTTAAATGGTGGTCTGCTGTGTAATAATTGTTTCGCTGGCTTTGGATTTGGTGCGGCTTTTTTTTGATAATCGCTCGATTTGTGATGACCAGCAGGAAGCGATGTATCTTATTGTTATAATATGTAAAAATAAGTTTATAGGCATTTCGCTAAGAATACATAAGTCTTTTTGAAAGGTATACATGGTCTGTTTGAGAGGTGGTTTTTTGATAATAATATACAAATTTGAAACTATTGTGGATACAATTTTGTAATAATAATATCTGTTTGTTCGTCTATAGTGTTTTATGTTTTTAAGGGGGTATTTCTTAGGGGGCTGTTTTGGTAATAGATTGATATATTGGCGTTTTTTTTTAATGTTGATATTTGATTTTGTATAGATTGATTGCTTATGATGATGTTCTTTCATTTACAAAAGGAGTTTATGGGGTATGTGCTTATGACTCTATTCCAAAGGTATAAAACATTTATTCAGTGTGTTATTATTTTTATAGCTGAAGAAATGATGAATATGTTTCATTGTGTAAATTTCATCTTGACACAATATGTTTCAGTCGAGTATGTTTCAGCATTGATGTGTCTCTGGTGCCGTTGAATGGTTGTGCCGGGGTCTATTTAATAATTTATGAGTTCATATGATATGGGAACATATATGTCTGAGCAAATCATTAAAATTAATCTGGATAAGTACTGTTTGAATTCCGAGGCGATACTGGTTGTTGACACAGTGGAAAAAACGGCCCCGGCAAAAGGTGGTATCCGTATACATCCCCGAGTTACGGAAAAGGAAATTGCACTCCTCGCAGGTGAAATGACAAACAAGTGTATTCTGGCGAATCTTCCTTTTGGTGGGGCAAAAGGAGGAATCCGTTTAGATGATCTTAGTCAGGTTGACAGAGCAATGTACGCGTTCGGCCGGGAATTATCTAAACTTGAATTTCTGCCTTATAAATGGTGTGCCGCGCCGGATATAAATACAAACAGCAAAGCGGTAGACGCATTCATTGCCGGTTGCGCTTCTGTGAAGGGGTGGCGCAAATCAAGGCTTGCGGCCACAGGTAAATCGAGCGGAATACCCCATGAACTAGGTAGTACCGCCTACGGGGTCGTACTGAGCCTTGAAAAGACAATAGAAAAGCTCGGTTTCGATATCCCAATGGATGGGGCGGGGGTCATTGTTGAAGGGATTGGGGAAGTTGGCGGTAATGCAATACGTTTTTTGCTGAAAAAGGGCGCGCGCATTCTAGGGGTAAGCGATATAACCGGCGCCTTATATTGCAAAGACGGAATAGATGGAAAACTGCTGATGCACACGATTCAATCAGGCGGCAGCGTAAAGCAGCTTTCCAATCTTGCGGGTAATACGAATTTTAATAAAAACAACTGGGCATTGTTGGAGCAAGAAGCTGATGTGCTTATTTTAGCCGGCCCTGGCCAGAGTATAAATGAAAAAATTTCAGGCAATTTAAAAGTTAAAATCATCGTTGAAGGGGCAAACATCGCCTATACGGATGTATCCCATAGAGAAACTGTGCATGCCAACGGTATAATATCAATACCGGGCATCATCGCAAACTCCGGAGGGGTCATTTCAAGCTATGAGGAATGGCTCCTTGAGAATCAGGATTTGATGACATCTTCAGCTCAGACCCAGTGGGAGCGTATAAAATCTTCAATCTACAGTCGAATCGATTTTAATATTACCAAACTTGTTCAAAAAATGAAGGATGATCACATGGCGCATACACCACTTTATTATGCGCACGAGATGGCCCTTGAGCGAAAAGAAAACCAAAGAAAATCGAACAGAATACTGCGCAACAAGACCAAAGAAATAAATATCGATCTCGAACGCAAATTTGCAGTATTTACAAAATAAATTCAAATTAAACATTGTTGAGAAAAAAAAGGGGGGGGCCTTGTACATACTTTGCCTAAATTGTGATGATCGTCCTGGGATTGTTGGCGCGGTTGCTACCGCTCTGTGTAATTCAAACTGTAATATTGAGGAATCTTCACAGTTTGACGACCCATATTCAAAACAGTTTTTTATGCGCGTTAGATTTTCTGCCGTAACTGAAAAAGCGCAGGAAAAGTTTAGAACCATGTTTGGAGCTGTGGCTGAAAAATTCGGTATGAATTGGTCTTTAAGAGAAATGAATGAGATGGTCAAGACGCTTGTTCTGGTATCCAAAGATGATCATTGTCTGAACGATATAATCTATCGCTGGAGGACAAAGCACCTGAACATTGAAATCATGGGTGTAGTCTCAAATCATACGGTAAATCAGGCGCTTTGTGAACAATTCGGGCTTAAATTTTATCATGTGCCCACCCTGGGGGTTGATAAAAATGAGATTGATGAACAGCATTCCAGGATTATCGCGGAAACCGGAACGGAGCTTATTGTGCTTGCGCGTTACATGCAGATTCTTTCCGAAAATATGTGCGAGAGATATGCCGGGCGGGTGATTAATATTCATCATTCATTCCTGCCGGGTTTTAAAGGCGCAAAGCCATATCATCAGGCGTATGAGCGCGGTGTTAAGCTTATCGGCGCGACAGCTCATTTTGTTACCAAGAATCTTGATGAAGGGCCGATTATAGATCAAGACGTTATGCGTATAGATCATCGGGACTGTCCGAAAAAGTTACAAATTCGAGGGCAGGATACTGAAGCCAGAGTACTCGCCCGCGCGATCGAAATGTATGCCGAAAGACGGATATTCCTGCACGGGAGTAGAACGGTTATTTTATAAAGTTAAGTTTTAAGATCAAGATTTAACCAAATCGGCAAAGGAAAAGGTACTGTCCGTTGTTTTTTTCTTTGCCGGACTATAGCAGGAGAACGTGTATGACCGCAGAAATCATTAGCGGAACCGAGATTAGAAAGGCGATTCTGGCAGAAATCAAAACCGACGTTGAAAAAATGAAAGCAGAATACGACAAAGTGCCAGGTCTGGTGACCATTCTTGTAGGCAAAAACCCGGCCTCTGTCAGTTATGTCACTTTGAAGGTAAAAACGGCTTTGTCCCTCGGGTTCAATGAAATTCAGGATGACCAGCCCGAAGATATCAGCCAAGAAGATTTATTGGTTTTAATCGATAAGTATAACACTGATCCCGACATTCACGGCATTCTGGTTCAGTTGCCACTGCCTAAGCATATTGACGAAAAAAAGGTTATTAACGCCATCAATCCGGACAAGGACGTGGATGCATTTCATCCCTTGAATATGGGTCGTCTGATGATCGGCGGGGATGATGCCAGGTTTTTACCCTGCACCCCGGCCGGTATCCAGGAGATGATTGCCCGCTCCGGCACGCAGACAAGCGGGGCAGAAGTGGTTGTGGTCGGCCGTTCCAACATCGTCGGTAAACCCATTGCCATGATGTTGGCACAAAAAGGTGTTTGTGCCAACGCCACCGTAACCATAGTTCATACAAGGACTAAAGATCTTGCGGGCCATTGTAAACATGCAGATATCCTCGTTGTTGCGGCCGGTGTTCCGGATCTTGTAAAACCCGAATGGATTAAGCCTGGGGCCACTGTTATTGACGTCGGTGTCAATCGTGTGGGTGTAAATGAATCCACAGGAAGAGCGATCCTTAAAGGCGATGTGGACTTTGATGCAGCCAAAGAAATTGCAGGAAAAATTACCCCTGTTCCTGGCGGCGTAGGGCCTATGACCATTGCTATGCTCATGAAAAATACCCTTAGAGCTGCCCAGTATGCCCTGAAAGATTTTTAATAGGATATACCGTGGCCTCTATGGAAGGAAACTATCAATCTTAACTTTTTGTTGAAAGTTAAGTCCTTCCCTATGATGATAATGCCGCCGCCCACTATGGAAATATCAGAGCGGATTTAGAAAAGAAAGGTACCCCTATCGGAGGCAGTGTTATTCCTGCCGGGGCGGGTCCGGTGAGATCGGATCAAGGCCATTTTTATCCAGGCATTTCCGGATGGTCCAGGCGATTTCGACCCGGTCTACGGGTTTCATCAAAAATCCTTTGATACCGATGGACTCCATTTTTTGAATAGAAACCTGTTCGCTGAAACCGGTGCAGATAATCACCGGCAAATCAGGCCGAACCGCCAGGCATTCTTTAACCAGCCGTTCTCCGGTCATATGGGGCATGGTCATATCGGAGATCAGCAGATCGAATAACGACGGATTTGCTTTGAAAAGATCAAATGCATTTCGGCTGTCTGTGCATTCCGTGACAGTATATCCCAGCCGCTCCAGCACCCGGGTCTGGAACCTGACAATGGCTTCTTCATCATCCACAAAAAGGATGTGCTCGGTTCCGCAGGGCAGGGGGCCTGTTTTCTCAACCCCGTTATCGTCTTCGGATTTGGTGACCACAGGTAAAAAGACCTGGACCTCGGTTCCTTCGCCCACTTTACTGTCAATCCGGATCTCCCCATGGCTTTTCTGGACGATTCCCTGGACCACAGAAAGTCCAAGGCCTGTTCCCTTGCCGGTTTCCTTGGTGGTAAAATAGGGATCGAACAGCCGTTTCATTATGGCCGCATCTATTCCGGTGCCTGTGTCTTTGATGCTCAGGCAGGCATAGCGTCCCGGGGGCAGCTCGGGCAGCTCTGGGTTTTCCCCGTCGATCCGGGTCTGTTCCAGGGAAATGACCAGGGTTCCCCCGTTTTCTTCCATGGCGTGGTAGGCATTGGTAGCTAGATTCATTACGATCTGGTGGATCTCAGTGGGATCGGCCTTTACAAGTCCGCATTCTTTTCCGATTTTGGTCTCTATGAGAATGGTTTTGGGGATGGAGGCCTTGAGCAGCTTGGTTACTTCCTTTAAAATGGGCTGTAATTTCAGTTGCATCAGTTCCCGGTCGGTCTGACGGCTGAAGGTCAGAATCTGCTTTACCAGCTCTTTAGCCCTGAAGGCCGCCTTGAGGATTTCGGCAAGGTTTTCCTGCTCCGGCCCCTCTTTGGGAAGGTCCATCTCAAGGAGTTCTGCAAATCCGATGAGCGGAGAGAGAATGTTGTTGAAATCGTGGGCGATTCCCCCTGCAAGTGTTCCGATGGATTCCATCTTCTGGGCTTGCTGGAGAATGGATTCCAATTGCTTACGTTCCGTCAGATCCCGGACACTGACGATCCGATCTCCTTTTTCTCCCTGCTGATTGCGCATTTCAAATACAGTAATTTCAGAGGGGAATACCGTACCGTCTTTGCGTTTCATGGAAAAGGCCACATCCTTGAGGAACCCATTTTCATTGAGTGCCGGCTCAAGCATGTCCATGAAGGCCTGGTGCTGGATCGAGCCGACAAAAAGATTGCCCAGACCTTCACCGGCCAGCTCTCCGTGTTCGTATCCGAAAGTGTTGCAAGCCGCAGAATTGCAGTCAATGACCCTTCCTGGGACTTTGTTGTCCACGATGAAAATGGCTTCCAACTGACTGTTGAAAACCTTTTGGAAGCGCACCTCGCTTTCCATGAGGTTTTTTTCGGTCTGTCTGTGCTCTTCAACTTCCTTTACCAGAAGGGCGTTGAGCTTTTCCAGATCCCTGACCCGGTCCCGCAGCTCATCCCGGAGCATCAGTTTTTCCTGGCGCATCAGATCCTCGGCTTTTTTGATGCGCAGCATGGCCTTGACCTGGGCGGCCAGTTCCGCTTCGTTGATCGGTTTTGTTAAAAATGCCTCCGCTCCCTGCTCCAGAGCCCTGACCCTGTGGCGGGAGGTGGTCTTCATGGCCGTGAGAATGACCACGGGGATATGAGCGGTGCCGGGGTTGTTTTTCAAAACCGTCAACACCTCAAAACCGTCCATTTCCG
Source organism: uncultured Desulfobacter sp. (assembly GCF_963664415.1). NCBI lineage: Bacteria > Pseudomonadati > Thermodesulfobacteriota > Desulfobacteria > Desulfobacterales > Desulfobacteraceae > Desulfobacter > uncultured Desulfobacter sp. Next base: position 185,628 of record NZ_OY761445.1, on the reverse strand, counting down.
GCATGTGGATATCCAGCAGGATAGTGTCCGGCTTCCGGGCCATGGCCAACTCCAGTCCTTCCCGCCCCGACTTGGCCGTAATCACTTCACAGGGGGAAATATAGAGGTTAAGCAGGGCGTTGATCGCCACAAGATTGTCTGGTTTGTCGTCTATGACCAGTATCTGGTTCATCGGTTCTCCTGATGGTACCATTTTGCGATGGTCTTTTTGACCAAATCCGGCTCAATGGGTTTGGAAATATAGTCGCTACACCCAGCCTCTATCATCCGTTCCCTGTCTCCTTTCATGGCCTGGGCCGTCAAGGCGATAACTGGGATCTGTTCGGTTGCGGGGTCCGCTTTAAGGGCCTCCAAAACCTGCATGCCATCCATCTTGGGAAGAGACATGTCGAGCAAAATCAAGGCGGGAATGATCTGCCGGGCCTTTTTAAGTCCTGTTTCGCCGTCCGCTGCCGACTGGATCTCATAGTCTTTACCCAGAACGGCTTTGACGGTGATCAGATTGTCCGGATTGTCTTCGACCACCAGAAGGCATGGATTCATATCCCGGGAAGCAGGCGTCTTTTGGGACGCCTCTTTTTTCCGGGATTCATCTTTAGGGGGGGCCGCGGATGGCTGTGAAACAGGCACCGGCTGGTAGATGCCGAGCATCTGTTGGACCATGACCATCAATTCGGACTTGTCCACGTCACCCTTTTGGATGAACTGGTGGATATTGTTGGACTGTAGGCGATTATGCTCTTCTGCCGTGAGTTCTTTGGCGCTGAGGACCAGCACCGGAATATGGCGGATCTCCGGATTCTGTTTCAGGGCTTCAAGCACCTGGAAACCGTCTACGTGAGGCATCATCAGATCCAGGATAATACCCTGGGGGCGGTGTGTTTCAAGATAGGCCAGGGCCTCGTTTCCGTCTTTTGCAAGGGATACAGTGATGTCCAGTTCCTCAAGGATTTTTTGAATCTGTATGATGGCGGCATCATTGTCTTCTACCAGGAGAACCGAATCAGTGAGTTGGCCTGATTCATCGGCGGGCGGGCCGGATACGTCATCGGGCGGAGGCTCCGGCATCTCTTCAAAGATTTTTTTGATTTTTTCCATCAGCTGGTCCGGAGTCAGGGGGCTTTTGAGAAGAACAGACGAGGCCAGTTTTTCGAGTTGTTTTTTTTCTTCACGGGTCAGGTCCTTGGCCGTGACCACAATCACGGGAAGGGTTTCATGTTCAGGGATGGACCGGATCTTTTCCAGAAGTTCGAATCCGTCCATTTCCGGCATGACCAGGTCCAAAACCAGAAGGTCGGGCCTGGTTGTCTTTAACCGGGAGAGGCAGGCCTCACCATCTTCGGCAGTTGCCGCTTTAATGCCCTCTTTTCTAAGAATCCGTACAACATTGTCCCGGTCCAGGGCATTGTCGTCAACCACCATGACCGAGAGGGGCAGTTCACCGAGGACCCGCCTCATTTCCGTCATCAAGAGGCCTGAATCAACCGGTTTGCTGATATAGCCCACTGCGCCCAGGGCGATGCCGGTCTCCCTGTCCTGGGAAACCGAGACGATGATCACCGGGATGTGGGCCGTGATCGTCTCCTTTTTCAACCGGGTCAGTACTTCCCATCCGTCCATGCCCGGCATGATCACATCCAGAGTTATGGCAAAGGGCTGATACTTGGCCGCCAGCTCCAGGGCCTCCTGGCCCGAGGTGGTCACCAGTGTGCCGTATCCTTCTGCCTGGAAGGTTCTGGCCATAAACGCCAGGATTTTGGGATCGTCATCGACAATGAGGATGTTTTTCTGGTTTACCGGTTTCCGCTCCGTTGAGGGTTTTTCGGCCGGTTTTTTCGGCGGTTCAGGCTGGTGGGAGAGCGCCTCCTGGCTGGGGCTTGCTGCCGCCTGGAAGTCTCCTGGGCATTCTTTGGGCAGGAATACGGTAAATTCAGAGCCCTGGCCTTCTGTGCTGTCAACCTGGATGTCACCGCCCAGAATTTTTGCCGCCTTATAGGCAATGGACAATCCAAGCCCCGTACCCTCGAATTTTCGTGTGGAGGCCCCGTCTGCCTGGCGGAATTCATTGAAAATCGTTTCGATATCCTTTACCGGAATGCCCACACCGGTATCTGTTACCCGGATGACAAACATCTGCCTTTCCTCTCCCGCCCGGATCCGGACTGACCCCTTTTCGGTGAACTTTATGGCATTGGCCACGATGTTTTGTAGAATCTGGAAAACCCGTGATTTGTCGCTGCTCATCTCCGGCAGTTCCTGTTCCGTCTCAAATGTTAGAGAGAGTCCTTTTTCATCGGACAGGGGAATCAGGTTTTCAACAAGGTTATTGATGAGCTGTGCAAGAGAGAAACGGGTGATGTCCAATTCAACCTGGCCGGATTCTATTTTAGACAGGTCCAGGATGTTGTTGATCAGTGAGAGCAAGTGTTTCCCGTTGCGTTCAATGATTGTCAGGTAATTCATCTCCTCATGGGTAATCCGACCCTGGGCCTGTTGGATCAGGACCCGGCTCAGGGCGTTGACTGAATTCAAAGGGGTTCTCAATTCGTGGCTCATGTTAGAGAGGAATTCACTTTTCAGGCGGTTGGCCTCTTCGATCTCCCGTCGCTGGATCTCCAGGGCCCGGTTCTGCTCATGGAGTTCCCTTGCCTGCTGGCTGGCTTCTTCATTCATGGAGGTCAGCTCGTCTGCCTGGTCCAGAAGGACCTTGTTGCTCTTTTCCGCCTCTTCGAGCAGTCCCTTGATACGCTGGTTCTGCTGGGAGGTATGCATCAGGGTCGCCACAATATCTGCAGAAGATTTAATAAAATCCTGTTCCGGTTCCCCCAATTTTTTAAAGGAGGCGATCTCCATGACGCCGTACAATAAATCCTGTTCAAACATCAGGGGAACTGCGAAAATCACCAGCGGGGGTTCACTGACGGTTCCGGACTGGGCCTGGGCCTCTTCCCGCTTGATGTGGCTGAGTAAAATCGCCTTTTTTTCCCGGGCCACCTGGCCCACGATTCCCTGCCCCAGAGAAAAGCTGTTGCCCAGGTGGGATCTTTCCATCAGGGCGTAGGAAGCGCATAATTCCAGTTTCTTTTCATCCTGGCGGTATTGGTAAATGGCCCCGGCGCAGGCATCTACATACCGGGCCGTTTTTGTCACCCCTGTTTCCATAATCGCCTCTGTGGAAAGGCCTTGAAACAATTCCCGGTTGAGCATGTTCTCTCCGTCGGCCACCCAGAAAACATTCTGCATGCGGTCGACCACCCGGTTGAAATGCTCGGCGATCTCCGTGATTTCGTTTTTGCCGGAAAGGGACGCCTTGGCCAGTTCCCCTGTTTTGGTTATCCCGGCCAGTGTCTGTTTTAACACCTCAAGGCTTGACATGATGTTGCTGGAGACCATGAAGCCTGTGATCAGAAAGATGGCGATCAGGCCGATGACAAAAAAAATGACGCTGTTGACAATTCTAGCTTTTACCCGCTCTGCATCGGCCATAAATCCGTCAGCCTTGTTCCGGGCGTAGTTGGCCAGTTGCGACATTTTATGCTCCAGCCGGTCTGCGTAAGTGGCGGCTTTTTCCCGGATGATCATGTCTGCAGAAGCCATCCCTTTATTGATGACCATCTCTTCCACTTCTACGCGGATGGGTTTCCAATTGGAGAACATGTCAATGGTCTCGGCCACCAGTTCTTTGCCTTCGTTGCCCAGGATACGCCGGTTGATCAGCTCCAATGCCTCATAAACCCTGCGTTCCTCTGACTGAATTTTCTGGATGGCCAGGGCGATAGCAGGGGTGGTTTTCGCATCGTAGATATCTTTCATATCGCAATGGATATTTATCACACCGGCCCGGGCATCCAACGCTGCATTGGACACCTTGAGCGGATGGTTGTACAAAATGGCGGTCAATTCTCCCAGCCGTTGCATCTGGCCGATGGAAACCCCGCCGAAAATTATAAAAAAGATTACGATCACAACGCCTGACAGCACCAGGCGGCTTCGAACGGTCATATTTTCAAGAATTCGCATGGGTCCGGTCCTTTGGGTTTGGGACAAATTTTCAGTATTTTTTGATAAAAATCCGGCTGTACATGTCCTTTGAATTAAAACGATTCCTATACGTTGCAGGCAGGGATTCGGCAGCCCCCAGTACCAGGCAACCGTTGTTTGCCAGGGATCGGTGGAGTTTATCGAAAATCAAATTTTGATGAGCAGCAGAATAATAGATGAGCAGGTTCCGGCAGAGAACAAGATCGAAGTTTCCAAAGACGCTTTCCGGCGGCACGTAGGTTTTGGCATCTGTCATATCGTAACGGGAAAAATAGACCATTTTCCGTATGTTGTCGTTTAACAGCAGCCGCCCGTTTTTGGGGGTAAAGTATTTTTCAACCCATTTGTACTTTACATTTTCAAGCTTTTCCGGGCTGAATTCCCCTTTTTTTGCCTGGGTCAACAATCTTCTGTCGATGTCGGTCGCGAATATCTGTACATTCAGGCGACCAGACTTTCGGGGCATTCCCTCTTTCAGCATAATCGCGAGGGAATAGGGTTCTTCACCGCCGGCACACCCTGCAGACCAGATTTTGAGCGTATTGTCTCCGGCCTCGTGTTTTTGCCGAATCAGCTCGGGCAGCACAATGGCCGCCAAGAGTTCAAAGATCAGGGGATTGCGAAAAAAGCGGCTCACATGGACGGTTAGTTCATTGACAATGGCCTGGGATTCAATAGGATCCTTTCTGACAAGGTCAAGGTATGACATGGGGTGACTGATGCCCAAGGCCGACATGCGGGAAATGATTTTCTCCTGGAAGGGGAACTCCAGTTCCGGCGGTGCTTTCAATCCGAAGGATCCTAAAATAGCCTTTGCCACACGTTTTATTTCTTCTGACATATGCTGCCAATCCACACGGGGTATGGGTTAATTAAAACAGCGGGAGCGACGTTGAATTCATTAAAGAATCTATAAACTAATACGACCAAATTATCTCAAAAATGGGATCCAAGGTCAAGATGATTAGATCAGGGCTAAAGCAAGTAAATATTCCGAAGGGCCTATGGTTTCGATATTGGCAAGGCAACTGTCACACAAATATCACCTCTTTTAGGTAATCCGGGGCCATTGCAGCATTAACCTCAGAAAAGAGGTCCATTTTGACAGATAAAAAACAAACTCGACAAGAGCAGACTACCTTTAAAACAGGGTCCATTTGGGGGGGGGAGACTACCGCAGACTGTCCCTGTCACTCCGGATCTTTTCAAAGACGATTCAACCACAATATGTGGGCTTGTCTAAATTTCAAAAAAGAGAGCCCTACAAACGCAAAAGCTCGCCCTTAAAATTTTAGCCCCATGAGAATTGATTGGAGTATCAAACGCCCTTTCTGTAAAGCCTTTGGGGGACACATTATAGACATATTGTGGTGTTTTCGATTGCTGATAGAATACTGAAATTGAGCAATTTACTAATGTTCCAAAATAATGCGGCGTATCCGCAGCATTTCGGTGGTTAAAATTTTATTTTCCCCCCCCCTACTGTAAACGTCAACTATTCATTTCTTCTCGCCAATCTGCCTCAATGTGAACGCTATAAGTTTGTCGCTTAAATAGATACCTTGAGTTTGCATCTGACTTGTAACTTGACGTAGAGAGGGAAGTATATGGCCATTTTTTTTTGCTCGTATAATAATTCCAAGTGAGCCGGTTAAAGACAAACCACTCAATCTGGCTGCCCGCCTTCCTAAAGCTTCATCAATACATACAGTGGTAATTTTTTGGTCAATAGCTGTCTGAATAACAGAGGCTTCACCTAAATCCAGGCTGTTTTGCAAATATGGTTGTATGATTAATGGTTTCTGGATTTTGATCAAAAATTCTGCTTCATTAAATTCTTTTAGCCCAAATCCTGTTATGCCGCCAGCTTCGATTTCTTTACATACTTCGTAAGAAACAATTACCTGATCATACATTAATTTCAGGACGTCTAAATTGCCAAGCCCCGCGATTAAGGCTAAAATAGGGCCGGTATTAATGACAATTTTATTTGATTTAGGCATTATTAATATCCATCAGAAGTTCTTCTTCTTCAAGGTCAATCATGGCCACATTAAACCTGTGAAGATTTAAAAGAAACTGAACGCGTGATATGCCGACAAGGTTCGCTGCCATTCCGGAAGAAAGACGCTTCAATTCAAATAATTTGGCAGCCATTGCCATTTTTGCTTCATCTTCAAAAGATTCTTTATTTAAATGAAGCACATCAAGCCAATTTTGTGGATATTGTATATCGAGTTTATTGTATTGCATAACTACCTCGTTGTTTTCAGCATATTAGCTTCCTAAAATATGGGTACATATTCGTTCGATAGCCAAAATGCTATCCTTGAATCACCCGAGAAACGATTCCCCAGCGTTGATCATGGCACACCTACCATGCCTTTATCAATCAAAATCTACCGGTTATCCAGAGTATTGAACCTGATTAAGTACACGACCACGAACCAGCATTCCGAATACCCCGTTCCATAAAATACAACTTTTTAAATTAATATACCAGGCACCCAATAACAAAAATAGTTAACGCCTTTAATATCAAACATTACACACCTTCGGCAAAAATTAATCCGTGGTAAATTTGTCGAAAAAATATTCTCTTCTGTGCAGCGATTGAATGAAATATCCACTGTCCAGTTTATTTGAAAAGACGGATTCAATGTGAAATTTTTAGCGGGGCCGAGACCACTTCTTTGATGCCCATGTTTTTCACTCGATTGCGGAAAAAAACGCCATAGATTGCATCCCGATCCCGCATCAGATACTTCGGTGCCGTATCCCAGGGGAAGGCCTCCACGATCTGTTGGGTTGTCCACTCGGCCGTCGGATTTGAGGTTATATTGAAATGTACGACTTTGCGGCGGCTGTGGCTGAGGATCACCAAGACGAACAGAATATTAAAGGTGACTGTTGGAACAGTGAAAAAGTCAATCGAATACTTGTTAATATGATTTTTCAAGAAAGTCCGCCAGGTTTGAGACGGCTTTGAATTCGGCGGATGTCGGGGCATCAGGTTCGATACGGTTCGTTCGGAAACCTCGAACCCGAGGCTGAGCAATTCCCCATGAATCCTGGGCGCACCCCAGTTTGGATTGGCTGCAGCCATCCTCCTGACCAGATCACGGATTTCACGACTGACTTGAGGCCTTCCCGGACCTTTGGATTTGAATTTCCAGAAAAGTTTGAAACCCTTGCGATGCCAGTAGACAACAGTATCCGGCTTTACAATGATGAGAGATTTACGCCAAGGAGTCCAAATTCGGGAAAGCAAAACCCAGAAGAGCCGATCCACCATTCGAATTTTCGGCCGCTTGTTCGTCCTTTTCATTACGGCCAATTGGTGGCGAAGCGCAAGGTTTTCGGCAGCGAGATTCGAAGTGACTTTGAACTTCAGCCATATGAATAAAACAAAATTTCCAAGCATTTTCATCATGACTCCAACTTGGCAGGCGTATACAAATTTGTCAATGATTTCAGAAAGTACGAATACTTACGAAGGACAGGTAAATTACAACCTGCAAAGTGGTTATTTTTCTGGCGACGTTTACATAATTTCCCTAATATTGGCTTTTTTGATTTTGTTTTATTGTCATGATTAATTGATTGTAGATTTAGAAAATTGTGCACGAAAATATTCAAGGAGGTACCTAAAGTCATGACCAGCAATACGCCCAAACCCACAACCAATGATGCAGGCATCCCCGTATCCAGCGACGAACACTCCCTTACCGTCGGACCGGATGGTCCGATTCTGCTGCAGGATCATTATTTGATCGAGCAGATGGCTAATTTTAACCGGGAACGCATCCCGGAGCGCCAGCCCCATGCCAAAGGGTCAGGGGCATTCGGTTATTTTGAAGTGACCCGGGATATCAGCGCTTATACCAAAGCCGCCCTGTTTCAACCCGGCACCAAAACAGATACCCTGATCCGTTTTTCAACTGTAGCCGGTGAAAGCGGAAGCCCTGACACCTGGCGGGACCCCAGGGGATTTGCCTTGAAGTTTTATACAACCCAGGGCAACTACGACATGGTGGGCAATAACACCCCGGTATTTTTTTTAAGGGACCCAATGAAATTCCAGCACTTTATCCGGTCCCAGAAACGGCGTGCGGACAGCGGTCTGCGGGATCATGACATGCAGTGGGATTTCTGGACCCTGTCACCGGAATCCGCCCACCAGGTCACATGGCTGATGGGCGACCGGGGTATTCCCAAAACCTGGCGGCACATGAATGGCTACTCCAGCCATACCTATATGTGGGTCAATAAGGACGATGAGCGTTTCTGGGTCCGGTATCATTTTAAAACCGACCAGGGCATTGAATGTCTGACACAGCAGGAAGCAGATCGCCTGGCAGGCGTTGATGCCGACTGCCACCGCAGGGATCTGTTTGAATCGATTCGGCAGAAAAATTATCCGTCATGGACCCTGAAAGTCCAGCTCATGCCATTTAGCGAGGCTGAAACTTACCGGTTCAACCCCTTTGATCTGACCAAGGTCTGGCCCCATGGCGATTATCCGCTCCATGAGGTGGGAAAACTGGTTTTAAACCGCAATCCCACAGATTTTCACACGGAGATTGAGCAGGCCGCGTTTGAGCCAAACAGCTTTGTTCCCGGTATCGGGCCAAGTCCAGACAAGATGCTGTTGGGGCGTCTTTTTTCCTATGCCGATGCCCACAGGGCGCGCCTGGGCGTCAACTATAAACAGATTCCGGTCAACCGCCCCAAAGCACCCGTGTACAGTTACAGCAAAGACGGCGCCATGCGCGTGATCAATGTATCCGATCCGGTTTACGCCCCCAACTCCAAGGGCGGTCCCAAAGCGGACAGCCAACAATATGCCCAAAAAGAGGTGTGGAATGCGAACGGCGCTTTTGTCAGGGCCGCATATACCCTTAGAAAGGACGACGATGATTTTGGCCAGGCCGGAACGCTGGTTCGCGAGGTCATGGATGATGCCCAGCGGGACCGTCTGGTTTCAAATGTCGTGGGACACCTGAAAAAAGGGGTGACCCAGCCTGTTCTGGAGCGATGTTTTGAATACTGGCGAAACATTGATAAACAGATCGGCGACAGGATTGCCGACGGTGTCAACGGGGGATAGTCAACTAAACCGTTTTTTTTACATCCATCTTTGTTAGGGGGCCTTTCCCCTGGCAAAGACAACATATGGCCTAAGGAGGATCAACATGTCACACACCAACGATCATGATCGGAAACCAGAAGATACACCCAAAAAACAAAACCCAGGCAAGACCCGGTCCCAGACCGATGATCTGGATGTCTGTACATCGGACCCTGCATGGGCAGAGCATGCAAGGCCGAATAATGACGGTCCCGAACCTTGTGACGACGGGCGCGGAATTCAATTTAAAAAGGGTAAGGGATAGTCATTATGGATATTTCAACAACCTATATGGGGCTGGCCCTTGAAAGTCCTGTTATTGTGGGAAGTTGCGGATTAACCGACGCTGTGGAAAAACTCAAGAGAATTGAAGATGCCGGAGCGGGCGCCGCCGTGCTTAAATCCATATTTGAAGAAGAAATTGCCTATGAGTATAACGACATCATAAAGGACGTGTCCCTTACAACCGGATACAACCTGGAGCAATTTGACTACCTTGACGTTCAACTCAGGGGTAAAAAGCTTTTTGCCTACCTGGATCTGATCAAAAAGGCAAAAGCCGGGGTGAGTATGCCTGTGATAGCCAGTGTAAACTGTGTCTACTCCCATGAATGGAGTTCCTTTGCAACCCAGATCGCCGAAGCCGGAGCCGATGCTCTGGAACTGAATATGTTTTTTGTACCCGCTGATTTTGAACGGGAGAGAAGCGAACTGGAAACGCTTTATTTTCAAATTGTTGAAAAACTCTTAAAAACAATCACCATACCGGTTTCACTCAAGATCAGTCACTATTTTTCAAACCTGGGACAAATGATCCGGCGGCTATCGGAAACCGGCATTTCCGGTATTGTGCTGTTCAACCGGTTTTTCAGCCCGGATATTGACACCGACAGGCTTGAGGTCAAGCCCTCCTTTATTTTCAGTTCTCCTTCGGACCTGGCCATCTCCCTGAGATGGATGGCAATCATGTCCCAAAGGGTTAACTGTGATCTGGCGGCATCCACCGGGGTCCATGATGCCCAGGGCGTAATCAAGCAGATTCTGGCCGGTGCCCAGGCTGTTCAGATGGTCTCTACCTTATACAAAAACAAGATACCATACCTTAAAACGGTTGACCGGGATATCCAGAACTGGATGGAAACTCATGGGTTTAAAACGCTTGGGGACTTTCGCGGAAAGTTAAGTCAGGCAGAAGCGGACAATCCGGCTGTTTACGACAGACTCCAGTTTATGAAGTATTATGCTTAGACCCATGCTAAAGATAGCTGTTATTCACTTAAACTCAAATTTTAATGTAAAACAAATATTTTAAAAACAGGAGCGTGTCGTGAAAAAGTATTTTTGGGGAAAAGCCGAATCCGGATCGTCTTCATTTGAAACGAATGCCGAGGTTAATGCACAGTATGTCTCGTTGTACAAGGCGCTGGACGAAATGTTCGGTCTGAACGAGGATGATGATCCAGACCATCCTTTATCTCCTAAGTCGGACAAAAAGGATTAAAGATGAGATTGACCTGATTCAAAAACACATGTTTTTTTTAACGAGGGGCGTGATGTCTGAGAACCGTAGTATGCAAAGGTATTTGCATAATCTTAAATTATTTGCCTTGATGCTTATCACCGCATGGATCATGATAATCATAGGCTTTCTGGTTTGGGAGATATACAGTGAGAGGCGATATGCAATAGAATTTGCCCGTACTGAAGCCCTTGGGTCGTACAACAAAGATCTTGTTTATAGAAGATGGGCAACCCTTCATGGCGGTGTTTATGTTCCCCAGACAAAAGAAACGCCGCCCAGCCCCTATTTGTCAAACATTAAAGAACGGGACATCTTAACACCTTCGGGCAGGCGGTTGACACTGGTCAATCCGGCCTACATGACACGTCAGGTTCATGAACTTTCCCAAAGCCAGTATGGTGTAAAGGGCCATATAACGAGCTTGAATTTGATTCGCCCGGAAAATAAACCCGACAGTTGGGAGAAAAAAGCGTTGGAGGCGTTTGATGCCGGGAAAAAAGAAGTCTCCAGTGTGGACGTAATTGAAGGGGAAGATTATTTCAGGTTAATGCGTCCCATGATCGTGGAAAAAGGCTGTTTAAAATGCCACGGATATCAGGATTATCAGGTGGGCGATATTCGCGGAGGCGTCAGCGTATCCGTGCCGTTGGCTCCGTATTATGCGATTGCATCACATAAGATTTCAAAAACGATTTTTGTTCATTTCACGATTCTAATCTTAGGTCTCTTGGGACTTGGCGGGGCCTTTTTTGTTATCAACAAAAGCAGCCGCGAAGGGCTCCTTGCCGAATCACGATTTGAAAGGGCAATGGACGCAAGTAAAGACGGAATTTTCGATTGGGACATAGAGGGCCAGGATATTTATTATTCTCCGGGCTGGAAACGTATGCTTGGGTATGAACAAGATGAGTTGCCCGATGAATTTTCCACGTGGGAGACACTGACGCATCCCGATGATGTGAAAGCATCTTGGGTAATGATTAACGAAGTTATTGATGGAAAACGTGATCGATTCGAAAAGGAATTTCGAATGCGTCATAGAGATGGCCATTGGGTATACATTCTTTCAAGGGCGAATTTATATAAAGATGAGCAAACCGGGTGTGTGCGTGTCGTTGGAACCCATATTGATATTTCAGAAAGAAAACAAATCGAAGAAGTATTGCAGGAAAACGAATCACGCTATCGTGAATTATTTAATAATATTAAAAGTGGTGTGGCCATTTACACTGTTCTTGATAACGGAAAAGATTTTATTCTTAAGGATTTTAACAAAGCTGGAGAGAAGATGGATGGAGACCTGCGTGAAGATCTTATCGGCAAGTCCATTTTTGACGTCCGCCCGGGTATTCGAGAATTCGGTCTTATTGATGTCTTTCAACGGGTTCGGAAAACAAAAATTCCCGAAAGCGTCCCTGCCAGGATTTACAAAGATGACCGACTAGAAAAATGGTATGAAAATTACGTATACCGCCTCCCAACCGGGGATATTGTAGCCGTATTCGATGATGTTACACAGAAAAAAGGGGCCGAAGCGACGTTAAAAGCAAGTGAGGAATGGCATCGCTCCATACTTGCAACCGCCATGGACGGCTTCTGGCAGTTGGACGATTCGGGACAGATTATAGAGGTGAATCAAACCTATTGCCGAATGAGCGGTTATACCGTTGAAGAGTTGCTCAAGATGAATGTGTCCCAGCTTGAAGTCAAAACGTCGGGACAGCAATTCACCGATCACATGAAGGTCCTTGTGTTAAAAGGGCAGGATAGATTTGAAAGTCAGCATCGGCGTAAAGACGGATCGGTCTTTGACGTTGAGATCAGTATTCAATACAAAAAAAGAGAGGCGGGGCGATGTCTTTGTTTCCTGCGGGATATTACAGCGCAAAAGCAGCTTGGCGAACAATTACGACAGGCACAGAAAATGGAATCAATCGGCAATTTAGCCGGGGGAATCGCTCACGATTTTAATAATATTTTATTCCCCATCATTGGAATGGCGGAAATACTCAAAGAAGATTTACCACCCGGCAGTGTTGAACAGGAAAATGCAGAAGAGATATTACAGGCCGGAAAGAGGGCGTCTGAACTTGTAAAACAGATTCTTGCATTCAGTCGTCAGCAGGCGCACGAAATGCATCCGGTCAAGGTACAGCAAATCATCAAGGATGTCCTTAAACTCAGCAGATCTTCGATCCCTGCCAATATCGAAATCGACCAGTTTTTGCAGCCTGACTGCGGCATGGTCCTGGCTGATGCAACCCAGCTTCACCAGATCGGAATGAACCTTGTTACCAATGCATATCATGCGGTGCAGGATAAAGGCGGAACAATTACCGTTGACGTTCGTGAAATAGAAATTGGCGAAGAATTAAACGGTCTGGAGATGAGCCCGGGCAAATATGTGACTGTGACCGTTGCCGACACGGGTACCGGTATTTTGAAAGAACATATGGATAAAATTTTTGAGCCCTATTTTACAACAAAAGAACCGGGGAAGGGGACCGGTCTCGGATTGTCGGTGGTATATGGTATTGTCAAAGAACATCAGGGTGACATTAAGGTTACGAGTAAGCCGGGCCAAGGTACTTCATTCAAGATTTATCTGCCTGTAATCGTTGCCGACACATCAATTGACGTCACGAAGCATTCTTCTTTGTTGCCGACAGGCACGGAACATATCCTCCTTGTTGACGACGAACCCCAGGTTGCCAAGCTTGAAAAGAATATGCTTGAAAGACTGGGGTATAAAGTTACCCAATTCACAAGCAGTCCGGATGCTTTGGAGGCATTTAGAAAAAATCCGGACATGTATGATCTTGTTATTTCAGATATGAGTATGCCCCAAATGACCGGGGATCAGTTTGCCGGGGAAATTCTCCGCCTGAAGTCAGATATTCCCATCATCATCTGCACGGGATTTTCCGACCGGTTTTCAAAAGAGGATTTGCTTGCAATGGGTATCAAAAGCATTTTAATGAAACCGGTTGTCAAAGCGGCAATTGCCAAAGAAGTGCGTAATGTCTTGGACACATAAAAAAACAATCAAAAGGAGTTCGGGTTTAATTATGGCGGGCAAAATTACCTGTTATGTCTTTTGGATTATTATTTTCGCCGGTCCGATTTACTGCGCTGAAAGCAATTTAACCCCGACACTCACTGCCGAAGAACGATCTTGGCTAAACGAACATCATACGGTGAGAATCCGGGTGGGCAGCACCCCGCCATTCATGATTTCAGATGATAAAATCCAAGGGCTTGCCATCGATTATATCGAGCGAATATTCAATGACAACGGTATCCGTTTTAATTTCATAAGGCCATCTGAAGTGACTTGGCCCCAGGCCTTGCATTATATCTCAGCCCGCGAAATTGTTGATATGCTACCCACCGTCAAAATCACCGAAGCGCGCAAAGAAAAAATGCTTTTTACAGATGAGTATATTTTTGCGCCTTTGGTGATATTTACAAGATCAAATGCTCATTTTGTAGGTTCCATGGAAGACTTAAGAGGTAAAACCGTTTGCGTTGAAGAGGGCTTTGCGCTTCATGAAACACTAAAGCGGGAATATCCATGGATTAATCTTAAGGTGATTTCAGCAAAACGAAAAAATTATACAGAGATTCCCATTAGAGACGTCTCAACGGGATTGGCAGATGCATATATCGGAGATTTGCTGACGACAACATATACCATACAATCAAGAGGATATACCAACGTTAAAGTTGCGGCCCCGACACCTTTTGACAACCATAACCAGGCCATGGCCATACGCAGTGACTGGCCCGAACTGGTAAGTATCATAAACAAATCCCTTCAAACCATGACACCAGAAGCGCATGCAGTCATCCGAAACCGATGGCTTAATATCCGATATGAATATGGTATCAGCGCAAATGATGTAATGAAATGGATGTTATGGGTCGTTGGCATTTCAGCGCTTTTTATTGGATTTTTTATCGTCTGGAACAACCGGCTCAAAAAAGAGGTGGCGTACCGAAAAACCATGGAAAAAGATCTCAAGCGGTCCCAGCGCATTGCCCGTATCGGAAATTGGCGCCTGAATATAGATACTAATCAGGTGGTTTGGTCTGAGGCACTTTACAGGATGCATGACAGGGATAAATCCCTTGGGGCGCCCCCTTACACCGAACACCATAAACTGTTTCTTCCCGACAGCTGGGAACGGCTTTCCACGGCTGTAAAAAATGCCATTGCCAACGGCACGCCGTATGAAGTTGAACTTGAAACCGTCAAAAAAGATGGTACCACGGGATGGATGTGGGAAACCGGTGAGGTTGAAAAAGATGCAAAAGGGAACATCATCAGTATCTGGGGAACCGCCCAGGACATCACTGAACGTAAACGAAATCAAAAGAAACTTGAAAGCACCCTTAACTATGTCCAAACGATCGTTGAAAACGCACCCATAGGGATTTCCACTTTTGAGAAAAACGGTCAGATCGTTACGACAAACCAGGCTTTGGCACGAATTGTCGGCGGCCCTGTCGAAAAAATAGTGGGATTGAACATTTATGAAATTGAATCCTGGAAAAGATCCGGATTGCTGGCAGCTGCCCAGGAGGCCCTCAAGGATGATATCGAAGTGACCCGAGACCTTCATTACACGTCAAGTTTCAATAAAAAATGCTGGGTGAGCGCCACCTTTATTCCATTTATGTATGAGAACAAAAGGCTGCTGATGCTTTTGCTGACTGATACATCAAAGCAGAAACAAGCTGAAGAAAAACAGCAGAAACTCAAATCCCAACTGATTCAGGCCCAGAAAATGGAATCCATTGGCAGGCTTGCCGGAGGCGTTGCCCACGATTTCAACAATATGTTAAGCATTATCCTTGGGAACGTAGAAATTGTCATGGAAGAGCTGCACTCGGACAATCCTTTTTTTGAGAATCTGGAAGAAATATATAAAGCGGCAGAACGGTCCTCCAACCTTACCAGACAGTTGCTGGCCTTTGCACGCAAGCAGATTATTGATCCCAGGGTTTTAAATCTTAATGATGTCATAAGTGATATGCTCAAAATGTTAAAGCGTTTGATCGGGGAGGATATTGATCTGACCTGGCGGCCGTCGGATAGGCTGAAACCGGTCAAAATGGACCCTTCCCAAGTTGACCAAATCCTTGCGAACCTATGTGTGAATGCCCGCGATGCAATCAAAAGTGTCGGCAAAGTTACCATAGAAACCGGCAATGTGTTTTTTGATCAGGTGTATTGCAGAGCGCATCCTGAGTTTAAGCCTGGCGACTACGTGATGCTCGCCGTCAGCGATGACGGCATTGGCATGGATAAAAACACAGTGGGCAATATATTTGAACCATTTTTTACAACAAAAGAGATTGGGGAGGGAAGCGGTCTGGGACTATCGACGATTTTCGGTATCGTCAAACAAAACAACGGTTTTATAAATGTTTACAGCGAACCGGGAGACGGAACGACCTTCAAAATTTATTTTCCCCAATACCATCAAAGTCCCTCAACTTCCGATAATCATCTAAAAGATGAGGTGGTCCCCACCGGAACAGAGCGTATATTGATCGTAGAAGACGAACTTTCCATTTTGAAAATAACCCAGGAAATACTCCAAAGATTGGGCTACCAGGTAAGCATTGCATTTTCACCGGTTGATATCATAAAACGGATTGAATCATCTGATTTTAGTGAAATCGATTTGCTCATTACGGACGTTGTCATGCCTGAAATGAATGGCCGGGATCTTGCCGCAAAAATAAAAGGCTTTTATCCGGACCTGAAATGTCTTTTTATGTCAGGTTATACAGCCAATGTAATTGCCCACCATGGGGTTCTGGAATCAGGCGTCCACTTCATTAATAAACCCTTTTCAAAACAAAGTTTAGCAAAAAAAGTACGCGATGTCTTAAAAACGGATGTCAATTCAATCGATTAGTCAATAGAGGCAAACAACCCTGATCCGCCGTCAAAAAAATAAAAAACCCCGTTGAACTTGATGAATCAAGCAGATAGAGTATTTGTGCAACCAAAAACATATCACCAACGGGGTGAAACAAACTATGACACAAGGCGTGTTACCATTCAAGTACGAAGAGGAAGAAAGTAGAAACGGGATGACCGCGCTTGGTGGATTGCCGATCTATCTGGACCTTGCCGAAGTAATTGGGTTGTCCAAATCTATTCAAAAACACTTAAAAATAAGAGATAACGGTCAGGGTTGGTCCGATTCACAGGTTGTACTGTCTCTTGTTCTGCTAAATCTGGCAGGCAGAGATTGTGTGGATGATCTGAAAATAGTAGAGGCAGATGAGGGATTCTGTGCCATTCTGAGAAAATCGGAGATGCATGGCCAGACGCGTAAGATCCGCAGAGCCTTGGAGAGACGTTGGCGTAAGGAAAAAAGACGCTCGGTCCCATCATCCAGTGCAGTATTCAGGTATTTATCTGAATTTCATGACGCAGAGCAGGAAAAAATTCGTTTGCAGACAGATGTTAAAGCATTTATCCCCAAGCACAACAAACATCTGATGGGATTGAGGTTTATTAATGGGGAAAACCCCCGGTGATCGTGGTGGTGGAGGATCCTCATGGAGAACGGGTTCTGGAGTTTGATGCGCTTCTGGTTGCAACCGGCCGCAAGCCGAACGTAGCCGGCCTCGGGCTGGAAGCGGCCGGCATTGACTATGACGATCGCATGGGTGTTACCGTCAGCGACCGGCTGAAAACGACCAATCCGGATGTGTATGCCGTGGGTGATGTGGCCGGCAAGTACCAGTTTACGCACATGTCGGATTTCGGGGCCCGCCTTGTGATCCGCAACGCCCTTTTTTACGGTCGTGACAGGTTCTCCGATCTGCTCATTCCATGGGCAACCTACACGGATCCCGAAGTCGCCCATGTCGGGCTCTACGAGAAAGACCTGGAAAAACGGGGCATTGAATACACCACCATCAGCCGGGCCTTTGACGATGTGGACCGGGCCATCGTTGATGGCCAGACCGAAGGATTTGTAAAGATTCATGTCAAAAAAGGCAAGGACCAAATCCTTGGGGCGACGATTGTCGGCAGTCATGCCGGCAACATGATCAGTGAGATCAGTGTGGCAATGCAGGCCGGCATGGGACTGGGCAAACTGGCCAGCGTCATCCATCCCTACCCGACGACGGCCGAGGCCATCCGCCAATGCGGCGACGCCTACAACCGCTCGCGGCTGACACCGACGGTGAAAAGCATTTTCAACCGTCTCATGGCCTTCAAACGCTGAGAGGGAAGCGAATAATGCCCTGCCGCCGGTAAGACGGCGGTTTGGGCAGGTTTATTTACCGTCATATTTCAGGTAAAGCTTTCAAAATGGATACAATTGTCAGCAACACCGCGTTCACTCAAAAAAGATACGATATCGGCAAGAAAACTTTTCGGTCCACACACATAAAATTCAGCGTTTATTGTGGGAACCAACTGTTTTAGCGCTCCGGCATCTATGCGGCCTGATTGATCGTAGTCCATGCCTTCTTTATCTTTCGGATCCGGGTGACTGTAAAGTATAGATAAGTGAACCGAATCACTGTGTCCGGCGGCCAGCGCCCTTACCTCTTGCATAAACGGATTGTGAGCGCCATCGCGCGCGCCATGAATAAAATACGTTGGTCGGGCCTGCTTGGCCAGAACATGCAGCATGCTGATCATTGGGGTAATGCCGATCCCGGCACTTATAAGTACGATGGGCAGATCCTTATCCAACGACAGAACAAATTCACCTTCGGGTTCTTTTGTCAAAATTGAATTGCCCGGCAACAGGTGATCGTGCAGCAGGCGTGACACAAGACCACGCGGCTCTCGTTTAACACTGATGCGATATTTTCCCTCTTCCGGTGGGTTTGACAACGAGTAAGTACGTTCCAGTACGTCTCCGCCATCAAGCTCTAACTCAATCGGCAGATACTGGCCCGCCTTAAACAATGGCAGCCGGCCCTTGTCCCGGGGAACAAACACAAAGGAGGTAACATCCTCACTTTCAATGATTTTATCTGTTAAAATAAGCTCGCGCACACCGCCTTGGGAATCGCTCCATTTCAAAGGCAATGAATGATCTAATTGCACAATATGCTCAATTTCAATGTTGATGAGTCTCTTTGCGCCCGGGTGTTCGGCTATCTGGTCGGAATCCCAGTCAATTTCAGCATTTCCGCTGATTTGTAGCATTGAACCCATATGAAAATCCACAAAAAGCAGCCCCACCCTGGGATCCATCACCAGATTGCCAATGGTATTGAAAAGGTTGTTACCTGCATAATCCGGCAGCACAAGACGTTTGTCGCTGTTAATTTTGACAAAACCGGCAGGGCCGCCCCTATGGGAAACGTCCATCCCGCTGCCGTTTTTTTTGTGATGTGACTGATGGTAACCACTTGCGATAAACATGGTATCTGCTTTGGTAATCCAAGACTGCATATGGTCATCAAGGCGAGTGTGGTTGGAAACGTGTGCCTTTTTCAAATTGGTGTCAGCCTTGTGCCAGATCCGTTTGGATATATATTGGGGACAATTCCCAAAGGACTGATCAACGGCAATTGTGAAGCCGTGCCCATCACTATGGGACAATTTTCCGTTGGCCCGATTGCGTCGGCGTGTTTCAAGTTCTATACCCAAAAGGCCGACCTCAGCCCCCGCAACGAAAGCTTTATCCAGCGCATCGCCCGCTAGGGGCATTGACCGGATTTTCAGATGCCCGGCATCTGGTGAGTCGACAAACCCGGGCGTGTCCGCAAGTAAAGTCGCCCAAGGGGCCCCTGTCTTGTCCCGTGCAGCGGCAACCACAAAAGGCAGTTGCTGGAAAAATGATCGGTGCTGCTCCGGCATAAACGGACGAATCGCATGGGGCGCCCATCTATTTACCTCTTCAAGAACACCGATGCGCTTTTGCACGGCCAGTTCTCCCTCATGAAGAGGAGAGCCTGCTGTTTTGCGTTCCATAAAATTTACCCCGCTGTCATTCAAGGGTGGATGCTTTCTAAAAAAAATTGATCGCCACACCTTGGCATTTTATGCTCCGAATACGTGCGGAGCGTTCCGGATTGCTTTTCTCGTGATTTTACCTGTATTTTTTAAACGGTCGTTTCATGGTCATTGGGGATTGAATCATGGGCCGGTATGGCGAACCACGGAACCGGCCCATGAATCTTTTCGATTACTTAACACGCAACGGGTACGGTGGTGTGGGAATGATAGGGCAGAAGTAAGAATAATTACCTGTTTTCAAATTGAGCGTAAAACTGCCTTCTTCACCATCTTTGAGCAGAATAACCTTCATACTTGTCTTATCTGTGGTGACATTATTCTGTCCCTCGTTAAAGACAAACCCGGCATCTTTGCCCGACATGTTTTTCACGATGAATTTGTATTTTCCTGCCGGAATATCGAAGACATTGCCCCAGGTTTCAAAATAACCAGGCCGTTCAACAATCTTAATGGTTTTAGTTGTATCTGCCGCTGCAGATGTGGACATGAGCCAGAGACTGCTGAATGCAATCATTAGAGTGAATAGTTTTTTCATGACATCCTCCAAAGTTAATTAATTTTCATTGGGTCTTATAATTCCGGAACCGGATTCTTTCCGGATCCTTGCGGCCGGCATGTGTTATGCGCTGCGCCGCGTTTCTTGCAAATCAAGGCCTTTAATTATTTCAACGGCCTGTTTTGTAGACCAGACCGCATTGGCCATCATGCGAAAATTGATCAAAGCGGCAAGATAGCCGTCTCCTTCCGGGATGATGGCCCCTGCAGTGGCATCCTTGACAACAGCCACTTCAAAGCCTGCCTCAAGCAAGGCCCGCATATGGCTTTCCACACAAAGATTCGCAGACATCCCGGCCAGAATCACCTGGTCAATATGTTGTTTGCGCAGTTGCAGAACAAGGTCGTTCTGTTCCGGTCCATATACTTTGTGGGGTGAAGTAACAATGGTCTTTCCATCGTTTATGTATGGCTTGTACTGTTCGACAAAGTCTGCGCCGGACCCATTTAAACCGTTTACATCCAGTGGTCCGGGACGATCGAACATACCGATAGAGTGCATCACTTTTTCCAAGGCACCCTCAAATTTCCACATGTGATCATGTGGAAAGTAGTAATGCGGCGAGATGAAGACCGGCAAAGACGTTTCTTTTGCGGCCTTGAACAGGTCCTCAAGATGCTGCACAACGTCGTGTTCCGTCACGGATTCTCCGACGACGCCCCATGCGACACCGGTTTCATGCAGAAAATCGTTTTGTGGGTCAATGACGACCAAGGCGGATCTATTGGGGTCAAGCACCATATCGCTTGGCGGCAGGCCTGGATTTTCAGGCTCGGAATAGGCAGGGTTCTTAATATAATCTTGAGTAGGCATCTTTACCTCCTTGTTATTTTGAGTGTGTACCTCAAACGCTGACGATTTTGCTTTTCTGCGTTCGAGTATTTGATAATTCAAAGAATGTGCCAGGCGATTAAATTAAGGATAAGTAATTGTTTTTATGGTGTTTTTTTGATATGCGGATATATAATAAAAAATCACAAAAAATTGTGATTCACAAAATTTTGTGGTTAAATAACGAAATTTTATATAATCTGTGATTATGCATCCTGATTACGCGCCAGAGTACGAATCGTTAAAAGTGCTTCTCCTTGAGATGGCCAATGAACATGCTGTTGCCTCTCTTTTGAAATTGATCGTCCGGCAGCTTGCCCAACGTCCCCATGTCGCCCTGGCCCGGATCTGGCTGGTCCGGGAGGGGGGATGCCCCTGTCCAAACAAAGAACAGATCTGTGATGGTAACGAAAAATGCCTTCATCTGATGGCAAGCCAAGGTAGTTCCCTGGTTGACAGGGATGCTGACTGGTCACGCCTTGATGGAGATTTCAGCCGGTTTCCCCTGGGGCATCGTAAAGTCGGATGGATTGCCGCCAATGGAAAAGCTGTGGAGGTACAGGATGTAGGAAAAGAATCCGGATGGATTGCCAGACCCGACTGGGCCCGCAAGGAAGAGATACTCGGATTCGGAGGGCAACCACTGGTCTACAAAAATGAAGTCCTGGGCGTTTTGGCCGTTTTTACACGTATTCAGTTAACCCACGAAGAGCTGGTCTGGATGCGGATGATTGCAAACCATGCGGCTGCCTCAATCGTCAATGCACAGGCCTTTGAAAAAATCCAGCGCCTGCAGGAGCAGCTTGCTTTAGAATGTTCATACTTACATGACGAGGTAAAAGAAGCGCGCGCTTTTGGTGACATCGTCGGAGAAAGCGATGCCATGAAAAATGTGATGGAGCAGGTTGACCTTGTGGCCCCCACAGACGCAAGCGTCCTTATCCTGGGGGAAAGCGGGACAGGCAAAGAACTCGTCGCCCGCGAGATCCACAAACGAAGCTTGCGAAGCGAATATCCTCTGATAAAAGTCAATTGTGCTTCCATCAGCAGGGAGTTGTATGAAAGTGAATTTTTCGGTCATGTCAAAGGTGCGTTCAGCGGAGCGATCAAAGACAGAGCCGGGAGATTTGAAGCGGCCAATGGCGGCACTCTTTTCCTGGATGAAGTGGGCGAAATCCCGCTTGATCTGCAGAGTAAATTATTGCGGGTGCTCCAGGAAGGCCAGTACGAACGTGTGGGAGAAGAAATCACCCGACAGGTCGATGTTCGTATCATCGCTGCGACCAATCAGAATCTAAAGAAAGCCGCAGAAAAGGGCCGCTTCCGTCAGGACCTTTATTACCGCCTGAATGTTTTTCCCATAGAGGTTCCTCCGCTTAAGGTGCGCAAAGTTGATATACCACTTCTTGCTGAGCATTTTTTAGGATTAATCAAAAAGAGGAGCAATCGAAAACTGCCGCGTTTGTCTGCACCCAATTTCAGGCAGCTTCAAAATTACGATTGGCCGGGAAATGTCCGTGAACTGCAAAATGTCATCGAACGCGCTGTCATACTGATACAAGGCAATTCATACCATTTTGAACTTAAAGAAGAGAAAAAAAACACTGGTGATTCGGGTAAAGAGACCATCGTTCCGGATGCATGGTCTGATGCGTATGAGGTTTTACCGGAATCCGAGATGAAGCGGCGGGAAAGGCAAAATATTATTGCAGCGCTGGAAAAAAGTGATTGGAAAATATATGGAAGCCGCGGTGCCGCTGATCTTCTGGGCCTCAAGCCAACGACACTTGCTGCAAGAATGAAAAAGATGAATATTAAAAAATGATCAGTTCATGAAGAAGGATTTTAATAAATGATGAAATGGGAACTGTCGGAATGTTATGATTTTAACGGCAGGATCGTGCGTTATGGGATGCGCGGCGTAGGACCTGCCCTGGTAATGGTTCACGGAACGCCATGGTCTTCATTTAACCTTCGCCATCTTATTGGGGCGTTATCAAAAGACTTTTGTGTCTATTACTACGATCTACTTGGGTACGGCCAGTCGGACAAATCACCAGGAGATGTCTCTTTAGGGATCCAAAATCAGGTGTTGGAGCAACTTTTGAAACACTGGGGGCTTAAGAATCCAACGATTATCGGCCATGACTTCGGTGGAACGACAGTGCTTCGAGCCCATTTGATCAATGGATGCAATTTCAATAAAATCGTCCTGATTGATCCTGTGGCAATTTCTCCCTGGGGATCGCCTTTTTTTCAGCATGTAAAGATCCATGAGGCGGCTTTTTCCGGTGTCCCTGATTATATCCATGAAGCCATCGTCCGCGCTTACGTTAAAACGGCCGCGTTCAAGCCCATTGATGCCCGAACACTGGATATGATTGTTTCCCCTTGGATACAGGCAGACGGTAAAGCGGCTTTTTATCGTCAGATTGCGCAGGCGAATTCAAGTTATACCGACGAGGTGCAGCCTGTCCTTCGCAAAAATTAATCCGTGGTAAATTTGTCGAAAAAATATTCTCCTCTGTGCAGCGATTGAATGAAATATCCACTGTCCAGTTTATTTGAAAAGACGGATTCAATGTGAAATTTTTAATTGAGGTCGATTCTGAGCACAGATCAGCAAAGACCGTTCGATGCTTTTGATATCAGAACGATTTGAGTTTTCAGGCCGCTTTCTTCTACTCGTATCGATGATGTAATCCACCAATACGCGGCAAATCAATTATCTTGCATTTGCCGACAGGTCTGGGTTGGATCGGCCGACCGTTGGGCGTATTTTTTCCAAGGCTCAAATGTGTTCTGTCGTTATGATAATATTGGAAATACGCGCAAAGAATGTTTTTCAGATGTCCTTGGTTCAATACGATGACATTGTTTGTACATTCTCGTCTGATCGAGCCGATCACCCGTTCAACAAAAGGGTTTTGCCAAGGGCTTTGCGGGGCCGAGACCACTTCTTTGATGCCCATGTTTTTCACTCGATTGCGGAAAAAAACGCCATAGATTGCATCCCGATCCCGCATCAGATACTTCGGTGCCGTATCCTAGGGGAAGGCCTCCACGATCTGTTGGGTTGTCCACTCGGCCGTCGGATTTGAGGTTATATTGAAATGT
This sequence comes from uncultured Desulfobacter sp., assembly GCF_963664415.1. Taxonomy (NCBI): domain Bacteria; kingdom Pseudomonadati; phylum Thermodesulfobacteriota; class Desulfobacteria; order Desulfobacterales; family Desulfobacteraceae; genus Desulfobacter; species uncultured Desulfobacter sp. Next base: position 161,417 of record NZ_OY761445.1, on the reverse strand, counting down.
ACGACTTTGCGGCGGCTGTGGCTGAGGATCACCAGGACGAACAGAATATTAAAGGTGACTGTTGGAACAGTGAAAAAGTCAATCGAACACTTGTGAATATGATTTTTCAAGAGAGTCCGCCAGGTTTGAGACGGCTTTGACTTCGGCGGATGTCGGGGCATCAGGTTCGATACGGTTCGTTCGGAAACCTCGAACCCCAGGCTGAGCAATTCCCCATGAATCCTGGGCGCACCCCAGTTTGGATTGGCTGCAGCCATCCTCCTGACCAGATCACGGATTTCACGACTGACTTGAGGTCTTCCCGGACCTTTGGATTTGAATTTCCAGAAAAGTTTGAAACCCTTGCGATGCCAGTAGACAACAGTATCCGGCTTTACAATGATGAGAGATTTACGCCAAGGAGTCCAAATTCGGGAAAGCAAAACCCAGAAGAGCCGATCCACCATTCGAATTTTCGGCCGCTTGTTCGTCCTTTTCATTACGGCCAATTGGTGGCGAAGCGCAAGGTTTTCGGCAGCGAGATTCGAAGTGACTTTGAACTTCAGCCATATGAATAAAACAAAATTTCCAAGCATTTTCATTATGACTCCAACTTGGCAGGCGTATACAAATTTGTCAATGATTTCAGAAAGTACGAATACTTGCGAAGGACAGCACCATAGACCAGCACCGCTGACGCGCCGAATGAGCCGATGATATAAACAAAATCACTTCCGGATAAGAGATTGTAATTCAAATAGGCCACCGGGGTGATCCCCAGAAAAGCCCCTGCCCAGGACCAAAGTATCTCGCTTGAGTTTGCTTTGGGTGGACGCTGCCCGCCGCCGGCCATTTTTTTAAAAAAAGGTATCATTGTCGGTCTCCTTTTTATCAGCACATGACCTGGACAAGGTCTGACCGGGCAATTATCCCTATCGGAATGTTGTTATCCCCACACACCGGGACCTGGTTAATATTTTTCCGATCCATAAGGTTGGCTACGTCCAGCAACCTGAGACTTTTGTGGACAGTCACCGGCGGAGAAGACATGATGTCCCGGGCCTTCAGTGCTTTTAGGGGCGGGGGCAAGACAACGGCTGTCATCCATACACTGAATCAGCACCTGCATGAACGACGGGGCTTTTTTTTCAGTCATTCTGGACAGAAAATCTTTTTCAGATATGACACCGGGTACGGCACCCTGTTCATTGAGCACCGGAATACCGGAAATATCGTGATCCCGCATCCTGCAGGCGGCTTCTAAAAGCGGTGCGTCTTCAAAAACGGAACAACCTTTCGAGTCATCACATGTTCTGCTAAAATGGCAGTCGTAATACGGTTAACCGCATGTTCAAAAGCAATCCGGTATACCTCTATAAAGTCAGACGGCGTGATATCCAGATATCCAGGAATTTCCTTCATCGCCTCCAGTACATCCTGGTCTGTGATAGTCTGAAAGCACTCATTGATACGGCTGAAGTTCATAACTCTCCTTTCGTTCTCTTTGCTAACGTTTCCGGCCGTTGTAGGAAGAATATGGAAAATCATGGCTGGAAACACATTGACATAGATCAAGTTTTTACAAAAAGCCAAAACTTGACCTATGTCAATGAATAAAACTGTGATTTTGGTTTAAAGTTTAAAAAAATAATCCAGGCTAAAGGAGCAAGTCCATGAGAGTTCATTATCTGCAACATGTCCCATTTGAAGATCTTGGCATGATGAGCCCGGCATTAATAGCCGGCGGCCATCAGTTAACAGGAACTCAGTTTTTTAAACCCTGCACTCTCCCGTCAGTTGACGATTTTGACTGTTTGATTGTTATGGGAGGTCCCATGGGGGTAAATGACGAAGTTGCATGCCCCTGGCTCTATGAAGAAAAACAATTAATTGAGCAGTCCGTCAGGTACAACAAAAAGATTCTGGGAATCTGCCTGGGAGCCCAATTAGTTGCCCAGGTGATGGGGGCCGATGTTTATAAAAATAAATATAGGGAGATCGGTTGGTTTGACATAGAAGTCTGCGAAGAGATCAATGATACTATTCTGGCCGGCGTTTTTCCCCAGCAGGCAGGAGTTTTCCATTGGCATGGGGATACGTTTGATATTCCAAAAGGAGCGGTACACATTGCAAAAAGTGAAGCCTGTCTAAACCAGGGCTTTGTTTTCGAAAATCATATTATTGGATTTCAATTCCATCTGGAATCTACACAGCAGACTATCGAAAACCTGGTTCTGAACTGTAAAGACGAAATTGATGGATCAAAATACGTTCAATCGGAAACAGAAATTTTATCAATGAAGCGTAATTTTTCACACAGCAATAATATCATGAATGGTGTTCTGGATTCATTGGCCAGGTAAACAGCAAAATAAAATTTTTAAAATGTGAAAGGAAAATTCATGAAAGTTTTAAAACTCACAGAAACCAACGAGTTTACCCCTGGAGCGATGAATAGATTTTTTTTAGTTCAAACTTCAGAGTTTTTCAAAATTATCAATTTCAATCTGGATGCCGGTGTGACGTTCCCGGTTCATTCCCACGATCTGGATGGGGAATTGTCCATCCAGGTTCTTGAGGGAAAGGGATGGTTTCTGGGGGAGAACGATACCAAGATTCCAGCCAATAAGGGGGATATCCTGATTTCGGAAATCAGGGAACCCCATGGTATAATGGCAGACACCCAAATGCGGATCATTGTCACCATTGCACCTCCAATTTGATGAAATAACCCGACTGGAAAAATAAATTACTGCGGCAGAACAGTTTGAAGAATCTCCCGGGGGATATCGTCATCGCCCAGTAGGACGGAAAACCTTTGGCCTGCCCCGCTGTACTCTTTGTAGTACGCCAGGCAGGCCCTTACCACTTCAAGAACCTGATCTTCGGTAAAGAGGTGTGGCAGCTCACGGGCAAGCCTGGGATGGCGGCCTAACCGGCCACCGAGTAAAACACGGTATCCACTCTCTCCAGCCAGGATGCACCCTTCGGGGCAGGCGCGAACACAGGCACCACAGCCAAGGCAGGTCTGGGTGTTAATTAGGGGGAAAGGAGTATTAGACAGGGCAACCGCTTTTTCCTTGCAGACATTAACACAAGACAAACATCCGCTGCATAGGATTTCTTCCGTTCTGGGATACATGGCGGCAATGATACCAATATCCTTTATCTGTGGCTGGGAACAAGCATTGGGGCAGTGGGAAATGCTGATCCGAAATTCATGATGGAATCTGAGTTTGCCCGGAACGTTTTTCCTTAGAAATCCTAAAAGGTCTTCTGCCTCAAGCAGGGCTTCAAGCCGCGTCATTAAAGTATTTTTTTCAATGCAACTATTGGGGCACCCCCCTTGGTTGAAACAAGCCTCTATCTGATATCCTTTAATTTCCGATTCCATGTTGGACAAAAAGCGTTTGCGTGATGCATGGACATGATCCAATAAAACTTTGGCGTCTCCGCGTTCGGCTGCCTCCGTTTCAACCCGCTTCCGAACTTTCTTTCTCACAAAAAATGGAACTTTTGATATTTCTTTTTCGGCATCCCGAGTCCACTTCATAACTCTCCTTTCATTGAAAAACTTTGCAACATTATAGATGTTTACCCTTCTGTTCAGGCTGTTAAAAAAACATACCTGAAAAAGACTGGTATATCCTTGATCCAAATCAAAAAAAACACAATTTTTTCATAAAAAATGAGACCCCTTTTTACGATTTCGTCAATATTAGAAATATGGTAATAGCTTGATGTGTCGATCTGATATATTCAAAATCCCTTTAATATAAAATTGTTATATGTTAAGTATGAATAATGTACCTCCCAACTTTTATCGCATAAGCGTTTATCTTTAATTTTTTCTTTATATCTTGATTCAGATCAAGGTTTCTACACAACTTTTAACTGTATAGTGTTACCTGAAAAGCAGAGAATTCTTAGCAATTAATTTATAAATAAGGAGGCTTTTACATGTTTTGTTTTCAATGTCAGGAAACCGCTAAAAATCAGGGATGTACCATTAACGGAATGTGTGGCAAAAAAGGAAGCACGGCAAATCTTCAGGATCTTTTAATTTATAATTTAAAAGGGATTGCAGTCCTTGCACAGACAGCAAAAGCGGCAGGGATTGATGTCCCGGCATCCAACGGTAAATTTATTGCCGAAGGACTTTTCACAACCATCACAAATGTCAATTTCAATGATGACGATCTTGTGAACTGGATCAACCGTGCCCAGGCTGTTAAAAAGACCTTGTTTGATAGTGTTAAAGATAAAGTCGGAACCAATCTTCATGACTGTGTAACCTGGTTTTCTAATGATCCTTCCGAATTTGCAGCCAAGGCAGAAGCCGTTGGTGTACTTTCAACTGAAAATGAAGATGTTAGATCTCTTCGGGAGCTTCTGGTTATCGGTCTGAAAGGTATCTGTGCATATGCGGACCATGCTGCGGTACTCGGTGTCACTAAAGATGAAATCTGGGATTTTCTGTATGAGGCATTAAACTCTACCACCCAGGATCTGAGCGTTGATGAAATGGTCGCCATGGTTATGAAAGCCGGTGAAACAGCTGTGACAACAATGGCTGCTTTGGACCAGGCCAATACCCAGGCCTATGGAAACCCGGAGATCACAGAAGTCAACATCGGTGTGGGGACAAATCCTGGAATCCTGATTTCCGGCCACGATCTCAAAGATATGGAGGAACTGCTGGAGCAGACAAAAGGTACGGGCGTTGATGTATACACCCACGGCGAAATGCTGCCGGCCAATTATTATCCTGCATTTAAAAAATATGATCATCTGAAAGGCAATTACGGCGGCTCCTGGTGGCACCAGAATGAAGATTTTGAAACATTTAACGGCCCCATCCTGATGACGACCAACTGCATTATTCCCATTAAAAAGAAAAATACGTATCAGGACAAACTTTTTACGACTGGGGTCGTCTCCTATCCAGACACAACCCATATTCCGGATAGGACCAATGGCGGTACCAAAGATTTTTCAAAGATTGTAGCGTTGGCAAAAACCTGTCAACCGCCCACTGAGATAGAAACAGGTATGATCGTTGGCGGATTTGCACATAACCAGGTACTGGCCCTGGCCGATAAGGTGGTTGAGGCAATTAAATCAGGTGCCATCAAACGCTTCATTGTCATGGCCGGATGCGATGGCCGCCAAAAAGACCGCAACTATTTTACTGAAGTAGCTGAAAAATTACCCAAAGATGCCGTGATCCTCACGGCCGGGTGTGCAAAATACAGATACAATAAACTCAATTTGGGCGATATCGGAGGAATCCCACGGGTGCTGGACGCAGGACAGTGCAACGACTCATACTCACTGGCTGTGATCGCCATGAAACTACGGGATGCATTCGGGCTGGATCATATTAATGAACTTCCCATATCCTTTGATATCGGTTGGTATGAACAAAAAGCTGTAGCGGTTCTATTGGCATTGTTGCACCTGGGCGTAAAGGGTATTCGTTTAGGTCCCACGCTGCCCGCATTTGTATCACCCACAGTGTTGAATGTCCTAGTTGAAAACTTTGACATCAAACCCATTGGTGACGTTGATGCTGATATTGCAGCTATGATGGCAGGCAATTAGTATATCAAGGAGGTTGGCGTATGGAAAAATATGAATGTATCCCCTGTGGTTGGGTATATGACCCTGAAGAAGGAGATGATGCGGGAAACGTTGAACCTGGGATAGCCTTCGAAGACCTTCCGGAAGATTGGACCTGTCCGGTGTGCGGCGTAGGAAAGGATGAGTTCGAAAAGGTCGTATAATAGTATATCGTATAATAGTATAATAGATTGATAAGCAATAAAAAATGCAGCCACTCAAATTAATTTGAGTGGCTGCATTTACTTTTTTGTATTAATTATTATTTAAAAATTTCTGGTGGTTTTGTGGTACTCCCGGTCGCATTGGGATAATTTTCAGCTTTGTAAGACTTTTTACCGGTTTCAATCAAGTGGTTGGCTTCTTCCATGAACGCATTGAAGCGTTTTTTGCATTCATAAAATCCGTGCCACCAAGAATAGTCCGGTGCCATCATTGCCGCCCCCATTCTTGCCCTTCGCCCTTCGTGGTGCCATAATTCATAATACTCCACCTCAAGGGGCTCATCAAAGAAACGGGTCTTGTCGAGCAGGCCTTTTTCATAAAGCTCGTCAAGCTTGGCTTTGGCCGGTTTGAAATATACGTCATTGTATTCTTTGATGGTTTGATCCATCTGACTGTAATGGGATTCGGTCCATCTTTTTCCGTGGCACTGCATGCAGACTTCCTGCATTTTAGCCCGTTCTTCCTTCCAGTTGGTCTGGGCCGGAAGTGCTTTGAACTCTTCAGGTCTAACTGTCAACGGAGCTTGCAATTCCCAGGACAATCTTTCGGTGACATCATGGGACGTCATTACACTGCCCGCACCTGACATATGGCATGAGGCACAGGTTGGTCCCCTGAAATCAACACCAGGACTCCAGGTTCCCGGTGCGGCTGTCCAGTTATATTCATCTCCAAAAGCATCGTAAATATCTCCATGCTTTGATTCTGTAAAGATTTCAATCTGGGGATGATCCGGACCAAGGTGACATTGCCCACAGGCCTGGGGTTTTCTAGCCTCCATAACAGAAAAACGATGCCTTGTATGACAACTACTGCAACTGCCTTTACTGCCGTCAAGGTTCAGCCTTCCTACACCGACATTGGGCCAAGTTGCCGGATCAAGTTCTTTATCTTTCAAACTTAAAATGGTGCCATGGCAATGATAGCAGCCGTTTATCCGCTCAAAATCACTATTCATTCCATCGTTAAGCCAGGGATCTATCTTCCAGATAATTTCAAGGGTATTTGCGTGTTTACTTTTGCTGTATTGCATTGCCTCATCCGGATGACAACGAGAACAGTCTTTGGGTGTAACCACAGCAGAGACCGGCACCATATATTTTTTCTGCCCGTATTTCGTGTCATTTGCCTCGTACTCTTTAAAATGGGACTGGCTGACGTCAGGATCATGGGCTTCTGCGACGTGACAGTCGTAACAGGTGATGTTGGCACTGGCATGTCGGCTGGCCGCCCAGTCAGAGAAAATGCCGGGATGCTGTTCTTTATGGCATTCGATACATGCCATGGCCTCGGGTGACATGGACCGTTCAATCCTGAATGATTTTGATTTTGGTATATTCATCTGAACATCCGAACACAACACTGTGGCTGGGAAAATACCGATGATAAATATACCCGTTAGCAATACACTCAATTTTTTCTTCATGGACCCCCCTTATTTTATTTGTAACCGTTACAAGGTTTATAAATCCTGAATTCCCATTGCTCTGTATGGCGCCTGTTTTTGTTTGTATTTATAAATTTCGCTGTCCACATGAACAAGATTTCTATGGCAGTCAACACATTTTTTTTCATATCCTTCTCTTGGATATAGAACTGTGCGGTGGGCCAGCATAGCCCCTCTTTTATCCGGGATATTCAACAGATTTCGGTGACATTTTTGGCATTGCGCATTTTTAAATGTTTCATATGCGTGTTCACGACTTTTTTCCCGGTCGTAGGTCCCATAGGCAAAATGGACAAATACATCTTTGATGCCGTGGATCGTCTTTGTATAAAAAAAGTTTACTGTATCCTGCGGGGCAGGCAGGTGGCAGTCCATACAATCAGCGACAAATCCCTGGGCGTTGTTTACGTGTGTAGACGTCTTCCATGCGTTAAAGGCAGGTTGAATTTCGTGGCAGGAGGCGCAGAATCCGGGCGTTGATGTTCTCGCCATTGTGTAATAGGTCAGGCTGAATACAGGAAAGGCGATAATAATGCCGATCAAAATAAAAATTATAGGTTTGAGTATTTTGTTCATTTTAAACCTCGCGCCTTTTTATAAAATATAGAAAGTTATTGAAATGTTTAGAACGTTTATTTAGAGTACGGCTTTACTTAAATTGAACTTATCTATATCAGAAAGGAATGTCAAGATTCAATCGCGGCCATCTGCTAGTCTGGCCAAACTAAACCCAGGATTAAGCCACAACAGAATATTATAGAAATTTAGTAAATTATTGCTACTTTCATATAACTTCATACCGATTGATCAAGTAATTACCATCTTTTTTACATTATGAAAATTCATGGACACCTGGAATTTTATTTTTGAATATTTTCTAACTCGGACAATCTTTTTCGAATCGCCCGATTTTCCTTATATTTTGTGGTAATATCTCTTACGCTTGACAACGCTCCAATAACATTATTTGCGAAATCTAAAACAATAGAGAAACCGAGATCAACGTAAATAACAGACCCATCTGCATGTAAAGATTTCGTAGGCAGAAATTTGCCGGCATACTTAGTTCTCCCAATTTGAATAGCTTGTTTAAATCCACGCCAATGAGTCTTTCGTAAGTTTTCCGGAATTATAATGTCTAAGCTCGCTCCGACTGCTTCTTCTTTGCTAAATCCAAAAATATGTTCGGCCGCCATATTCCATACTTGTATTGTGCCTTTTATATCGGCAAATATTATTGCATCGGGATTTTGTTCAATAAGGCTCTCTATGAATTCGTTATTCATTTTTACATCATCTCCATAAAATGTAGGATTGTTAGAAATCTACCAGTTCACACTATAATATTAATTCACCGACCATGGGAATAATATAGCAAGATCTTCGTGGTCCAGGATAGTGGGATCTCGATTTTTTCTACAGTCTAAATCAGAAGAGGAAGACGGCACCGACCCGAGATGAAAAAAATATGGATATTGAAAAAGAAGGGGGGTGTTTTATATGGTCTTTTATTTTGTTTAACCTGTGTTCGACAGTTGTAGGTTCATTTTTTTAAAATTTTGTCAAAATATCCAATAAAATCAGCTCGAATGTGATTCCTGACGCCAAAACTTGTAGGCACACGACTTGTTGGTTTATGCTTGACATTAATGACGATACATGCTTTTTCTATGGGCATGTATGTACGCACAATAAAACGCAGAAACAAAGATGGGTCCGAGGTCGAGTATGTTCAGTTAGCCCACAATACTCGTCATCCAGAAAAAGGCTATTCACGAGCCGAGGTCGTCTACTCCTTCGGGCGGCGGGACCAACTCGACGTAGCCGCCCTCAAGCGCTTAGTCAGCAGCCTCAGCCGGTTCATCAGCCCCGAAGACATTCAGGACCTTGAAGCCCAAAGCGCCGGGCTCAAGTTCATATCCAGCAGGCCGGCAGGGGGAGCCCTGCTGCTCAAAGGCTTGTGGGAACGCATTGGGATTGACCGCTGCCTTGCCAATGCATTGAAACACACAGAGTTCAAAGCGCCGATTTCGGATGCGATTTTTGCAATGGTGGCCAACAGGGCACTGGCTCCGTCTTCCAAACTTGCCGTCGAAGAGTGGGTAGCCAAGGATGTTCATCTGGACATTGAGGCGCCGATCAAGGTTCAGCACCTTTACCGGAGTATGGACTTCCTGCTTAAGAATGCGGAGGCCATCCAAGAGAAGGTGTTCTGGACAACGGCTCAACTGCTGAATCTCACGGTGGACCTGATCTTCTTTGATACAACCAACACTTATTTTGAAATGGAAGACACCAACGACTCGGAGCTGCTTGCTTTTGGGAAATCTAAACACAAAAGAGATGACCTGCCCCAAGTCACCATTGGCCTGGCCGTGACACGGGAAGGTATCCCGGTCCGTTGCTGGGTTCTGCCGGGCAACCAAAATGACGCCAAGTGCGTCGATACCGTTCAAAAGAATTTGAACGACTGGCGGCTTGGCAACGTGATTTGGGCCATGGACCGTGGCATGACCAGCGAAGAGAATCGAAAAAACCTCCAAAGAGCCGGGGGACAGTACATCCTTGGTGAAAAGTTGAGGGGCCCCAATGTAAATGAAGAAGCCCTGAGCCGGGGTGGGCGGTTCAAAAAGGTCAACGACAATCTCCATATCAAAGAGGTCTTTGTCGGTGAGGGCAGCGGCAGGCGCCGGTTCGTCATCGCTTACAACCCAGAACAGGCTGAACACGACAAACATGTCAGGGCAAGGAACCTGGAGCGGATCGAAACGGAGCTGGCGGCACTGAACAAACGGTCCGGCAAAGCATATCTCAAATCCAAATATGCTCTCCTGGCACACCGGTCCATGGGCAGATACCTCAAGGAACTGAAGTCAGGCAAGCTGACGGTGGATAAGGCTAAGATTAAGCAGGCGGAAAAGCTGGACGGCAAATATCTTTTGAGCACAAGCGACAAAAGCCTGTCGGCTGAGGATATCGCCCTTGGCTACAAACAACTCATGGAAGTCGAGCGCGCGTTCCGCACTTTAAAGTCCACCCTGTCCCTCCGGCCTGTCTACCACACCAAAGACGACCGCATCCGCTCTCATGTCCTGCTGTGCTGGCTGGCCCTGCTCCTGGTGCGGATTACCGAGCTGGAGACCGGCTTGAGCTGGCCCAGGGTCCGCGCCGAGCTGGAACGGCTCCATTTAGGCGAATTTTTGCATAAAGATGGGCGTGTACTACAGTACACAGAACTCACTCAAAATCAGCGTAACCTATTTAAAAAATTAAACATAAAACTTCCTGCGAAAATCAAGTCCATAGGATAAACACTTAAAATATGTAGGCACTACGCCATTTTAGAGGGATAGCTGTATCTCTTTATTGATAGGGCTTTCCGGATTTCGTATACCTACGGCTGTCGAACAGGAGTTTAAGTGCAAAATCTTTACTCATTGATGAATTGTAAAGAAAGGTGGTATATTGTTTTATAAGAAAGTCTGGGCAGGTTACTCAGATCGTTCTATCTTTGTTGTGGGATATGCCGGGCAGTTGATATGTCAGATCGGCCCATGGCCGTTATATACGAACCGTAAAGGAGGGTTTATGCCGAAGGTTAGTGCAAAAAGGCAAATCACTTTGCCAGTAAGTCAGTGTGAAGCTCTGGGAATTGAACCAGGGGATGAAGTGGAAAGCTTTATAGCTTATGGTCAGTTAACCATTGTAAAAAAGAAGCAAGGAGCTGCAAGAGGTCTTTTAAAGTACGTCCAGGGGAATCCGTCTATGACCGATGAGGAGTCTATGGAGAGTTCTCTGCAATGATTTCAATCGACACCAACGTTCTGTTGCGATACCTGCTTGAAGATGATGCCGAACAGTTTAGAAAAGCAGTCAAGTTGATTTCAGGTCAGGAGAAAGTTTTAGTCACTGATGTCGTGCTGGTCGAGACGATCTGGACATTGCGTGGTGAAAAATACCAGTTAAAGAAACCTGAACTATAGTTCCGGTCATATGACTTGATACTTTACCCCAAATCGTGTAGTATAGTCGCACTCGAAGTTTACCCAAGAGACAGAGTAACTATTCCAGTTACCTCGATCCTCAATTTTGTTCATCAAGAGCAGCATCGTCCCGCCAAAAGGCATCTTCAATATCACGAGTTTTCCTTATTAACCCAGCGCAGGTCTTGGCGGTAACCTTGCCAAACGCATTTTCAAGCTGCTGAATTAAATTATTCATTGTAAAATCACAATTGCGGCCAATTTCATTTTTCACAATGCCCCAACATGTCTCTATTGGTTGTAACTCGGGATGATAAGGTGGTGTCCTTAAGACCTCATGCCCTTGTTTATCAGCTAGTTCGTCCAATAAATATGTCGGTTGCGGTCCAACTCTTGTCAAAATATCAACCAGTTCAGCCTTTAAGCAATCTTCCTTTACGGGAAAATTATTTTTCTCCAACCAGGATCGAATTTTCTCCTTTTTACATAAAGGGGTTGGTGCTGAGACTGGTGACAAGACATTATGATAAGCAGCATTATCCATGATTATTAGCGAGCGAGCAGGGATATTTGGAAGCAACTTTTCTTCAAACCACTTGGAGAACATCGCTTGATTCATCTGTCCGTGGTAGTCTCCAGTTTTTCGAGTGCTTTTGAAAGTCACCTTGGCACCGGAAACCCAACCGTCCTTAGTGATTGCATTCATTATTATCAAGCGTTCCCCTTTTTCGGTAGGCTTTTGAATCCATGGCCCATCATCGTCGTAGTACCACACAAAATCCGTACTGTGATTTTTGTTCACATAGGACTCGTCCAGATAAACTTCAGGACGAATAGTCCCTTTGCCCTTTCGATTTGCCCTTTTTCTCCGGAGGTAGCGTTGTCTGGCTACCACAACATGGTCTTTTTCTTTAAACCGCTGAGTACGTATCCCTTTACCGAATGTAAATCCCCAACGATCAAGTGCCCGGCCTAATGTCCGGATGCTAAATTCCTGTTCAGGCGCAACTTCTTCGAGATACTGCCACAGCGTTTCAAGTGTCATATACGCACCTTCTTTATTGGCATTGCGTATGTATTCTCGAACAATTGTCTGCACCGAATCGGAAAGTGCTCGTTGTGGTCGTCCTCTATATATAATCAATTCGTTATCAAAATTTACACCACGGCTATGGTCGGCCATAGTCCTTTTCACCGTCGCTAAACCAAACCCAAGAGCATTTGACACCCTCTGCGCACTTAATTCTTTCTGTTCCTCAAGATCATCTATAGTGCGGTCAAAATATTTTTTTAAGGCCACTATTGCTTTTTTCTCTTCTGGTGTAAGCGCTTTGCCTTGGGCCATGGCTCTGCTCCTTATTTTAGGTAAACTTCGGAGCGATTATACTATATGAAATTGATGAAAGTATCAAGTCATATGACCGGAACTATAGTGACAGTTCTTCAGTCGTTGTTTCAGGAACCGAATATAAGGTTTGAGGATGGTCAAGCCGTGTGGCTTGCGCTTACAGATTACAGAGATGCAAAACCGGTCAAGGGTAAAGGAGCTGATTTTCCGGATGCTTTGATTGTTAACAAATCTAAGCAGATAGCCAACAAAGAAAATAAACCTTTTAATGGCTCTTTCACTTTTGATCTTGCAGCGCAAACTTTACCTGGGGCCAAGGCTCCAAAATAATAGAAACAAAGACCGAAGCAGGATAAGACCGTTTGACTTAGTAAACAATAAAATGAAAACAAAACAGGTCCAGGTTTCCACCAATTAATTTTCATTTTAAATTATGGCAGACGATTTCGCTCAAATACTTGTGAAGCATAAGGCTGCGGTGGTGGGCAGATCTAAATCTTAACTTTTAGGTAAAAGTTAAGATTCGCCAAAACAGTGAAAACTCTTTCTACATAGGGGCATTCGCTATTTTTGTTAAAAAAATCCGCCTTCTTCCATTTTTTAATCTTAAGTTATATGTATATAATGCAACTAACTTAAGATTTATAATAGGGTAGGGGGATGCTATGGAAAAAGGTCAAAATTTCAATCATCCGAAAAAAGGTTCCAGAATTGAGGTGGAGCCGATCAGAAGGGAAAAAGATATTAAAGCGATCATCCAGCTTCTTTCCGGCCACCCGAGAGACCACCTTTTATTTGTTATGGGAATTAATAATGGCATCCGGGTCGGTGACCTTCTTAATATAAAGGTCGGGGACGTCCGTTACTTGAAGCCTGGTCAAGTTCACCAGATAACCGAAAGCAAAACCAAGAAAAAAAACGTGGTAGTGATCAATAAATCCGTCCGGAAAGCACTTGATACGTATTTTTCAAACAGCATAGGCCAAATCGAAAATCATCATTATTTATTCCGGAGCCGGAAGGGTGAGAATTTTCCCTTGTCAGTACAAGCGGTACATGGGCTTGTTAAAAAATGGACTCAGGCGATTAATCTAAAAGGGAATTACGGTACTCATACATTAAGAAAAACCTGGGGATACCAGCAGCGGACTAAGTATGGTGTTGGTTTTGATGTTATTGCAAAAAGATTCAATCATTCAGATCCTAAGACAACGATGACCTATTTAGGCATAGAGGATAAAGAGGTTCACAGCATTTTAATGAATGAAATCGGCTAAATCTATCAAATAAACCTGCGGTCTGAGGTCATGGTTTGGGCTTCAACCTGGTTTTTCTCCAGCCATCCCGATCGAACATTTTTAGTTTTGGCGTCAAAACCCGGCACATAAGGTTTCATGTCAATGAGAGGGGGGGCGTTCAAAACATCAATATCCAGAATCTCAAGGGTGTTTTTTTGCCTTCCGACCAGGCGGACAATGGACAGCCCGATGGGGTTGGGGCGCCGGGTGGAGAACAGTCACCGTGGTTCAATGAGAAATGGAATTATGATATTTGACAACTGTTTTGAATAAATGATATGAGGAACATCAATTAATTACTCGAGATTTAAAAGGATTTTTTTGTTTTCTAAATTATTAGATATTGTGCAAATCGTTACTGATAAAAGTTAATCAGTAATGGATTGGTATTACATCTCAGTCTAATCACTCTATTCCTGAACAACAGGGTGCACGAGCCGGTTTCAGTACGGGAACCGTCCTTGCATCCATCTATATTATATTCCCTTTTATCAGTAACGTCCTTTCAGTCTTATAAATAACAATATTTTAAGGTTGTTATCACTGATAACGATGCAGCCTTTAATACATTTTTCAATACTGATTATTGAACTCAAAAAGGATAGAATATTGAAAATAAGAAGTTCACAGGAATTTGATAGACTGGAAATAGAAAAAATTCATAAAACGGCATTTGGAAAGGCAAAGGGGCCGGTGATCGCCGAGCTTGTAAATGGTTTATTCGATGACCAAAGCGCAGAACCCTTGCTTTCTCTTGTAGCGGTTAAAAATCAAACTATTGTTGGGCATGTTCTTTTTACAAAAGTAAACATCGCACAATCTCCAATTTTGGTTTCAGCCCGTATATTGGCACCTCTTGCAGTGCTTCCGGAGGTTCAATCCACTGGTGTTGGGGGACTTCTTATCCAAGAAGGACTTGACCGGTTAAAGAAAAATGGGGTGGATTTGGTCTTTGTCTTAGGACATCCTGATTATTATCCCCGCTCGGGATTCGTTCCTGCCGGCAAATTGGGGTTCAAAGCTCCATATTCGATCCCGGAAGAACATGCCGGCGCCTGGATGGTAATTGAACTGTCTTCGGGGATTATCGGCAAAGCCGGGGGAACGGTGGAATGTTCTGATGTACTTAACCAGCCTCAGCATTGGAGAGAATAATGAACAATGAATATAAATCAATTCATGAGTTCGATGTAGAATTAATCTGCCAATATTTTGCAAGTCTAAAACGACAGGGGCCGGGGAGCCCGGAAGTAACCATCAAGGCACTGAGTTTTATCGACAACCTTAACGACAAATCTCTTGTTGCCGACATTGGCTGCGGATCAGGTGGACAGACAATAATATTAGCACAGCATGCACCTGGAAATATTACAGGTATCGACATCTTTCCTGCTTTTATCGACCTGTTTAATCAGAATGCTGAAAAGCTTGGTCTTCAGGATAGAGTGAAAGGCATTGTTAAATCAATGGACGATCTTCCCTTCAAGGATGAGCAGTTGGATCTTATCTGGTCCGAAGGAGCGATCTACAACATTGGTTTTGAACGGGGACTTAATGAATGGCGCAAATTTCTGAAAACAGGAGGCTATCTTGCGGTTTCGGAAGGAACATGGTTTACAGAGAAACGTCCAGCCGAGATCGAAGCGTTCTGGATGGATGCCTATCCGGAAATAGACACGGTCTCCAATAAGGTGGCGCAGATGCAAAAATCCGGGTATATGCCGGTCGCCGCTTTTATTTTGCCTGAAAACTGCTGGACGGAAAATTACTTTGCGCCCAAAGTAGCTGCAAATGAACTTTTCTTGAAACAAAATGCCGGCAACAAAATTGCCGAAGAATTTATCGCAAACCAGCGGCATGAAGCTCAACTATATAAAAAGTACAAAAAATACTATGGGTATGCTTTCTATATAGGGAAGAAAATTTAAACCGTTTATTTATTCTCGATACGAAAGACGGCATATCGCCGGCTAATTCACCGGGTGGCATACAGCCACCCGGTGAATTTGAAGTATGCGCTATTTTAAAATCCGGATGTCAACGTCATCAAATCCTTTCATTAATTCAATGAAGCCCGGCACTTGATCCTCTTGGCTGCTTGTCGTGTGATAGGGATAAACCAACCTGGGCTTAAATGCCTTAACGGCATCGGCCGCCATTGCTGAATCCATGGTATATGGCAAATTCATTGGAATAAAGGCCGCATCAATATTTTCCAAGGCTTTCATCTCCGGCGTATTTTCGGTATCCCCTGCCACATAAATGCGTTTATCTGCGAATGTGAGGATGTATCCGTTGCCTTCACCCTTTGGATGAAAGGGCGTACCGTCTTCACGCTTATGGACCAGGTTGTATGCAGGAATGGCCTCAATTGAAAATCCACTTACTGTTTTTTTGTCCCCATTTGCCATAAGGATCGGAGACCAATTCATGGCTTCGATTTGTTCAGCGCATTTTTGAGTCATCACAACAACGGTGTTGTCTTTTAAAATTTGCTCCAAAGCCGCTATATCCAAGTGATCTCGGTGATGGTGCGTAATCAGGATCAGATCCGCTTTGGGTAGAGATGAATAGTCTCCAACCTTTGTCCATGGATCGACATGAATTATTTTCCCACCATATTTAAACATGAGGGTGCCGTGGCCAATCAAGGTTATTTTCAAATCGCCTTTAGCAGTTGGAATTATGTCTGTTTGGGCTGCTTGAGCATAAATTCCCATTCCGAAAACAAATACCAATAAAACCATGCCTATCAATAAAAATCGCATCATTTTCTTCTCCATCTTAATTCAAACATATGGCATCATAGAAAACAGATACTTTAACCAGAAGAAACTTGCCGGATGCCGTCAAAGCCGTTTGTGCGTGTGAATCTTATCCACGTTACATAAAACAATTTGAAAAATCAATCATCTCGCTCATTGTGCAGCTGCCGTTGGTACGATATATAGCACGGAAACTAAAATTCAAAATTGAGCAGAATTGATATGAGTGAACATGTGATTGAGAATATAAAAAAATACTACCTTGAAATGCTGCCGTTCAACAAGGTGCTTGGCATTGATATAAAAAATCTGGATTACGATTCAGGAGAGGCTGTTACCACCTTTGAGATGAAGGCGGATCTCATAGGAAATTCATCTGCCGGTATTCTGCACGGAGGCGTCACCGCATCAGTTCTTGATTTGACCGGTGGGCTTTCCGCACTGATTTCCTGTGCAAAATTTCAAGAAGGTAAATCTTTTGAAGAGATCAGTCAAAAACTTGTTGAATCTGCCACGATTAATATTCGGGTCGATTATTTAAGGCCGGGCAGGGGAAACGCCTTTGAATGCAGAAGCCGAATTATCAGGGCAGGCAGGCGGATAGTGGTTGCAAAAATTGATCTTTACAATGAACAGGATGTCCGGATCGCCACAGGAACCGGCACTTATCTGATTGGCTGAAAAAAAGGGGAGGGGATATGAAACCTTGTCGCGAATGCCGGCACGAGATGTCCGAACAAGCGATGGCTTGTCCGCAGTGCGGAGCACCGTTCCCCGCCAAAGAAAAATGGGATGGCTGGGGTTTTGAATACAAATCAAAAGCAATCCTGTTCGGTTGGCCATGGCTTCACATCTCATTCAAGTACAGTCCAAACAGGATGCCTGTCCCGGCAAAAGGCATCATCGCCATCGGACAGTAAAAAAGATTAATAGAATTAAAAGGCAATGGGATTGGTCTTATAATATGAATAAAAATGATATTTTACGCAGGATTCGATATATTTTTGATCTCAGTGATTCAGAAATGATCTCTGTTTTTGGACAAGCCGACTATGAGGTGTCACGGAGTCAGGTCAGTGATTGGCTGAAAAAAGATGATGATCCCGCCTGTAAAAAATGCACGGATACAGAATTGGCTATTTTTTTGAATGGATTCATCAATCATAAACGGGGGAAAAGAGAGGGATCTCAACCTGAACCAGAGCAAATATTAAATAATAATGCTATTTTAAAAAAGCTGAAGATCGCTGTAAATTTTAAAGCAGAAGATATGATCAGAGTTTTATCCCTGGCTGGTTTGCAAATCAGCAAACATGAATTAAGCGCCTTTTTCCGAAAACCCGGGCACAAGCATTACAGGGAATGCAAAAACCAGATGTTACGTAATTTTTTAAAAGGACTTCAGCTTGAGTTAAGGCCTGGAGAGGGTGCGTCCGAAGACCCCTGGGGCAACTTGCGATAACCATAAAGATCAAGCGAAAAGGCTTTACTATAGTTTGGGTTAATTATAAAGACAAAGGGTACTACATGAAAATATGGGTGGATGCAGATGCATGCCCAGGGTGGTTAAAAATATCTTGTTCAGAGCAGCCGATAGGACCCGTGTGGAGTTAGCCATGGTTGCCAATCATCCCATAAAAATACCCCAGCGGAACTATATCACATTTTTCCAAGTCCCCAGAGGGTTTGATGAGGCGGACAACAGGATTCTTGAGTTGCTTGATAAAGGTGATCTGGTGATTACTTCTGATATACGTTTGGCAGCTCAGGTTTTAGAAAAAGAGGGTTATGCCCTTAATCCCAGGGGGCATCTCTATTCTAAAGAATCAATTCAGGAACAGATTAGAATGAGGGCCTTTAAGGAGAGTTTGAGGGACTGTGGAGTTGATACCGGTGGGCCGGCTGCGATCAATCAGAAGAATTTGAGTAATTTTGCCAATCATTTAAATAAGTGGATATCCAATATTTGAATGACAATCTTACGGCTATTCATAGATGGTAGTGTGAATCCCAAATCAAAAGTCGGATATGGAGCATACCTTGCTGGTCTTTTTGAGGAACCGTATTCAGGCTCCTTTAAGGTAAATGTTAAGCTAAAAAAATTTGAGCAGACCAGTTCCGCCAAACTGGAAATTCAGACCCTGATCTGGGCATTGACTTCAATTCAAGAGCCGGCCACCAGAATTATTGTGTATACCGATTCCCAGAATATTATCGGACTACAGGCGAGGCGTGGGCGATTTGAGAACAATGATTATTTGTCTAAAAAGAACAGGCCCATTAAACATAGGGCGCTGTATCAAGAATTTTTCTTTTTATCAGATCGACTGGCTTGTGAATTTAAAAAAGTTGACGGCCATAAGCCATCTATATTGAAAAATGATACGGAACGATTTTTTACATTGGTAGACAAAGCATCAAGAAAAGCTTTGAGACATCATTCGGCAAATGCATTGAAAACGTTAGCAAAAGCCACCGCGTCTCATGCCGGCTGTTAGACCTAAAAGTGAGAGAAAAAATGTCACCATATATTGCTTCGGCCATTTTATAAACCTTGGATACTTTTTGCTCGGGGCATTTTAACCGGGGCCAGGTGAAACTGGAAACAAAGCTCTGCTTGACAGGGGAATATGGATTCGGTTAAGGGAACCCTGAACAGAATTGACATTTTATTGACAGGATTTTAACCCATAGGATAATCAAGTGGCCCTTAAACCCACAATTTTTAAAGCAAATATTACCTTGGCCAATGTGGACCGAAATGTTTACGATACCCTGAATCTTACCCTTGCCCAGCACCCTTCTGAATCTGTTGAGCGCATGATGGCAAGAGTGATCGCATTCTGCATGAATGCCACTGAAGCCCTGACCATGACCCGGGGACTTTCCACTGTGGAGGAACCTGATATCTGGGAGAAAACCCTGGATGGCAGGATTGCCCTCTGGGTTGAGGTGGGAGAACCTTCCTTTGACCGGATCAAAAAAGCTGGACGGCTCTCTTCTGCGGTGCGGGTATATTCCTTTAACCTCAAGTCAGACAGCTGGTGGGAGAAGGAAGGGGAAAAGTTTCAGGGGTTAAATGCGGAGGTCTTTCAGCTCCAATGGAAAGGCATACAGGAACTGGCTGGATTGGCCAACAGGACAATGGACCTCTCCGTTACGGTTTCAGACGATGTTATTTATGTTTCCGGGAATACAGGGGAGTGCGAAATTTCCTGGAAACCCCTTAAGGCGAATTAGCCGGGGCAAGGGTGTTGCGGATTCTATTGACCAGCTGGCGGCTGGAAAAGAGTTTCTGGATAAACATAATTTCTATGGTATCCGTTCAGATGAAAAACATAGGCTGACCGACATGTAGTCCTCCTCTTCAACTGCAGCAGTCAAAATTCGAAATCTGGGTCATTTTAGAACCCAGAAAAACAGGGAAAGTCCGGAGCAGGCCGCCATCGAAAACTTGCGCCTCGTCGCCAATGTAGTCCTCACCTTCCAAAAACTCACTCAGTTTGATCTTACCAACATATATAATGCAAAAAACGACCAAAAGAACGCCTGTGAAAAATTAAAATCATGAGGTATATTAAAAAAGAGATTTTTTTGCGGTATCATTACCGAAAACGGTTAACATAAAGACAGGACGTTGCAATGCCGGAAATTACGAGGTTTTACGGGATCATTATCAAACTCTTTTTTGGGGACCATCCACCACCACACTTTCATGCTGTGTATGGTGAATACCTTGCACTTTTCGATATCAACTCTTTAAACGTGATTGAAGGGGATCTTCCGCCAAGGGCCAGGAAATTAGTTTTGGAATGGGCTGAGAAATATCAAGCTGAATTAAAGACAATCTGGGAAACTCAAGAATTTAAAAAATTACCACCTTTGGAGTGATTTTAAAAATGATTGTACCTAAAATAAAAACGGCAGTCGTGGCAGATCAAAATACTCTCGTTATTACATTTGTTAACGGAGAGGTAAAAAAATACAATATCAGCAGGCTGTTAACTAATGAAATGTTTTCACCTCTTAAAAATCAGGCATTTTTCAGAAACGTTAAAGTGGAGCCAGGAGGATATGCTGTATATTGGAATGATATGATTGATATTAGTGAATATGAATTATGGAAAAACGGAATTGCTGAAAACCCCTCAAACGCCTAATTGATTCTAACAATCAGTTTCCTGAATATAGAGTCATCAATGGCACAATCAGATTTATAATGTTTTTCAACACACCTGAATTACAGGGACAGTCTGGGGGTGTCTTCCACCCGGAAAATGGACCTTGCTTTGGAGGTAGTCTGCTCTATTAAGAATATTTTTTTCTGGTAAAATTAAATTTTTTTGTTCACCTCCTTGATTCTTTCTTTAAATTTTTCTGCAAGAATTTCTTGCTGGTCAGAAAGTTTTTGTGAGTATTCTTCGGCCATAAGTTCACACACAGTGGCAACGATCCAGACAGGATCATTGTCAGAGACTGTCATTTTGTGCCTTTTGGCTATTTCTGCCTGGATTCTGTTTTTCATTCCTGCTGTTCCTGGGCCTCAATGATCAGGCCGGATTCATCCAGGATGTTCCAGATTTCATCCCTGGCGATTTTAAGCCGCTGCTTAGCCATAACATTGAATTTGCCGGAATTGATTGCCTGGGCAAATGTCAAGCGAGACTTGAGCATCAGCTCCAGATCATAGCCAAAGGTCTCTTTTTTATACGTGGGCAAAACAATGGTGGTACCTCCCTGGTCTCGGTTGGCCTTTGCCAGTTTGTGGCCTTCAAAATCAATTTGGCCGAAAAAAGGGTTTACCCATATTGTTATGGGGGTGTCTGGAAAACCGTCCATTAGCGATGCAAGTCCCTGGATGGTATCTCCCTCGGCCTGGCCGCCAGTGATCAAGGTTTGCAGCGTAAGGTTGTGGCCGCTGTCTTTTAGAAATTCGGCAACATTATTTTCCGACATGTAGGCAGCCAGGGGGACAAATGTGCTGGCACCGCTGTCAACAACAGCAAATGCCTCATCCGGCAGCTGGATCAATTTTTCTATCATCGTGTCAAACAAACGGCTGTTAATGGAATCACCTTCCATGATTTCTATCTTGGTCGCCTTTAATGCTTCGTAGGCTGTCAGGGTTGCATTAACCGGATCAGCGTCCAGGCAAGCCAGCAACTGGTCTCTATCAACCAGATATTGACTTAAAAGACTGGCTGTAAAACTTTTGCCAACACCGCCCTTGCCCTGCAGGATCATATTTATTGATGCCATTTTTTCCCCTTTATAATTGGTTATGGATGCAGCTTGCTTTGCAGCATCCGGCTTTATCGCCAAGGCACATGGCATACATGGTGCCCCAGGCCAACATTATGATTTTTTTGAAAATCTTTCTTGGAAACTTTGGTGAAATCTTCCAACCGGTGTTCTTTTTTGAATTTGTTGAATAAAAATTCATAGCTTATCCTGTCCTCGTAATATGCCATGAAATCAAACAGTCCCCTTAAAGGCTGCAATTCATCTTCAGTACAAAGATCTATAAAGTCGTTTTGCAGGGTTTGTATCCCTGACCAGATGTATTCCATGGCGTTTTCATAACTTGAGGTTGTGATGCCCGTTAGGTTCATTATCTGCATGTAGGCACATAGCTCAGCTTCAAGTTTTTCAGGGGTGGTATTTTCAATCCATGCCCAGATCGAAATTAAACCTTTAAGCGCAAGCATCTTTTTTTCTGAAACATTGGCCCGCTGAAACCGAGGGATCACACTTTGGACCGGTTGGGTGTGAGCAGTATCTCCCATCTCTTTTGAGGAGTTGACAGCCCTTAACTGTTCGTATCCCTTTAATTGAGCTTCCCTGGCCACCTGACTGCGAAAGATATGACCCATCATGCCAAGGCCGGCCAAAGTGATCCCGTACCCGTCAACTCTTGGGCCGTGATCTTCCACATGTCCCATTGGAATAAAATTCTCTGCCTTAAATAGGGTAGGGACATCCAAATATTGAATTTTTGTCATCAAGGCTTTGTGGGGCTGGTCAATTTCCTTGGCCAGTTTCCAGCTTGAAATGCCGAACTCGCCGGTGGGCAATAAAACTGTCAGATCGCTTTCTATTGGGATTTGTAATGCGGCTTTTAAATATAATTTGTCTTTCTGAGCCTTTTCCATGGCGTTAAAGGCATTGATATAAGCATATTTACAGGCCATAGCCTTTTTGCCGGTAAAGCCCATAACAAGCAGAAGAAATCCATCACGAGTAAGGTTATAAGCAGGCCGAGGTTTTCCTTGTTCATCAATATATTCAGCGGGAGAAAAATTTACCCCGCTAAAATCCTCCGTATTTTCGGGCAACTCTGATAGGATTTGACGAATTTTACGTAACACATCCTTATGGTTTTTATTGAAGTGCTCAGCCACCATCATAGATGAAACCACCAATTTGCCATCTACGGCTGTAATATTAATTTTTTGTTTTTCTATTTCCATATTCATTGTTAATCTCCCCCCAAAAAAATAATGCTCTGTTTTAGGGCTACTCAAAAATTAGGGTTATTCTCCCTTTTTAATTAGGGTAAACGGTTTTTCATTTTCTTTTTCTTCCTCAACAACGTCTGTTTCTGGCGGGTAAGGATCGTTTGAATGGCTGAATTTACCCCGTAATTTGCCTTGACTTTGACGGATGTTTTTTTCTTTTGGGGCTTTTTTTTGACCGAAGGGAAACCTCTGATCGTGGTTTTCCATAATTTTTGCCCAGGCCACATACGACATATGAATCTTATCTTTTTCAATAAAATGATCATATATGGTCTTTTTTGAGTAACCCTTTGAAAACAAAGCGTTTGCCTCGTCGTGGATAGCCAGATATTGACTTTTACATGAAGGTTTCATAATTCGTCTTTCTTTTGTGTAAAAGGGAAGGGTTTATGGTAATTTTTTAATATTTTAGTCCAGGAATTATATGACATATGAATCACACCCTTTTTGAAGAAATAATCATACACAGCTTTGATCGTATAACCCTGCTTAAGCAGTGTTTGGGTTTCTTCATGGATAGCAAGGTACTGACTTTTACATGAGGGCTTAGGTCCATTCTCCATAATCTAACCATCTTCTTTCTTTCAAAAATTTTGATAGTCCCGGTATCCAGCGGCCATTATCCCGCTGCCAGTCATGGGACATCTTATTTTTTAAAATGATTTGTAAAAGTTTTGATGTTTTTGGCAGTTCTCCGGCCCGAACAAGTTTTTTAAAATTCATCCAGGCTTGCCATTGCCCGGTTTGTCGGGGGTATTGACTTAAAACCACATCGAATTGTTTTTTGAGGGGTAAGCTATCTAATTCAGCTTCCTGCCGCTGTTTTTCAGCCAAAATTTTTTGCTGCTTTTCCTTCTGATGCTGCAGCTGTAGATGGTCTTGCCGCTTTTGTTCTTCATCTTTTTTTCTTTGGAGTTCTTCCGAATAGACATCAAAGACAATGGTTTTAACGCCAAAAAAAGAAAAATTATCTTTGAGGGTTTGACCGTAATGTTTTTCGATTCTTTGTAATGCTATTTTGTTTGGCCCTGACAGGATTACACTGCCGTTCTCGATTTGAGCCACCAGGCAGGGAAGATACTTGGCCGCTAAATTTAGCTCGTCTTTCGAAATAATACTCTCTCTGATTTTTGCCCAGGTGGCAGGCTCCTGGCGGTCTTGAACTGATTCTGAATAGTGGGGTAGGGGGGGAGTATTCTTATATAATCTATCAAAGGTATGATCCGACAAATTGCCGACATTTTGTCGATCCGCAGCATGACACGCGTGATCAAGCTCCAGGTGGCTATTTTCTGGTTCTGAAGCCTTTTCTGTCAGACTTTGTTTGGGTTCTTCAACCGACTTTGACTGTTCAAGTTTTGCTTTGCCGGACCGTAATTCTCTGAATTTACCGATTGCAGGATGAGCAAGAAAATAATACACGGTCTCTGTCCAGCCGTTAATTTCCTCTTTGACAGCGGTGATCAACTTGGCTTCTTTGAGGGTCTTGATATGTCTTTCAATGGTCCGATAGCATACATTTGTCCGGTTGGCTAATGTACCCATGTTCACAAAAAGCATGGTCCTTACCAACCGCACATCTAATCATAGCTCTAAATGTATTTTGTACACCTGCCGGCATTTTGCCCCCATTTATTGTTATTTTCGGGAACCATAGATCCAGATCATTCGCATAACCATGCGATATCAAACTGTAATTCATATTTTCCTTTCGAGCCGAAAAAAAGAAAATACTACACCTGTAAGCTTGACAAACTCTATTCGTTGAGTTAGCTTCTTAACATGTAATTCATATTAAGAAGCCCAAGGCTTCTGGGAGATCCTTAATGGCTGGCACCATTAAGGATTTTCTTTTTTGGGCGGCTTATTAGCTTAAGATTGACCCTCCGCTAATTTATTTAAGGTTAACTATAACCCTTGCTTTTCCACCCTATCTTCTCCACCTCTAAGGTCTGATAATATATATTATGTAAACTTTTGTTTTATTGAGTTTCATATCCAACTGATTTGTATAATCAAAATGTAATATTGAAATCTTTCCTACCCGTGTTATATTATCTTTAACCTAAACAATATCGGATTCTGATCGTTTAACCTGACTAACTCGAAATAAAAAGGAAAGGAGCTGCAATGAACACAAATCTTTCATATCAACAGACCGGGGTAATGACCCGGGTTAATGCGTTTATCAGAAGCACATACAATTGGATGGCCATTGGCCTTGCCGCCACCGGTCTGACCTCATATTTTGTATCTGAAAGCCCTGCCATGATGCAGGCCGTATACGGTAATCCAATCATGCCCTGGGTATTGTTTATAGGCCTTATTGTTATGTGTGGATTTATCAGTGCCCGAATTCAAAAAATGCAGGCAAGCACGGCAACAGGTCTATATGTGGGTTTGACCGTTCTTTACGGTGTCTGTCTTGCCCCAATTTTTATGATTTATACCCAGGCATCCATTGCTTCAACCTTTTTTATCTGCGCTGCAACCTTTGGTGCCGCAAGCGTTTACGGCATGATAACAAAAAAAGATCTTACCAGTATGGGCCAGTTTCTGATGATGGGCCTGATCGGTATAATTATTGCCATGGTTGTAAATATGTTTATCCATAGCTCGGCAATGCAGACCATTATCTCCATGATTGCGGTTGTTTTGTTCACAGGTCTTACCGCCTATGATACTCAGAAACTGAAATCAATGGCCGTTACCCTTCCCATGGATGCAACAGGTGCCATGGTCCGCAAAGGTGCTATTCTTGGGGCTTTAAGTCTTTACCTTGATTTTATGGGATTATTCGTTCATTTACTCAGCCTCCTTGGCGTAGCAAGAGACTAAATTTTTGATTTAAGCCTTATTTTTAAAAAAAAGCCCCGGAACAAAATTCATTGTTGTTCCGGGGCTTTTTTTGTTGTTTTTCTATTTTGATATACCCGATTATAAGTACTTTCTTATGGCCTCGCAGATCTTCTCACAGCATTGACGGGTTAAATTTTCTTCAGGACCTTCGACCATTACCCTGAGCAAGGGTTGTGTCCCGGAATACCGTACAAGCACCCTGCCCTGGCTGCCGAGTTGTGATTCAACTTCTTTAATGGTCTCTGAAATCATGGGGACTTTCATAAAATCCGGTCTGGATGCGTCCACTTCAACATTGATCAAGACTTGGGGGTAAACAGTCATAATCTCAGCAAGTTCGGATAATGGCGTTTGGGTCTCCAGTATCACCTCGATGAGCTTTAATGCAGATAATAACCCATCGCCTGTGGTCTGTTCATCCAGAAAAATAATGTGACCCGAATCTTCTCCCCCCAACAGAGCACCGGTTTTTTTCATGCGCTCCAATACTTTCCTATCCCCAACACCTGTTATTTCATGCGCAATACCCAATTGAGCCAATGCATTGCCAAACCCCACATTACTCATGACTGTACTGACAACAATATTGTTACCAAGCTTTCCGGTTTGTTTTGCAAATCCCGCCAGAACAGCTAGCAAGGTATCTCCGGTTATCTGCCGGCCTGTTTCATCCACGGCAATCAAACGATCGGCATCACCGTCAAAGGCAAGGCCAAGATCTGCGTTTATTTTTTTAACCTGATCACTTAAATTTTGGGTATGCTGGGAGCCGCATTCATCATTGATGTTAGTGCCGTTTGGCTGGTTATGGCTAAAACTTACGTCAAAAATCTCAGAGTTAAACACCTGGGGGGCACAAAAACTGGCCGCGCCATTGGCCGTGTCGATAACCAATTTGAGTTTTTTAGGGGTGTTTTGAAAATTAAACTTTTTAACCAGAAATTGGGCATACTGAGTTTGGGCGTCATTGGCAGGTGAGATGAGACCAATTTTAGAAGGCAGATCAAGGGACGGGCCAAGAATCATTTTTTCAAGGCCAACCTCCTGGTCATCGGATAATTTAATGCCACCCTTTTGGAAAATCTTAATGCCGTTATCATAATAGGGATTATGGGAGGCTGAGATCATAATACCGGCGCCGCAGGATTCAATGGTACTGCTCAGATACGCTACTGCGGGGGTGGGAATAACACCTGCTATCATTACATCAACACCGACCGAAGCAATCCCTGCTGCAAGTGCAGATTCAAGCATTTGGCCCGAAACCCTGGTATCCCGTCCGATGATTACGCATCTGTTGGAAGACTTTTGCGTTAAAATGCCCACAGCCTGGCCTGTTTTCATGGCCAACTCGCATGTCATGGGGTAGGCGTTTGCCCTGCCCCGTATACCATCTGTTCCAAATAACTGTCCCATTAAAATGGTTATCCTAGCTTTTGATTTATTTTAATTATTCGTCTAACCCAAACGCATCAACAATACTGTCTTCAATGCCTTTGAGCCATGCCGATCCCATGATCGAAATTGATTCGTCAAGATTCTGAATGAATTGAACGTAATCTTTTCTGTTATGGAGGCTTTTGGTCTCAATGTACTGTATAAATTCTTCTCCATCCGGCCCAGGCGTTTTAAGATCATTTTCAGCCTGATCAAATATCGATGACGCCTGGGAGAGTTTTGCCAAAACCAAGTCATGGGTATTAACAGACTGACTGCCCTGCCCTTTTCCCCTTTGGAGTAAAATATTTTTTGATTGTTTAAGCTTATCTCCGAATGCATCCAGCCGTTTTATGCGCTCCTGAATACAGATATCAATATTCGTCTGCAGCCCTGACACAAGATTCTGGGACATCCAGTCCCAGGTAAAAAGCCTACGAATGAAATGATACCAGGCCTTCAAGGCATACAGCCCTGAAATATAGTAGATGTTTTCATTTAAAATTCTGTCGGGCCGGGTATAGATACCCGGACGCCATTGAACCGAAGCACTTCTCATTGTCCCGCCCATGATCAAACGGTCGCACCGCAGTTCACTGTTCCGGATAATGGACCCTGCGGCACTGATACATCCAAAAGCAATTCTGACCGGTCCCACAAGTCCGCCCTGGCCCCCGAGGAATACCGGCCGCTGGTTGAGCATCACACCCTGATGGATATTGCCCATCAGGGACGGCGTTGCCTTGTCTTGATTCGGTGTATAATTGAAGTGGATAAAAGATGAACCTACCTCGGAATGATCCTTTCGGCTAGTGCCGCCGGTCATGAGACAATCGCAGAAATTGATCAGGCTGCCTAACGTGACAAAGGGAAAAAGAATGGTCTGTTTAAGTCCCACTGTATGGGCCGCATTGGCTTGTTCTTCAAGAATACAGCCTTTTCTCACATGGCCGCCCGAACCAAAAATATTATCTCCCATGAACACGGAATCCTGAAAGTATCCGCCGTGCAGCTTTGTGCCTGGCCCCATAAGGCAATTTTCGACTGTCACCGGTGTTTCGTAGCCAAGAAAAGTTCCCGGCATGATCAGAGTTTCTGCGCCGATCAGCTTGGTACCGGAATAAAGCGTTACGCCATCCGGAGATATGCGGTCAATATCAACGTCCTCACCGATAAACACAGTCGCAGGATTGGGGATGTTTACCCCTTTTTGTAACAGGGCCTCAATTTTTTTTAAATTCATAATTTAAATATTTTGATAACCTGGTTGTTTATTGTCAAGTTTTTCGATGTTAGAAATTTATGGAACTACTTTAAATTATATCCTTAAGGGTTTATTCTCATCAATTTTTAATTTATATATAATAGTGCCTGAACGGAAATCCGTGTTTGGACGGTTCGTTAGAGGAGCTTCAGCTCACAAAGTTGCCCAAATGCAGTGTTGCATAACAATCTATAACCGGAGCATACTAAAGTATGTGAGTATTGTAAATTGTTATGCAACGCTGTAGATGGATAACTTTTCAGCCGAACACGAACAAACAGGCAAGCAAATCCATCACATTCATAAGCGTGAACACTTCAATTGCAAGGAGAAATAAATATGAGCCCGGCTGGTTTGCTGTATCCAGATGATTCTTCCATTAAAAACCTTCATGCAAAACTAACACAAGCGGCCCAGGATCTTAATACGCCGGATCACCATTTGCGCAAGCTTTTAGATCGCCCGGGACGGTTTTTTGATTTCAGTATCGGCATTGACGGCTTTTTAATGGATTTTTCACGTCAGCGGCTTGATAAAAATGCCTTAGCTTTGCTGCGTGAAGCCCAAGTCTTGTCCAGTGCACTTGAAAAATTTAGAGCAATGACCCAGGGAGAAATCGTAAATCCAACTGAAAACCGTGCGGCACTTCATACAGCAGCCCGGGGTTCAGGGACGTCCCCTCTTTTATTTAAAGAAATTGACGTTAAACAGCAGATGCAACAAGTCAATAAGAAAATAGGGCAATTCTGCCAATCAGTTCATGACGGCAAAATCTGCTCGGCATCCGGCAAACCTTTTACACAGGCCGTTGTCATTGGTATCGGCGGATCATATCTTGGGTGTGAATTTGTTTACCAGGCCCTGGCAGATTCTGATAGAATAATGGATCTTTTATTTCTGCCCAACGTGGATATTGATAATTTTGCCCGGGTCATTGAAGCCATTGACAAAGAGACCACACTGTGGATTGTCATTTCAAAATCCTATACCACCACAGAAACCATGGCCAACCTCAATCAGGTCAGCACATGGCTAAAAGACCAGGGGATCCGCCCCGAAGATCACATGGTCACCATTACGGCTAAGGGAAGTCCGGGTGACGATCCCGATACACCGGTGCTTGAATCCTTTTATATGTTTGATTTCATTGGCGGCAGGTATTCGGTATCCTCGGCAGTGGGCGGGCTGCCTTTAAGTCTGGCGCTTGGCTATGACGTTTTTCAACGCTTTCTGGACGGCTGCAGAATAATGGACACCCATGTACTGGAAAGTCTTCCAGAAAACAATATCGCCCTAACCGCGGCCCTGATTTCCATTTGGAATACCTTGTACATGGGATATCCGGCCCAGGCCATTATTCCCTATGCATCAAGGTTGGCCCGGCTCAGCCCCCATGTCCAGCAGCTTTATATGGAAAGCCTGGGCAAATCGGTTTCCCCAGAAGGACAGATCTTAAGCCAACCGGCCGGGACTATAATTTTCGGAGAACCCGGTACCAATGCCCAGCACTCTTTTTTTCAGCTGGTCCACCAGGGAAGGGCCTTTCCCATTGATTTTATCGGCGTAAAATCGCCTGGCTATTCAGGGCTTCAGGCAATGTCTAAAGGGGTGAGCAATCACCAAGAACTGTGGGCTAATCTTTTGGCCCAGGCCGGTGCACTTGCCCTGGGCCGCAGCAGTGAGGACCCAGCCAGAAATTTTGACGGCAACCGGCCTTCAACAATAATAACTATTGATAATTTGAAACCCGAAAATGTTGGTATGCTGCTCTCTTTTTACGAGGCCAGAACCGTACTTGAAGGCTTTATTCTCGGGGTAAACCCCTTTGACCAGTTTGGTGTGGAACTAGGCAAGGTCATGGCCGGGGATATTCGAAAAGAAATGGCAGCAAAAAATCAGGATCCCTCGTATACCTTTGCCTGTAAATCACAAACTGATAATTTTTACTTGGACCTATTGTTCCGGTAACGATTTGAACTACGTTGTCGTGCGCTTAATCCTAATCTTGCGCCAAACGATGAACTCGAGCTCGAGCAAGATTAGGATCACGAGTAAGACAAAGTAAATCAGGGGAATTTATAAAGGGAGGCCCCCCAGGTGAGCCCTGCACCAAGACCGGTAAAAAGGACAACATCTCCGGATTTTCCGATACGATCGGTTTCAATGGCTTCATGAAGTGCTAAAGGGATGCTGGCGGCCGTGGTGTTGCCGTATTTTTCAATATTATGGAAAATTTTATCTTCGGGCAGTTTGAGAAATTGGCCAAAGGCTTGATTAATGCGCTTATTGGCCTGGTGGGGTATGATCAAATCAACATCAGACAATTCCATGCCTGCTTTTTCCAGTACCTCCTTGGTTACTTTGGGCAACATGCGCACAGCTTTTTTAAATATAGCAGGACCGTCCATGAACGGGAAATATCGAGGATCATCAGTGGAAATACCATCAGGCAACCGTTTTATAAGATTGGAGGCAGGCAGTTCGGTTTTTAAGGCCTCTGCAAAGTGGCCGTCTGCATGCAAGGCCGATGCAATCAGACCTACATTTTCATCTGTATCAACCGCTTCGATACATAAGGCTGCGGCACCATCGCCGAAAATCACCGTGACATCTCGCCCCCGGGTGGATTTATCAAGTCCTGTTGAGTGTACTTCGGCACCGACCAAAAGAATTTTTGAGGCGAGCCCTGATTTGATATAGGAATCCGCTGTAGCAAATCCGTACAAAAATCCGGTGCATTGCTGGCGTATATCAAGGGCAGGCGTGGCATTCAGCTCAAGATTTCGAGCCAGAAGACAACCGCCTCCTGGGAACATAATATCCGGACTTAAAGTAGCAAAAATGATAAAATCCAGATCTTCGGGACGCCAACCCGCTTTGTCAAGTGCCATGCGGGCGGCATGGGTGCCTAAGTCCGATGCACCACAAATATCTTCTTCAGTGACCCAGTGTCGCTGGTGGATGCCGGTTCGCTGTCGGATCCATTCATCGGAAGTATCCATGAATTCAGTCAGATCCTGATTAGTGACAATATGGGGCGGTACAAAGAAGCCTGAGCCCCTGATAATTGATTTTTTCATTAAATTTCCTTGTTACTATGTAGATTCAAAACAGCAGAACGTTTCTGTCTGATGCCTGGAATTTTTCAGGCTCAAATGCAGATCCAAATTTATAATATGAATTTAATTTTAAGGCAAGGCAGTTAAAATCGTACGTCATTCTGTGGCTGTTTTGCCTAAGGAAGTGGATATTTTTTTTCACACATATATTTTTTTTTCTTGCATATTCCAGGAAAATTGAGATAAGGACATAAGGTACTATTCATTTTCATTGACAAAGAGGCTGATATGGAAAACCCGGCTCGACTTCTGATCGTGGACGATAACGAAGACATCCTATCCACTTTTTATGAATTTTTTAACTCCCTTGGGTATGAGGTTAAAACTGCGGTAGACGGATTTGCCGCTTTAAAAATTCTGCGGGACAAACCCGATTATTTTCAATGCCTGATCACAGACCTTGTCATGCCCAACATCAGTGGTGTCGGGTTAATTTCTATTGTAAAAAATGAATATCCCAATCTTAGAACCATTGCCATGACTGGGTATGGAGATCATCCCGGGGCCCTTGCATCTGAAGCCCAAGCTGATATTGTTATATTTAAACCTGTTGACCTGTTTAAAATTGAACGCAAAGTTGCCGAGCTCATAGGCCGTAAAAAAGAAGATTAAGAAAAGAGAGCGTTATCGTATTATGACTTCACCAACCCCGTTGATAGGCGTTTCCAGCCCCATGCTGAAAATAAAGGAACTGATCAACCATGTCGCCCAAACCAGTCTGAATATCCTGATCACAGGAGAGACGGGTGTTGGAAAGGAAGTGGTTGCCCAGAGCCTGCATGCTGAATCGAATCGGTCTAAAAATAGTTTTGTAAAAATAAATTGTGCAGCCTTACCTGAAACCCTTCTGGAATCAGAACTTTACGGGTATGAAAAAGGCGCTTTTACCGGGGCACACAAAAAACGCTATGGTAAATTTTTGACAGCAGATAAGGGTGTTCTTTTTCTTGACGAGATTGGGGATATGCCACTTAGCCTTCAATCAAAAATGCTCCACGTACTCCAAAGCGGCGAGTTTTCTCCCTTGGGGTCAGACCAGGATTTTAAAACCGATGTCTGGGTCATTGCAGCAACCAACCAGTGTCTTGAAGAAAATATAAAAAATAAAACCTTTAGAGAAGATCTTTTTTATCGACTTAATATTATAAAAATAGACATCCCCCCCCTTCGTGAACGCCCCGAGGATATTCCCGCCCTCATCGAATATTATTATAAAAAATACTTGCCGGAACATCCCAACATTCAGGCTGAAAGGCCTGATAAACAGATTATGGAAAGGCTTTGCCGTTATCACTGGCCCGGCAATGTGCGCCAGCTGCAAAATTGTATAAAAAAACAGATGGTGCTCAATTCCTGGGACAAAATTTTTGACGAGTTGCCGAATGACGCATATATTACCGGGAAATCGTCTTCAGAAAATACCTCTCAGGGTCAATTGGCCGGTTCCGGTATGTATTCGCCTGAGTATAGACTTGAGAACGACCCTGGAAACCGTCGATTGAGGATCATTTCAGAATTTGTTGACCTGTCCACAAGTTCTGAAAAATTATTTGAAGACATCTCTTTGAAAAAAATAAAAAAACTTGCCTCGGACAAGGTGGAAAAGGAAGTGATCATTTTTGTGCTTGAAAAAGTGGGGTGGAACCGATCCAAAGCCGCAAAAATTTTAAAAGTATCCTACAAGACCCTGTTGTATAAAATGAGCGAATTCGATGTGAATCCGCCCATCAGTTAGAGATGCTCTTTATTTACAAAAAGGGATGAATGCAGAAATTATGGCGTCTACCGCCGTAGACAACACTTTTTTGGGACAGGCAATGTTTATACGCTCAAATCCGGCCCCGCTCTGTCCAAACCAGTTGCCGTGATCAAGGGCTATACCGGCTTTCTCCTCAATGATCTCAATGAGTTGTTTCGGCGGCAATTGTAAAGGATTAAAATCAATCCACGGCAAATAGGTCGCCTCAAGGTCAAACACCCGAACACCCGGCAGTTCTTTTTCAATCCTTTCTTTAAGATATAAATAATTATCATAAATATAGTGAATCAAGTCACATAGCCAAGGCTCACCACCTTCATAAGCAGCCCGGGCGGCAATGGCGCCAAATAGATTGGAGGTACCTGTTGAATTCAAGCCAAGACAATTAAAAAAACTGCCTATTTCATGGCGATATGATTCATTGGAAATGACCAGGCAGGAATGGGCCAGTCCTGCCAGATTAAAGGTTTTTGAAGCCGCAATCGCAGCAATGGAGCTTTGCTTTAATTCAGCAGAGATGGATTGATAACTGGTATGTTTAAATCCGGGCATGACCAGATCACAATGAATTTCATCGGCAAAAACCAGGACGTTGTTTTTCAGGCAGATAGCCCCAAAACGTTCAAGCTCGTCGCGCTGCCAGACCCTTCCCACAGGATTGTGTGGGGAACACAGGATGGATAGTTTCACTCTTGGATCCCTGGTCTTTTCTTCCAAGTCTTTAAAATCCATATCATATCGATACTGATTCAGCATCAAAGGATTTTCAACCACTTGCCTGCCATTGGTATGAATGGCCTGGGCAAAGGGATAATACACCGGCGGCTGAATTAAAACGCCATCACCGGGTTTGGTAAAGCACTGAATCATGTAGTGTACCGCGGGCACAATCCCCGGCGTATTGACAATCGATTTTTTTTGGATCTGCCATCCATGCCGCCGTTCAAACCAGTTAATCAAGGCGTCATTATGCCGACTGTCATTCAGGCTGTACCCGAAAACGTTGTGGGACAGGCGTTGTTCCATGGCATTGAAAATCACATTAGGACACGCAAAATCCATGTCTGCCACCCATAGCGGCAGTAAATTTCCCCGCCCTTTGCCGAATTTTTGCTCAAGAACAGATGATTCCCATTTTACCGAACCTGTGTTTCTTCTGTCTATAACTTGATTAAAATTCCATTGGTCTTCCATTTTACAACCTCATCTTCGATTATCCATGCAGCGGGGTCCCCAATATTTTCAAGGACACCTCTCCCATAATTTCTGCCAGCGTGGGATGGGCATGTATGGTGTGTGCCAGATCCGTTGCGGTTAATCCCTTGCGGACGGCCAGGGTGGCTTCGGCAATCAGATCCGTGGCATGGGGGCCTGTCATATGCACACCTATCACTTTGCCGGATCCTTTTTCCACAATCATTTTTGCCTCCCCTGCAATTTCATCAATCGCATGGGCTTTTCCCAACGACCTAAAATTTACCACTGCCGTTTCAATGTCTATATGCTGTTCCAGTGCCTGTTTTTCCGTTAATCCAACCGTGCCTATTTCTGGCATGGTAAAAATGGCCCCAGGCACGGCATCATAAGACATGGCGGTTTTAGGCCTGTCTGTCTGTACGCAAGCGTTCTCTGCCGCCACAAGACCTTCATGGTAGGCCACATGGGCCAGCATTATGTGGGCAGGGCCAATGATGTCACCGATGGCATACACATTGTCGACACGGGTCTGCAGGTAATCGTTCACGGCAATCCATCCATTCTTGTCAGTTTCAACGCCGATATTTTCAAGGCCCAATTCCTTTGCTAAAGAGCTTCTGCCGATACACACGGCCATGACATCCGTATCAATTGTTTTTTTTTTCAGTTTACCTGTCGGCTTGGTGAATGGGCTGACATCCAGGAAAACATCAAGCCCCTCGCTTTTGTGCTCAGCCCGTGCCACAATGGTATCCGTGAATACTTTAATCTTTCGTTTTTTCATTTCACGCAACAGCAGCTTTGAGCAGGATTCGTCTACGCCCGGTAAAGGCAGCACTCTGTCCATGGCCTCCACAATGGTTACCTTGGTGCCAAGAGCACTGAAGATAAAGGCAAATTCACACCCAATCACCCCGCCCCCGACAATGGTTAAAGATTTTGGAATGTAATCCAATGACAAAAGATCATTGGACGACAGGATGCTTGTATGGTCAAAAGGAAATTCCGAAACGTTCATGGGTACCGTACCAGCTGCAATGATCAATTTGTCGTACCCAAGTGATATGGGATCTTCCCGGTCACAAATCACTTCGACTTTATTCGGAGCAACAATTTTAGCACGGCCCATGATAATATTTACGCCTGCCTTTTCAAGAAGCCCTGCAAGCCCTTTTCTCTGCCCTTCGAGCACTTTTTCTTTTCGCTGCATTAAAATGCAGATATCTGGGTTGATGGTTCCTGATATCTTAATTCCCATGCCTTCGGCTTTAAGACAGTTAAGCAGTAGATCTGCTGAATTTTTCATTATTTTTGACGGGATACAACCGTGATTAAGACAGGTTCCTCCCAAATTTTCTTTTTCAATCAAGGTCACCTGGGCCCCAAGGCCGGCTGATCTCAGTGCGGCAACATAACCGCCGGGACCTGCGCCAATGATAACGATATGTTCAGCCATATGTTTCCTCGTTAATACTGATTAAAGATAATTGCAAATTACATTAGAATTTGAATAAAATATATATGGTTTCATAAATTTTTTCCAAATATATCTTAAATTTCTTCAAAAAATCAGTTTTTGTGTTTGACTATATACCCTCGGTAAGATACTTATATTTAATAAAGGATTTTCTGAAATCATTTTATATGAACGTACCAATTAAGTTGCTAAGTTACTTTCATGTTTTGTGGTGGGGTGAGCCTGGGTGTCGATAGTCCAGGTCAGCCCATGGCCGTTATTTCAAAAACATTTTCACAAAAAAATGACATAAACGAACAAATGAAAATTGATGACACCAATATCAATATTATCAGAGAACTCAAAGAAGGTAAAAAACCCTTTAAAAAAATAGCCGAAAAGCTGGGTGTTACTGAAAACACCGTACGGGCAAGGGTTCTTAAACTTCAAGAAGAGGGCGTACTTGAGTTTTGCGGTCTTGTAGATCCGGCAAAACTGCCGGGCCATAGAAGTGTGATTGTGGGCATTAAGTTGTCCGAGACAAACCTGGTGGAAAAAGGAGAAGAGATCAGCTGCCTGAAAGGTGTCGTTTCCGTGTCCGTGGTCACAGGGCGATATGATCTTATGGTGCAGGTTTTGTTCAAAGAGGGATTTGATCTGCTTGAATTTTACACTGAGGAAGTTTCAAAAATTGACGGGATAGATTCCGTTGAAACGTTTGTGGTTTACAAATCATACAACCTGAAAGTGCCCTACATTTTTTAAACTCAATCATTAAGGTTTTAGGGAGTTTGTCATGGCTAATAATCTGAAAAAGACACCATTAAATGCATGGCACCGGAATGCCGGAGCCAATATGGCTGATTTCGGCGGATTTGACATGCCGCTATGGTATGATACAGGGGTAAAAAATGAGCACATTGCCGTGCTTGCATCCGCGGGAATGTTTGATACATCTCATATGGACTGCATCCAGGTGCAGGGGAACGATGCCCCTGTCTTGCTTGATTTCTGTTTCACAAGGCAAATAAGCGATTTATCGTTGGGGCGATGTGTTTACGGCGCGTTTTTAGATGCCAAGGGACATTGCATTGACGATGCCATTGTTTATAAATTTTCTGATGACAGCTTCATGGTTTGTGTCAATGCAGGGATGGGGGGAGCAATCACAAGCCACCTGGCTTCACACAATGAGGCAAAATCTGTAGAAGTAAAAGATCTCTCTGACCAGCTTGCCAAAGTGGATGTCCAGGGCAAAAATGCATTGAAAATCGTATCCGGCCTGATCAAGGACAAAGAAACCGTTTTTAATAAAATGCCTTATTTTTCCTTCAAAGGCAATCTGGATCCTGACGCCTCTGATAAAGTAACGCTTGTGGATGGAACGCCTGTCATTGTGTCACGGACCGGGTACACCGGAGAATTTGGTTTTGAAATTTTCATTGCGCCCGATGAGGTTGAAAAATTGTGGGCCAATCTTCTGGATGCCGGCTCCCCCTATGCTCTGATACCCTGCGGCCTTGGTGCCAGGGATTCTTTAAGGGCTGGTGCATG
Source organism: uncultured Desulfobacter sp. (assembly GCF_963664415.1). Lineage (NCBI taxonomy): Bacteria > Pseudomonadati > Thermodesulfobacteriota > Desulfobacteria > Desulfobacterales > Desulfobacteraceae > Desulfobacter > uncultured Desulfobacter sp. The sequence goes on along the minus strand of NZ_OY761445.1, from coordinate 123,587 downwards.
CCTACCCCTGTCCCACCAGGATATTGGACATTTCCCCTTCATCAATCACCCCTGGGAATTCGCCCTGCCCTTTAAAGCAGGTACACGGCAGTTTACTAAGACATTCTTAGGGAGTCAGAGCCTGATAAACCTGGAACAGCCCTCCTTTACCTATGCCTTTGTCGGTGATTCTTTAAGAAAGGTCGGTGCAGGCGACACCGCCCGGGTGCTTACCGAGCAGGGTGAAGATATCGGCAAAGTGCTGACCTGCGCAACTGACATGGGGATCTTTTGGCATGAAGATAAAATCGTGAGTATTAACACCCCTAACCTGCCCCCGGATTTTAAAATTAAGGGGCTTGCATGCGGATTTGTCATGGTCAATCAGGCCCTTGACATGGGTACCCGGTTGACGCTTGCTGAAGGCAAGCGCAAAATCGGGGTTCAACTTGTTTCAGATGTTAGGCCGGATAGGACAGCAAGGCTTGCAATCAAAAATTTCAAATAGTGTTTGGCCCAAAAGTCACCCACCTGCGGCGTTGCAGACAAATTTGCAATCCTCACAACCATGAGATTGCTCCGGTTGCAAATTTGTCTGCGCCTTGCATCTGGGTGACTTTTGGGCCAAACACCAGCACCGTTAATTTTGCAATAAAATAATAAATAAGGAGGCGATATGAAATCCATTGAAGAGCTTAATTTCCCATCAGATGTTAAATACACCGATGATCATGAATGGGCAAAGGTTGAAGGTGATCTGGTCACTGTGGGCATTTCTGATTATGCCCAGGACCAGCTTGGCGAAATTGTCTTTGTGGAAATGCCCGAAATTGGTGACACATTTGGCCAGGGAGATGAGTTTGGCAGTGTGGAATCCGTTAAAGCGGTTTCTGAAATTTTTCTTCCCATTGCAGGTGAAATTGTTGAGGTTAATGAGGAACTTGAAGATGCCCCTGAGCTTGTCAACACCAACTGCTATGATAAAGGTTGGCTTGTCAAAATTAAACCCGACGATCTATCCGAAATGGACAGCCTTAAAGACCAGACTGCATACTTTGAAATGCTGAAAGGATAAATGCCATGCGTTATCTGCCGCATACCAGACAGGACATCGACCAGATGCTGGCTGTCACCGGCCATGCCGATCTGAATCAGCTGTTTGACATCATTCCCGATTCTGCCAAGACAAAAACCGGATTGAACCTGCCGGACAGTTTAAGCGAATGGGATCTAAATGCTACAATGGAAGAACTGGCCTCACAAAATGCGGCATGCGGATCATATACATGCCTGATAGGCGCAGGTTCTTACGACCACCACATTCCTGCTATTGTGCCTTACCTGATTTCCAGATCCGAGTTTATGACGGCCTATACCCCTTACCAGCCTGAGGTCAGCCAAGGCACTTTACAGGGGATCTATGAATTTCAAACCATGATCACAGCCCTTTTGGGTATGGACATTGCCACGGCCTCTCATTACGATGGGGGTACAGCCCTGGCAGAATGTGCGCTGATTGCACTGAACAAGTCAAAAAAAGCAAATAAGATTGCCGTGTCAAGCCTTGTTCATCCTGCCCATCGCCAGATCATTCAGACCTATCTTAATCCATCCGAATTTGAAATGGTCGAAATACCGGCTGATAAAAACGGCCTGACAGATGTGGCTGCTTTTAAAGCTATGGATGGTGTTGCCGGGGTGGCGATTCAGTCTCCCAACTTTTTTGGAAACATTGAAGATTTGGGCAGCTTTAAAGTTTGTGCCGATGAAAAAAAATGCCTGCTGATTGCTTCATTCACCGAGGCGCTGGCCCACGGGCTGTTGAAAAGTCCAGGCAGCTTTGGGGCCGATCTTGTGGCAGGAGAAGGCCAAAGCCTTGGCATGACCAAAAGCTTTGGCGGACCGGGGCTCGGTCTTTTAGCCGGAACAAAAAAACTGATGAGGAATCTTCCCGGCCGGTTTGTGGGAAAAACCACAGATTCAAACGGACAGAGGGGTTATGTGTTGACCCTTGCCACCAGAGAACAGCATATCCGCAGAGAAAAAGCCTCTTCCAACATCTGCTCTAATAACGGACTCAATGCCATGACCGCCGCCGTATATTTGGCTACTGCCGGGAAAAAGGGAATAAGAGAGATCGCCCAACTCAATCATGACAAGGCCATCTACCTGAAAAATGCGCTTGTAGGTGCCGGGTTTACTTCGGTTTATGATGGTCCATTTTTCAATGAATTTGTTCTCAAAGCCCCGGCCGGATTTGCAGATAAACGAAGGGAGCTTGCCCAAAAACACAATCTGTATGCAGGGGTCTCCCTTGAATCCTATTACCCGGACATGACAGACCATTATCTTTTCTGTGCCACAGAAACCGTGTCCAGACAGGCCATGGATTTTTTGGCAAAGGAGGTACAATAATGACAAAGCCAGGTACAAGTGGCCTTATATTTAATGAATCCGAACTATGGGAAAAGAGCCGGGAAGGCAGATGCGGTATCTCCATGCCCAGAAGTGATGTGCCAAGAGCGGATCTTGACCCGGCACTCACCGATGATGCTCCGAATCTGCCGCAATTATCCGAACTGGATGTGGTCCGTCATTTTACCCGTCTGTCCCAATGGAATTTTTGCATTGATTCGGGCATGTATCCCTTGGGCTCCTGCACCATGAAATACAATCCCAAAACCAATGAGGTCCAGGCATCCCGTAAAGGATTTGTCGTCGCTCATCCGTTGGCTGGGGATGAATTTTCCCAAGGGGCTTTAAAATTAATGTATGAGCTGGAAAAAATGCTCGGGGAGATCACAGGATTTCCCGCCGTCACGTTACAACCGGCAGCCGGGGCCCATGGCGAGCTCACCGGCATGCTCATGATCCATGCCTGGCATGCCAAGCAGGGAAAACAACGCTCAAAGATTCTGATCCCGGACACTGCCCATGGCACCAATCCCGCGTCCGCAACCCTTTGCGGATATAAGTCTGTGAATATCAAATCAGGTCCCAAAGGCATTCTGGACCCCCAGACAGTGGCCGAGGCCATGGACGAAGATACCGCCGGTATCATGATCACCAACCCCAATACGTTAGGACTGTTTGAGGAGAACATCAAAGAGGTCTGTGACATCGTCCATGCCAAGGGCGGACTTGTATACGGAGACGGTGCCAACATGAATGCCGTCATGGGGATCATAAAGCCGGGCGAACTTGGCATTGATGTGCTCCATTTAAATCTTCACAAAACTTTTTCCACCCCCCACGGTGGTGGAGGCCCCGGTTCCGGTCCGGTGGCCGTGATCGAAGATTTGATTCCCTTTCTTCCTGTGCCGCAGGTTCAAAAAGAAAACAATACCTATTCGTTTATTACAGATAGTTCTGATACAATCGGTCGGATGCATACATTCTATGGCCATTTCGGGGTTATGGTTAGGGCCTTTGCATATATTCTGTCCATGGGAGCTGATGGCTTAAAGCGTGCATCCCAGCTTGCCGTGCTCAATGCCAACTACATCAAAGAGAGCCTTAAAGGCACCCTGGACCTGCCTTATGACAGACCTTGTATGCATGAATGTGTTTTTACCGACAAAAGTGTTCAAGAGCACCATATCAGTACCATGGATATGGCCAAGCGTCTTTTGGATTACGGATTCCATCCACCCACGGTATATTTCCCCTTGGTGGTGGAAGCCGCCTTTATGGTGGAGCCCACGGAAACCGAGTCAAAAGATGAGATTGATCAGTTCATTGAGGCGGTAAAAGCCATTGTTCAAGAGGCCGGTTCAAACCCGGATGAATTACACGCAGCACCCCATCTACCTAAAGTGACTCGGCTGGATGAGGTGACGGCAGCACGTAAACCCTGCCTGAAAGGTTGAATTAATTTTTTGTTTCGTTGATTTGCAGTCGAGCCCCGCAGATTAGGATTAAAATCAGAACTGGGATACCCATCACGGCGGTCACGGTAAAGAAAACAGGGTATCCCAGTTGATCCACTATGCTCCCGGAATATCCGGAAAACATTTTGGGCACGAGGGTCATTAAAGATGAAAATACGGCATACTGAATGGCGGTAAACCGCACATTGGTCAGACTGGACAAAAAAGCCACAAATGCTGCGCCAGCCAGACCGCCTGCCAAATTGTCCGCAGAAATTACCAGGTAAAGCATGGGCAGAACCGGACCGGTCCAGGCCATGAGGACAAACAAAAGATTGGTAAGTGCGGACAGCAATGCCCCTACAAAAAGAATGCGCATCACCCCAAACTGAATGGACAGGGTTCCCCCTAAAAAACCGCCGGCAATGGTCATGAACAGTCCAAATGTTTTTACGATACTTGCGATGTGAATTTTTGAAAATCCCATATCCTGATAAAAGACATTGGAAATAACACCGAGAACAATGTCAGAAATACGGTACAGGCCGATGAGTGCAAGAAGCAGCCAGGCAAGCCTTGCACCGTATCGGGAAAAAAAATCCGACACCGGTTCAACATAGGCGGACCGGATCATCTCCATGTTTGCGACTTTCAAGGCTACCATCATCCTTGCACCAAGGAGCGCAGCACCGATCCCTGCGGCAAGTCTTATCGTTTCAATGATGAATCCGGCTACAGAGGTGTTTTTTATAATAAAGCCCACCTGTTCTTTTAATGTTGATGCAATCCCTGAGGTAAAGTAGAACCAACTGACAAAGGCTGCGGCAGACACTAAAAAAAGAATAAAAAAACGGGCGTGATCGGTGGTCCGGCCATAATTTGTTTCTTTGGCCGTTACTTCGGGTTCTTTGATCACAAATACCGTTATGATCCCAATGGCCATTAATCCAGCCATGATCTGATAAGCCATGCGCCAGGCCGTATAATCATATGCGCCAAGAGTTGAGCCTTTGATCTGAGCCAGAAACAAGGCGCCGGCACCTGCGGCCAGCATTCCGATCCTGTATCCGGCGATATATACCGAAGCCATAAGTGCCTGGAGGCTTTCATCGGCAGATTCAATTCGATAGGCATCAATGGAAATGTCCTGGGTGGCCGAAGAAAAGCCTAAACCCACAGCGGCCAGGGCCATGAAAACAATATAATTTTGCCCTTTTGCAGGATCAATCATGGACATGGCAAAAATGGATGCGGTAATACCGATCTGGGCCAGAAGTATCCAGGCCCTGCGCCGGCCAAGCATTCGGCTCATCATTGGAATGGGCATCTGATCCACCAATGGCGCCCAGATAAATTTAAAAGAATAGCCCAGTGCTGCCCATGAAAAAAAGGTCACTGCGGAACGTTGGACCCCTGCTTCGCGAAGCCAAAGGGACAGTGAGGAAAAAATCAGCAGAATGGGAAGTCCGGCGCTGAAACCAAAAAAGAGCATGGTGACCACCCGTGGGTGGGCAAAATTCTTGACGGCTCCCCAGTGTTTTGGTGAAAAACGCTGCAGGTTTGAAGACAAAAATTCAAATAAAGTGCGTGACATAATTGAGAACTTAAAGGTATCGCCCGATTTTACAAAAAGGACTATAAAAAGATTTCAAAATCCGCCGAAACGGCATAACAGGAGGTGGAAAGGTGATTGTTATTAAAAAACCGACGGCACTGATCAACCATGGTATCCACCTGGTCATCGGTTCTGTTCTGGTTGAGATGGATTAAGCCAAGTTGCCCCACTGACGCCTTCACACTTAAATCCAAAACATCGGACAGGCAGGAATGCCCCCACCCGTTTTTATTCAGGTATTCATTATCCGTGTACTCGGTGTCGTGAAACAGTACATCCGCATCCTTTGTAAAGTCAATGTATTCTTTAACCGTTCTGCCCCGGGGATGGATATATCCCAGTTCATTGTCCGTTAGAAACACAAATGTTTTTCCATTTTCCATAAATTTGTATCCCAGGCTGTTTTGGGAATGGGATGTGGGAATGGTTTCAATATCCAGGCTGCCGATGGTAAAACGGTCGTTCAATGATTTTTCAAACCGAATATCAGCGTTGAAAGCCGTTAACCCCACAGGAAAAAAAGGCATGCGCATAACCTGCTCAATCACTTTTTTTGTGGTTAGGCCGGCAAAGGTACGATCCTGAACATGGACCGTTGTGTCTCCATAAAGCAATGGATGAAAAAAGGGCAGTCCAATGATGTGATCCCAGTGGGTATGGGTCAAAATTAGATAGCATGTCTTTATTTTTTTTTGGACAAGATGCATACCAAGCCTACGAATACCGGTACCGGCATCAATGATCACAATTTCACCGGAATCGGCCTGGATCTCAAAACAGGTGGTGTCTCCCCCGTATTTGATATATTGCAGCCCTGAGACACAGACAGACCCCCTGGACCCCCAACATTTTATACGCATGCGTCTTTTGTATCCATAATAGTTAGACATTCATTTTGTAGAACCAACATGGTGACTCATATGAAATTGGAACAAATAATCACTATTGTTAGCAAAAAAATAACCATATTTAAACCTTATTGTAAGAATAAATAGAAGGGATGTAAAAATGGTTTTCAAAATTTAAAAAGACTATTTTCAAAAAGATTTGGAAATATTAAATTTTTTATACTACATATACCATGCTTTTCGTCAATCGACATGTTGTTGTGCATACAACACATGTCCACATAAACAATGATAGGCTGACCTGACATATTAACTGCCGGGTTTAGTCAACAACAAAGGTTGAAAGATTTGAGTAACTTACTCAGATCTTTCTTAGAAAAACAAGAATAGTTAGAAAAAGGGAATAATAATATGGCACAGCCAATCGCAGACAGACGTGATGTCGACTTTGTATTGCATGAACAAATTGGCACGGTTGAAAATGAGTTGTTTGAGGAATTCAATAAAAAGACCATTGATCTGATCGTCTCGGAGGCAAGAACCCTGTCCATTAAAGAGATCCTGCCTACTTTCAAAGAGGGCGATGAAATCGGGTGCACCCTTGAAAATGGTAAAGTGACCACGCCCCAATCTTTTAAGCGGGCCTGGAAATTGTTCTGCGAAGGTGAATGGTTAGCCATGTGCGATGATCCGGATGTGGGCGGCCAGGGTATGCCCAAAACCGTGGGGTGTGCAGCCTTAGAATATATGGTGGGAGCCAACTCCGCTTTTATGCTCTATTACGGCATGACCCACGGCGCAGCAAAGCTTGTCGAAGCGTTTGGTGATGAAACCCAGAAAAAACTTTACATGAAAAAAATGTTTGCCGGCCAATGGGGCGGCACCATGCTTCTGACTGAACCCGAAGCCGGCTCTGACGTGGGCGCATTGACCACCACAGCAACCTTAAACGATGACGGCACCTACACCATCCAGGGCACAAAAATATTTATCTCTGCCGGCGAGCACGATCTTTGCGATAACATCATCCATCCGGTATTAGCACGTATTGAAGGTGCGCCTGCAGGAACAAAGGGGATCTCATTGTTCTTGGTACCCAAGTTCCTGGTCAATGAAGACGGATCATTGGGTGAATTCAACAATGTGGTGTGCACGGGCCTAGAAGAAAAAATGGGGATTCACGGCAATGCGACCTGCACCCTGGCACTGGGAGACAAAGGGCCTTGTATCGGCACCCTTCTGGGCGAAGCAAACAAGGGCATGCCGGAAATGTTCCAAATGATGAACGAATCCCGGGCCTTTGTGGGTCTCCAGGGCTTTGCCGTGGCGTCCGCTTCGTATATGAACGCCCTTGATTATGCCAGGACCCGGGTACAGGGCCGGCATCTTACGGCAGGCAAGGATGCCACAGCCAAAAACGTTACCATCATCAACCATCCGGATGTGAAACGTCAATTATTAAATATGAAGGTCTACACCGAAGGCATGCGCTCGTTGCACTATTACTATGCCAAATGCGAGGACATTGTTCACACCACAGATGATGAAGAATTAAAGGCCAATACCGCAGCATTAATAGAGGTACTCACCCCCATTGTCAAAGGCTATATCACGGACAAGGCCCTTGAAGTCTGTTCCCATGGCGTTCAGGTTTACGGCGGATATGGATACTGTAAAGAATTTCCAGCAGAACAGCTCATGCGCGATTCCAGAATTTTCATGATTTATGAAGGCACCAACGGCATCCAGGCCATGGATCTTCTTGGCCGCAAACTGGCCATGAACAAGGGGCAAAGTTTTACCTATTTCCTGGACCAGATTAGAAAAACCATACAAGAGGCCCTACTGATTGACGGTCTTTCAGTTCTTGCCGAAAAAATGGAACTTGCCTTGGACAGATATGATGTTGTCGCTCATGAGATCGGCGCAAGGGCAAGGTCTGCAAATGCACTTAACGCCTATGCCTTTGCCCATCCCTTTCTGGACATCACAGGAGATATTGTCTTTGCCTGGATGCATCTGTGGCGCGCCTGCGTTGCCGCCCCCAAACTTGCTAAAAAAGCGGGTTCCCTTGACCCTGAAGCCGTAGCTGCCAAGGCCGGCAAAAATAAAGATGCTGCTTTTTATGCAGGACAGATGGTTTCGGCCAGATTTTTTATTAATACCATTTTACCCGGATCTTATGGTAAAATGGATGCCATTCTTGAAGGGGATACCTGTGTGGAAGATATATTAGAGGTCTCCTTTGGCTCAAAATAGTGTTTGAATGAAAAGTCACCCACCTGCGGCATTGCTGCACAAAGCTGCAATCCTCACGTACTATTGTACGCTCCGATTGCAGCTTTGCTTGCGCTTTGCATCTGGGTAACTTTGTGAGCTGTGGCTCCTTTAACGAGCCCTCCAAACACGAACCGACCTGACATATCGACAGCCGGGTCGGCCTATGGTCGTTTAAAAAAAATAAAACGGAGGAAAAGAACATGATAGAAACTCTGAAAAACAGTCTGCTTACCGGAGTAGGTATGGCGCTGCGCTCCAAAAAAGAGATTGAGACATTTGCCAAGGAGTTTGCCCAGCAGTCTGAGATGAACCAAAAAGAGGCAAAAGACTTTTTAGAAGAGTGTAAAAAGCGGTATGATGACGCAAAATCCGGTCTTGATAAAAAGATTGAAGAGGTGGTGGAAGCAGTGTTAAGACGTTTGGATCTGCCTACCCGAGGAGATATTGATGCGCTCAATGCCCGGATAGATGAATTGACCCAAAAAAATGAAAAAGACGTCTGAACTTCAGGCATTTTACCCTGACCATGCTCAGCTTTAAGACCGTTTCCAAGGTCACTAAACGGTACCGGCATCTGGTCCGTTACCAGCAGATCATCGGCATCATCTTCAAATACGGATTTGAAAACATTATTGATGCCATGAAGATTGATCATTATTTAGATATCATTCCGTTCTCAAAACCCCATCAAAAATTATCCAGGAATGAGCGGATCCGGATGGTGTTGGAGGAACTGGGCCCGACCTTTATTAAAATGGGCCAGGTCTTATCGTCTCGTCCAGATTTGATCCCCCTGGATTTGACCCGGGAGCTTGCCAAACTCCAGGACAAAGTCCCCTCTTTTTACTTTGAACAGGTTGGACAAATTATCCTTGCGGAGTTCGGCAAACCGATCAGTGAGGTGTTCCATTCCTTTGAGGAATCTCCTTTTGCTTCGGCCTCCATCGGACAAGTCCACCGGGCGGAACTGTCGCCAAACGAACAGGTGGCGGTAAAAATTCAGCGTCCCGGCATCCGTAAAACAGTTGAGGTCGATCTGGAAATCATCCACTATCTGGCCCAGGTCATGGAAAAAACGCTGGAAGATGTGGAAATATTTCGACCCGTAAAAATCGTTGAAGAGTTTGCTCAAACCCTGGAAAAAGAGCTTGACTACATGGTTGAGGCGGCCAATATGGAACAGATGGCTGATCAGTTTGGCAAAGAGTCGGCGATCCATATTCCTGAAGTACATTGGTCCCATTCCACACAACGGGTGTTGTGCATGGAATTTATCCATGGGATCAAGGCCGATGATGTTAAAGCCATTGACCGGGCAGGTCTTGATCGAAAAAAAATTACGCGAATAGGCGCTGACTTTGTCTTGCGCCAGATATTTGAATTCGGTTTTTTCCATGCCGATCCCCATCCGGGGAATATTTTTATCCTGGAAGATCAACGCATTTGCATGATTGATTTCGGCATGACCGGATTTGTTGATTCATCCACCCGGGAGTTATTTATTGATCTGCTCCAGGGGCTTGCCTCAAACAATACCCGGGATACCGCCCGTCTGCTTTGCCGCCTGACCGATCCTCATGAATCGGTCAATATGCCGGGTCTGGAAAAAGATATTTCACAATTTTGTGCCTTATATTTATCCAGAAAGCTTGAAGAGCTCAATCCCAGCCGCATGATTCACCAGTTTTTTGAGCTGTGCACCCGGCACGGATTGAGAATCCCTCCAGACCTGTTTTTAATGATAAAGGCATTTCTCAGTATCGAAGGCGTTGCACGCACATTAGATCCACAATTTGACATGCTTTCCCATGCCAGACCCTATATCAGGGCCGCCACGTTAAGAAAATACTCATTGCCCCGGCTCTCCAGGCAATTTGCAGGCATTGCCAAAGATACCATGGCGCTGCTGCAAACCCTGCCCGGGGATACGGGCAGCATCATCACCCAAATTAAGCAGGGAAAAATTAAGGCAACGATCAGTATTGAGGGTCTGGAGCGGATAATGATGAACCAGGATCAGACATCCAATCGAATTTCTTTTAGTATCATTATTGCCGCCTTGATACTGGGCTCGGCCATTGTACTCAATTCACGGATACCACCCTTAATCCTCGGGGTTTCCGTCATAGGCATTGCCGGATTTATTGCCGCTGCCGTGCTCGGCATCTGGCTGCTGGTTGCTATTATTCGCAGAGGGCGACTTTAAATTATGTTTACGAGCTTGCCAACCCATTCCGGGCTGTGCTAAGGTTCTTTTTAATAAATCGACGAATTAATAGCTCTAAAAACGGTTGAGGCTGCCCTGACTATCCGAATCGGACATTTTATCAGTATTGATCACTTGATACTGGGAACCGCTTTACCCCGTTATATTGAGTGTGTGGGGCCAGGTATAGATGCGGATGTGATACCTTTTACCATGCGCTCCTGGAAGCAGGTGGAAAAAGGGTTTTCATCCGGGGACATCAATGCCGCGTTTATGGATATCTCCCAGGCCATGTATCTGTTTGACAAAGGGTTGGCTATATCCATGCTCATGTTCACCCACAGGGCAGGCAGCAGAGTCATTGTACCCGAACAGATTCAAAAGCTTTCGGATTTTAAGGGAAAAAGTGTTTTGATCCCACACAGGCTCAGTGTCCAGCATATGCTTATGCACAGACTGCTGAGTGCAGGAAAGTTAAAAATCGCCGATTCAGGAGGAGCCAAGGGCAGTGTTGAGATGGAATCCGTACCATGTCCCCTGATGCCGGAAATGGCGAATGCGGATCTTGACGGCGATATAGCAGCATTTATCTGCCCAGCTCCCTTTGATGGCAGTGATTTAAAAAAAAGAGGCTTCAGGCCGCTGCTTGTTTCCCGGGACCTGTGGCACGATCATCCGGGTAGCGTTTTTGTGGTTCACCATGATCTGCTTGAAACCAAAGTAGAAAATTTAGGTTTGCTGGTTAACTGCCTTATCGATAGTGCCCATCAACTTGATTTGTATATGTCATCAGACACAGCCGAAAAAGGCATTGAAAGCATCGCATCCTCTTTTTTAGGTCTTTCTGTAGACCGGATGCAAAGGGCACTTAAGGCATCGGGTATAACCTATCGCCCAAAGCTTTTGGTGCCGGACATGGATATTTTAAACATCGTGCTTGATTATATGCGCACAACCATGGCAGTCATGTTGACTGGAACGGACCTTGACAGCTTTATCAGACCGGAATTTATTCGTACGGCTTTATCGGAAAATTAGCACTTGAAAATAGATATTGAGAAAATTTATAAAAATTACGATGGACCGGACAAAAAACGGCACGAAATTCTCAGGGATATTTCGTTTTCCATAAATGCTGGGGATTTTGTGATCATTTTGGGTGAATCTGGTTGCGGGAAGACCACCTTGCTAAACTTGATTGCAGGACTTGAAATGCCAAGCAGCGGTCGTATTCTGGTAGACGGCAAGGCTATTACCGGCATCCATCCGTCCCGTTCCATGATGTTCCAGCAGCCCGTCTTAATCCCATGGCTTACTGTTAAGGAAAACGTGGCTTATGGCTGTAAAATCAGAAAAGACAGCCAGGACCTGGAATACCGGGTCAGTCAATTTTTGGAAATCATGGGACTGGCAAGTGCGGCCAACGTAAAACCTGACCAGCTCTCCCTGGGCATGGCCCAGCGGGTTTGCCTTGCCAGGGCTCTGGTCGGACACCCCCAGGTTTTACTGCTTGATGAGCCCTTTGCCTCCCTGGACACCTTTACCCAGGCCCATATCCAGGAAGAACTGATAAATCTGTGGATGTCGGAAAACTTTACCGCGATTTTTGTCACCCATGATATTGATGAAGCCATACGACTTGGAAATAAAATTGTATTTCTTGCAGGATCACCTGCCGGCATTGCCGATATTTTTGATATTAAGGTACCCTACCCCAGAAACCGGCATGATCCTGAGGTTAAAACTTTGCGAACCGATATTCTTGATCGGTTTAAGATCGCCCATTTAGTTAAACGGAACCTTACGAATGAAATTTAACCCTGTAAAACCGGCATGCCCTGAGAATATTTCACGGCGAAATTTTTTAAAAAAATCAATACGAACTGTAGGTGCAGCCGCCTGTACCCCATTGGCATTTCCGTGTTCGGCAGCGGCGAAAAAAAGTAAGTTGAAAATAGGCTATCTGCCTATTACTGACGCCACACCCTTGCTTGTTGCCTATAGTCTTGGTTATTTTTCCCATGAGGGTATCGACGTGGAACGTCCTATCATGGTGAGGTCATGGAATATTCTTTCCGAATCCTTTTTAACAGGCAAATTTGACCTGGCTCACATGCTTTTCCCCATTCCCGTATGGATGCGATTTAAACAGAATATACCTGTCAAAGTTTTAGCCTGGGATCATACCAACGGCAGCGCTGTCACAGTCAGCGCAGACTCCGGCATCAACGGATTTGCCGATCTTTCGGGGAAACAGGTGGCTGTGCCTTCATGGTACTCCATGCACAATCTGGTCATGCAGCTAGGCCTCCAGGTCCAGGGGCTTGAGCCTGTAATTCGTCCGTCGGGTTCAACGCTTGCCTCCCATGAAGTGAATCTGGTTACCCTGCCGCCGCCGGATATGCCCCAGGCCCTTCTGGGAAAAAAAGTAGACGCTTTTATTGTAGCCGACCCATTCAACGCACTTGCCCAGGAAAAATTTTCGGCAAAAATCATGCGATATTCAGGAGATATCTGGAAAAATCATCCCTGTTGTGTTATCGTAGCCAATGATCATCTGATTCAAAAAAGCCCAATAATTATACAAAAGGCGATAAACGCCATAGTAAGAGCACAATCTTGGTGCCTGCAGAATCCTAAAGAAACCGCCCACCTGCTCAGCAGGGATGGAGAAGGATTCTTGCCGGTGAATGAATCCGTTCTTAACAGGGTTTTTGGTGCTATTCCCGACAAAGAACTGATTCACCCCCAGTGGCATGTAGAAAGAATCGGTTTCCAGCCTTTTCCTTTTCCGTCAGCCACCCGATTTATTCTGGAACAGATGAAAAAAACCAAGGTTGAGGGTAATACGGATTTTCTGACCACCCTTGAAACCAAAACGGCTGTTTCACAGCTTGTGGATGATCGATTTGTCAGAAAGGCTCTGGACGAGATGGGGGGGATGAAAGGATTTTGCCATTGCGATATAAAAGATGAATTCACAAGAGAAGAGATCGTTGAAATCAACTAATGAAAATAACCGGGACAGAACCATACGAAGCGGGTTATCTTTATTTTTTACCCGGGTCTGGTCGGGTTGGAAATACGAATTAGCCGGGTTTGTTCTACTTGCCTTTTCCTGGATCGCTGTGACGCAGTTTATTTTTACCCGCCCTGAATTATACCATTTCAAAGGATTTCTACCCGGGCCAACCCTTGCCGCCTTGGCAGATGCCTTTCAAAATACCAAGTTCTGGACATCTGTTTTTGCAAGTCTTCGTAGGATCATTGTGGGTATTGGCATATCAGCATCCATCGGACTTCCATTGGGCGTATTGATCGGTTTCTTTGCACGACTTCGCAAACTGACATATTCATCAATTCAATTCGTAAGGATGATTAGCCCCCTGTCCTGGATGCCCGTAGCACTGCTTTTATTTTCAAGCTTTGAGTCAGCTGTTCATTTTTTGATTGTAATGGCGACAATTTGCCCTATAATATTGAATACAGCCATTGGTGTCATGGACATTAATCCCCAATGGATAAAAATGGCTTTGAACCAGGGTGCCAATAACGTTCAACTCATTCAAACGATAGTTATTCCATATTCCATTCCCCATATGATGACCAGCCTCAGACTGGCACTTGGGATTGCATGGATTGTTTTGGTCCCTGCTGAATTTTTAGGGGTATCATCGGGCTTAGGCTATCTTATTAACGATGCCAGGGATACTATGGAATATGACAAACTTATGGCAGTAATCATTGCCATCGGCATACTGGGATTTATACTCGACAGAGTTTTTCAGAAAATGCAGCACAAATTTAGCTGGGCATGGGCCGGAGATGCTTAATGAATAAAATTTAAAGTTTTTTTATATGAAAGTACCGATAACTTGCTAAGCTTCTTTCATATTTCGTTGTGGGTTTAGTCCGGGTTCAATGACTAAACCGGCCCAGAGCTGTTACAGACAACACCTTTACAGGACATAAGGAGTATTTTATGGCGGTAGACCCGAATATTAAAATTGTTGTGGCTGATGACTCAGGCACCATGCGGATAATGTTCAAACAAATCCTGGCTAAAGCCGGATTTTCAAACCTCGTTATGGCGGTGAATGGTGCAGATGGTATGGAAAAAGTAAAAGCTGAAAAGCCTGATCTTGTCATATCCGACTGGAACATGCCCACATTGGATGGCCTTGGGTTCCTTGAAGAATTGAGGGCCAGTGAGGAATTCAAGGATATTCCTTTCATCATGGCCACGGCCCAGGCCGACATGGGCCAGCAAAAAGTCATCATGGAAGCCGGCGGTAATGCCCACTGCCCGAAGCCGTTCAATGAACAAGAAATAAAAAAGGCAATTGAAACCGCATTCTCCGGAGGGATAAAAAAAGAGCGTGTAACAAAAGAAAGAAGTATTATCGGCGGCCGTGTTGAACTCAATGTTGCTCATATTCAGATCACCGATCACCTTGCCCTGGGTGCTTTGAAGCACCGTATCGCTCAAGGGGATGTGGAACCTGAGTTCTTTGATCTGTCCACCACCCTGATGGGTGGATGGAACCCCATACAGGAAGGTCTTGAAAGCGGAGAGATAGACTGTGCCTTTGTTCTGGCACCCATTGCCATGGACTTGTTTGCCTATGACTCTCCCATTCAACTGATACTGTTTGCCCACAAAAACGGTTCCACATTTGTTCGCTCACGGCATTATGATCACAGATTTGACTCTTTGCAAAGCTTCTACAAATATAAGGTCGTGGATATTCCCCATAAAATGTCGGTTCACCACATGCTCGCACATCAATTTTTAAAAGAACTGGGGCTCAAACCCGGTGTTCCTGGAAAAAAAGCGATTAACGTACGCTTTGAGGTGGTGCCCCCCATTAAGATGCCCGGCATTATGAAAGAAAACGAGGATGTGGGTGGATTCATGGTTGCCGAACCGGTTGCCACCAAAGCCATCAAAGGGGATATCGGCAACCTGGAATTCTATTCTGCCACACGCTGGGAAAATCATCCCTGCTGCATTGTGGCCATGCAAAAGGATTTTATTCAAAAACATCCTGAAGCTGTTCAGGAGTTTGTATCCCTGCTGGTGGATACAGGCGAATATATTGAAAACGATAAGGCCCGGGCGGCAGAAATTGCTGTAAAATTTCTGGACCCCGAAGGTAAAATGGGGCTGAATCCCCAGGTGCTTCAGAATGTATTTTCCCAGCCAATGGCCATCCGCTGGGACGGACTCTATCCGGAAGCCACAGATCTTGATAAAATTCAAAAGTACATGCATGATGTCATGGAAATAGGCAAAATCATTGATCTTGAAAAATTTATTGAACCCGGGTTTGCCAACATCGCATTCAAAATATAAAGCAAGGAGTTATGCATGAGAATCACGGATCCCCAAGTCATACAGGACGGAGAACAAGACCTTATTGCATCTGTCCAAAGAGATCTGGACCTTGAAGCTGTCAAGGATCTGCTCAAAAAACGCTTGACCGCAAGCGAGCTGTCCCCCAAAGGCGGTCGAATTGTAGTGCATGACAACGATGTGGCGTTCAGGCTTGATTATGAAATTAATTTAAATGGCAGCCTGCTTTTTGACCGGAACGGCAACCTGATTGAAGACGAGGAAAGTAGTGCACCGGAACAAGATTTGGAAACTGAAGATGAAGCCGCCGCATTAGGCCTGGATGAAAATCTATCTATTGAGCTTCCCGATTATGATGATGCATTGAACGAGACGTCTGAAAAAATAGAGCCTGAAGTCTTGGAATCCGAAGACGCCTTCGATGATATCCAGAATGTCGAGTCGAAATTTGAAATTGAAGACCCTGAAGATGATACCCAGATTGATCAGGATGAATTAGACAGCATTGAGGCAGAGGGCGAGGATGAATTGATCGATGATTTACCCCACGCGGATGAAGACAAAGATTTAACTGTTGATGAACTTACAGATCTTGGCCTGGAAGAGGGAGACAAGGAGAGCGACGAGCAGGTGGATGTGGATGATGACGACATTAGTGAGCTTCTCCAGGAAAGTCGTGATTTCTGGGAAAACAAAAAAGAATAAGCTTCAAAGGTTCCTATTTGTAATAAAACAATTCTCGGCACCATAGAAACCATATGATTTTAAGTGCTTGATAATTTATCGTTTCTTGGAATATGGTTTTGAGAATAACTGTGATTGAAATCTCATCGTAAAAAAATTCGACAACTTAATTCTTTCATACGGAAGTAGCAATAGGTTGCTAAGTTACTTCCATTATTCATTGTGGGTTGAGTCTGGGTGTTGATATCCAGATCAGCCCATGGCTGTTACTGGGTACAAAGTTTAAAAAACCAGCTGGGAATAAGGACGCTTTTAAAAGAATGTAACTATGAGTGATTACAATGATAAAACCATCCTGGTCGTAGACGATACCAAAAGCCATCTGGCAATGATTTCGGCCATTCTTCAAGATTACAATCTAATCCAGTGCAATTCGGGGACTGATGCTCTGGAAATGGTCAAAAAAAAACAGATTAATTTAATTCTTCTTGATACGAATATCTCTGAAATAAATGGATATCCCGTCTGCAAAAAGCTTAAACAGGATCCTGATACCCAGCAAATTCCTATTATTTTCATGACAGCCAGTACCTGTGAAAAAGACATTAACAAAATATATGAAATGGGCGCAGCGGACTATGTCGTCAAACCTTTTAAGCATTCGCAACTGCTGGCCCGGGTCAAGGTTCAGCTTCGGTTGCAGGAACTGATCAGCAGACTGGATTTTTTATCCACCCGGGACTCATTAACCGGTATATTCAACCGAAGAAAATTTTTTGAACTTGGAATGACGCTGTTCAATAGATCAGGTCAGGAACTATATGTCCTAATGATTGATATTGACCATCTTAAAAAGATCAATGATCAGTTTGGCCATGATGTGGGTGACATTGTTTTAAAAAAAGTGGCAAACGTCGTCAAAGAGGTTCTCCCACCTGATGCAATATTCGGGCGTATGGGCGGAGAAGAATTTTCTGTTATGTATACGGCCCAGACCCACGAACTATCCATGGATATCGTTTCTGACATATTGGAAACCGTTTCCAAGGCACGGATCCCCCTGAAAGACGGAGGCAGTGTCTCCTGTACAATAACCATTGGAATCGGACGAAAATATTCAGAATTCAACTCCTTGGACAGCCTGCTGAAAGAGGCGGACATGACCCTTTACGAGGCCAAGGAAAGCGGTAGAAACACCAGCATTTTTAGGGAGCGGTAGGATTTTTATTCACAACTTCATAACAGGAGTATTATTATGGAAAAAACCGTATTATTTGCATTCCGGGGAGACCCTTTATGCTTTATCCATGTGCTTCTCAACGCCCTTGATATGAAACAACGGGGTCAGGAAGGACTCATTGTTCTTGAGGGCGAATCTGTCAAGCTTGTGGGACCCATGTCTGAATCAGGGCATTTTTTAAACGCGCTTTACCAAAAAGCCAAGGACGCCGGTCTTATTTACGGCGCCTGCAAGGCTTGTGCAACAAAACTTGATGCCCTTGGTCCCATTGAAGATGAAGGAATCCCTTTGGTTGGGGATATGGCCAACCATCCTTCCATGGGCGCGTTCATCGAAAAAGGATACAAAATAATCACCTTTTAATTCAGGCGCATTAAATGACCGCAGATAAGCCTTTAAATACGGCTGTTCCTGCGGTCATTTTTTGCTTTATCTACCGCAGCATTTCTTGTACTTTTTCCCACTGCCACAAGGGCAGGGTTCATTTCTACCCACTTTGGTGGAAACAGCGGGTTTGGGTTTCACCATATCACCTGTGGTGAACAGCCACCTATCGTCCTCTTTTAAAAACCGGCCGAGTTCATGGTGTTTTTGAACAATGTCGTTTGACCGAAACGTAGCTATGAATTCAACCGTACCTTCCTGATCTTCGGAGCATCCGGCTTCTGTGGCAACGATTTCAAGACCCAACCATTCGGAATTTTGCGCCCATGATTTTGTACCGGCATGATCGTAGCCTTCCCGGTGCTCCGGATGGGTTGTGTTAAAAATAAATTCCGTATCAGCTATTGTATAGGCGGTATACCGGGCCCGCATAAGTTGTTGCGCCGTCCGGGCCGGCTGTGTGCCGGTAATGACGGGTTCGCAGCATTCGGCATAGGCAAGGTTGCTTCCGCAGGGACATTCTTCCATATTTTCATTTCCTCCATGGAAATCAGTTAGTTTGAATCCAAGGGAAATATCATATGCGTCGCAGTCCGGCAACATTCATAATACATTTTTCTTTCAAGTGACATTAAATTGAGGCTTTTCCGGCCTGGGCCTGGATGGCTGTTATCGCTACAGTATTAACAATATCCGGAACTGTACATCCCCGGCTTAAATCATTGATGGGCCGTTTGAGCCCCTGAAGCACCGGGCCGATGGCCACGGCCTTTTCCGAGGCCCGCTGGACTGCCTTGTAAGTATTGTTTCCGGTGTTCAGGTCTGGAAAAATAAAAACTGTGGCCCGGCCGGCCACCTGGGAGTTCGGCAGCTTGGTCATGGCAACGACCGGGTCAATGGCCGCATCATATTGGATGGGCCCTTCTATGGGAAGATCCGGCGCCTTTTTTCTGGCCATGACGGTGGCTTGGGCCACTTTTTTTACATCGGCGCCTGTGCCAGAAGAGCCAGTGGAATAAGAGAGCATGGCCACCCGGGGTTCAATACCGAAAATCGAAGCGGTTTTGGCTGACGTCACCGCAATTTCAGCCAATTGGGACGCTGTGGGATTGGGATTAACGGCGCAGTCGCCAAACACCAGAACCCGGTCTTTCAGACACATAAGGAAAACCGACGACACAATGGAAGACCCGGGCAGGGTTTTAATGATCTGGAATGCCGGAAGAATGGTGTGTGCAGTGGTGTTCACCGAGCCGGATACCATGCCGTCGGCATATCCTTTGTGCACCATCATGGTACCAAAATAGGATGGATCGGTCATGGTGTCCCTGGCCATATCCAGGGTCACGCCCTTATCTTTACGCAATTCAAAATAGGTCCGGGCAAAATCGTTC
This sequence comes from uncultured Desulfobacter sp., assembly GCF_963664415.1. Taxonomy (NCBI): domain Bacteria; kingdom Pseudomonadati; phylum Thermodesulfobacteriota; class Desulfobacteria; order Desulfobacterales; family Desulfobacteraceae; genus Desulfobacter; species uncultured Desulfobacter sp. The sequence goes on along the minus strand of NZ_OY761445.1, from coordinate 103,732 downwards.
AGCCAGTCAGCGGCATCGGGCTGGATTATTCGGGCCTGGGACAGATTTATCCCTAACTCCTTGACCCTGCGTTCAATCGCTTCACTCTTGCCCAATAAAGTGATATCGCAAAAGGACCGCCGCAAAATGATGTCGGCTGCTTTAAGAATCCGGTCACTGCTTCCTTCGGGCAACACAATATGCCGGCGGGCCTTCTTGGCTCTTTCAATCAGGCTGTATTCAAACATCTGGGGGGTGATGCGTATCGATTTTCTGGCAGCCAGTCGTTGTCTTAAAGAACCGGCATCCACATTGGCCTCAAAAACGCCCAAAGCCAGGGCAATGCGTTGAGGGTCGTCAGGACAGATCCTGCCGTAAATCTGATCAACAGCCTTGACCGCCGTATGGGTGTCCATCTGGGTCAGCAGAATTGGCACAGGCAGTTCCTTCCACCCTTGGATAAGCCGAATGATAGAGTCCGGAATGGGAATGCCGCCTGTGACCAGGATGCCTGCAATATCAGGGTAGGCCATGGAAAGTCGGGAGGCAATGCAGGTGATGACAATGCTGGAGCGGTCACCGGAAGTAATAACCAGATCGTCTTTTTTAATGTAGACCAGAAAATTGGGCGCCAGCATGGCCGCAATCACACATCCTGCAATCTGATTTTCAAGCCCCTGTCTTCCGTACAACACCTGGGCGTCCACAGCCGGTATCAAATCCCTAAACGATGGGCGGCTCAAAGCCTGGGTTTCAGGGATGGTATAAATCAGAACTTCAGGACGATCAATTGCATTGTCTAAAAGGTATTTCAGGTCATGCAACGAATCAGAAACCACCCGGTTAACCATCACAGCCAGCACATCCACCCCTTTGCGATATAAGCTTTCCAAAGCCAGTTGACACGAGGAAATCACATCTTCGGGTTCTTTTTCATATCCATAGGAGACCACCAGGGCCGGGCATCCGATATCGGCTATAATTTCTGCATTGATATCAAATTCAAACGCCTCTGAACCGGCTGCGAAATCAGTCCCCTCGCACAAAACAAAGCGGCTTTTTTCCTCAAGGGTCTTATACTTGTTCAAGATGGTTTTCATCATCTCTGCCTGGCGGCCTGATCGGACCATCTGCTTGGCCTCTTCCAGGGTATAGGCATAGGTTTCTTCATACTGCAATCCAATGTTAAAATGAGAAAGCACCAGATCAATATCATGATCTCTGACCTCTTTTGGGCTCGGGTTGATGATGGGTCTAAAAAATCCCACAATCCGAATATCTTTGAGCAAAAGCTGCATAATGCCAAGAACAATAAGAGATTTTCCGCTTCTGGTTTCAGTCGTTGTAATGTAAAGGCTGTTGGCCATAATAGAACCCTTTATTCACTTTGTTTTAATTCACTCAAGCTTATCAATTTACCAAATTTTACCCAATTATTTAGAGGAGCAAGTTAAATGCCAGGATACAGGGCCGTATTCATGATTTCGAAGATCATTGTTGTAGATCCCATGTCGGATAAAAATGCCGGCTTCTAAAATACCTTGGCCAGAAAGATAATTTATCGGGGTGTAAAAGAAACGGACACGAATGATGACTTCCTTGTATTCGGCATTATCATTATAAATAGGTTGAAATCTTGGATTGAAATTGCCTCGATAACAGGCAAGAGAGGTGCGCATATATGGAAAAGACAATTACTGTATCTACCCTTAAAGCCGGGTTTAAAAATAGTTTTGCAGCGCTTCCAAAAAAATTTTATGAACCAAGCATGCCGGAACCCGTACACGGTGCTGTGTTACAAAAATACAACCAAAAACTGGGACGGGATATGGGGTTTGGTTTTACCAAAGAGACGCCGGAACTTGCAGATTGCCTGGCAGGCAATCTTGTTTTTGCAGATGCCACACCCATTGCCATGGCCTATGCAGGGCATCAATTCGGTAATTTTGTTCCCCAGCTTGGCGATGGACGTGCCATTCTGCTTGGAGAAAAAATTACCCCGGACGGAAAACAGTTGAATGTTCAACTTAAAGGTTCCGGAAAAACCCGGTTTTCACGGGGCGGAGACGGCAAGTCTCCATTGGGACCGGTTATCCGAGAGTACATTGTCAGTGAGGCGATGCACAGACTAAACGTACCCACCACCCGAGCCCTGGCTATTGTTTCTACAGAAGAGCAAATCCCGCGACCGGATGGCATTCACCCGGGGGGTGTAATGACAAGAGTTGCGTCAGGTCTAGTCCGGGTGGGCAGTTTTGAATATTTTGCCGCCCGGGGTGATGAAGCGGCAATACGCATGCTTGCTGATTACGTGATCACCCGACATTATCCTGAAATTTTTGAAAAAAAGGACTGTTATAGGCTTTTTTTTTCGTCAGTGGCCACACGGCAAGCACAGCTAATCGCCAAATGGATGCAGCTTGGATTTATCCACGGTGTCATGAATACGGATAACACCTCAATTTCAGGGGAAACCATTGATTATGGCCCGTGTGCCTTTATGGATTATTATGACCCCAACATGGTCTTCAGTTCCATTGATACCATGGGAAGATACCGTTATGCCAATCAAAGCGCGATCATGAAGTGGAACCTGAACTGTCTTGGCATTTGTTTACAAACACTTTTAGGGAAATCAAATGAAGAGGCAATTGATGTAATTGATACCACCCTGGCAGAGTTTGAGCAGGAATTTATTAATACCCAAGAAAGTGGCATGCTAAAAAAAATCGGAATCGAAACCACTTCTGATCAGGATGTTTCCCTTCTTGGAGAACTGCTTGCCCTTATGCAGAACCAAAACGCCGATTTCACCCTCACGTTTCGATACCTTGCGGATCATGTAAAGCAAGGTTCAGATATGACACCGCAATTCCAAGACCTTTTTAACGCACCAGAGGAAGTCGCACCATGGCTCAAATCATGGCAGGCACGCATTGTTAAAGAAAATAGTCCTGAAGTCATCCAGACAAGAATGAACTGCGTTAATCCCCTTTTCATTCCAAGAAATCACTGGATTCAAAGGGCGATTAAAAATGCGGAAGCCAAGAATGACTTCAGTTTGGTAGACCTACTGACGACACTTTATGAAAATCCTTTTACTGAACAGCCGGAATTTACAAATTACGCCCAGGCACCGGCCAAAGAGGAACGGGTCACCCGGACCTTTTGCGGCACCTGACCTGACATTTGATAATGGTTGAATAATTTTTATATAAAAGTACCAACAAGTTATTGAGTTTCTTTTGTGTTTTGTTGTGAGGCGGGCCTGGGTGTTGATAGACCAGGTCGGCCCATGGCCGTTATTGATAATGGTTGATATTTCATCTATTTACTTGACAAATGAGGGGGTTATATTCCATTCTATAAATAGTTCCGATTTTTTTATAAGAAAGGCTGGGTAAGTCACTCAGATTTTTCAAGCTTTGTTGTGGGCCGAGGTCTGGATGTAGATAGGCCAAGGACGGTCCGTGGTCGTTTTATAAGAACGGCTGTGTAATCTGCACGGATCTTTTAATGTTCGTAGTGGAGTTGAGCCGGGGTGTTGATAGACCAAGTCAACCCATGGCTTTTATTTCTAATTTAACCCGAAAGGTAAATTCCTGTGAATAACGATAAAAAATTTACGGTAATGGTGGTCGATGACATCCAGGAAAATATCGATATTCTCGCTACGGTATTAGGAATTCAGTATAACGTAAGTATCGCCATGGACGGAAAATCGGCTTTGGATATCATTGCCAAGGAACCGCCTGATCTGATACTTCTGGACATCATGATGCCGGAAATGGATGGTTTTGAAGTTTGCCGACATCTTAAAAATCAACCCGAAACTAAGGATATTCCCATCATCTTCTTGACAGCAAAGACTGATGGAAAAAGTATTGTGGAGGGATTCCAAGCCGGCGCGGTGGATTACATCGGCAAACCGTTTAATGTGACCGAATTGTTGGTGCGTGTAAAGACACAGCTTGAGCTGAGCCATTCGCGAAGGGAAATGAAAAGAATCAATTCAAGATTAGAACATCTAACGATTCATGACGATTTGACCGGCCTTTACAATACACGCTATCTTTATGATGCCTTGTACCAGCTGGTTGAAAGCAGTAAGGCTGAAAACAGATCCTTTGCCCTGCTGTTTATGGATATTGATAATTTCAAATATGTTGTGGATACTTGCGGGCATCTAAATGGTAGCCGGGCGCTGCGAGAAATTGCCGAAACAATCATGGAATCAATTTCAAAGCCATGCTATGGGGTAGCGTATGGTGGGGATGAATTTGTCATCGTATTACCTGGATTTGACAAGGACCAGGCAATTAAAACGACAGAAAACATTCGTACCCGGATGAAACAGACAACCTACCTGAAAAACGAAGGGTGTAACGTCCAACTGAGCGCAAGCTTCGGCATCGCAGCCTTCCCTGATGATGCAACAGAGGCAAGAGCATTGCTCAAGTTGGCCGACCAACTGATGTTCAGGATAAAGGAAACCAGCAAAGACGCCATTGGCTGCCTTTCCAAAACATCCGATTCAGACCGGGCCCAGCCCCCGAGCACCCTGATAAATTAATGCATCTCCCCGGTCAGGTGTTAGTGGTTAAAAGACTTGATCACTCCCAGGACATAGTCAATATCAGCATGGGTGTGGCAGGCGTTAATTTGAAACCGTATGGTTTCATCTCCCTTGGGAACAACTGGAAAGGTTAAACCCACCACCAGCAAGCCGTTTTCGTAGAGAAAATTCACCAGCCTATGGGTTTTGTCGGTATCTCTGACCATAAGCGGCACCACGGGGTGGGGCCCTTCAATTGATTCAAGGGCCATACGCTTAAGGCCATTACGAAACGCGGTGGTTACTGAGCCTAAGTGATCCAGAAGGTCCAGGCCCTGGTCACTGTCACAGATATCGATTGCGGCCAGGGCAGCCGCACAATCTGCAACACTTAAGGGATTTGTATAGATATAGGTATCTGCCTTTTGACGAACCGCTTCGATCACGGTTTCACTTGCTGCGATAAACCCGCCGTTAACCCCAAAGGCTTTGCCGAAGGTGCCGACAATGACGTCGGGTCTCTCCCCTGTATATTCGCTGGTTCCCCGGCCTGTTGCGCCATAGGCGCCGATGCCGTGAGAATCATCCACAACAGTTATAACGCCATCCTTGAACTTGTCTTCATAGGCTTTACAGACGCTGAGAATTTCGTCAATGGGTGCAAAATCGCCACGCATGGAAAAAATCCCGTCAAAAATGACCACAACGCGTTCAATGTCCGGGTCCACCGCATCAAGGCAACGTTTGAGGTCGTCCATATCATTGTGTTTAAAAAATCCCTTGTTTCCGGATGGAATATTTGAAATACGCATGGCCCTGATTATTGAGTTGTGGTTGAGCTGATCTCCTATCCAATGTGTTTTGGCACTGGAAATGGACAACGCCAGACCACAATTGGCCGTATAGGCTGAGTTAAAAATTTTTGCACAGGGCTTGCCGACAAATTCGGCAATTCGTTTTTCCAAAGCCGCGTGGTAACAAAATGTACCGTCTATAAATCTTACCGCACCAGGGCCCACGCCAAATTGTCGAGTTGCTTTGTCCGCAGCCTTAATCAGAGCCGGATGGGCGGACAAGGATAGATATGAGTTTGAATTGAGCCGGATATATTCTTTACTTGAACCTTCAAGCCGGTATCTTGGACCGAAATCCTTTTTTGGGGGAATATATTCAGTAATAACTCTTTCGGGGGCTTTTGCTCTACCTTCAGCAGCCAGCGATGCAAGCTCGACTTGAAGGCTTTTGTCTAATTTATCTGTTGTCATATTAAGACCTTATCTTTTCATTAAATTTTATAAACGCTTTTCCTTCCCCAACTGAGAATAACCAACAGACCGTCTGAAGGGCGGTGTTTTAATCCCAATCCAGAATCACTTTTCCAGAATTTTTTGACCGCATAACATCAAATCCTTGTTGGAATTGAGTGTAATGAAACCTGTGAGTAATCAGTGGGGAAATATCCAGGCCGCTTTGAACCATGGCTGTCATTTTATACCAGGTTTCAAACATCTGCCGCCCATATATCCCTTTGATGGTGAGCATGTTAAAGACGACTTTATTCCAGTCCATGGGGATTCGGTCGGGCAGAATGCCCAGAAGCGCGATTTTGCCGCCATGAAACATGTTATCCAGTATAGAGTCAAGCGCAGCAGGGCTTCCTGACATTTCCATGGCCACGTCAAACCCCTCTTTCATGCCCAGTTCCTTTTGAACCTGGGTCAGGCTTTCTTTTTCTGCATTTACAACCCGGGTAGCCCCGGCTTTTTCGGCAAGACTCAAACGAAAAGGGTTAATATCCGTGACCACGATATTTCTGGCACCTGCGTGTTTTGCAATTGCCGCAGCCATGCACCCGATAGGTCCTGCCCCTGTAATAAGTATATCTTCGCCAAGTACGTCAAAGGTTAACGCCGTATGAACAGCATTGCCCAAAGGGTCAAAACAGGCCAAAACATCCAATGCAATTTTTCTATCACAAAACCAGACATTGGTAACCGGGATGGATAGATACTGGGCAAAAGCACCGGGCCGGTTGACACCCACACCCTTTGTATCCCGGCACAGATGACGTCGCCCAGCAAGACAGTTCCTGCAATGGCCGCAGATAATATGTCCTTCTCCGGAAACCAGATCCCCGGGCTTGCAATCTTTCACCTGGGACCCCACAGCAACCACTTCGCCTACGAATTCGTGTCCAATGTGCATGGGCACAGGAACGTTTTTTTGGGACCATTGATCCCAATTGTAAATATGTACATCCGTGCCGCAAATCGCCGTTTTTAAAATTTTGATCAGCACTTCGTTGTGGTTTATACTGGGAACCGGTATTTCTTGCAACCAGAGTCCTTTTTCAGGCCGGGCCTTTACCAGTGCTTTCATGGTACTGGGAATAGATGGATTCATGATAAGAAAAATCCTTTTCGTAAAGGTTTTCCTATATCCTGCCGTTCTTTGAATTAAATGTCAATGGCAGTGTTTTTGTCTCTTAAATAAGCATAAATACGCTTTAACCAAGTCCTATCGTTGGTCCCACGGAAAACGGGGTGCACTGTAGTCCGATACTGCCGTTTTTCACCCAGAGCCGGACCATGGAAATCGAATCTCCTGCTGGACTATTAATGCGGGGTTGTTCCTCTATTGACAGAATGTCTTTTAGCTTAAAATCATAGTAAAAGGTATGCTCTCCAAATGGGTCTGCCACAAGAATAACGCGTTCTTTTCCATATGGATGCTTTTTAGGTGATCCATAGAATGAGCAGCAATTTTTTTTATCAAAGTCCATGTTTCTGACATATTTCTTCAGTTCAAAGGCATCCTTAAGTTCAAGAAATTTTTTAATCTCCATACAAACGCTCCTTGATTAAATATCAGTTGACTGAAATTCCTCCTCCCCTACCTAAAAGCATATAAATCTGTACCGGTAAGTGTCAAGACAAAACACACACATCCAGGATGAAATTTGCAACCAACGCACTGTTAAATTACGATTTAAAACAGATCGTCAATAAGAAAGCGCCATCTTCTTTAGTTGACAAAATTTCGCTGCAGTCAAATGCAGTCGTAATATTTGCCAACTTGAAGATGACGCTTCCTCTCTTTCTTTGAAGAAAGATGGGTTCCGGCTTCCTTGCCGGGGTTGCCCAGATGATTTGCAATTTTTGACTATGACACTTTTTTAAGATCGCAACATATTTTTATGGGCAAAAGCCTGGAACCCTTCAGGTTTTGTCGTATCCAATTGAGTGATCAACGCATTAGAAGTTAATCTGCCATTTCATACCGTAGTAAAAAACTTCACTTTCGCCGTTTTCTTTGCCGTCAAAGTAACCGACTTCAGGAACAACGAACACGCCTGGGGCCAGATTGATGGTGGTGTTAATGTAGTATGCAGCGGCTTCATTATCATCGTTGTCATCAAGTTCTGTCTGTGTAAATCCATAACCTGCTTCAACAGTAAACATGTCGTTTATTTTATACCCGGCAACCAGCATGAAACCAATACATTCGTTATCGAGCAATTTACCGGTGGCATCGAATTCTGCAAAACCGCCATCCGCGGCTTGGGTGCCGTCAACATTAATCCAGATTAAGTTACCGGCATTCTGGCCATAGTAAACATCGCCCTTCATGAAGAAACCAGCCATATCAAACCGAGCACCGAAAGCCAGAACATAGGAATCAACATCATCATCATCTCCGACAACAGTATCAGTGGCCTCAAAGGTACTGTATCCGGCACCGAAGTCCAGTTTAACCACGTCAAGGTCAAGAGTATACGCGACCTCAATGGCAGGAATAATGGTTTGGCTTTCTGCGCCAAAGCCATCAACATCTTTCTGCGGATCAATAAAAGCAATCTTAAAGTCACCAAAAGTCAGACGGATTTGAGGGTGACGGTGGGAATAAACAGCACCATGTCTAAGTAGATCATTGTCATCGCCATAGACCTGGTTGGACCAGAGCCAGGTTAGAGGCGCATAATCCTGCCCCACAAGTAATTTACCCGCACCAAAATCCCATTCACCATAAAGCAAACGGACATTAACACCTGTACCATATTCAAAACGTCCGATCAGTTCATCGGATACTTTAACATTTGCACCAATACGGGAATTAGTCTGAAGGCCTTCAGAATATTGCGTATCGCCGTCAGCGCCGGAAATGGTGTCAGTATCAGACCAGAAGGTGCTGACACGGGCACTTCCATAAAAATTCCACTGTGATGCATAGGCTGAACCTGCCATTAAAACAATAGCCGCCAAAACTACAATAACCTTTTTCATCTTTTTCTCCCTTTTAAGTAGTATATTACAAATATACAACAAAACCTGATTGCTCAAAGTCGTACGATGATTGTTAGATTTTTGTCAACCCTTTTTGTTTCTGCATATAGAACTTATACAAAAAAATACAAAATTTAAATAGATCGATCAAAGCGATCCGCATCCATCACTTTTTCCCATGCCTTAACGAAATCCTGAACGAATTTATTCATATTATCGTCTTGGGCATAAACCTCAGCATAGGCACGCAAAATGGAGTTAGAGCCGAAGACAAGGTCGACACGCGTCGCCGTATATTTCGTTTCGCCGGTTACACGATCAATAATGTTGTATTCTGATTTCCCGGCTGATTCCCACTTGTAAGCCATGTCAGTCAGGGCAACAAAAAAGGCGTTGGTTAAGGCACCCTCTTGGTCGGTAAATACGCCATGTTTACTGCTGCCGTAGTTGGTTCCCATAACACGCATACCACCGATAAGCACTGTCATCTCAGGTGCTGCAAGCCCCATAAGCTGTGCTCGGTCAAGCAGCATTTCCTCCGGAGCCGGAATGTAATCCTTTTGCAAATAATTACGAAAACCATCAGCGAGAGGCTCCAGAACGGTGAACGACTCTGCATCCGTCATTTCATCCGTTGCATCGCCCCGGCCCGGCGCAAAAGGTACATCGATTTCCACACCACCAGCTTTGGCTGCCAATTCAACCCCCACATTACCTGCCAGAACAATCGTATCTGCAATGGACGCCCCAACCTTAGCGGCCAAAGGCTCCAAAACAGCCAGTACACGCTAAAGGCGTTCAGGCTCATTTCCTTCCCAGTCTTTCTGCGGTGCTAAGCGAATTCTTGAGCCGTTGGCTCCACCCCGGTTATCTGAACCACGAAAGGTGCGTACTCACCATATCAGCAACGGACAATCCGCTTTCGCGAATTAAAGTTTTGAGATGGCCAATATCAAACTGAGTATTTCCTTTGGGAACGGGGTCTTGCCAGACCAAATCCTCTTCAGGCACATCGGGGCCAAAGTAACAGCTCTTGGGCCCAAGATCACGATGGGTCAACTTTCATGGCCATATCCGCATCCGTCATCATCGGCATTACGCGAATGGACGGGTCTTCCGGGTCAGTTGGCATGTCTTCTTCTTTAATGTCCACAGGTTTCCACTGTTTGGCTCCCGCAGGAGACTTGGTGATTTCCCATTCATGGCCGAAAAGCATATCGAAAAAGCCCATATCCCACTTGGTTGGATCTGTCGTCCATGCACCCTCCGGACCACCTGCAACCACGTTACGCCCTATGCCGCCATAGAAACCGTGGTCTGCCGGCCACCAATCCTGACTGGTGACAAGCAAATCCCGAATATCTTGTTTCAAAGCATTGACGTCAAGTTTTTTAAGTTCTTCATGATAATTAAAATCATCGCCCAGTGGATTTGTTTTGGTGTCGTGTTGGTGTAATATGTCCAAATTCAGTGCATTCGGCCACCAGTCTGTATTTGGATGTCCCGGCAAGCGTATGACTGCCGTGCATCACAGGACATTTACCTTCGGTTCTGTCACTCATGTCTGCTCTCCTGTTAAATTTAATAACTTTCCTATTAAGAAAATTTCAATAAGGTATTGAATTGCTATTAATTTCGTCTTGACGTGAGTCTGAGTGTTGATGGATGAGCCCGATTCATCACTGTTATGAGGAGGTAATCGCTTTGATAAGTTCGGACTAGGGTAGCCCATTTGTAATAAATAAGCATTTTATAAGATAATAAAATGCTTTTTGTCAAGAAAAGTATTCAGGCCGAGAATCCCTGCTAATAAATGCCTGAATGAAATATTGAAATACAACCCTTTTAAATCAGCACGGAATTTTACCCCATCGTTGGTTCGAACCAACGATGGGGTTTATGCTATTGCACATCTAACAGTTTAGCTGCCAGCTTCATATGTGCTTTTTCCATCTGGGCAATAGAGAGAAAGGCGTTTTGTGCCTCACCCTTCCCCCGACGGTCCGCCATGGTGCGATAAAGATCATAGGCTTGAATTTCAATGCTCAAAGCCATCTCAATAATGTCAGTCCATGTAATCTCGTTGTTTGCATACAGGGCTGTTGTCACTTCGGATAGGGGCTGACCACTTTCAAGGATATCGCCTTTTAAAACTTCATAAATGTCTTCAAAGGGTTGTGGATTTTCAACTATTTGCTTCCAGTATGAATAAATGGTTCGGGCATGGGCAATTTCCGCCTTGGCCAATTGTTCAATGGTTCCTTTAAATTTTTCATCCGGGACAAAAGCAAGAATGGTTTCATAAAAATGTTCTGCAGCTTTTTCCAATTCCATAGCCTGATAAAGCAGCCGAGTATCATCTTCTTGGTAGTCAAATACCTGCAGTCGTGGGAAACCATCCAAAGAATGCCCCTGGTAGGAGCAAAATCCACCAGTGATGTTGTAAATTTTTTGGGCGTCTCTGCCCTCTTCTGCAGCCATTATTCCAGCCACTTCAGACCTGACACCGCTATGGCAGTAAAAAAACAGATCCTTGTCCAAAGCAAGTTCAGGTAAATGATCCCCCAGGATGTTTAAAGGAATCAGCTTGGCCCCTGGGACATGCCCTGATTTATATTCATTTTCCTGCCGGACATCAACAACCAGATAATTGTTTTCTTTACTATCGGCGCGGTATTGCTCAAATTCTTCAAAAGAGATTTCTTTAAAGTCGTCTTGTTGGATCATATTTTCTTAATCTTTCTAAATTGAGGGGGAGCTGTAACCTATAGAATAAATAGTAAAATGAAAAAACCTTCTAAATTTATAATTTTTTAAGCAACATTTTTTTTCTTCTTGGAGAAGTATATTTATTCAATTGCATAGCCAATTTTTTTGCCAATCAGGGAAAAACACGACAAAATCAATATGAATGAACCCGTAAAAAGTCGAAAACCACCTGACCTATATTAATAATTTCAGCCGGTTATATCTAAAAATTGTCGTAATCTGACTTTGTACCGGTTCCTCAATACTCTCCCATATAATCCACCAGCATCCCGGTGGTTTGACGTAACCGCTGACTGATAAGCTTGGAGATTTTCCACAGCAGTTGGACGCCTAATTCCGGATCGTCCCGGGTCAGGAGAATCAGATTCTCCTGGCTCATGAAAAAAATTACGGTTTCTTTGGCGGCAATACCCGATGCGGAGCGAGGTTCGCCGTCGATCAGGGCCATTTCGCCAAAGGTCTGGGAACTGGTCAGGGTACTGACCCGGGTGTTTTCCTTAAGAATATCAATGGCACCCTTGACAATAATCCCTAAACTTTTGTCTGTATCTCCTTCTTTGAACACGATGGCTCCCGGTTTAGCGATTACCGGTTCAATATAGAAACATATTTTTTGGAGATGCTTCCAGGAAAACTCCCTTGCCCACTTTGTTTTTTGGAGTACATGGGCATATTTGTCATATTTTTTCAGAGGGGAACCGTCTGTATTCTGCAGCCCTTTAGGTTTCATGCTTTTTCCGATCACCTGAAAATTGAATTATTTCAGTATAAATTCTTGATCAACTGATGTCAATGAATCGGCAAAGCCCTATTCTTTAGTTATAAATTCATCCAGTTTGGCAAAAAGACTGTCAGGCCATTGTTCGGCAGTTAAAAATAGTTCTTTTTCTTCCGGGGTCAGACTATCTTTAATAATATGAGGCAGGCTCTCATATGCCTCTTGTCTTATTTTTTCTGTTTTTTTATCCATTTTTATCTCCACAATATAACATTTCAAGTAAAAAGCCTTGAAACCAAAGCGGTTACGGCAGTTTCCACCCGCAAAATCCGGCTACCCATAGTCATAGGTTCAAAGCCTTGGTCCACCAGTGTCTGCACTTCAAGATCAATAAATCCGCCTTCCGGACCGATCACAAGCACTGTATCGGAATTGAGTCCCATTGGACAAGATGTTTTCGCTTTGGGATGGGCAAGAATCCTTTTTTTGTTTCTGCTCAATTTCGGCAATTCTTCTTTAACAAAAGGAGAAAAAAAACGTTTGAGATGGACTCGAGGCACGAGGGTGTCCTTAGCCTGGCAAAGACCGAGGTATAGATGGCGCTGAATATCCGATTCGGATAATACGCCTGAATCCCAGAAACTTTTCTCCACCCGCCGGGAATTGACCAGAAAAATTTTTTTTACACCTAAGCTTGCAAGATTGTACAGTATTCTTTTAAGCATCTTGGGTCTGGGTAACGCCAGGATCAGGGTCAAGGGCAATGGGGACGGCGGATCCTGGTCAAGGCAAACCTGCATGTCAATGAAGTGCCGGTCAATGGACAAGACACGCCCTGTACCCATTTTTGCATTTATTTTCCCGCAGACAAGTGTGTCTCCAGGCTTTGCCTTTATCACCCGGTTAATATGTCTGCATCGGTCATCTTGGAGCCGAACCCGATCCGGACCTATAAAATCTCGGTCTTCCAGCAGGATAAGGTTCATGTCAGAAGGTTACGATTTCCATATTTTTAATCAAAGCCCGAAACTGCTTCATCCAGTCGGCACCACCCGTAAGCCGTGCCAGCGCCACAGCCATATGCACCGCAGTTACCTGACTCTGGCGGCCTAACCCCTGGACACAGGACGGGCAGTTGGTCAATATCTTTGGCTTTACTTTATCAAGGCCCTGACTCACCTGTTTAACAGTTTCCTGTTTCCTTAAAAACATGTTGTAGCTGATATCCGGCCGGGACAGCGACATGGTTCCGGCTTCGGAGCAGCAGTATGGAACGGGCCGTGCGTCAATGCCTGCTTTGGCAAGCTGTGCAGTTGCCGTGCCCTTTAAACTGTCATGGCAGGGGGCATGGTAAAGACAGGCGTGGGGTTCTTCAGTGGTCAAACCATGTTCAAACAGGTACCCGGAAATATCAAACAGCTTTGCATCAAACAGTTCTGTTATGCCCAGATCGGACAACGAATCCATACAGGTGCCGCAGGAGACAATACAGCCGGAAAAATCAAGATCATAGAACATGTCCCGAATCTGGGTCATGATAATGGTATTCTCAAGAGAGACCTTTTGGGCCTCTTTGATCCGGGCATTCACCTTCAGCGGATATCCGCAGCACATGTATGGCGGCGGCAACACCACCTGGTGTCCCTGGGAGAGCAACAAAAAAATGGTCGCCTTTGAGATATTGGAAAACATGCGCTCACTGCCGCATCCTGGGAAATAAAACACTGTTGACGTAATTTTGCCAGGAGGATCAATCAAAATAGCCTGATTTCGGTCTGCAGATGGCAGGTGGGCCCGAAGCGTGGTCAGACCCGGCTGTGACACCGAAGTGTTTAGCATCTGCAGTGCTTTTGTTTCCTTTAACGCGGGTAAAAAAGAAACCGATTTTGCAAGCTTGACTGCCGTTTGCTGAACAGCACTGCCTGCTGTTAAAAGCCCTGTACGAATAATCGGGTTTAGTGTCTGGTTGCGGTTACCCAAATACCCCAAAGTTAACTTTGTGGGTACAGGCGTATGCTTGAAATTCATTTTTTTAAGAATTTCACGTTCCTTGATGGAAATAACCCCGGTATCAATGTTCACCGGACACTTTTCAAGGCACTTATGGCAGATCGTACAATGATCACCGATCTGCTCAAGATTTTTCAATACCTTGAATTTTGTGGACTGGGTCCGCTGGGTAATGTAAAGCAACGCCTCGATCAAAGCGCCCAAAGCCAGATTTTTATTCCGGGGATGAAAAAACATGTTCCTTGCCGGATAGAACACAGGGCACTCGGGTTTGCATTTACCGCAGCGAACACAATGGGAAATGCTGGCAGACAGTTCGGAAAGCGACCCGTGCTTGAGGATCTGGGCCTCAAGTTTCATAAGATTGAATGACGGGGTAAACACCTTGTTCAAAATATCGGACTCGGATAATTTGCCAGGGTTCATCAACCCGTTCGGGTCCACCTGTTTGCGGTAGGCGTCAAACCGGCTCACCTGCTCTTTATCCAGGTATTTGAACTTGGTAACACCGATACCGTGTTCACCGGAGACCACACCATCAAGGGCGACGGCTTTTGCCATGACCTTGTCGGCGGTCATGTGGGCCCGGGCAAGCATCTCCTTATCATTGGAAAATACTGGAATATTCACATGTACGTTACCGTCCCCGGCATGCATGTGGGTTGCAATGACAATCAGTCGGCTTAAGGTGTCATTGTAAATCTCTTCCACATTAGATAAAACCAGGCTGTAGCCGTGCAGGTGATCCTGGATTTTGGTGTGAAAATTTTTAGTATGAATAAAGGCTTCCAGAGCGTCTCGGGATGCAATGTCGAGTTTCTTGCGGATACCGTAAGCAAGATCCTTGATCCGTCCGACCTTTTTTCCCAGCCACTCGGGATCAGACTGGGGAATAGCTGTCTCCAGATAGGTCAGGATATTTTGAATAATCCGGCCCTGGGTATATTTTTTTTCTTCAAGGTTGGTGTCATCAACAAATCTGACAAAGTCAGCCAGACTATCAATGGGCAGAACAATATCTTCGTTGAGCTTGAAGGCATTGGTATGAGCGGCTATGGCCCCCAGCCGCTTGCGGTCCTCCCAGTAACGGGCAGCCTCGGTCCTGTTCCGGGCAATGGAGAGCCCGGTCTTGTCATAGGCTTCAAGGATCGTTTCTATGGTACGCATGCCCTGGTCAAGAAGGAACAGATCATTGGACACCATGTCAATGAGTAATACGGCTTTAAGCCGGTCTCCCACAGACCGCTTGGTTTTGTATTTGATGGCCTTAATGTATTCTTCGTCAAAATGTTCCAGGGCCATCAGCGCAGGATCGCTGTTCTCAAATCGGGTACAGATTTGCGTTATCACCTTGCCGGCCTCGGTCATGTCGTTGCCGAAAAATTCAATGCAGCAGGTGGCCTTGTGTGCGAACTCCGGATATAGGATAAATTCAGCCCAGGTAATGATGCCGTCGCATCCTTCTTTCTGTACGCCGGGCAGACCGCCTAAAACCTTATTGGTGACATCCTTGCCCAAACCTTTTTTACGGACATCCGCCCCGTTCAGTTCAATGGTGTCAAGGATTTTACCGGTTTCATCTTTGATTACAAAGCTAAGGGTATCCTCGTACAAAATTTTACGTAAGGGATGGTCCTGGCGCGCCACTGTCAGCAGTTGGCCGTCGGGCATGGTGATCCTGAAAGACAAGACATTATCTATGGCAGTACCATAAAGCACCGCTGTCTTTCCACCGGCGTTTTCAGCCAGGTTGCCGCCAATGGTACAGGCCCAGGCAGAGGTGGGATCCGTGGCGAAAATGTAACCCTGGGCCGCAGCCGAATCCTTGGCATCCTGGGTAATGACCCCTGCTTCCATGGGCATCACGGCATAATCTCTGCCGTCCGGTGTTTTGCGGTGTTCAATGGGAAAAATTGTGTTCAGTTTTTCCGTATTGATCATCACGCAGTCCGGTGCCAGGGGTGTAGCCCCACCGGTCAGACCGGTGCCCCCGCCCCGGGGAATGATATGAAATTTTAAATCTTTTAATTTTTTGACCAGCTTGGGGATCTGATCTTCACGGTCCGGCCGAATTACTGCAGCGGGCGTGTATCTTCGCCAGTCTGTGGCGTCCGTGATATGTGCGGTAATGTTAAAGGGATCAAAGCAGATGTTGTTTTTTCCCACCACAGGAGAAAGCCGCCGTGAAACCCTTGTCTGCTCTTTTGCAACGGCATTGATCTGGGTTTTTAGCTGTCGCAGTGAAGATCTGCAGGCGTCAAGTACAATGCGAACCTCTTCATGTTCAGCATGTTCAGCAATATTGAAAAGGTCATTTTCAAATTCGGTAAACAGCCGCCGTCGGAGCACGGGATGTTCGACCAGTTCCTGAAATAAAAAGGCATTCCTGCGGATGACGAAAAGGTCCCCCATAAATCGGTGGAGAAGGCGGGAGGATCTGCCTGTTCCCTTAAGTGTTTCCAGGACACGAATAGTTTCTAAAATTTCATTGCCAAACAAATGGGCAATGATCTGGTCGTCCCCGGCCGAGGTGTAATTAAACGGTATTTTTCTGAAAAGATCTCGCATTATACTTTACTTCAAATAGCAGCTATAGGCTGAACTGATTTTTCAATAAATCAATCCAACCCACAACAATATAAAATAATTAATCTATTGGGACTTAAATATAAAAACGATGTGGCTATCTGTCAAATTTACTCGTTGTGTTCCCTTGTTTTATGGAACTTGATCTCCGGCCAATCTTCCTGGGTAAAACCGAGCTGATATTCACTTGTGGTGAGAAAAGTCAAACGCCCTTCTGCGTCCCGGGTCAGGCTGGATTCATTCTTCCGGATAAAGTCTTTAAGATAAGATTCGCTTTCGCTTTCAACCCACCGGGCCACGGACAGGTCTACTGGCTCGTATCCGGCACTGACATTGTATTCGGCTTTAAGTCGGGCCATAGTAACATCAAACTGAAGTACCCCCACGGCACCAATGATATGCATATTACCCTGCAAGGGCCGAAACACCTGGATAGTGCCCTCTTCGGCCAACTGGGTCAGCCCTTTTGTCAGGGCTTTGGCTTTTAGGGGATCTCTTAGCAGTACCCGCCTGAAATGTTCCGGAGCAAAATTTGGAATGCCCAGGAATTTCAAGGGTTCTTTTGTGGTAAAGGTATCCCCGATCTTAATGGTACCGTGGTTGTGAATGCCAATGATATCTCCAGGATATGCCTCTTCCACATTGGATCGCTCCTGGGCCATGAAAATGGTGGCATTGGCAATTTTGATATCTTTACCTATACGGTGATGACGAACTTTCATGCCCTTGGTGAATTTTCCGGAACAGATCCTGAAAAAAGCGATTCGATCCCTATGTTCAGGATCCATGTTGGCTTGTATTTTAAAGGTGAACCCTGAAAACGCCTTTTCACAAGGATCCACATCCCGGGATGCCGTAGGCCGGACACCAGGGCATGGCGCAATCCGTACAAATGCATCCAGCATCTCCCTGACGCCAAAATTATTAATGGCGGAACCGAAAAAAACCGGGGTCTGGGTGCCGTTAAGATAAAGATCAAGATCAAAGGGCTCTGAAGCCACAGAAATCAGCTCCACATCCTCGCGCAGCTGATCAGCCGGACTCTGGCCAATCATTTCTTCCAGCACGGGGTCATCAAGGTCTTCGATTAATACTCCATCGTCATTTTTAGGGGTATATCCCGGTGTAAAAATTCCCAACTGCTGTTCTTCCAGATTATACACCCCTCTAAACCGCTTTCCCATACCAATGGGCCAGGTCAAAGGCACACACTCGATCTGCAGCTTATCCTCAATGTCCTGGAAAATATCAAGAGGTTCCAGCCCCTCCCGGTCCAGCTTGTTGATAAACGTGATGATCGGCGTATTGCGCATCCGACACACCTCCATCAATTTTTGGGTCTGGGGCTCCACCCCCTTGGCAGAGTCAATGATCATTACGGCACAGTCCACCGCCGTGAGCACCCGGTAAGTATCCTCACTGAAATCCTTATGTCCCGGGGTATCCAGGAGATTGATTTCATAATCCTTATAATTAAACTTCATTACTGAAGACGATACGGAAATGCCCCTTTCCTGCTCAATGGATAAAAAATCCGAGGTGGCGGCCCGGGCCGCTTTTCTGGATTTTACTGCACCGGCTTGCTGGATGGCCCCGCCGAACAACAAAAGCTTTTCCGTCAAGGTTGTTTTGCCGGCATCCGGATGGCTGATAATGCCGAATGTTCTGCGTTTTTTTATTTCCGGTAATAGCGTCTTGTCTAATGTTTTGTTTGTGGGGTTTGTCATTGATGTCTCTTTACCCTGCCCGATTCATAAAAAAGGCCTTGAAATAGTAAAATTAAGGGTGGAAATTTAACAGCATTTCAGAATAGAATCAAGTTATATTTATACCACCTTAAATTCCCCAAACACCTGTCTGGAAATCAGAATTTTATTTAACGATACCAGTTAACAAATGCCGCCAGGGCACTGCACAGACAACTATACCCTCAAGCATAGGGTATCACTACCTTTAAACAATACAGATAACATAAAATCTGATTCTTCCATTGCGTTATGTGTTGATCCGGCGTAGAACTGCCTTTTTAAAATTTTAAAATCAAGTCCGGTTTAAAGCAGAGTATCAGAATGAAAATAATGTATTTCTTGACAACAATTAATCCCGTTTGCTGCTGCAAATGAGATTATTGTGTCAAATTTTACATGCGGTATCCCTGGATTTAAAGGACTCTGTTGCATTAAGGATTATCGGGTTGGGACAGTTAACATACGCAGTGGTATTTGTCGGCGCATTTGTTCTTTTTGGCGCCCTGGTTCTAAAAAATCAAAAACGCATGGTCAGTGGTTCTGATTTTTCAGTGGCAGGCAGATCCCTTTCCACCACCCAGGTCTCCTGGGTAATTATCGGCACACTGGTCGGTGGGGTCTCCACCATCGGGACCGTTCAATCGGCTTATGATCATGGTATCAGCGCCTGGATTTTTACCCTGGGCAGCGGTATCTCCTGCTTTATTTTGGGATGCTTTTTTGCAGCAGCATTAAGGCGGGAGCAGGTCACAACCGTTTCCGAACTGCTTGGCAAATACTTTGGCACCAAGTTTCAATATTACTGCTCCATGCTCAATTCCTGCGGCATGTTTATTCACATTATTGCCCAGTACCTGGCGGCCATGGCCATTCTGACCTCCGTATTTCACTTTCCGCTGCCAATATCTTTGTTGATTACCATGGTACTCATGGGCTTTTTTGTTATTTCAGGCGGGATTTCCGGCGCCGGCATGGTGGGGAAAATCAAATTTTTCCTGCTGTACGCGATCATGATCGTATGCACTGTGATTGCACTGGTCAAAGGGCAGGGTCTGAGCAACATTCTATCTCAACTACCCAAAGATACGAATTTTTTAAACTTTTTTTCCAATGGTTTTGGCCCAACGGCCATTGATATTGTCTCCATGGTCACCGGCGTATTATCCACCCAAATTTACCTGCAGGCCATCTTTTCGGCTAAAACAATAAAAGATGCCAGGAACGGTGCATTTCTTACCGCTATTGTCATCCCTCCCATCGGCATCTTAGGTATTATTGTGGGGCTTTTTCTTCGGGCCAACTGCCCCGAACTTGAAGGCCAAAGCGCCCAGGCATTGCCCTTTTTCTTTCAATACACCCTGCCCCCGGCAATGGCTGCGTTCTGTTCTGCCGTGCTACTGCTTGCCGTATTAGGCACCGGTGCAGGCCTTGTGCTTGGGGTGACGACCAACATTTATATGGATGGCATTCGGCACCTGTTCAAAAAAGAACCTGCCAACAGTCTGGCCATCGTCAGGTTATGTACACTTGTGGTCCTCGTTTTATCTGGCGGCGTTGTAATGGCAGGGTTCAGCACAACAATTTTACATTGGAGCTATCTTTCCATGGGGTTCAGGGGGGCGGCAGTATTTGTCGGCTTATGTATTGTGGTGTTTACAAAAAGACAAACATATTCTGCCATGATACGAGGTGTTTTATACGTTCTGCCGATCTGCTACTTTATCCTGGCAATCTTTCTATAACAGCCACGGGCCGGACCGGCAGACACAACAAACTATGATTTCAACCACGGAATACACGGAAATCAGGGAATTTTATCTTCCGTGTATTCTGTGTATTCCGTGGTTAAACTTTTCAGTTAAAAATCAAAAACATCAAGCTAAAATTCTATCTACGCCTTCCTTGGCACCAAGCGGTATGCCGATTGCGCCTTGGGGCACATCGTAATCCCTTGGGTTAATGCGTATCAGCGTTGCATTCATGTTGTTGCCGGCGCGCTGGGATGTCATCCGCACGGTAGGCACGGCAAGACCTGCCCCCATTTCAATAATGGCTAATTTTGCATTGGCATTATTGACCCTTTGCAGCCAAGATTGCAATCGCTGTCCCTGTTCACCAGTGCGGTTTGATATCCAGTTCCAGTCCCCAAACATTAAAATATTGGGCCGGGCCAGTTTTCCGCAGTTTCTGCATTTAGGCAGTTCACCGGTTGCCACAAATGCCTCGATATCCACATGGACTGTTTGTTCTCCGACCTCCCAGATGTCGGTAGAACAGGGCTCGATGCATTGAAGATGATGGATAGAACCATGGCATTCTTCAATCAACGCTTCGTCAAAGCCGGCCATTTGGAACTGTCCGTCAACATTTGACGTGAATACAAAATATCCGTACGGCTTCTTTTTTCCCAACTCAAGCAACCGAAAAAACCCTTCGTGGGGAATGGTTTCAAGATAAAGGTTCAACCTGTGCCCATAAAACGCCCACGCGATTTCAGGTTGCTTGTGAAACCAGATAGGGTCTGCCATTTCACTAAAGGATTTGCCCAGTTTTGCTATGGGCGGATAAGCTTTCCAAAAGCCTGAATTTCCTCTGAAATCAGGCAGTCCCGAATCAACGCCCATACCGGCACCGGAAGTTATAAAAAGGGCATCGGCATTTTTAACAACTTCAGCAGCGAGCTTGATGTTTTCTTCTATGTTGTCCATATTAATCAATCCCCAGGTTTTCGTAAAAGTGACGGCGTTTCATCCGATGAAGCGCCTTGTCTTCTTTTACCAGGTAATAGTGTTTGTTGTTTTGGTCATCAAAACACTCAAAAAGCCCGGTATACTCTTCCATATCGGTAACATCGCAGATCCTGGAAACATCATCGTTAAACCGCCGGCAAACCGAAACCCAGTCTTCAACGTTTGCATCTTTCTTGATGGTGATTTCCCTTGAGGCCTCATTATATTCCGCCTGGATGGATTTCATGTCGATACCTCCAGATATTTAAATTTAAAAATACTACCTCATAAAAATGATCTTAGCAGAACAGATCTTTTGGTGTAAAACTAAAAACGAGAAAATTCTTTTCATTTATACAATGATCATTTTTTGTTATCAAATAACGGTCGTTTAAACACTTTTGCTGAACAAGGATAATAAAACAATGCCCCTGTTTAAAATTGATTATGATAAATGTAACAAGGATGGACTTTGCGTACTTGACTGCCCGGCAAAGATCATTGAAATGAAAAATGAAGGGCCGTGTCTCATAAAGGGCGCTGAAAAATTTTGTATCCGGTGCGGACATTGTGTGGCCATATGCCCTACCGGCGCTTTTCATCTTGAAACGAATCCACCGGATGCCTGCCTGCCCATTCAAAATGATTTAATCTTAACACCGGAACAGGCTGAACAATTTTTAAGATCCAGGCGGTCTATCAGGGTGTATAAAAAACAACCTGTGCCAAAAGATCGATTTGAAAAGGCACTTTCCATTGCATGCTGTGCACCGACCGGCAGTAACAAACAACCGGTAAAATGGTTGGTGTTTGACAAAAAAAAGGATGTCAAAGACATCGCCTCCCGTGTCATCGACTGGATGAAGTTCATCTTGGAAAAAGATCCTCAAAGAGCTTCAATCATGCATATTGATAAACTGATCAACCAATGGAATATGGGAATTGACAGAATATGCCGGGATGCCCCCCAGCTTGTTTTTGCCTATGCATCCAATGGGTTCGGAAGTGCTGCGGCAGACTGCCACACCGCACTTGCTTACCTTGAACTTGCTTTACCGGTATTTGGCCTGGGCAGTTGCTGGGCCGGATATGTCCTTTATGCTGCGACCCAATGGCCCGAGCTCTCGGAAAAATTGGGGCTGCCAGGCAACCATACCTGTCATGGCGCGCTCATGGTCGGTATACCCAAAACAAAGTATGCCAGGGCACCTAAAAGAAATGATCCGGATGTTACCTATTTTGCAGGGTGACACTGCTGATTTTTATGAAACTGGATTATCGAATTTTATTGTGTTACGGCGTTAAACACCATACGGCGGTATTGCTGTGCCTGTTCAGCATATGGCAGCCTTAGAATACGCATCACCTGGAACGCGTCTTCATAGTTCCATCAGGTGTTCTTTAACCTGGCCCCGGATGCTCTTTTACGTTTTTTACCCGCCATTTTTGCCAACTCCAGCGGGCTGATATTTACTTCGGGCAAAAAATTGTCCAAGCTGTCAAGGGCATTCAAGACTCGTAATATTTTCATATAGGTCATCATTTTGCTTGCGCCCCTCTCCGCAGTCTGAACGGCATTCAAAGAAAGCCCGGTGGCCTCGGCAACTTCTTTTTGCGTCATATTTTTTCTCAGGACCTATACTATTTCCAGTCTACTGGTATACGCACCTGATGATCGGCCTTGTTTTTAAAAAGCAAATACCCATGATCCCGGCCATAGGTATATAATTCATGGGTAACTCGCACATCCTGGGTACAATAGTCCACGATCAGATCCAGACGGCCTTCCTGCCACCACTTCAAGGCTATAAGCCCGTCCGCACTTTTTTCAAGGCCCAGGGTCTGCCCGGCCAGATGATCCAGTGAAAGACGATAGCCTAAACGATCATGGACTTTTGTCAGAATATCCAAGGTGGGCAGACTGTGAAAATTAAACCGGCTCAACCCGGACAACACTTTATAATCAAATCTGGTAATGTTAAATCCGATTACCAGATCCATCTGCCCGAGCCGCTCCACAAGTTTTTCCATATCCTCCTGGTAATAAACCAGAAAATCCTTTTCGAGGGAATCGTAAAGTACAGCACAGGAGACCCCCATACGTTCGGCTTTATGCCATCCGCCCACCTGTTTGGCAGACCGCCGGGTTTCAATGTCAAGCACGGCATATCTTTGGGGAAATATCGGCTCTGTTTTTTTTTCATCGGCCACTTTTTTGGGAACAGCAAAATCCGGGAAAAGAGACGCAGGTGTGGCAGGTGCAAATGCGACAGTCCCCTGCCCCGCTTCTTTTTCAAGGAGCATATCAAGAATTTGCTTTGCCGCTTCCTTGTCGATGGGACGGTTTCCCGAACCGCATTTGGGAGAATGGACACATGCCGGGCACCCGGTCTCGCAAGGGCAGTCCCGGATCGCCTCATACGTCCTTTGCATAAGGGGCTCTGCGTTGTCAAAGGCCTGCAATGTAAGCCCCAATCCACCCGGCACGCCGTCGTAAACAAAAACAACCGACGTATCAACCTGGGGATGGTAGGGCATGGATATACCACCCAGGTCATTTCTGTCAGTCATCACCAGAAGCGGCATTATGCCGATGGCCGCATGCTCCAACGCATGAATCCCGCCCATAAAATGTAGATGATCCGTTTCAATGCGCTGCCTGATCCAGTCCGGAATCTCAATCCACAACCCCTGGGTTTCGTAGGTCAGTTCGGGCAGATTCAACGGCACGATACCAAGGGATTTTTGCCCAGAAACCGATTTTCTTTCATAACCCGTAACCTGTTCACGGATTTTCAGTTTGCCGAACCCCACCCGGGTGCCTTTAACCTGACAGGTTTTATCCATACTAATAATTTCAGTGTTTTTTGAAGATCTTGCCCGGGTGTAATAATTGACCGTTTCCTTTTTGGCCCGGACCACGCCTTTGAGATGGTCAAACAATGTAACAACAAAGGTTTGCCCCCGGTGCAGGTAAACCGCCCCTTCATGGGTTTCAAAATAGGATCTGTGCCAATCGATGTCCCCTAAACTCTCCCGGGTGTCTTCTTTGAATATGGGGATGGTGTGGCCAGTCCCCCTTAAACTGACCTCCCTGTGGGGACGTTTGCGCCGGGAAAACCAGGTATGCCCGTCCCGGCTCAACAGCAACCGGCCTTCACTTCCCAGGGCTTGAACCCGTTCCTGCACAACTGCAGACTTTAACAAGGGATCATCGGCATCCAGGCTGAGTTCAGCCGCCGCACAATCCAGGTGGCGGTCAAGGATCTGGGGGTTTTCAGGATTAATTCGCGCGGTTTCAGGGGGCATAGAAAAAAAGATATCCGGATGATTGATAAAATACTGATCCAAAGCGTTTTCATGTGCAATGAGTACCATGGCGGAGTCCCCGCCGTCCCGCCCTACCCTGCCGGCCCGCTGCCATGTTGACATCATGGTTCCCGGATAACCCACAAGAATGCAAAGGTCCAGATTGCCGATGTCAATGCCAAGTTCAAGGGCAGACGTTGATACCACGCAAAGTAATTCGCCTTTGGCAAGTTTTTGTTCAATCTCCCGCCGCTCCTCGGGAAGAAACCCGGCCCGGTATGCACAAATTTTATCGGCCATGGATTTGGCCCGCTGTCCCGCCCAGACAGCAATCAATTCCGTAATTTTTCTGGACTGGGTGTAAACAATGGTGGCCAGATTTCGGTACACGGCGGCATGGATGAGTGTAATGGCAGTCTGAGCCGCGCCCTCCAGCCCTTTCATCATCAAAACATCTTTTTTTCCACAAGGTGCGCCTTGTTCATCCACCACCTCTACCGGCAGCCCGGTCAATTCCGAGGCAAGCTGTCCGGGGTTGGCAATGGTGGCCGAACAGAAAATAAAGCACGGGTCAGATCCGTAAAACCGGCATATGCGCAAAAGCCTGCGAAACACCCAGGCCATGTTCGAGCCCATGATTCCGCGGTAGGTATGCACCTCATCTACCACGATGTACTTCAGATTTGCGAAAAAAGAGTCCCATAAATGATGATGGGCCAGCATGGCCAGATGCAGCATCTCTGGATTGGATAAAAGGATATTGGGTGGATTTTTGCGGATCTTTGTCTTTTGATACGCTGTGATATCCCCGTCATAAACACCCGCAGTCAATTGCTGAGAACAAATTGCATCCGTGCCGTCCAGCATTTGATTTACGGTATCAAGCTGATCCCGGGCCAGGGCTTTTAGGGGAAACAGATACAGGGCATGGGCCTTGGGATCTGAAATCAGCGCATCCATCACCGGCAGGTTATATACCAGGCTTTTACCCGACGCCGTGGGTGTAGCAATAACCGTATGACAATTGTCAAGAATGAGCGAAATAGCCCGGGCCTGGTGGGTGTACAGACTTTTAATGCCAAGCTTTGCAAGAAAGCGGGATAAATCATTTTTAAAGCAGGGAAATGCGCTCCCGGATGCCCAGGCCGCAGGTTGTGCGTCAAACGTTTTGTGACTGACAATATCGCCTGCAAACCCCTTAAAGGACTTTAATCCGGTTATATAGTCATCAATCCCCACAAGATTTACCGACGACGCTGATGGGTTTTGCCATATTGACTTCCTTTATATGTAGTGTCTGAACGAAAGCCTGGAAATTTTGTCGAGTACAAGGCGGGTGGAAATTTTAACCACAGACATATATTGAATATTTCGAGGATTAAAATTTTTACCCAACGAAGTAATCGGCAAAATTTACAGTTTTCGTTCGGGCACTATGTGACTGCCTGGGGCAGGCCTGTGTTGACAGGTCATATATCATAGAGTAAGAAATCTATTCAATAAATTTCAAAAGCATAACACTGTTGCGGAGTTTAACGAACCGTTTTGCACACTCCTGGGAGATTACATGGAAACTAAATATAAACTTCGGTCCCAGCACACCATTGACCTGGTCAGAGACCTGCTTGGGCAGGGTGTTGACCGGATCTCTTTAATTATACGCCACTCGGACAGACAATACTCGGACAACCCGCGGCTTGAACCTTTTATGGGACTTAATGATCCTGGCAAGCAATATGCCTTTGATCTCGGCAAATTCTTTCCTTTGGATTTAACGCCGGTGCTGTTTTCCAGCCATTTTGGCCGGTGCATTGAAACCGCCTACCTCATTGATAAAGGATTTACCTGCGTCTCAAATAAGGATCTGCCCCACAATACGATTAATACGGCTTTAACGCCTTTTTATGTCAAAGATATTATCACCGCCACAAATATGTTGATAAAAACAGGTTCCACTCAATTCGTAAAAGACTGGTTTGACAAAACCATTGATGAATCAATTATGCTTGATCCTGAGGTAACGGCCAACCGGATTACCGATTTTATGGTGTCAAGGCTCAAAGATCTTTCCCCCGGACAGGCCGCAGTGTGCGTGACCCATGACTGGAATATTTTTCCCGTCAAATATTTCAAGCTTGGACTTCCCCATGAAAATGCCCTGGATGCCGGATACCTGGATGCCGTGGCATTCTTTGAAAAAGGGGATCGGATTTTTGCCGCAGCCAGACAACTTGATCCGGTGGAAATCTCTTAGGCCGTTGCCATAAAAACAGCTCTAACGGGCGCCGGATAGCCTTCAACGGTTTTTGACGGATCATGGGGATCCAGAAAATCTTCAAGAGATTCTGTTTGAATCCATGGTGTCTTGCGCTGCTCTTCAAGGGTGGTATCTGTTATATCCACGCACCTGATATGTGAAAATCCCGCCCGGAAAAGCCAGGCTTCCATGGCAGACAGATCAGGAATAAAAAACACATTGCGCATTTTAGCGTACCGGTCAAAAGGGAACAGACAAGAATTGTTTTCCCCCCGGATCACCAGGTTTTCCACAACCACCTGGCCGCCCGGTGCAAGGCTGTCATGGATCTGCCTGAGCATCTCCACCGGGGATTTGCGGTGGTACAAAATGCCCATGCACAACACCAGATCAAAAAAACGGTTCATAGCCGGCAGATCTTTGTAAGTGGCCTGCAGACAAAATACGTTTTTCAAATTGAGATATTTTTGAGCCGCACAATACTGATAATAAAAGGCACTTTGGGGTTCAAGGCCCAACGCAAACATGGGCTCTTGCTCCGCCATTTTAAACATGTAATAACCGTTGCTTGAACCGATATCCAATATTTTTTTGTTTTTAAGGTTGGGCAGATAGGGGGCTAAACGCTCCCATTTCATCCAGGACTGCCACTCGGAATCCACGTGAACACCAAAAAAGTTAAACGGCCCCTTTCTCCAGGGACTTAAATTGGCAAGGCCGTTGTAAAGCCTCTCCTTGTCATCGGGTGAAACCTGGTCTGGCTGCCCGATGCTGATAGCCTTTGCGGATAAATCAGATGATATATCAACGGTGCGGGGACAAATTTTGGGCAGATCGTCAACCACGCCTTTAAACTTTTCAAAGTTTCCCCCGGCAGAATCAAGAAAGGCCCGTTTATTTTTAACCAATTTTTCCAGGGCATCATACCATTTACCCCATCCCAGGTGTCCGTAATTTTCTAAAAAATGTTCCATATTATTGCCCGAATGACAGTCGGTGTCTGGACAAAAAGTTGCCTATATGCAAGGCGCAGAAAAATTTGTAACCGGAGCATACTTACGTATGTGAAGATTGCAAATTTTTCTGCAACGCCGCAGATAAGTGACTTTTTGTTCAAACACTATTTGACAGCGATCATAGATGTAAAATTGAACCACTTGAGCCAAACATTGAAGCAATCAAAGCCGGCCTTCTGGATCCGGTGTTCATGTTCGGCCACGGTCTCGGGAACCAGCACCCGTTCCAGGGCATCCCGTTTCTGACTGATCTCAAGGTCCGTATATCCGTTTTCCCTTTTAAACTGATGATAATATTCCTGTTCCAGGGCATTCAATTGCGGATCAGGGTGAACGGTCTTTTCCGTAAGCAGCAATATACCGCCTTGGCAAAGGCCGTCAAAGGCGGATTGAATAAGCGTGTCCCGTTTGTCGGAATCAAGAAACTGCAAGGTCAGATTGATAACCACCACAGATGCGTTTGCAATCACAATATCTTCCATGCAGGCACAGGCAAGTTCTATGCAGCCCTGGCTGTCATGGACGCAAAGCCTCTTTTTAAACCGCTGGATCATGGGCCAGGAACTGTCAACACCCGTCATCTTAAATGCTGTTTCACCAAAGCAGTCGAGAAGCAAAACACCAAAATTGCCATGGGAGCACCCCAGGTCAAATATCCGGGTTCCGTTTTGATAAAACTGCATGGCAATTCTTGCCTGCTGTTTAAGCACTTCACCGTACAACGGTACGGATCTGACCAGCATATCGTCAAATACCCGGGCGACTTTTTCGTTGAACCTGAAAGGTGTGATTGTGGTTAGTTTTTCTGCAAATACCCTGTCTTTATACATAATACCGTCCGTTTTAATCCGGGCATCTATACACCATCCGCAAGCTTTGTGCAAGCGACCACTACAGCCTCGAAAAAAAAATTTTAATATTTAAAATTTTTTTTTCGTATATAGTTTTGATATAATACAACTTAATATTGCCTTGTTTACAGATCTTGTTTCGCCACCTTTTGATTTGCAGGTGATTCAACTACTTCGGGCATAAACTGAATACGATAAAACAAATAAAATCAAAAAGTATTATCTCGATAGGTGATATTTTATCTAAATATTGATAGTCAAGAGCTAACTTGTTGAATTATTTTATTGTTTATTGTGGGTTTAACCTGGGCACTTGATAGGATAGGTCGGCCCATGGCCGTTAGCGGAAAGGTTTTATGGCTCAACTCGACTGCAAACATGATGCTGATTCCAGAGCTGAAATACTTAGAGATGTATATCTGGAAAATCAGCACATGATCACTAAAAAGTCGTTCAATCGACAGAAAAAAGTCCGACGAGTTTTTCTTAGATCTTTAAAAATTAGAAAAACAGCCATGTTGCTGATCCTTTTAAATATACTCTTAATACAACTGTTCAGCAAAAATCTATCCACTGGGATTTATAATGTGCCGGATATACATAACACAAAAAAACAGCCTACACGTATAACAGCCTCTTTTGCAAAAAAAGCAGATGAACAAGCCGACTTGGCCATGTATACAAAGGACACCGCCTTAAGTACCATCCCGAGATGGATTATAGAGTGGACAGGAACCCAATTATCACTCAATGACTTTAATTTGTTACTTGATGAGTATAAAAATATTGAGTTATCATCTTTATTCGGATTGGGCGTTAAAACAGTTGTTATCGATCCCGGACACGGTGGTCGCGACCCTGGTGCCATTGGTGCTAACGGCACTATGGAAAAAGAAATTACCCTTGATGTCTCCATCAAACTCAAGGACCGTTTAGACAAATTAAAGCAATTCAATGTATTGCTGACCCGAAATGAAGATATAACACTATCATTAGCTGACCGCGTTGCCTTTGCTAAAGGAAATAATGCGGATCTGTTTGTTTCTATACATGTTAATGCATTGCCCAATAAATCCGTTAATATTATTGAGACCTATTACTTTGGCGCGCCAAGAAGCTCTGAAACGTTGCGCTTGGCTGAATTAGAAAATTCAGGATCCCATTTTAGCTTGGCAGAGCTTGATTTAATTCTTGCAGATTTTGAAAATACGTTGAAACGTCAAGAATCGGCTAAACTTGCAAAACTAATACAGGGCAGCTTGTATAAAAACATAAAACGTCAAGATGCCCAGGTTCTTAACATAGGCATCAAAATGGCGCCGTTCGTAGTACTTTCTCAAACTGGAGTACCCAGTGTATTGGTAGAAATTTCATGCATTTCAAAACTAGAGCAGGAAGCTAAATTGGCATCGGTAAACTATCGCTCTGATATCGCCGATTACCTTAAAGAAGGTATCACTGCCTACTTGGAGATGCAAAATACGATAATTTCAGACAGGAGAATTCAGCAATGACCAGTAAAGCTAATGAGGGGAATGACCCTACGCCAAAAACCAAAAAAAAAGATCCAATGCAAAGTCTGAATATCGGCATTGATCTAGGTACATCAAGAAGTGCCATGTCCGCCAGTAACAGCAAAAAAGATTGGGTGGAAAGCTACGTAGGTTGGCCCAAAGATTTTGTTGCTCAAAAGATGCTTGGTAAAAGAGTGTTATTCGGAGATGACGCGCTAAAAAACCGCCTGTCCCTGAATCTTTGCCGGCCATTGGAGCGTGGGGTAATCAAGGATGGATCGGAATTAAGTGAATCAGCAGTAAAAGAACTTGTTGGATGTTTAATCGACGTTGCCCGAACACAAGATTATGAAGCGTCAGACCTACGTATTATTGTGGGGGTGCCGTCCGAATCGTTCAAAGAGAATAAAATGGCGATCAAACGGCTGCTGTCAGATTTTTCAGATGCGATCATGGTCGTGTCAGAGCCATTTTCTGTCGCCTACGGGATCAACGAGCTGAACAATTCCATGGTTATTGATATCGGCGCAGGCACTATGGATTTTTGCATCATGCACGGCACCATGCCTTCCGAAGAAGATCAGAAAACCGTTTTGATGGCTGGAGATTATATTGACAGCCAACTTGAGACATATCTAAGCGAAAGCTATCCTGAAGCTAATTTCACCATAAATATGGTTCGCCATTTCAAGGAGCAGTATAGTTTTGTGGGAGATCCGCCCGAAACCGTGACCGTAGATATCCCGGTTGATGGAAAACCTATTAAGCACAACATCACAGAAGAGATGAAACGTGCTTGTGAAAGTATTTTGCCGGGTCTCACAGAGACGATGTTGGAGTTAATTGCTGATTTTGATCCCGAATTCCAGAAAATGGTACGTAATAATATTATTCTGGCCGGTGGCGGCAGCCAGATTAGAGGCATAAAAGAGCATATTGAAAAGGTGTTAAAGGAATATGGCCCATGCAAGGTACATATAATTGAAGATCCCCTTTATGCCGGTGCTGATGGTGCCCTGGCTCTGGCCCAAGATATGCCGGAAGAGTATTGGCAATCCAGTTAGCGCCAACCCCAAATAGCCTTTTGCCTTGATTTCGGCGGCGGATGAAAATTTTAATTCTGAGCTATAAGAAGGACGTAAATCCAATAAGATATTATAGACTCGTGGTTAAAATTTTCATCCCCAGAACACAATTGCCGAAACAAAGGTGATCATATAGAGTGCCCGCCGTAAATTACACTATGACAAAACGAATATATTAAGTGAGGCACCTGCCGGCCTTTGTCAAATATATAATTGATATACCTGTATCTTTTCGTTCAAGCGGGTTGACAAGAATTTATTGCCGGATTTTAATTCCTCCCAAATTAATCTGGCCTGATCCAGGTAATTTCTCCTTTTCTCTATTGTCCAGTTGGCCGGTGGCATCTGAAGGTTGGTTATCCTGTCAGCCAGTTTGACCATCCATATTTCTATGGGTTGGCGTTTTATCCTTCTTAGGCTGTCTGACATTTGATGCTGTTTTTCGATAGCCTCGTCTTTAGTGAGCGCAAGAACACCATCTGCAACAGGCTGTCCGAATTCGGAGAACAGTTCATCATAAGTGGTATCGGTATCTTCAATGGTGTCATGGAGGATCGCAGCTTGCACTGCCAAATTCCCATTCATATCGGATTCATGATTTAAAGCGGCGATAATCTCCATACTGACCATACTAAGGTGAGCTAAATTCTGGGACAGACCCGACAAAAACCATCCATCAATTCTCTTGCCTTATCGCGTATTTCTTTCACGTTCTAAGTACAATGGCGGGCTGAACCCGGCGTATGCAGCGGACGGGGCATTCCGCCCACCTTTGCTGACACCGTCTGCGCCAGTTGAAACAAAGTTGTTATTAGGATCCAGATAATTGGTGAGATCTGCAAACCCACTGGTTTTTTGAATGTAAAAAATTTGTCTGCTACAAGGCAGCATGTAGCCTGAATGAACAAATAGATACCGATAGCGTCCACCTTACCAGGTGTGGTTTTTGAAGGATATTGGCAAAATTCCTATAGGAATAGACGGTGGATTAAAAGTTTAGGAAAGAAGAGCTTCCTTGAATAGTTACAGGGTGGTAATCCCTTCCCGTATGGCAAACTTGGTCAGCTCCGCAATGGACTGAACGCCGATCTTTGTCATGATGTTTCTCCGGTGGGCATCGACGGTTTTTGAGCTTACATGAAGTTTTTCAGCGATCTCTTTGGTATTTTGACCTTCGGAAATCAATTGAAGAATTTCACGTTCACGATCCGTCAAAGTTTTCCGAGAGGTGCGCCGATTCATATCATTTTCAGGAACAACGCGCGACAGGTAACCGTCCACAATGGTCCCTGCAATTTCAGGGCTGATGTATACCTGCCCTTTTGCCACCAGGCGGATGGCCGAAACCAGTTCTTTTGCAATGCAATTTTTCAGGATGTAGCCGGATACACCCGCCTGAAACATCCCTTCAACAAAGCGCTTGTCTGAGTACATGGAAAGGGCCATAATTTTGGTACCCGGAGCTTCGGATATGATTTTACGGGTAGCCTCCATACCGTTTAATTCAGGCATGGAGACGTCCATGATCACAAGATCCGGTTTAAATTTTTTAACGGCCGACAGAGCTGCCCTTCCATCGTCGGCCTCAGCGAGAACTGAAAAATCTTTTTCGCGGTCAAGAAGCAGCCTGAGCCCTTCACGAATCAAATGATGATCATCAGCAAGAATGATATTTATTTTCATGATGCTTCCTTTAAATGATATGTTTCAAATGATACGGGACCCTCAAAATGGCCCGGGTTCCGGTACCGGGGTCAGATAAGACCAAAAACTTACCGCCAATGGAACTGAACTGTTCCCGGATGCTGAAAAGACCGAATCCAATATTTTTATACTGTTTTTCAGGATCAAACCCAACCCCGTTATCCGTTACACGGATTTCAAAAAAAGACGCTTCTTGGGATAGACTAACCGTTATTTGTGACGCGTTTGCGTGTTTAATGATATTGTGAAGCAATTCTCTTACCGTCCTAAAAACAAGAATACTCAGACTATTATCCAGCTGATTTTTCTTTAGATCTCCCTCTAAAAGTGTTTCGATGCCGCTTTGGCTAAAGGTGTTTTCCAAAAGCCACTCCAGGGCAGGCTTCAACCCAAGTTCATAAAGTATTGGCGGGCTGATTTCAAAGGTCAAGGTCCGGGTTTCCTGGATAATATCTTCGAGTATATCTTCTACTTCTTCCATTTCCATAGCCCGGGTTCTATTTACCGCGGTGCAGGACGCTTTGAGCATAGAGAGTTTTAACCGGCATATCGCCAAATTTTGACTGATCTGGTCATGAAGATCTGATGCAAGACGCCGCCTCTCCCTTTCTTCGGTCAAAAGGAGTCTGTAAGTAAGTTGCCGTAACCGGGTCCGATGTGACTGGAGTTTTTCTTGGGAGCTTTTCCGCTCCCGGATTTCATGATTTAAATGGGTATTGGTCTGTTGCAGATTCTTATGAACCTGGGTAAGTTTATTGAAGAGCATTTGAAACTCACAGCATAAAATGCCTATTTCATCATTCCGGTCTAAAAATAGTGGGGATAAAGGCGGTTTTGAGTTTCCTAAGGAAACGACTCTCTCCGTTAGTTTTCCCAAAGGTCCAATCACCACCCGGTTCAATAAAAAAAACATCACAAGCAGCAGAATAAACCCGGCCAAAATTGTTGAAATTAAAACAAAAAACATCGTGTTTACAGCATATTTCATAATTTGGCGTGGAATTTCGGCTCGGATAATGAGGTCAGAGGAATCGGTCAGCCCTTTGAAAATACCGTAAGCAAAAAGCATGTTTTTATTTTGTTTTTCAAACACGGGACCGGAATTTTTTTGCAATCTTTCAAATATAGATCCGGATTCAGCCGGAATGGACGTATCGTGTAAAAGCCAATACCGATGATCCACCTTGGTCTGATCCGCCAGGGTTTTCATGTATCTCTCATTCAGAAAACGACCCATAATCAAATAACCTTTGGGCGGCCCGGTATGAAGGCTTTGGATGACAGGCCGAGACGCCATAAGAAGGGGGCCTTTATCGGTGGCATAAACGGGCGCATTCCCATTTTCACGGTTATGCAGCTAACAATGAGATATGTGAATTGGCCATTTGTTTCAGACAGTTCCATCGTCCCGATTTATAGTATGAGCGCAGCATGAGCATTTTCTCCGCATTTTCTTTATACCAAAAAATGCAGGGACCCTTGAGTCTCAAATTGACAACTCTTCGAATCGAACTTTCAATCGCACCACTGCCAATCGGCAAATTCAATGCCTTTACCGTTGGGAAAGCAAGACGGTGCCTATTACGTACAAAATAATCCCGTTCTGTCTTTATGGCTTTGCTGTTCCGGCCTCGACAAAGAGCCTGTACTTCTTGTACGACCGTTGCCGATTCACCTTTTAGCAAAAACCGTCGCTGTTTTGAGACCCAGGCTTTACGTTTTTTGGCTGACCAGTTTTTTCGTAATCCTGCAACCTTTCCCAGATGCTCTACTGCATGATAAAAATCAAGGAGTTCATGCACACTCTCCGGATTCAACCCCAGTGCCTTGATCAGACCAGGGACTCGATTCCATATCCAATGAGCCCCGTCCGCAACAAACAACACCTTGTCTGCTTTTTGGATGCAAAGAGACTTCAAATAGCCCTTCAGCAGCAGAAACAAGCCATCAGGCCCATTAAAACCGCCATCAATAAATGGGGCAAAGCTTTTTTCCTGTTTCCCATGGGCATCGACGACATAAATAATCAACAGCTTGGGTTCTCTCCAGGCCCCATGATATCTGGTTCTTCCTTTGGCTGTCCGGGGACCTCGCTTTTTTTCCCGCAATCGAGTCCGGCCACCATCGGTGCTTATGACAACCCGACGACCTTGAAGGTTGTCCTCTTCATTTAAGGGGAGCAGACCCATTTGCTGTACCACCCGTGCTCGTTCTGCGTAGCGGTAGGCCAGTTTCCGGATCACCTTAACATCCAGGATAGTGCCATGATCACAAAGGACCTGACGTACTTCCTCAAATGAGCTCAGTAACGCGGACCAGGCGCTGACCATCGCCGCCAAGATTGGTGTACATCGATCATGAATCCCGAGCAAAGCCAAAGCAGCATACAAGCCCTTATATCTTTTGCCATTTCGACGGTCACAGGCTCTTCGATAGTATCGAACATGGATTGGGATCGTGCAACCTGAGCTGGTTTGAATTTGAACTGTCTCAAACCCTTCACTTTTCATTCGGCCAGGCCAGCTACGCACCAACTCTCTTTCTTGTTCGTTATGCTCCGGAGAGTTTATACTGGTTTGGACTTTTTTTTTTAGCATCAACGCGGCTAAACGATTGGTATAGCTTAAAATTTCTTGTTCAACCTGAATGAGTTCTTCCGGACTGCGAATTAGCCGTTTCTCTTTGTCCAGCTGTTTCAATAATTCATATATTTCTTCTACCGTTTCGCAGGATTCAGCCTTTTTGAGTTTCATACTATTTTCTTCCTCATCAGTTGATAATCGAGGGGAAGCATAACTTCTTTTTGCTAAAGAGGATAGTCCGTTTTAAAAACCGGGAAAATGGGAATGCGCCCGCATAAACTCCGGCAACACTGCTCTCTGTATCTTTTGTGTGCGCCATGAATACATGGGAAAGCGGAAAACAGTCTTCGGCGAACTGGGTGATGTTCAATTCCAGGCCGTTTTTTAAATCCACTATTTTTTTCCAAAGGACACGGCCTTCAAGATCCAGGACCATGATGAGGTTTAATCTGTTGTCGATAAAAGTTGTATGAACCAAATTAGACCGGATGAAGTCCATATTTGCGTCCTGAACGAACGCATACGAATCATCCCAGGCCGCCCAGTCATGGACAAATTCGTCCAGATAATGAATTTCCCTTCTCAGGGCTTCAAGGCACCGGTTCAAGTCTTTTTCTGCCTCAAGTCTTTCTTGCAGGACAAAACTTGGGAAAACTACGAACCGCTCAATCGCGTAGCTCAAAACACCGTATAAAAGCATTACCGCCAATAAAACGCCCAAAATTTTTGTTCTCAACTTCATGGCCAATAGTATTTAATTACAAGGGAGGAATCAAGCGGTGGAATATGGAATTTATCTTCTCTGCTTTTTTTGATGTAATTACCCTGATTCCTTGACTGATTATGGGGACAGTGATAGCTTTGTTATGACACAATTTCAAAACAGTTCACAACGTATCTATTGTTTGATCGGGTACTATCTAAGCAGATTAAAATCAGGAGGTCATGACATGGAAATTATCGGCATAGATGTGGGGTTTGGTTTTACAAAAGCATATAACGGACAAAATTCGGTAATTTTCAAATCCCTGATCGGCGATGCAGCTGAAATCCAGTTTATGTCAAACTTGGGTGATGCTGCCGCAACGGCGAACCTGCATATCACCCTGGACAATAAAACTTATTTTTTAGGCTCCTATGCCGAACGTCAATCAAGCCTGACCGAATACACCCTTGACCAGGAAAAAATGGTAGAAGAATTCGTCAAAATCCTTGCCCTTGCGGCAGCAGGGACATGTTCCCAGGCCCATGGCCCGATTAATGTGGTGACCGGCTTGCCTGTGGCGTACTTAAAGCGGGATACCAAGCGGCTTAAACAGATTATCCAGGGTGAGCACGAAATCATTTACCATCACCAAGACGCACCGGATGAACATAGAAAACTTTCCATTGACAAGGTGCATGTCATACCCCAGCCCATTGGGTCCATTTTCAACTTGATTTTTGACGATAACGGAAAAATCTGCGACAGGGATCTTGCGGCCTCCAAGCTCGGGGTGGTGGATATTGGTTTTAAAACAACGGATTTTTCCATTTTTGACCATCTCCAGTACATTGAAAGGGGCTCGTCAACCATGGAAACAGGGGTATCCAAATGCTTTTCGGTGATCGCGGATAAGCTGCGCCAGGAAAGTGGCGTCAATATCGAACTTTACAAAATTTTTAAATTCATCGAATCCGGCGTGATTAAAATTAGGGGTAAGGAGTATAATGTGCTTAATCTTAAAAAGCGGGTGTATACACACGCCGCCTCGACCATCGCCTCTGATTTGAACCGGTTATGGAAAAATGACTGGGATATTGACAATATTATCATATCCGGAGGTGGGTCTATCCCTTTGGCTGAATTTCTGATACCATCCGTCGAAGGCAATGTGATCCCCATTCCCAAGAGCATTGACGCCCGGTTTAATAATGTTCAGGGATATTGTAAATTTGGTCATTACAAGTGGGGAAAAGACAAGGTGATAGCTTCCCGGTCGGCGCCCGCTCCTAAAGAAGAGACGCCGGTCCAGGAAGAGGAACCGTCTTCGGAAGAAACAGATAAAACTGGGAAAGGACTTGCCTGGTTAAGAAGGCAAAACGCTTAGACGCTATATGAACATTGATACACTGACAAAAATTCTTTCCATGGTGGCTGACGGTGCACTGCCTGTCGGACAGGCGGCAGATCAATTAAAACATCTCTCATTTGAAGATATCGGTTGTGCCCATGTGGATCATCATAGAGCACTTCGCAAAGGATTCCCCGAGGTGATTTTCGGGCAGGGTAAAACATCGACACAGATAATTGCCATTCTTGAAAAACTTGAACAATCGGAAAATATTGTGCTTGTCACCCGCATTGACCCGGGAAAAGCCGACGTGGTTCGTTCCCGGTTTCCCAGTGCGCAATATTTTGATGATGCACACTTGCTAAAAATCGAAAAACAGCCTCCGAAGATTACAGGCCTGGGGACGATCCTTATCGTCAGTGCCGGCACCTCCGATATCCCGGTGGCAATGGAAGCCTCTTTAACAGCCCAGGCCATGGGCAATCAGGTAAAAACCCTTTTTGATGTCGGGGTTGCAGGTATCCATCGCCTTTTCGCCCACCAAAGTGAACTTGAAAGCGCATCTGTAATTATTGTTGCCGCCGGGATGGAAGGCGCTCTGCCCTCGGTGGTGGGCGGACTTGTCAAATCCCCTGTCATTGCCGTGCCTACAAGTATTGGTTACGGCACAAGTTTTAACGGCATGACCGCCCTTTTGGGCATGCTTAATTCCTGCAGTTCAAATATTGCTGTGGTCAACATCGACAATGGTTTTGGAGCAGGTTATATGGCTGCGACCATAAACCATGTGGGGGTTGACCAATAGAATACAATCTATTACAAGGCATGGTGTCTGGTAGGGGTGAGTGTCTGGTCAGGCACCATAATTAAGCGGCGACTTTTCACAACGCCATCAAATTTGTTGGCGCATTTTCAAGGCTTCTTTATTTGACGGATCAATTCTCAGAATGCGGTTCAGATAGTCGTCTGCCTGGAGAATACGTTTGTTATTGAAATGAATCTTGGCGATGAGAAGTTTTGTTTTAATCTCCCCGCGCCTGTTGTTATCAACTGTGATAAAACATTCCAAAGCTTTTTCCTGATCCCCGGTTTGAAGATAAATGGTCCCGGCCGTATACATCAAATCTATGTTGGAGGGATTATCTTTGATCGCCTCAGTAACAATATCGGCCACAAAATCATATTCCTGGTTCTCCAGGCAGATATTGATGATTTTTCCCTGAAGTCCCTTGTTGGAACGACTTTTCGACATGATACGCGAGAAAAGCATTCTTCCCTCATTTCTGAACCCGTTAGCCAAGAGTGTTTCTCCCAAGCGAACCGCCGGTTCAAAATACTTTGTGCTGAACGCAAGAATTTCCATGTAAAGCTGGGCCGCTCTTTTATAAGCACGTTTGCTGATGTACAGCTTGGCCAGATGGCTACGGGATATAGTATCCTGACAATTTACAGCAACGGCCTTTTGAAGGCATTTTTCACCTATTTCAGTGTTCTTGGTCTTAAGGTATAAAAGCCCAAGGTTTCTTAAAATCCGTGATGCATTGGGTTTAATTGCCAACGCTCTTCGAATTTCGTCTATGGCACCTTCAATATTGCCGGCCTCTTCACACGCCCTTGCCTCAAGTAGATGAAGCTTTGCCTTGTCAGGGTGGTTGGCGGCCTCAACAACACTCTTTATTTTCGTGTCCAATGCAGCCAGAGTTAATGGTTTAAGAAGATATCCGTCCACTTCGTGTTCTGCAACATCAGCCACAATATCGCGTTCGTTTTCGGCTGTAACCATAACAACGGGAATGTCCCTGACATTTTTATCCCGGCGCAGTCTGGCCAGCATTTCACTGCCGTTCATTTCCGGCATGTTCCAGTCAACGATAAGCAAATCACAGGATGAATTTTTCAACATATTTAAGCCTGACCTGCCATTGTCCGCAAATAAAAGATTTTTGCCGATTTCAAGATTCCGCAGCATTTTACGCAGGGTCAGGCGCATGCTTTTCATGTCATCCACAATCAGTATAGTCATGTTTTTAATATCAATCATAAAATTGCTTTCTCTTTAAACCGATTTAGATATTGCTCAAGTATTTCGGGTTCAACCAATGGGTGTGACGGCTCGCCATCACCGGCCCAGGACTCAATGTCAAAAGCGGCAAGTCTCAACTGCTCTGCATTTACATTGGCGGCAGCGCCTTTTAACGCATGGGCACACTCCTTGACATATCCAGGGTCAATGGGCTCTTTTTTAACCGCCGCAATAAGGTTATCAACAAGTCCGTCCACCTCCTGGAAAAAGGACGCAAGGACTTCAGCAACCATGTCCTCGTCATTTCCAAAGCGTTCAAGAAATCCGGTCCGGTCAAATACAGGCTGGGAAGCAGGATTCTCTTCCACACCAGCGGCGACTTGTGCTTGTTTTTCAGCCTTATGAATATCGCGGTCAGGCGCAATAGTATCGGTGAGAAATATTTCACAAGCTAAACTTTCCGACTTATACATATTTATCAGTTCAATTAGAGCATGGGGATTGACCGGTTTTGAAATAAAATCATCCATACCGGCGGCTTTGCATGCCTGCCGATCCTTTTCAAAAGCGTTTCCGGTCATGGCAATGATGGGTGTTGCCATAAGGTCTTCTAAGGTTTCATATTCTCTGATTCGCCGACTGGCTTCATAACCGTCCATTTCCGGCATCTGACAGTCCATGAATATTAAATCATACTTATTCTGTTCAACCTTTTCAACGGCCTGAATGCCGTTGGAAGCCGAATCCGTCTGATATCCTTGTTTTTTGATAATTTCTCTAACCGTCACAACATTGGTATCAATGTCATCAACGATTAAAATTTTAAATGCTCTTTTCTTACGTTCGGCTAAAGCATATCGGGTGATAATAGCCTGGTTGCTTTTTTTATAAGCTGGTGAAAGTACCATGTGGACAGCATCCTGGAGAATGGATGTATCCAAAGGAAAGCTTAAAAAAGCTG
This sequence comes from uncultured Desulfobacter sp., assembly GCF_963664415.1. Lineage (NCBI taxonomy): Bacteria > Pseudomonadati > Thermodesulfobacteriota > Desulfobacteria > Desulfobacterales > Desulfobacteraceae > Desulfobacter > uncultured Desulfobacter sp. Next base: position 62,999 of record NZ_OY761445.1, on the reverse strand, counting down.
AAAAACCCAAGCCTTCAAATTCCCTTGCGTCCCCCTGCTTACCCACAGCCGTGACAATAATTCGGGCAAGGCTGTTCAACTCGGGGTTCTGGCTGAATTCCCGGCCAATATTCCTTGCATATTGATCCGATTCATTGACCTCCATAATGACCACATGAAAAGGCGTTACACTTTCATTGGCAACAGTTATAAGTTCAATCAGTTGATTGTGCCCACATGGTTTATAGTGAAAGCCGATCCGGTCAAAAATTTTAGTCAGCCGGGTACTGGGTTCGGGCTTGTCGGATACGGCAACCACCCTGATTTCGTTTACGGGAACGACAGACGGAGCCTGAGACATCTCTTCGGGCAGCTGTTTTTCAAAGGGTGCTTCACACCAGAAGGTAGAGCCTATCATTTCAATGCTGTCCACCCCCACCTGACCACCCATGAGTTCAATAAACAATTTTGATATGAACAAGCCAAGGCCGGTACCGCCATATTTCTTTGTTATGGAGGCGTCAGCCTGAACAAAAGGAGCAAAAAGGCCATTCATAACCTCTTCACTGATACCGATACCTGTATCATCTACGCTGAAATGAATCCGCGCGTGCTCTTCTTTATCCTCTTTGAGTGTTACATTCAAGGTCACAGATCCGGTTTCAGTAAATTTTATGGCATTGCTGGTAAAATTTAATATCACCTGGCGTATTCTGCCGATATCTCCTTTGAGCAGTCTTGGCACATCCGCATCTATATTATAAATAAACTCAAGGCCTTTTTGCCTGGCCTGCAATTCTGGTAAAGAGACAATATCCTTAATGGCAATTTCAAGATCAAAGGAGCGGATATCAAGTTCAATTTTGCCGGCTTCAATTTTGGATAGATCCAGTATATCATCTACTATGGTTAAAAGGGCTTTAGCACTGTTATAGGCAATGTCCGCATATCGTTTTTGGTCAGTATCAAGCTCAGAGTCGAGAAGGACATGAAGCATGCCGATAACCCCGTTCATAGGATTTCGTATTTCATGGCTCATGTTGGCCAAGAATCTGTCTTTAACCTCAATGGCTTTTTCAGCATCATCCTTGATTTTTCGGGAAAGCTCAACAGCCGACTGCTTTTCTGAGATCAACATCTGTTGTTTTTTGAGTATTAAAAACAGGACGGCGCCAATGCCGGAAAACAAAATGATGAAAAAAACAAGGCGAAATTCATTGGGATTCAACACCCCCGGTCCCCAGAACGGTCCCCAATAAAAAAAGGAAAGCAAAAGGCCCAAAAAACAGCAAAAAACAAAAAAACCGGGCAAATCAGCAAAGAGAACAGTTCCGGCTATCACAACAATAAAAAAAAAGAGTCCGGGACTGAAAACACCACCGGTAAGACAGGCAAACCAAGTGATATAAGCTGAGAAGACCAGTAATATAATGCGCCCCCGGATGACGAATCGTTGCTCAGTGTGCCCACCTAAAAGATAATGTGCGGCCCAAATCAGGCAGACGGAGGCAATTGAAGGGGAAATAAGGACAAGAGTTTTCGCATACAGCCCCATTCCTGCAAGGCAAACTATAATTGCCGTCATGATAGATGACAGCTGTATTGAAATGTCTTTATCAGTGATCATAGTGTTGTGCCAATTTAAATTTTTTAAGAATGTGAATATAAATAATATAACTGTCCGGCTGTTTGAATGTCAAACCCTAATTCCCGCCCATTTAGAAATAGTATTTGATACAATTTCATTGTTGAACAAAGATCTTAATTTATGAGCGGAAACGGTTGAATTAACGCCTGCTTATCGGCTTAAAAATTTAATTTGAAGAAGGTTTTCTTTTTTCTTGACATTATTGTTATTTATATATAATTAATATTCTTAATTAAGAGTAAAATATTATGATTAAAACAAATATTATTAACAGCCTAGTGGTCCTTATTATCGTGGAGGTGATTATTGTCACCTCCTGGCGAAGGGGCGATTAGTGGCTTAAATAAGATTAATTAAAAAAAGCCGTTACCTGCCCCGAAGGGGGGCAGGTAACGGCTTTTTTTGCTTTTAGGAGACTTTTAAAAAAATGAGAAGAAGCCGCATTGCAACACAGGGCGTGGCAAGGGCACCCCACCGGGGCCTGCTTAAAGCGTTAGGGTATACTGATATGGAGTTAAGCCGCCCCCTGATCGGGATTGCCAACTCTGCCAATGAACTGATCCCGGGGCACATGCACCTTGACTCCATTGTCAAAGCCGTAAAGGCAGGTATTTCAATGGCCGGCGGCACCCCTATGGAATTTTCCACCATCGGTGTATGTGACGGTGTTGCTATGAACCATATCGGCATGCACTATTCACTGGCATCAAGGGAGCTTATTGCCGACAGTATCGAAGTGACGGCCACAGCCCACCCCTTTGACGGTATTGTCATGGTGCCCAATTGTGACAAAATTGTGCCGGGCATGCTGATGGCTGCGGCAAGGCTTAATATTCCCTCCATTTTTGTCAGCGGCGGTCCAATGCTGGCAGGACGCCACCCCCATGATCGATCAAAGAAAATTGACCTGATCACTATATTCGAAGCTGTGGGTGCCGTTCAAAGCGATAAAATGACCGAAGAAGAACTTTTGGAAATGGAAAATGCGGCCTGTCCCACCTGCGGATCCTGTGCAGGCATGTTCACGGCAAACTCCATGAACTGCCTCACCGAAGCCATCGGTATGGGACTGCCGGGCAACGGCACCATTCCGGCACCCATGTCCAGCCGGGTACGTCTGGCAAAAGCGGCCGGGATGCAGATCATGAATCTGGTGGTACACGATATTACCCCGGACAAAATCATGACCCGGCAGGCGTTTATGAATGCCCTGGCCGTGGATATGGCCCTGGGCTGTTCCACGAATACGGTGCTGCACCTTAAGGCCGTGGCTGCCGAAGCCGGTGTGGATATTCCTCTTGATCTGATCAATGAAGTCAGCAAAAAAACCCCCCATTTATGCTCTTTGAGCCCCGGCGGAAAGGACCACATTGAAGATCTTGATGCAGCCGGCGGTATCCAGGCTGTCATGAAAGAACTCAGTGACAACAATATGATCGACACAAGTCTTATTACTGCCACAGGTAAAACCATCGAAGAAAATCTTGAAAAAGTTAAGGTAAAATACCCGGATGTCATCAGGCCTGTAAATGATCCTTACCATAAGGAAGGCGGGCTTGCCGTATTGTTCGGCAACCTTGCCCCCGAAGGCTGTGTGGTTAAACAGTCTGCGGTTCTCCCGGAAATGATGACCCACCAGGGGCCTGCACGGGTATTTGACTGTGAAGAAGATGCCAGCAACGCCATCATGGAACGGCAGATCAATCCGGGCGATGTCATCGTGATCCGTTACGAAGGACCGGCAGGAGGGCCCGGCATGCGCGAGATGCTCACCCCCACATCAGCCATTGCCGGCATGGGGCTTGATGACCGGTGTGCCCTGATCACAGACGGTCGGTTTTCCGGCGGCACCAAGGGCGCCAGCATCGGCCACGTATCTCCGGAAGCAGCCCAGGGCGGCTTGATTGCTTTTGTGAACGAAGGCGATCAGATCTGCATTGATATCCCGAACAAAACCATTGAATTATTGGTACCTGAAGAAGAACTTGCCCAACGAAAAGTAGATTGGAAAAAACCCGAACCCAAAATTAAAAAAGGTTATATGGCCCGTTATGCCAAGATGGTGACATCTGCCGGCAATGGTGCCATTTTCAAATAAAGGAGCGGATAATGAAACTTACAGGGGCCCAAATCCTCATTAAGATGATAAAGGCGCAGGGTGTTGATACCATGTTCGGGTATCCCGGCGGTGCCACCATTGATATCCATGATGAAATTCTTAAACATGACGACCTGCGCCATATCGTGGTCAGACACGAACAAGGTGCCGTTCACATGGCCGATTCCTATGCAAGGGCGCATAAAACCACCGGCGTTGCCCTGGTCACCTCGGGACCGGGTGCCACAAATGCCGTGACCGGGCTTGCATCAGCCCATTGCGATTCCATTCCCATCGTTGTGTTTACAGGCCAGGTGCCCACCGCCCTTATCGGTAATGATGCCTTCCAGGAAGTGGACATTGTCGGCATTACCCGCCCCTGCACTAAACATAACTACCTGGTTAAAGATCCAAACAAACTTGCGGAAACCATTCAGGAAGCATTTTTCATTGCCGGGTCCGGCCGTCCGGGTCCGGTACTTGTGGATCTGCCCAAGGATGTTGTCCAGGCTGTGATTGATTTTCAGATGCCGGAACCGATAAAAATGCGCACCTATAAGCCTAACTACAAACCCAATAAAAAGCAGATGACAAAGGCTGTAAAAATGCTCAAAGAGGCTCGCCGGCCCGTGATGTTTGGTGGCGGCGGCCTTATTTCATCCGGGGCAAGCAAGGAATTTACCCGAATTGCAAAATTTGCCAACCTCCCGGTTACGGCCTCTTTGATGGGACTTGGTGCTTACCCTGGAACTGATGACAATTGGCTGGGCATGTTGGGCATGCACGGTACTTACCGGGCCAACATGAGTATTGGCCACAGTGACCTTATTTTTGCAGCTGGTGTAAGGTTTGATGACCGGGTCACCGGTAACCTTGAAAAATTTGCACCGGAGGCCAAAATCATTCAAATCGACATTGACCCCACATCCATCCATAAAAATGTTGATGTTGACTGCCCCATTGTCGGGGATTGCAAGATGGCCTTGACAGATATTGCAGCGCTCATGGAAAAAGAGGCCCCTGAAAATTTTATGAACGACCGGGATGCTTGGTTGAAGCGCATAAATGAATGGAAAGAGTTGACGCCCCTCAGGTACGAACAATCTTTTGACACCATTAAACCGCAATATGTTGTTGAGAAACTGCATGAGGTCACCCAAGGCAAAGCCATTGTGACCACGGAAGTTGGCCAAAACCAGATGTGGGCCGCCCAGTACTATCATTTTGAAAAGCCCAACCACTTCATCACATCAGGCGGCCTGGGAGTTATGGGGTTTGGCCTGCCAGCTGCTATCGGTGCCAAGGCTGCAGCCCCGGACAAGACGGTTGTCTGCATTGCAGGGGACGGATCGATCCAGATGAATTCCCAGGAACTGATGACAGCTGTTGCTGAGAAACTGGATGTAAAAATCGTCATCCTAAACAACCGCTATCTTGGCATGGTGCGCCAGTGGCAGGAATTTTTCTATAATAAGGTATATGCCGACACCAATATGGAGGCCCAGCCTGATTTTGTGAAACTTGCCGACGCATATGGGGCAACCGGCTTCAGGTGTACTGATCCAGCCGAGGTGACCCAGACCCTTGAGACGGGCTTGAACACCCCCGGCACAGTAATCATGGAATTTGTTGTCGAACGTGAAGAATCGGTCTATCCCATGGTTCCGGCAGGCGGGGCCATCACTGACATGCTTCTGGTTTAAAAAGGATAATTGATATGAAAACCAACAGATATATTTTATCAATTCTTGTGGACAATGAACCGGGAGTTCTGTCCCGGATTGCAGGCCTGTTCTCTGGGCGCGGGTTCAACATCGACTCCTTAAGCGTTGCAAAAACCGCAGAGCCGGACGTCTCAGTGGTCACCCTGGCAACCTTCTGTGATGAACATGTCATTGAACAAATTAAAAAACAGTTGCACAAGCTGATCAATGTCATCACGGTCAATGATTTAACCGAAAAACAATATGTGGAACGCGAACTTGTATTGGTCAAGGTCCATGCGAAAACCGAAAAACGGGCGGAAATCATGCGGATCGTCGATATTTTTAGATCCAGGATCGTTGATGTCGGCTGCTCACACTTTATTGTGGAAGTATCGGGTGATTCGGGCAAAATAAAGGCTTTTATCGAGCTGATGAAGCCCATGGGCATTATTGAAATCGCCTCCACCGGCACCATAGCTCTTGGCAGGGAGAACTGGAAATGAATGGAGAAAAAGCAAAGAAAAAAGCCTTGCTTTACGACACAACCCTACGTGACGGGATGCAGGGGGAGAACATATTTTTCTCCCCCGAGGATAAGCTCAAAATCGCCATGCGATTAGATGATGCCGGCATCCACTACATTGAAGGAGGGTGGCCCGGATCCAATCCCGGGGCCCAGGCATTTTTTGATCTGGTCAGGGATAAAGAGTTCAAACAGGCAAAAATCTGTGCGTTCGGCTCCACAAGAAGACAAAATTCAACCTGTGAACAAGACGCCAATATCAAGGCCCTGATTGACTCAGGTGCGCCGGTGGTAACGATTTTCGGCAAATCATGGGATCTTCATGTCACGGACATCATGAACAACACCCGGGAAGAAAATTTGGCCATGATCACCCAAAGCGTGGCCTATCTTAAAGCCCAGGGCCGTGAAGTGCTCTATGATGCCGAACATTTTTACGACGGATATAAAGCCAATGCACAATTTGCGTTGGAAACCCTGGAAGCGGCTGTAGAAGGTGGAACTCGATGTCTGGTGCTTTGCGACACCAACGGCGGTAGCCTGCCTTGTGACATTGACACCATCACCCGGGAAACCATGGCACATTTCAAGAACCATGATGATGTCATCTTCGGGGTCCATACCCATAATGACTGCGCCATGGGTGTTGCCAACGCCATCAATGCGATTCATGCTGGTGCAACCATGGTGCAGGGTACGATTAACGGATATGGGGAACGATGCGGCAATGCCGATCTTACGGCAATTATCCCCATCCTGGCCCATAAGATGAACAGAGATTGTATCAGTGATGAAAACCTGGCCAAGCTGCGGGCCTTGTCCAGGTTCGTATCCGAAACCGCAAATATGCCGCCTGTGGCGTCACGACCTTTTGTGGGTCGGTCTGCGTTTACCCATAAAGGAGGCGTCCATGTGTCGGCCATCATGAAAAACCCCAAAGCCTATGAACACATGACGCCGGAACTTGTGGGCAACCGCCGCAGGGTTCTGGTATCCGAGCAGTCCGGCAAAAGCAATATCGCCTACAAGGCTAAAGAGCTTGGGGTTGATCTGGGCAATGACGAATCTAAAAAATCGTTGATTGTCAACAACATCAAAGAGATGGAAAATTTCGGATATGAGTTTGATACGGCCGAAGGCTCTTTGAAACTGATCATGGAAAGACTCACCGAACAGTATCATTCCCATTTTGAGTTGGAATCCTTCAGGGTCGTGGTGGAAAAGGACAAGGAGAGACCCTGTTATTCCCATGCCATGATCAAGATACGGGTTGGTGACAAAACTGAGATCACCTCAGCCGAGGGTGAAGGTCCGGTGTCCGCCCTGGATAACGCATTGAGAAAGGCTTTGGCTGCGATGTATCCGGGAGTCAAAGACCTTCATCTGGTGGATTTCAAGGTTCGCGTGATTGACGGGTCAGACGGCACCGATGCCAGGGTCAGGGTATTGATCGAATCCCGGGATACGGACAATATTTTTTCGACCGTCGGTGTTTCAGAGGATATTATCGAAGCCTCATGGCAGGCCCTGGCTGATAGTTTCCAGTATAAACTATCACTGGATCACAAAAATGAAGTAAACAAAGTTGAATCAACAGCATAGGCATTATTGATTATTCTCCTCCCCCTGGCTTTTACAGCCGGGGGGGGATTAATTCTTTTTACGACACCACCTAAGTTTAATCAGTCTTCAACACAGACAGAAACGCCGACTGCGGAATCTCCACCGATCCCACCATTTTCATTCTCTTTTTGCCTTTCTTTTGTTTTTCCAAAAGTTTGCGCTTTCTTGAAATATCACCGCCATAACACTTGGCTGTAACATCTTTGCGATAGGCGGAGATTGTTTCCCTGGCAATTATCTTGCCGCCAATGGCACCCTGGATGGGTATTTTAAACTGTTGTCTTGGGATTTCTTCGCGCAGTTTTTTGCAGGCAGCGCGGGCCTTGGTTTCTGCTTTGTCTCGGTGAATCAGCATGGAAAGGGCATCAACCCGTTCCGCATTGATCAAAAAATCCAGTTTTACAAGATTTGTTTCCTGGTAGCCTGCAATTTCATAATCAAAAGAACCATAGCCCTGGGTCACACTTTTGAGGCGGTCATAAAACTCATAAACCACCTCGGCCAAAGGCAGGGTGAATTTCATTTCCATACGATTTGAGGTCAAATACTGATAATTGGTGCTCTCACCGCGAAATTCATGACAGACCTGCATGACATTACCCATATATTTATCCGGCACAATAATGGACGCTTTGATAATGGGTTCACGGACACATTTGATTTCAGTTGGATCAGGGTATTCTGTTGGATTGTCAATAATCTTAACTTCCCCGGACACATAGGTGACTTCATATTGAACCGAAGGCGAGGTTAAAATCAGTGAAACATCATATTCCCGCTCAAGGCGTTCCTGAACCACTTCAAGATGTAAAAGCCCCAGGAACCCACAGCGATAACCAAACCCCAGCGCTGCAGATGAATCCTTTTCATAAATCAAGGCAGCATCATTGAGCTTGAGTTTCTCCAACGCTTCGGTCAGTTCCTCATAATCGTCGGATGCCACGGGGTACATGGAAGAAAACACAACAGGTGTAGGTTCCCTGAAACCGCCAAGCGCCTTGTCGCATCTTTTATCCGGCATGGTCACCGTATCACCGATTTTGACATCGGAAATGAGCTTTATGCCTGCAATCACATACCCGACCTGGCCTGCGTCAAGACTGGGTTGAGGGTTACGTTTAATCTGAAACAGTCCAACTTCCTCGACCTTGTAAGTCGCATCATTGGACATGAACTGTATCCGATCCCCTTTTTTGACACTTCCTTCAAAAATCCTGAAATGAATGATAACGCCTCTGAAAGGATCATAATGGGAATCAAAGACCAAAGCCTTGAATGCACCGGTATTTTCCACCGTAGGCCCAGGTATTTTGTCAACAATGGTCTGAAAAATTGCATCGACACCAAGCCCTGTTTTTGCAGAGACAAGAAGAGCCTCTTCGCTATCAAGTCCTAAGTCTTCATCAATCTGGCTTTTGACCCATTCTATTTCAGCCGAGGGCAGATCAATTTTATTGATGATCGGGAGAATCCCAAGGTCATGCTCCATGGCCAGATACAGGTTTGCAAGGGTTTGGGCCTCTACCCCCTGGGATGCGTCAGTCAATATCAACGCGCCTTCACAGGACGCAAGCGCCCTTGACACTTCATATGAAAAATCCACATGCCCCGGTGTATCAATGAGATTAAGCAGATACTTGCTGCCGTCCGAAGCCGTATAGGGAAGGGACACGGTCTGGGATTTTATGGTGATTCCTCTTTCCCGTTCGATATCCATGGAGTCCAGGATCTGCTCTTTCATATCCCGATCCTCTATAATACCGGATAATTGTATCAGCCGGTCAGACAGAGTTGATTTGCCATGGTCAATATGCGCAATAATAGAAAAATTTCTAATATTAAGGTGATCGTATTTCAATTAGACTCCAAACTAAGAGTTGACAAAAAAGATGTATCCTTCATAATAAGGCTATACATTTATCAATTGTATTTTATAGTGTCAAGAAAAGCCGTGGTTCAAGGCCTTCTATTTGTATTGGAATGTATCGGAGAAGCAAATGCCCTGTATCGGAGAAGCAAATGCCCCCTGCCATCCTCATTGTTGATGATGATATAGCAATTAAGGAATCTGTGGAAGAATTTTTAACATTGATGACCTATGAAGTTAAAAGTGCTGACAATGCATTCCAGGCTGCTGACATTCTGAAAACGTTTCAGCCCGATATTGTTCTCACAGATATCATGATGCAGGGCATGGACGGGCTTGAACTCACTCGATTAATCAGGGAAAAATACGACATTGATGTCATGGTCATGACCGGGTATTCGGCAGATTATTCCTATGAAGAGGCTATTAGTGCCGGTGCCAGTGATTTTATTTTCAAACCGTTTCGCTTTGAAGAGCTGGACTTGAGAATCAAACGGATGCTCAGAGAAGCTGCTTTTAAAAAGGAGAGGGACAAACTGCTTGAAGACATGAAGCAACTGGCCATAACCGACGGATTGACCGGCCTATACAATTCCCGGCAGTTTTTTCATGAAATCAAGCAGGAGGTTGAGCGTTTCCAGCGCTACGCACGGAATTTATCACTTTTAATGCTGGATATCGATTTTTTTAAAAACTATAACGATACTTGGGGACATCTGGAAGGAGACAAGGTGCTGATGAGTATGGGCATGATTATCTCTTCGTGCCTGCGCAGTATGGATTCAGCCTACCGTTATGGCGGCGAGGAATTCGCCGTACTTTTACCGGAAACTGAGTTAAATGAAGCTTGTCTGGTGGGCAACCGCATCCGAGACAATGTCCTGAAAGCGGTATTTACACCGGAAAAAGAAGTACAGACATCTGTGACCGTAAGCATCGGGGCGGCACAAATTACCAAGGGCGAAGATTTTACCTCATTTGTCAAACGTACGGATAAGGCGTTGTACCTTTCCAAGGCAAACGGTCGAAACCAGTTAACCGCAGCCCCAGTCCCTTAATTTTCTAATCTTCGGCAATGCGCATGCTCAGATCAACGGAAACAGCCTGATGGGTCAGCGCACCGCAGGAAATGACATCCACGCCGGTTCCGGCAATCGCATTTAACGTGTTTAAACTGACATTACCCGAAGCTTCAACCACGGCGCGCTTTGAAATGAGCTTCACGGCTTTGGTCATGGTATCAATATCCATATTATCCAGCATGATCACATCCGCTTGGACATCAAGCGCCTGCTGAACCTGATCCATATCCGAGACTTCCACTTCTATCTTCATCAAATGGGACGCCCTGGCCCGAACATGAAAAACTGCTGCAGCAATGGAACCGGCTGCAGCGATGTGATTATCCTTGATCAGTATTCCGTCATAAAGTGCAAACCTATGATTAAATCCGCCCCCTGCTCTGACAGCATCTTTTTCAATCTTTCGCCACCCAGGGGTCGTCTTTCTTGTATCCACCAGTCTGACTTCTGGATTATCCAGGGCAGTTACAAATTCTCTCGTCAAGGTTGCAATGCCGGAAAGCCGCTGCAAAAAATTTAACGCCACACGCTCGGCGGTCAAAAGAGAACGGATATCGCCGTTGATGGTAAAGATTACATCATTTTTTTTTATGGTGTCCGAATCATTAAAATGAATCTTGCATGCCATTGAAGGATCTACGGCATTAAACACCTTTTTGGCCACATCAACGCCTGCCAGGATAAAGTCCTGTTTTGCAACAATGATAGCTGTTTTTTCCTGGGGATGCAGGAAAATACTTTCCGTAGTCACATCCCCAAGACAGGTATCTTCAAAAAGTGCCAGCTGAATAATCTGTTCTGTCATATCCATATCTAAATCAATCCTGTTTCAGATTTCTAACCCGATCCAGGTTCACTGTAATCTTATCCTGCTTTTCCTTAAGTTCTTCATGCTGGGCCTTAACCTTCTCAATAACATCTTCCGGAGCTTTCTCAAGAAAACTATCGTTGTTAAGGCGTTTCTGGATACTATTCAACTCCTTGGTGTTTCTTTCCAGCTCCTTTTCAAGACGGCTGATTTCTTTGTCAAAATCAATTACACCTTCAAGGCAGACATAGCAGGTGGTGGCACCTGAAACGGTCGTAGCTGAGGATTCAGGCGGGTTATCTGCTTCGCAAAAAGAAAGATTCTCAAGGGTGGCAAGATTGATAATAACCGATTTGTTTTCGGCAATCAGCAGTTTTTCTGCCTTTTCTTCTGTAGTGGCCAGCACCTTAACTCTGGTGGAGGGCTGGATGTTCATCTCCGATCTGATATTGCGGATACCTGAAATCAAAGAGAACATAAATTCCATCTCTTTTTCACAAGATGGATCTTTGAACTTTTTAAAGTCGTCGTCACTGTATGGGAATGCCGCTTTCATGACGGACCCGCTTGTGCCTGGTAGAATATTATAAATTTCTTCGGTCACAAAAGGCATGAAAGGATGCAGCATGATGATAATATCTTCAAGCACTTTTGCCAAAACACCACGGGCCGCGTCGCGCTGGTCAGCCCCTAACTTTTCATAAAGTGCAGGTTTAGCCGTTTCAAGATACCAGTCACAGAATTCATGCCATACAAACTGGTAAACCGCAGAAGCGGCTTCATTAAAGCGGTATTCCTCAATTCCCTGCTTGACGGCCAAAGAGGTTTCAGCGCATCTGGACAGAATCCAGCGGTCTGTCAGGGTCAAATCAAGATCATCTGTCAGAACATCTTGTTCTGTAATGTGCATCAGGGTGAATCTGGCGGCATTCCACAACTTGTTAACAAAATTTCTGTAACCTTCCACCCTGGATTCGGACATTTTAACATCCCTGCCCTGGGCGGCAAAAGCGGCCAGTGTAAACCTGAACGCATCTGCTCCGTATTCATCAATGACCTTAAGCGGGTCTATGACATTACCCTTGGACTTAGACATTTTTTTGCCGTGTTCATCCCTGACCAAAGCATGGATATAAACATCCTTGAACGGAATTTCATCGTCCATGAAATGGATACCCATCATCATCATTCTGGCAACCCAGAAGAACAAAATGTCAAACCCTGTGACCAAAACATTGGTCGGATAAAAAGTTTGTAAAAGATCCGTATTTTCAGGCCAACCCATAGTGGAAAACGGCCAAAGCGCTGAAGAAAACCAGGTGTCAAGGACGTCGGTTTCCTGGACAATCTCTTTGCAGCCGCACTTGGGGCAGCTATCCGGATCTGTCTCTTCAACAATAACGGCTTTGCATTCCGGGCATTTCCACACAGGGATGCGGTGTCCCCACCAGATTTGACGCGATATGCACCAATCCCTGATATTGTCCATCCATTCAAAATAGGTTTTTGACCAATTATCGGGAATAATTCTGGTTCTGCCGTCCCGTACAGCCTGGGCTGCTTTCTCAGCCAAGGGGCCTACTTTGACAAACCATTGTTTGGAAATGGAAGGCTCAACATCTGTATGGCAACGGTAACAATTGCCAACGCTGTGTTTTAAGGGCTCTTTTTTCTCAAGCAATCCCAGCTCTTCAAGGGCTTCAACCGCTTTTTTGCGGCATTCAAACCGATCAAGGCCGGCAAACCGCCCCGCCCCTTCCATCATTACCCCTGCATCATCAATGACCTTTAATTTTTTCAAGTCGTGTTTTTCACCCAGATGAAAATCGTTGGGATCATGGGCCGGGGTGACTTTCAAAGCACCGGTCCCAAACTGGGTGTCTACATAATCATCCCGGATAATGGGGATTACCCGGTCTGTCAGGGGCAGCAGAACCTGCGTTTCTTCAAGGTCCTTGAACCGTTCGTCTTCAGGATTAACGGCCACAGCCATGTCTCCGAACAAGGTTTCAGGCCGGGTGGTGGCTACGGTCAGCCCTTTTTTCTGGCTGCCTTTGAACGGGTAACGAATATAATAGAGGTAACCGTCCTTTTCTTCATATTCAACCTCAAGATCGGCAAGAGCCGTCATGCATCTGGGACACCAATTAATGATATACTGGTCTTCATAGATCAGGCCTTCCTTATATAAACGGACAAAGACCTTACGTACCGCCTCGGACAGCCCCTCATCCATGGTAAAGCGTTCCCTGTCCCAATCACAAGATGCACCAAGGCGCTTAAGCTGGTTGATGATGGCACCACCTGATTTTTCCCGCCATTTCCAGACTTCTTCAATAAAGGCTTCCCGTCCGACCTGATCACGGTTTTTGCCCTCGGCAGCAAGTTTACGTTCCACTACATTCTGGGTGGCGATTCCGGCATGGTCAGTTCCCGGCATCCATAGAACATTCTGCCCCAAAAGCCTTCTGTATCTGCACATGATATCCTGGATCACGTTATTTAACGCATGACCCATATGAAGCACGCCGGTGACATTAGGCGGTGGAATAACAATTGAAAAGGGGGGGCTGTCACTTTTGTCTTCAGCTTTAAAAAAACCGTTGTCAAGCCAGAATGAATACCATTTCTCTTCAATTTCTTTTGGTGAATATCCTTTGTCCAGGGAATCCGAACACATAATTCAACTCCTCAAACCCTTTTAATGTGACAACCCAGCTTTTAGTAGACAGGCTGTGTCATGTTTTGTCATGAACCGCCATGCATCTCAAAGCGCAAAGCTGTTCCAAGACCAGTTAATGAAAAAAGGGGATTGAATCAATCCCCGTCACGTTAATAAAAATTTTTAAAAATTAAGTCAATCGTTTAATCAGGCTCAGCCAATATCATCCAGATCTTTTTTAAGCCCTGCTTTAATATCTTCTATTTCAAGTTTGATCACCTTTTCGGTCACCTCAAAAAGGATTTTTTCAATGATTTCAGAAAACTTCTTCTCAATAAGTTTTTCAAGGACAGCTTCTATGTCGCTCTGGTCCAGTGAGGGCTCGGCATTTTCACTGTCTTTTAGCTCCAAAGAAATTTCATCGGAAAGAGCCGCTTCTGTATCAGAGGGTTGCTCGGTCAGTTCAATTATGTCCTGCTCTTTTGGGGATGATTCTTCTGTGGCCACCTCGGTCAGTTCAATAATATCATCTTCATTATCTTGAACCATAAAATCCTCTTCTCGTATTGATTTTGAAGCGTTTAATTCTATTTTGGTGAGAATTAAAATTTACCAGAGCAGATAAAAAGTGTCAACAACTTCCCCAACCTATACACCGAAACATATATAGGTCATACACCCTATACACAGAATTTATGCAACGAATAAGATTGAAAAGGCATCCAAAAAAACAAAAAATCCCGAGAAGGTTTATCCTTCCGGGATACTAATTTGAGGTGGTGCCGAAGGGGAAATTCTGCATTCTCGGCCTCATTCGACCATCTAACAGACTGTAATAACAGAGATATTCAAAAACAACTTCAAATTTCACACTTCGAAGTGTGTAAGCCTGGTGGACAAGTTTTTACCTAAACACACTTGCCCTGCCCTATTTTGTACCCTGGTTCTCACAATGAAATCAAGCCTAATTATTCAGGTTAAATTGTAACTACTCACCCCTGTCCTTCGCAAGTATTCGTACTTTCTGAAATCATTGACAAATTTGTATACGCCTGCCAAGTTGGAGTCATGATGAAAATGCTTGGAAATTTTGTTTTATTCATATGGCTGAAGTTCAAAGTCACTTCGAATCTCGCTGCCGAAAACCTTGCGCTTCGCCACCAATTGGCCGTAATGAAAAGGACGAACAAGCGGCCGAAAATTCGAATGGTGGATCGGCTCTTCTGGGTTTTGCTTTCCCGAATTTGGACTCCTTGGCGTAAATCTCTCATCATTGTAAAGCCGGATACTGTTGTCTACTGGCATCGCAAGGGTTTCAAACTTTTCTGGAAATTCAAATCCAAAGGCCCGGGAAGGCCTCAAGTCAGTCGTGAAATCCGTGATCTGGTCAGGAGGATGGCTGCAGCCAATCCAAACTGGGGTGCGCCCAGGATTCATGGGGAATTGCTCAGCCTGGGGTTCGAGGTTTCCGAACGAACCGTATCGAACCTGATGCCCCGACATCCGCCGAATTCAAAGCCCTCTCAAACCTGGCGGACTTTCTTGAAAAATCATATTAACAAGTGTTCGATTGACTTTTTCACTGTTCCAACAGTCACCTTTAATATTCTGTTCGTCCTGGTGATCCTCAGCCACAGCCGCCGCAAAGTCGTACATTTCAATATAACCTCAAATCCGACGGCCGAGTGGACAACCCAACAGATCGTGGAGGCCTTCCCCTGGGATACGGCACCGAAGTATCTGATGCGGGATCGGGATGCAATCTATGGCGTTTTTTTCCGAAATCGAGTGAAAAACATGGGCATCAAAGAAGTGGTCTCGGTCCCGCAAAGCCCTTGGCAAAACCCTTTTGTTGAACGGGTGATCGGCTCGATCAGACGAGAATGTGCAAACAATGTCATCGTATTGAACCAAGGACATCTGAAAAACATTCTTTGCGCGTATTTCCAATATTATCATAACGACAGAACACATTTGAGCCTTGGAAAAAATACGCCCAACGGTCGGCCGATCCAACCCAGATCTGTCGGCAAATGCAAGATAATTGATTTGCCGCGTATTGGTGGATTACATCATCGATACGAGTGGAAGAAAGCGGCCTGAAAACTCAAATCGTTCTGATATCAAAAGCATCGAACGGTCTTTGCTGATCTGTGCTCAGAATCGACCTCAATTAAAAATTTCACATTGAATCCGTCTTTTCAAATAAACTGGACAGTGGGTATTTCATTCAATCGCTGCACAGAGGAGAATATTTTTTCGACAAATTTACCACGGATTAATTTTTGCGAAGGACAGCTGTCATGCCGGTTCGAGTTTTTTCTTTTTTTTGATGGCGGATTGGGGTCGAACAGCGGGGTCGACAATTGAGAATTATCAAGGTAAATATCTATCTATATTCTGTGTAAAAAACTTCTTAAATACGAGAAATAAATTACCCACCTCCCTATCTCCTCAAGAAATTACAAGCAAACAAATAAAGACTTAAGCATCCCCATTACAGCTTAGGAATCGTTACAAAATAACTTGACCTAAATTGTTTCCAAAACCACTTAAAAAAACAAGATGTTTTAAAAAATAAAAGTTTAAGTAATTTTGGAGCCAATCCTTATGTGACACCCTTACATTAAATGTTGTTTTGTTGAATTCAGGTCAATCTTTGGCTTTATTTTTGCTTAAACATTAGGGTCGATTATTGATTAAATAAATTAATATAGCTAACCAAAACAAAAAAAGGAGAAAAAAAATGCTACAAAAATTTGTCAGAGGTTTTTTATTGTTAAGCTTCTTAATGTTAAGTACTGCACAGTTTGTTTATGCGACCCCGTTTGATATTAATCTTTCGCTCACAGGCTTTACAACCGCACAAACAGCAATATTCGAAGATGCCGAGGACTATTGGGAAAGTGTTATCAGTGGCTACCAGACGGGTATCACGACGATAACCAGCCTCAAAATTAACGCTGAAGCCGTGGATATCGACGGCCTCGGTAACATACTTGGAAGTGGCGGGCCAACCTGGATAACTACCGAGGGGGGATACACCCTATCAACTGAGGGAGATATGAGTTATGACAGTGCTGACCTTGCTGTAATGGAAGACTGGGATCTGTATGATACCATTGTCCACGAAATTGCCCACGTTATCGGTTTCGGAACCCTCTGGGAAGAGAACAATGTTTATATTGATGGCAGCTATAAGTACACTGGGGCCACTGCCCTGGCTGCATACCAGGCAGAATTTGGTGTGCCGGGCGCATCCTTTATACCGGTTGAAAACGGGGGTGGGGACGGGACAGCTGGAGCACATTGGGAATTGGATAAGTTCCCCGGCGAGATGATGACAGGATGGTCGATGCTGAATCCCGCTTACGTAAGCCAGACAACCCTGGCCTCTTTTGTTGATATCGGATATGTTCTTGCCGAACAAACTTCAGTGCCTGAACCTGCCACCTTTTTCCTTTTCGGTCTTGGCCTGCTTGGGCTTTCAGGTCTTAACAGACGCAAAAGCTAATTTCGAATGGTATCTAAACTGTTCTCTTCCTGCATTCAAAGGGTTGAGAATAGTTTAGACTTTTTATTTTAAACACAAACCAGGTTTAAAAATGACACATTTTTTTTTACCATCAGGTAAAGTAAGGATATTATTATTTTTCATTATTTTTCTTTTATTCGTCGCTGTCGGTAGGGGTATGGCTGAAAAGAATCCGATTATCCGTTTCGATTACCAGGGTGGACAAACACCGCGAATCAATACAGACCCTTATTTATTGATTTTGGAATCTGGAAGGGGATTCATAGGATCTCCGTACGGGATTTCAAACCCCATCGAATTCCAGTTAACCCAGGGTGAAATTAAGGATATCCTGGCGTTTATCATTGATGAGAACCATTTTTTTGATATTGATGAGGCAAGCATTCAAGGAAAGATTAAAAATGAATTAAACCAATCGACTTCTAGTGCTGGTACTAACAGCAGGAGAGTCTTTGCCGTGATGGACGCAACAACAACCATAATTCAAATCGCGGCCAATGGCAAAGAACATACTATTGAGTTCTACGCTCTCTCTTCAGCAAGCCGACAATTTCCTGACATTATTGAATTAACACAGCTTCTGGCCGTTCAAAAATACTTGCAAAACCTGATATCAATTGTTCGTGCTGATACCCAAAAGATCCCATAACTAAATAATTCGGGTACGGCTCTTTTAGAGCACAACTGCTTTTCATGCAATAACATAATTAAAATCAGTATATTGTAGGTATGGGATCTGGTTTTTCAATATTCAGGAAAGCCTCTGTTTTTGCCTATCTCTTGTTCGGTTTGTTTGTGATGTTAGACACTTATGAATTCTCAGTTTTTATATGTTAAACATATCTTTACCACGGATTTTCATGGTACGCTAAGAAACCCTACTTTCAGAAAATAATTTTGCCAAAATCCACACTCAAGTTGTGCTGTCCCCAATAACAGAGAACGTTTTATTTTCAAAAAATCTGAGCCTCATTTTTTTAAATTTTTGCATTGTTGTGAGCAGTAAGGGTAGGTTTCTTTTTTTCTTAATTTTGATTGTTACCTGATCAGCTTCAATTTGTACATTCCCAGTCATTGCAAGAAATTTTTTATAGAGAGAATAATCACTGATATGCGAATAACCAGGTAAATCCATAGCAAAGAGTCGTAGCAGATTGTGTGTAAGTATGGACATTGTAAGATCAAAATCTACTTTAATAACCATTGATGATGATACTTTGTTTAGATGAAAGAATTCAATTTGTTCTGAAATGCCTTTTTCAACCAACCATCTTCTTGTATATTTTCTAATCAACTTGTCGCAGGGTTTATCGAAATCGTTTGTTATTAATAGAGCTGGTTTAATCTTACCATGCCCTGTTATTGCTATTTGCCGCACCTCACCACCATAATCTTTTAGAAATATCTTTTCATCATTAACTCTTAAGTTTCGGCCTTTGCCATTTGCCATTGTGACTCTAACTTTTTTCCATGATGAAGGCGACTTTTGGCTAAGTTCTTCGACTATCTTTTTTCCCCTTCTTCGGATGGTAAGAAATTTTATTTCTTTGCCAAGCTCTATAGCGCTCAGATAAATTGATACAATTTTACTCTGATAAACTAATACGTTGGCTGGCATAGGCCGGCATTTACCCCGCCCAAAAAAATTTAAATAAAAACCCCGCGGTACCCTGCAGATTCACGCAGGATAACCGAAGCTATTAAAGATTCGCTAAGATCGTTCTATTAAAGCTATTTTTTCGCAGAGAGTTTTGACGAACCGTTCCAGGTTAGTGATCCGTTTTTGGAGTTCGACGATGGTTTGATTTTCACGTTTTGAAGAAGATTCGAGTGGTGCCAGGGATTTAAAAATGTCACTGATGGGGACCATTTTGTTTTGCCTGACGATTTTTGCGGGATAAGCTGATTTTGTTTCTTGGAACGGGATGTCCGACTTTAATGTCTCAAGATATGCGACACTATCAATAAACCCACAGCCTTTGGTTACCATCACAAGATCAATGGTATTGTAATTTTTTTGGCAGGAAAAGCATCGGGCCAGATTTGTTTTTGGATTGATGCCGGTATTAAATTGATTGCAGACAGGGCAACAGAAACGGTATTCTTTTCCCTGGCCGGATACAGGGATAGACAAGGCCTCAAGCACCCTGTTCATGGGGATGTGATTACGAAGTGTAAACAGTCTCTGTCGGGTATAACGGGAACCTGCCATGATAAAACCTGTCAGTTATATTGTTCCCAACTTTGATCTCAGACTTACACAGTTTCTCATGTTGATCACATGGCTGTTTTCCGTCAACCGGTCGATCAGGGCAGCGGTCAGATGGTCGTTTTTCAAAAAAGACGACCATTGAGAGAAGCCAAGATTTGATGTAATCAGCGTGGTCTTTTTCTGATGACGCCTGCTCATCAGGGTAAAAAACAGACCGACCTGCACCGGCTCAACCTCAACATATCCCAACTCGTCGATTAAAAGACAATCGGTTGCGGCAAATTTTTTAATAACGTGGGCTTCCGTGTGATCGGCAACCGACTGGTAGAGTTGTTCGACCAGTTCAGCAAACGCGATAAATCGTCCGTTGTATCCCCGATCAATGGCATGGGTGAGGAAAGCGGTTGCAAGCCCGGTTTTCCCGGTGCCGGTCGGCCCCATAAAAATCAGATTACGGCATTTTTCCACGTAATCGAACCCATCGTACATGTTCAGGATCTTCTTTTTGTTCTGATTATAACGGATTTGGGGGACTGGGTCGGAGAGCGATGAAATAGACTGAAAAAATTCATTTCCTGAGTTATGGTTGAAGTGCGAACAGCAACTATAACAACTAAGGAAAATGATGACTCCAGCCTCTAACACCGCTCCCCGACTGAATCGAACTATTTGTATGCACATTTGTCAAGCACAATATTACAGCATCATTCAACATGCCATCCAATTTCGGATAATATTAGATATGGTAATCAAGGAGCATCCTAATATTTTTCCGCCTGAAATCGCCTGCGGATACACAATGAAGGAGATCAGAGTCTCAAAAAAACTGAAATTGAAAATCAGAAGAATAGTCATAGCTGGTGTCAGCTACACAATAAGGCCGTCTTTTGCCATGCCCTATATGACTGGATTTGTGAAAGATGTTGAAAAACCGTTATTTTTGCGTAAGTTTGCCGTTCCATTTTGGGCTCTGAGTCACTGTTTCGGAAAAAATCCCATGTATTGGTATCGTCTTGAGGGAACCATTGGCCGTTACAGCCTTGTGGGAACCACTATCAAATCCCCGGAGAAATTACCTCAGCACCTTTCTGCTGATGAAAAACACACCCGCCTTTTGGGAAAAAAGACCTATATTGCGACGACGGTCGGAAATAACTGTATTTTAGGAGCCAGTGTTTCGGAAACAGCCTCCAGTAAGGATCTTCAAAACGCATACGGTGTTTTTAAAGAGGAAGCTGAATGCATTAATCCGGAATATCAGCCGGATACTGTTAATACCGACGGATGGCGGTCGACGCAGAAGGCCTGGAAAAAGCTGTTTCCCAAGATAGCTGTGCTGTCCTGCTTTTTACACATTTTTATTGGCATACGTGATCGCTCACGCAAAAAATACAAGGACTATTTTCTGGATGCCGCCACCAGATTATGGGATTGCTTCAGGGCAGAGTCCAAAAGATCATTCTCACAAAGAGTTCGTAGGCTTTCCGAATGGTGTCGAAATCCTGAGAATGACGTTCCGGACGTCATTTCAGTTAAAATCAAGAAGCTCAGGGATAATCTTCCACAGTTTTCCCAAGCCTATGACTTTCCTGGCGCACATAGAACGAGCAACATGGTTGACCGGCTTATGCAGCGGATGGACCGTCATTTATTCAGTACCAAGTACTTTCACGGCACTATGAAATCTGCCAATCTCAGCATTCGTGCCTGGGCGCTTACCCAAAATTTTGCCCCACTCAATCCATGGACGGTAAAGCAAAAAGGCCATGTGAGTTCTTTTGAAAGAATTAACGGATTTCGGTACCACGAAAACTGGCTTCAAAATCTTTTGATTTCGGGTTCATTGGGAGGCTTACGGACGGGTCCCCCAAATCCGTTATAACCAGTTTTTGCGGCTGCCGATCAAAAGGAAAGGTCTCGATCACGTATTTTTCCGGGATCCTGGCACGAGTAATCCGCATTTTTCTGGCGTTTTCCTTTTTGAGATTATACTCCTGCTCGACGACATATTCGAGCAGGCGCGTATGGGAGTAATTGCCCTTCTGAGCGATGGAAAGATAACGGTCCCAGTTCGACAGAAGACCGGAAAGCCTAAGATACTTGAGCATCTGTGTAAATTGTTCATCCATTGTCTTCTCCTGTGAAGTTGTCATAGATTCTCAGATTCACGTCATCGGCAAAATATCCTTGGACATAAGCGTCTCGTTTTTCCAACTGCCGGTCGATCTGCGGCAGCGGCGATTGAAAATGACCGGCCGTCAATTGCAGCGTGGCAATACGTTCAACGATTTTGATGTCAGTGATCCGGTACTTTAACGCCCGGCTGACCGTTTTGATGAACATTTCAAGGGTCACGTTCCGGTACAATCCATACAGTGCGCGAATGAACCGGTGTTTCTGCTTGACGCCGTTTCTGATGGCAAAAGTGAGATATTCATCAATCTCTTCAGCAGCCGTTCGTAATATTTTCTCCTGTTCTGTAGTGGGCTTTTTTCGGTTTTTGGGCATGTACGGCGTTATTTGTTGCCCTTCGGGAGGAATGCGTTTGTTTTTAACGCCGTCCGGCGGCAACGGGTAGCGACCGAGCAGCTCGCGGTTGCGGTAGACCATCAGGTGCTCGGCATATTGCAGCACCTTCACATCATTGAAGAAGATCTAATGCTACCCATAAAAATGGATGTAGTGTTAATCTACTTTTCGATTTGGCAGATTAGTAAATGCAAAGTGTTCAATCTGTCTATAAGTTCTGGCCGAGACACTTGTCAATGAAGGCGTTGACTTGTTTTGTTATCCTTGCCTGTCTGGGGATTAGGGTCAGCCAACTTTGATACCAGTCCTCTCCCTGAGTAAGTTTTTTAAATGTCTTATTTTATTCATCAATCTATGGTGAATATCGTATTCTTCAAAGTTCACACATCCATGCCACTTTTCACGCTACTTTCCATCGGAGCTGTATACCGGCACTTGGGGAAATCTGAGCAGCCCCAAAATTCATTCCCAGCATTTGGCCCCTTTTTCGCTATCCGGACCACCAGTGGACTCCCACATTTAGGGCATAGGTTTACCTTCTTCTTCTCTGCCATCAGTTCTTTAACATGTCGGGCGTGGTTAATATGCGTTTTCAGCGATCGGTCAAAACGACATTGCTCTATTGCTTGAACTACCTGGTCCACCTGATCATCTTCAAGTCGGTGTGTGAGTTTGGATTTTACATAGCTGATGTATTCCAGAGGGAACAACACATTTTCCGGCATAGGTGTTTTGAACTTACAATCACCCATGAAAACAATGACGGAATAGAAACAGTCAGCGGGGAGGCATAGTAGTCCCTCAAGGGTCTTCATATGCTTGTAATTTTGGCGAAGCGGATTCTGGAATTTTGTTTTGGTCTTGTAAATTACCTGGGTCCATGTTTTCTGCTTCTCTCCGCCGAAAATCCAGCCTTTCATGTTTTTGGTTTCAACAACGAATATGCCATATTTGGATACGATAACATGATCAATCTGAGTGCTGCCATCATCGGTTGGTAAAGTAACATTTCTGATTAGCCTGTACGTTTTTTTATCGAGCATCAGCCCAGACAGTATGTTGACGAGTAATTCCCCGATAAAGCCCTTAAAAAAGGGGGTTCGTGCGATGGCGATCAGAGCAGTCACGATGATAAAGTAAATGAAAAAATTACTGAACATAAAAAGATATCCTTAATGTTATAAATAAGAATAAGACACTTATCTTTATACCCAGGGGCCATGACCTGTCAATTAAGGCCAGATTAAAGGACGTTTTACAAGAAGGAGCTATGCTGATATTGTCACTACAATCGACAATATTGTAAAGGCACAGGACAATGACGCAAATATTGGTACCGGCAAGAGATCCAGAAGATTGGAAACAATTCCTGGCCCACCCAGATAAACAATGGAAGAAAGGCTATTCTGCAAGATCTCTGGCATATTGCTGGCACGAAGCTGATGGTATCCCTAAAGAGGTTATGGAGGTATTGCTCCAGGTTCCGGCGTTAAACAGTCTGAAATTTATATTCATAATCCCGGAACATAAAGTACCCATTCCTGGAGGCGGGGCAGCCTCCCAGAATGATATTTGGGTGCTGGGGGAAACAGATAATGGCCTTATTTCAATCACAGTGGAAGGTAAAGTGTCGGAACCTTTCGGGCCAACTGTCGGGAAGTGGTTCAGTAACCCGTCCCCAGGCAAAGAAAAACGATTGAAATTTTTATGCGAAGAACTCGGTCTGCCATTCCCTGTCCCAGACCATATTCGCTACCAACTACTTCACAGAACGGTATCGGCCATTATAGAGGCTCGCCGCTTGAGGACGGACAAAGCGGCGATGATCGTTCACTCTTTCAGCCCCAGCAATGAATGGTTTGAGAATTATCAGGCTTTTGTTGAGCTGTTTGGGCTGAGTAGTAACATAGATGAAGCAGTCTCAACTGGACTGCCCAGTAGAATGAAACTGCATATTGCTTGGGTTCATGGCGGCGAGAAATATCTTGATAAGTGACTTTCCAAATCTAAGGAAAGACAGGATAATGTATAACCATTTCCTGTCATCGGGGAATGGAAAATGACAGAAAAAGCAATATATGTAAAACATGCGACCAAACACTTCGGAGATTTCAAGGCGGTTCATAATCTTTCCTTTGAAGTAAACAAGGCTACCTGTTTCGGATTATTGGGTCCCAATGGAGCAGGTAAAACCACAATGATGAACATGCTGACCGGACGGGTCAGGGCAGATTCGGATAATGGTCGAATAATTAATGTCTTGGGTTATGATCCGGCCAAAAATGAACTCGAAATCCGATATCTTTCCGGAATTGTGCCCCAGGAAAACAATCTCGATGTTGAGCTTTCAGTTTCCCAAAATTTGTATATTTACAGTAAATTTTATGGCCTGTCCCACAATGTTGCCAGCCGGCGTATCAACGAGCTGCTTGAATTTATGGAACTTACAGAAAAAAAAACGGCCCGTATTAGAGAATTGTCCGGCGGTATGCAAAGGCGTCTGATCATTGCCAGAGCCTTGATCAACTCCCCTCACCTCCTTATTTTGGACGAGCCTACCACCGGTTTAGATCCGCAGGTACGGCAAGCCATTTGGGACAAAATGAGGATGCTCAAAAAAACCGGTGTGACCATTGTTCTGACCACCCATTACATGGATGAAGCCGCCCAACTATGCGATGACCTGATCATTATGCACAAAGGCGAAAAAATTCTTCAGGGGCATCCCAGCGCTCTAATCTCGAAAAATTTGGAACCATACGTACTGGAAATTATGAATACCGATGTTTTTTCGACGATTGAAGCAAAAGGGTTTCGGACTGAAGAAACAGCCGGTAGGCTTATGCTTTATGGTGATAGGTTATCTTCACTGGAAACAGTGACCGAGCCACTCAATCCAGGCGATTTTTTTCTAAGACCGGTCAATTTGGAAGATTTGTTTTTAAAAGTAACCGGGAGAACCTTGCATGACTGAAACCGTCCTGCCGCAACGAATTGTCACAACACCGCCACCTCTGGCTTATCGCTTGTACAGCATCTGGTACAGGCATATTCGTGTATATTGCAAACACCTGGTTTCCAACGGATTTCCTCCTTTTGTGGAGCCTTTGTTTTTTTTGGCCGGAGTTGGTTTAGGACTTGGGCATTATGTCGGTTTGATCGATGGTACACCGTATCTGCTGTTTCTGGCCTCGGGTATGATTGCGCCCTCCTCGATGTTTACAGCCGC
The DNA here is from genome assembly GCF_963664415.1 of uncultured Desulfobacter sp. Classification (NCBI taxonomy): domain Bacteria; kingdom Pseudomonadati; phylum Thermodesulfobacteriota; class Desulfobacteria; order Desulfobacterales; family Desulfobacteraceae; genus Desulfobacter; species uncultured Desulfobacter sp. The sequence goes on along the minus strand of NZ_OY761445.1, from coordinate 37,498 downwards.
TTTTGAGTGCACTTTCGGCACTTTTATTCGACTTGAATTTGATAAGGCCTATGATGGTATGGTTTCGGCTTCCATTACAGTGACGGATTTATTTGTTGGTGAAATGCTTTTTGTCGGCACTAAAGGATTTTTCTTTACCTTGGCGGTGACGAGTGTTTTTATGGGTTTTGGTCTTGTGCCTTCATATTTTGCTATTCTTACACCGCTTGTGGGATTTTTTGCAGGAATGATGTTTGGCGCTCTCTCTTTATTTGTTACTTCTTTTGTGAAGACCATCAATCATTTTAATTTCTTTTTAACCGGTTGTCTGACTCCGATGTTTTTCTTTTCGGGAATTGTATTCCCTATCACCAATCTTCCGGAATGGATTCAATGGGTATCCGAAGTGTTCCCCCTCACTCATTCCGCCCGTTTGATCCGGGCTTGTTGTTTAGGGCAGTTCAGCAGCCTGTTATTCTTTGATATCCTTTTTATGGTAGCCTTTACGATCATCTTTGGTTATTTAGCTGTTTCGCGGCTGGAAAAGCGGCTCATTCAATAGAACAGAAAATGAGTCAGATCTACAACCGCCCCAAAAAAAATCTCCGGCTTTCTATCACCCAATGGACTGCTATTTCAGGCACTTGAAGACATACAGAATCTGCAGAAAGGCCTAATGTATAGCTGCATAAGATTCCAAACTTATCTATAGCTCATTTTGATAGACGCTCTTAATTTCTTCGGGCTGAACGCAAAGATAATCCAAGGTCTGCTTTTGACTGGTGTGATTGAAACAAACCATTAATTCAGGAATCCCTACGCCAAATGTGACTCGCTGATGATATCCCCAGGTCTTTCTTAGGGTGTGACTGGCATAATTTCCCTTCAGATTGATGTCCTTACACCATTTTTTAACCAAAGTGCTTAGACTGGAAACCGTCAATGCATTTTTGTTCTTACGGTTACTTAGAAAAAGAAAATCATCATTTTCATATTTAATGGATTTAAGCAGGTTTTGAATCGCCTCAATGCAAGCCCGGTTTAAATTGATCCGCCTTTGTTTCTTTGTTTTTTTCTCCTTCAGGGTGATTTCTTCCCCGGGTTGAAGGTGCCGCACTTGCTCCACTTTTATTTTCAGCAGATCTGAAGCCCGTAAATTGGTGTTAATCCCCAAAATGAACAAACAGAGGTTCCGAGGAGAATCCTGTAAGATTTTTTTTATCAGTTTGATGTCTTTTTTTCTCCGGATAGGTTCAACAGATATATGGCTTCCTTTCTTAGGATGATTCAAATTTTTCATGTTTTCAATATTCCCAACTTTTTATAAAAATATGAATAAAAGTTAGGATATTTTTTTTGGTAAAGCAAGTCGAATTTTCAAAAAAATTCCCAAACGCCTTTATCGATGAGCCTTGGGGCTGATTTTTACAATCCCAACTTTCTTATGAAAGTTGGGAATTGATCAGAAAAAAACCCTTCTTATATTCAAAAAGTCTGAAAAACAAATAAGCTCAAAGTGTTGAATTTTAATAATAGTCCGTAGTTTTAGATCCATCATTGAAGGGATACCGATTTTGACATAGTCTGCAGTTAAAAATTTGAGCTAACAATCATTCTTGTCATATGCACAACTGTTTTGATTTCTGGTAGGAATGTTTCTAATCTGCCTGCACGGCAGTAAATGATGCTACTTGATTTTTCCTTGTCCCATGACTTTTCTAAGCTGCCTGTGCGGCAGTGAACTATCAGATAAAGTCTAATTCGAAGGAATAAACCACCGGCATGCCGGTGGTATGAACAATGGCTACGCCAGTGATTAGTGCCGAGAACAAAGAAATCTCCTACAATGAGAGCGCCAACTACTCAGAGAAGGAGATTTCAAAATGGAACGTTTTAACAGGTTAGCACATTCAATTTGGGATTGTAACAGGAGTTTCGGAGATAAACCGTTCGGAATCGTCGAATCCCTTTATTGACAAGCGTTTTCGACCCTGTCTCTTGTAGTACCCCTCAAGTCACACAACCTTTCTATGCTCAAAACCCTATCAAATCAGTCTTTCTATTGTTTTTTTCTTGACATGTAAGACCCTACTAAATATTATGAATCATGGCACATTTCCATATCAAGAAGAAAAAAGGAAGACCCTACCTGTATGTCAGGGAGATCGCCCGGGTAAACGGTAAGCCCAAGGTTATTTCTCAAACCTATATTGGTTCACCGGATCGGGTAGCCAGTCTTGTAAAAGGCCAGTCTCAGGAAATAACCACTTTAAAGGCTGAAGAATTCGGTGCACTGTGGTTGGCCCAGCAAGCAGATAAAGACTTTGATCTTTGCTCTATGATTGATGAGATTATTCCACCGGCCGATCGGGAAAAAGGACCTTCAATAGGGGAATATTTCCTTTATTGTGTCTGGAATCGCATGATTGAGACCGTCAGTAAAAACAAATTATCGGATTGGTATAAGAGAACCGCGATCCAGCATATACGCCCTGTCGACCTAAACGAACTCTCATGCAAACGATACTGGGACAAGTGGGACCGAGTTGATGAAAAAACCTTAAACACGATCATATCGAAGTTCTTCAGACGATTATGGCAGGTCGAAAAGCCTTCGTCTGATTGTCTGTTATTTGATACCACTAATTATTATACCTTCATGGGAAGCCAAACTTTGTCGAAAATTGCGTGCAGAGGTAAAAACAAGGAAGGCAGGCATCATCTCAGACAGATCGGCCTCGGCCTTTTGGTTGCACGAGACACCAGACTCCCTTTATTTTATTCGATTTACCCAGGCAATATTCATGATAGCAAGCACTTTGAATCAATCATGGAAGAAATGTTTAGGGTGGCATGCGACCTGAACAATACCAAAGAGCGACTTACAATCGTTATTGACAAAGGAATGAATTCTGAAGGGAATTACACCTGGATTGACGAGCATTCCAGAGTCCATTTTATTACGACATATTCCACTTATTTTGCCCAGGAGCTTGCGGCTACCCCACTCGACCGGTTTGAAATTGCAGATACGGCCCGCAACAGAAGACTGATTGATGAAGAGCGCCGGGAAGAGTGTCAATTGGCATATCGAACTAAAAAAGAATACTGGGGCAAGGAGCGGAGCGTTATCATAACTTATAATCCCAGGACAGCCCGAAAGAAATCATACACCTTTGAGAGCAAGCTTGATACGATCCGACAGGAATTGCTTGCAATGAGAACGAAGGTTAAAGAAGGAGCAGCTCACTGGAAGAAAGCTGAGGACGTACAAGCCAGATATATCCGATTGTGTCAAAGGCTTCACATGGCCCCCGATTTATTTACTCTGAATTTTGAAACATCAGCAAACGGCTTGAATATGAGCTTCCGAAAAGATCCATATATAGTGAAACAAAAAAAGCTGATGTTCGGTAAAAATATTATCATCACAGATAATACGGACTGGGCGACAAAAGATATTATTGAAGCGAGTTTAGATCGATGGCAAGTTGAAGACCGCTTCCGTCTCAGTAAGAATGAAGACTTAGTAGGTGTGCAGCCGATCCGGCACTGGACTGACAGCAAAATTAAATGTCATTTATTTACATGTGTGGCCGCCATGGCTTACCTGCGTCGAATTGAATTAAAACTAAAGAGCGCCGGAATTGAACGGACAGCAGAGAACGTCATGGATGATATGAAGCATCTACATTCTATTCTGACTTTGCCGAAAGGGGCAAGAAAACCGACCAGGCGCCTTGAGACGCCGAGTAAGACCCAGGCCGAAGTCCTATCGGCCTTTGGCCATCATATTAATGAAGGTGGGGTCTTACAACCTGTTACCTGAATTGCGCCCGCCAGGCAAGGCTTTCACCGGGCCATGCAGGTCTAACCACGAAACTCCTGTGTAAGTATCATGTCGTTTGGATACCCAAGTATCGTCGTAAAGAGTTGTACGGGAAAAAGAGACAAATAGTTGTAGATACGATTAAGCAGTGGGCTCTGGTTTTGCTAACCTAAAATTGACCCCCCACTTTGCATCAGTACTCTGGTATTGAATGGAGATTTTTAACCCATTACCGGAGACGAAAAGGAGAATGCTTAAAGTGGATCAGTATGATTACATCCGAACAGCTCACCGTGTTTATGGAAAGGCCATTAAAGAGCTTGCCAGAGAAACCGGCCATTCAAAAAACACCATAAAAAAAATTTTAAAGCAGGAATACATTGGCTACAAGCAACGATCTAAACAGCCATATCCCGTTCTTGGTCCTTATATCCAGGAGATAGACCGCTGGCTTGGCGATGACAAGGACAAGCCATACAAACAGCGACATACAGCAACCCGGATATACCATCGTCTGAAATCGGAACTCGAGTATTCCGGTGGAGAGACGACGGTTCGCCGTTATGTGCGTGAGGCAAAGCTGAGGCTGGGTTTAACGAATCAGCAGGCATTTATCCCATCAGATCCGACGACTGCCCAGGAAGCCGAGGTAGACTGGGGAAACTGTCAGGCAGTTATTGCCGGCGAACCCGTGAAGCTGAAATTATTTTGCATACGTTCAAAATGTTCGGGCAAACACTTTGTTCGCTGTTATCCCTGTGAAAGGCAGCAAGCTTTATTTGACGCTCATATCCAGGCCTTTTCATTTTTTGGAGGCGTGTTCCCAGTTCTTATCTATGACAATCTGACAACAGTCGTACAAAAGGTATTTAAAGGAAAAAAACGTCATCTTCAGGAATCTTATAATCGGTTCAAGGCCTATTACAACTTCGATCCAAGGTTTTGCAATCCCGGCCAGGGCCATGAAAAAGGTGGGATTGAAGGCCTGGTCGGCTACGCTCGAAGAAATTATATGGTTCCTATCCCACATGCTGACAGCCTGGACGAATTGAACACGCGCCTCCTCGATGATTGCATGGCCTATGGAGAGCATCGCATCGCCGGTCAAACACAAAGCGTCAATGAATTGTTTGAATCAGAAAAGCAGGTATTGCTGCCATTGCCGACAACATCGTTCAGTAACGTTGAGACGTTCATGGTCAGGGTAAACAAATATGCCACCGTTATTATTGACAAGAACCGGTATTCTGTCCCGACGCGCTATGCTTACATGAGAGTGCAGGCGATAGTAGAGATAGACCAGGTGATCATTTATTGGAGCGGCAGAAAAATAAGCACCCATCATCGGTTATATGGAAATAATAAGTGGAGTTTAAAACCGGAACATTATCTGGAGTTGATTCGTCAGCGTCCACAATCATTTGATACCGCCCGGCCAATTTTACAATGGCGTGATCAATGGCCGGATTGCCTGGAAAAGTTATTAGAACATTTTCGCCGGAAAAACGGTGTAACCAAAGGTACCCGGGAATTTGTCACCGTGCTGATGCTGTACGAAAAATATGCTGTCGACAAGATCGAAGCAGCCGTAAAGGAAGCACTGAAAAGCAATGTCGGCTGCAGCAATGCTCTCAAGCAGATTTTACACAGTCAAAACATCTCTATGGAGTCCCAATTTGATCCTTTGTCGAACTGGGAGACACTGCCCCCTGCTGACATCTCGGCATACGAACAGCTTGGAGGTATCTTATGAACCCAGCAGTCCAGGCAGTCCTCACACAGCACTTAAAAACGCTGAAGCTCTCGACGATGGAAAAAGAGTTGGAAGGTCAGATCCGGCAGGCGCATGAGGCGGCCTGCGGCTACGATGAGTTTTTATTGAATCTTGTTGAAGCGGAAGTTCAAATACGGCAGGAAAACGGTCGCAAGCGACGTCTCAAGGAAGCCAGGTTCCCGATGCAGAAACCGCTTGAAACATTTGATTTTGAGGCTGCCCCTGATTTGGACGCCCGGTTGATCAAAGAACTTTCAACAGGGACATTCATTAAAGAAGCCCGGAATATAATTTTGATAGGTAAAAGCGGAGCCGGTAAAACCCATCTGGCAACCAGCATCGGGATGGAAGCCTGCCGGTATGGACATCGAGTTCGTTTTATTACTGGTTGTGGGCTTGCAAACGAACTGACGGAGGCCAGGGAACAACAGGCTCTGGGTAGAATGATAAAACGATATGCCGGTTATGGGCTGTTGATTCTTGATGAATTGGGGTACGTCCCGTTCAGTAAAATCGGCGCTGAATTATTGTTCCAAGTCCTTACCGAGCGCCATGAAAGACGTTCGATCATCATCACTACCAATCTTGGTTTTGGTGATTGGACGCAGGTGTTTGGCGATGCAAATCTTACCGCTGCTCTGCTGGATCGTGTCACTCACCGGGCTCACATTATTCAATGTAACTGGGACAGTTATCGACTTAAACAGACTTTAAAATCGAGAGGATAAAGAATGAAAGAACTGGATGTATATAATCCCCTGAAAGGTCGAAATGAAACGATAAGGATCGAGATCTCCGAAGACTGTACGACCTATTTTGAAGAGGCGGAGAAGAATGATGATATCCTGAGCATTACAGACACAGATGCCGGTTTGTTAATACAAGAGTGTGGGTGCACAAAACCGATTCTCATAGCTGTAGAATCACGGGAATCAATTAATTACAGCCAAAAAGGAGCGTTGAAGGCAATAGCCGACTACTGCGTTGGGTAGCCCGTCCGGCCAGGGCCAGGGGATCGGCCCGGCGCCGGGCCGATCCCCTGGCCCTGGCCGTTACCCAAACCGGAACTATATAAAAAGCGATAAGAGAATGATTTTAACAACAGGGGGGGTCAAAATTGGGTTGTCGAGAGGGGTCAATTTTGTGTTGCAATTCCGAGGGCTCGGATTAAAGGTATAGAAATCATTGAGGGGCGTGCGATGCCTGACCATATTCACCTTTGCCTTTCGATTCCGCCAAAATATGCGGTGGCCCATGTCATTGGTCTTTTGAAAGGGAAGAGTGCATCGGAAGTGATGAGCTTTGGAAACAAGAGTAGTCGAATGGTGCGAGGCCGGACATTTTGGGCTCGTGGCTATTGTGTTAGCACTGTTGGTCTTGATGAAGAAAAGATACGAGAATATATAAGAAACCAAGAACGTAAAGACATTCTCGAAGAAGAAACAGGTATTTAAGTTTTACTAAAAAAGGTAGTTGGTCGGAGACCCCCCTTTAGGGGGGCCTCATGAAACCACCAGTTTACTGGTGGTATTCATTTGTTGTTCAACTAAATGGCTTGTTGCAGATTTCGGGGGATGGGCAAAAAACCCCGGTTAATAAATGGATAAAAATCGGGAAGTATGAACTTCAACAAAATCTAATAAATTCAAAAGTTTTCCCAAAATTATGTGGGGCTTTTCCCCTAAATGTTTAATTGCACCCATTAACCCGATATTCGGGATTATCTGCGTTGTCCCCCGCCACCCCCCTTACCTCTGCCTTGACCGCTTCCGCCGCCCATACCCTTACCACCACCACCGCCCATACCACGGCCGCCGCCAGCAATCCCCCGCCCTTTCATTCCACCCTGACCCTGGGGTGCATCAGTTGATTGGGAGGTCTTAGCCTGGGCATAAGAACCTTGTTTGAATTTGGCCAAGGCCTCTTGTACCGTATCCTGGGGTGATAAACCCTCCACAAGAGAGATCCCGGTTGTTTGAAATACCTGGGCAGCATTGGGGCCGACAGCGCCGGTGAGAATCGCATCAATATTTTTATCTGACAAAAGGTTGGTCGCAGAGATTCCTGCCCCCTGCCCCTGGGTGGCAGCATGATTTTCAACGGCCTCAATGATATTGCCAGTGTCTGTATCGATAATTAAAAACCAAGGTGCCCTGCCAAATCGGGGGTCAACGTTGGCATTAATCTCTTTCCCTGTTGATGTTATGCAAAGTTTCATCTTTTTCTCCTCGAATACCCATGAAGATAATGGGCTATCTGTCTTATGTACCGAATAAAATTCGGCGTTGTTTATGTTCAACTGAAGCTTCCTATCACTACAGCGACACTTCCGAAATCGCCCCTGTCGATGGAGCATTTTATAGCTCTAAATCAGCTAAAATATGGTGATTCTCCCCCCTTTTTTGTGTGAAAAAAACAAGTGTCGCTGTAGTGCTATAACAGCCATGGACTGACATTTTGAAAAAGAGCTTATCCTTCTAAATGTTCTGTGGTATTTGCGTTATGCCCTTAGCTACCGGGATCTGGAAGAAATGATGTTGGAACGGGAGTAAAGGTTGACCACACGACCATCTATCGGTGGGTTCAAAGCTATTCCCCGGAAATTGAGAAAAGATGCAAACCCCACCTCCAACCCACCAACGATTCTTATCGTACACGCGATGTCAGAGGGCACGACCACTACCCGATCCCATACCTCCGCCACTGCGACCCATCCCCCCCCCTCTACCAGGTGGCTCGTCGGGCAGTGTTAAACCGCGTTCCTTGGCTCGCTCTTGCATCTGCTCGTGATGCTCATTCCGGATTTGCTCTCGTTCCTGGACTGTTTTTACGGAACGCATTTTTGCGTGATACTCAGCTCGCTCTTGTTGCGTCATGAGTTGGCTGCCGTAGATTTGTTTGTCCTGGTCGGCCGCGAACGCGAATCCACTAAACAAAACCAAGGTAGCAACCAAGGTAGACATCATCAGTGTTCGTTTCATCATCTTAAACTCCTTGTGACTTTGGGTTGGTGTAATTGTAATTAACGGCTGCATCCAATGAAACCCGTTCAATGGATGCGTCTAACGAATAAGGATAGATCGTGTGAGGAACGAACCACGATCTTATCCGATTGTTGAACAAGCCCGGCCCAAATGAGCCGGGTTTCCATATATATGAAAATATCTTTTTGGGGATTAAGGATCTGAAAGGCGTGTGATTTCCGGGCACCTGAGATAAGACGCACCTATAGCGTTGCCCTTTTCAGGGCTTTCTAAAAAAAGCCGGATTATTTCATAGTGTTGTTCACCTCCAGTTAAATTGAGATTGGGTTTCTACCTTTTGTTTATCCTATCCTGTACCGACAGGCTTTATTCCGAGGATTTTCATAGGCTTCCCGCAATGGGGGCATTTAAAAACAGGCCTTGGCCGAAGCACTATTGCCATAATCCGAACGTGGAGAATCATCTGTACTAGGAAGAGCAATTTCTTGGCATTCCCGTGAAGAAAGCCGTAATCTCTTGCCCTACGAAATCCCCTGGGCAACACATGAAGCAGGATCAGGTGCAGAAACTCCTCTCCTTTAAGGGTTCGCCTGCACATCTCTTTGGTTTTACCGTCAATATACATGAAGGTAACCCGGCCATCCTGATTGGCAATGATATTACGTTCGCTGATCACTCCCCGGTATAAATATCTGGACAGGTACTTCAGGGCAGACATGCCGGTTCCGACCCTGGCACAATCGACAATCCATTTGGAACGAGCACCTTTGGGAATTGGCAAATTCTCTTTGTTCAATCCGTTCAGGAAACGTGCCCGAAAAACTTTGGCCAGGGCTTTTCGATTAAACAAATACTTGCCTTTTTTCTTTTTCCATTGCCGCCTGGATGGGTCAACACCGCCACCTGGAACAACTACATGAATATGCGGGTGAAAATCCAATCTTCTGCTATGAGTGTGAAGAACCATGGTCATACCGATTTGGGCCCCAAGGTGCCGGGGATTTAGCCCAAATTCTTTCAACGTGCTGGATACACATGAAAACATCAGAGAATAAACTGTCCGTTGATTCCGGTATGCAACTTCCCTGAACTGACAGGGCAAGGTAAAAGTTACCATGAAATACTGGACGGGAAGCTGTTTATTTTGCTGCCGGTCAATCCATTGGCTTGTCTCATGGTTTTGACAATGGGGACAATTGCGGTTTCCACAGGACAGTGGATGCAGTTGTGTATGATTGCAGTCTGGACAGACCGTATAAATCTGCCCGGCGTCTGGTGTACGGCAACTAACTATGGCGTTTAAGGCTTTGATCTGTTCCGGCAATGCCGTATCCCCGTAACGAGTCAGAAATGCATCATAATATTCTTCAATGATATGAGAAAGTCGCATGATTAAACCTTCCAGAAATCTACATGAATGGTGTTAATCAAATCATTGATGGTCGTCCTGCAGTCCTTTTCCGTGACATCAGTAAGGTGTGCGTAACGTGCAGTTGTTTCAGGGCGGGCATGGCCAAGAAGGGCCTGGATGTGGCGAAGGCTTAAGCCCTTTTCAAGCAGATGGGTCGCAAAACTGTGGCGCAAAGAGTGTATGGAAACTTTTTTTTGATACCGCAATCGGCGACTACAGCCTTCATGGCATTTTGGACACCACCCCGGTCCATATGAGATTTTGCCTTCTGGATGGTTTCCAGTGAACCGTTGGCATTGGGAAAAAGCAGTTTGGGGTGTTGATGTCTTTTCCATAGTTCCCGCAGTCCGACCAGGGTGCGGTCCGGTAAGGGAATTAGCCGGTCTTTATGGCCTTTCCCTCTCCGGATATGGACAAGTTTTCGTGCTGCATCAATATCTCTCACTTGCAGGGACAATGCCTCTCCCAAACGCAGGCCCATGGAATAAGTTGTCAGCAGGAAAACCCGGTAACGCAGTTTGCGTGTCGCACCGATGAGCTTTTCCACCTCACCAGGAGTCAAAATGTCCGGAATGGTTTTAACCTTAGGCGGCTTAACAATATTCAACCAATTCCATTCTTTTTTCAAAACAAATTTCCAGAAATGCTGGAGTCCAAGGCGATCAATTTTGACTGTACTCCATGAATGAGAGTCAACCAAATCGGAAAAGTAATCTTCAAGTTGTTCGGGTTCAAGTTTGTCCGGGCAGCAGTCAAAGTAATCTCTTACCCGCCGGATGGCCCTGGAATAAGCATCAATGGTTTTTTGAGCCTTTCCCTGAAGTCTAAGGGTTTTTAAATGGCGCTCATAGAGTTCGTTAAAACGGTTTACTTCGGATGTGTTCATGGTATACTCCTTTAATTATAGATAGTTGGGATCTTCCGTTTGATCCCACAATTAGGAGTATACATAACTTTGGGGTTTTCCGCCGCGCGAGCGGCTTCGTTCAACAATTTAATCAACGGGTCCGCATAGTGTCCCTATATATGAAAAAGGAGTTGCTGCAGACATCGCAATATTTTTTTCATCTTGATCAACATAATATATTCAAGTTTCATACCAGGTGGGAGAATCTTTTTTTTTCATACAACAGGCTGTTTTATATGTAAAAATCTTTATATGACGGATCTGCGTGAGAGTTAAATATGGAATCAAGGAATGATCATATATGATCAATGGTCATACAAGACCACTTTTCAACCGTATTTGTTTTTCAGAGTATTTTATCGTTGAATTCAGAGGATAACTAAAACGCAATTTATGATCGAGCGATTATTTATGGTATAAATTTTCAGGTGGCTAAAATTTTAAGAGCGAGCTTTTGCATTTGTAAGGCTCTCTTTTTTGAAATTTGGACAAGCCCACATATTGTGGTTGAATCGTCCTTGAAAAGATCCGGAGAGACAGGGATATTTTGCAACACCATTTGCTTGAAAAATCGACATTGGCGCAAAGGCAGTCCTTTCTTGGAACCCTATCTCTTCACTTTATTTCGATCCAATTTTCGAGCCGCAAACCATCGACTCTCACAAATTCACGTATGTTGTTAGAAACCAGGATTAAAGATTCACTTCGGGCATGGCCTGCAATATGCAAATCATTGACCCCGATAGGTGTACCTTTCTTTTCTAAATCCGCTCTGATATTTCCATAGTGGGCGGCGGCATTATCATCATAGGGAAGGACTTCCAGACGTGATACAAAATCTTCTACTTTTCGCAAATTGTTAGACTTAATCGATAAACTTTTTCGAGGGAATAAGTGTGCCGGGCAATCTGCCCCAAAGATGAGGGAAGGCCCCTCGGAGCCGCCTTTCAGGAGGAGGCTTCAAACCACCCTGAGTTGCTGTGGTTAAGAGCCATGGTAATGAGCGTCAGGGGAAAAGGCATGAGAAACATGTCAGGTATGGATCAAGGAGACGAACGTAAGTGAACCATTGATGAGGTGTCGAAAAACCGAATATTGCCGTCAAAACCGGGGTGCTTGAACTATCCCGGGATGAGATCGGAGGGTGTCTGATGATTGTCCGATCGGCGACCGGCATAGAGATGGCGTGAACTTGACCCAGGCTTTGGGATGGAACCCGGGAACCTGTCACATTGATGTTAAGGAAGCGCTTCAAGCAGCGGACCTGTGAGAATCTGAGTACCGATGCAATGAACACGGATTTTCATGGTAGGCTAAGAAACCCTAATTTTAGAATTTTTTAAAGGAAGATAAGGTTCAACTTGTACAATTTTCAATAGCTGAAAGAGTCCAATTTAAGTGATTTTGAGGGTTTTATGGCGTTTTTATAAAGGATTTTGTGGTCACTAAAAAATGTTTTGGCTTCATTCAACACAAAAATTAGGGTTAATTAATGTTATGATACACTACATTCCAAAACGTATTAAAATTACAAAATTTTAAAATATCATGAAAATATCGATAGAATTAGCATTAAAAAGGACTTTTTTCAAAGAAAATATGAAATATATTAAGCTATTCCGAAATTTTGATAGATATAATAAACCCTAAAATATTTTAATGTAAAAAGCATATGATTGCTTATATGCTTTATTTTACAGGTTATTATTCAAGAAAAAGGAACCAAAATTTAAATCGATAGCATAGATATTAGGGTTTTTTGATTTCATGAAAATCCGTGATGAACAGGGGCGGAGTCACCCGTAGTAGTGATGAAGGTGCTGTAACGGCGCTGGAGCGAAGGGGTGGCATTGTTCAGCTTTACCTTTTGGTCAACTGGAATTATAGGAGGAACTGATTGGGAGAAGCAAAGTCATTTGATATTTCTAAATTGGCGGTATGGGATGCTTATATCCGGGTAAAACGCAATGATGGCGGAGCCGGTGTGGATGCAGTAAGCCTTGAGATGTTTGAGGAAGATCTTGAGAACAATCTTTACAAGATCTGGAACAGAATGTCCTCGGGGAGCTATTTCCCACCTCCTGCCCGAACAGTCTTGATACCCAAATCGGGCGGAACACGGACCCTTGGCATTCCAACCGTGGCTGACCGAATAGCACAGATGACAGTCAAATTGTATCTGGAGCCGGAATTGGAACCGGTATTTGATGAAGATTCCTACGGGTATCGTCCGGGGAAATCTGCATTGGATGCACTCAATGCAACACGTAGTCGTTGCTGGCAGTTTGATTGGGTTTTGGATCTTGATATCAAAGGCTTCTTTGATAATGTTCGTCACCACATTCTTCTTGATAAGGTAGCGGAACGGGTTAACGACGCCCAGATAATGCGGCTGTTGAAGTTGATCTTGAAAGTTGGTGGAAAGAAAGGTGTTCCACAAGGTGGAGTCATCTCGCCTTTGCTGAGCAATATCTATCTTAATGAGGTAGATAAAATGCTGGAGCGGGCAAAAGAAGTCACGCGTAACGGTAGATATACGTATATTGAATACTCACGTTTTGCCGATGACCTGGTGATTTTGGTTGATGGCTTTAGCAAGTGGAATTGGCTGGTTGATGCCGCCAATAAGAGACTCCTTGAGGAGTTGGAAAAGCTTGATGTACAGCTTAATCGGGAGAAATCCAAACTGGTAGATCTTACCCGTGGTGAAACATTCAGTTTTCTCGGATTTGATTTTAGACGGGCTAAAACTCGTCGAGGCAAGTTGGGTGTACTTGTCACTCCAAGAATGAAAGCACGAACAGCTCTTCTCAGCAGACTTAAGGAGGTGTTCCGTCGTTTTCGTTCGCAACCGCTTGATAGGATAGTGGCTGAGATCAATCCGATTTTGCGTGGATGGGTAAACTACTTTCGGATTGGAAATTCCAGTCAATGTTTTGGTTATGTAAAAGACTGGGTGGAAAGGAAAATTCGCAGGCACCTGATGCGTGCAAGGAAACGTAGTGGCTTCGGCTGGAACAGGTGGAGTAGAGCATGGCTTTATAAAACTTTCGGGTTATTTAATAACTATAAGGTTATACGATACCAGGCTTGAAAGCGCTTACAGCTGATAGGTCCCATAAATTTTTAAATGAAGTTAACAGGGAAGCGTAGTGCGGGAAATCCGCATGCTGCGTTTGACGTGGAGGGGATTGGAAACGGGCTTAATTTGAACCGCGCCAGTCCTCGACCCTACCTGTGAGAGCCTGAGGGGAAAGGTCCCTCGGGCTACTTGACTATACATTTTAATCCTCCATATCATTTAATGATTAAACTTGAAGTACTTCCGGCAGCTACCTTGCGCGTGGATTTGATCAAGTCACTTCAGGCACAGCTTTGACCACTGTGAATTTATCTTTTTGACAATCAGGCAAGAAATGTGCAACTCCATAATGGGCAGCTCCAATGAGACCGGCTTTAGGGGTTGTAATCACATGCAGCGGGATTTCTTTTATCAGGCTGCTCATTCGCCCCTTATGATAAAAAGCCTGCAGGAACGCTTTTTCCTTTAAAAAAGACAACACCCTTTCAGGAAGTCCCCCACCCAGATAGACGCCTCCCCTGGCCAACATCCGCAATCCAAGATTTCCGGCTTCCGCTCCTAAAATAGCTGCGAAAAGAGTGATGGTTTTCACACATATCCGGCATTGTTTACCCGTATTAAGGGCGGTCTTTATGATCACCGGAACCGGGTCCTTTCCTGCGGATTCGAATTCTTTGGTCAGCCAGATTGGCTCTTTTTCATACTTTTGGTCTTTGAAAAATCGGTAAATATTATAGATGCCTTGTCCCGAACAGACTCTTTCGTAACTAACATGGCCGTATTTTTTTTGTAAATACGCAAACAGATCGCACTCGATCTTGCTATTGGGGGCAAAATCACCATGGCCGCCTTCGGAGGCAAAGGAGTTGTAAGTCACTCCATCCCATATTAAAAAAGATTCGCCAAGGCCTGAACCCGGTGCAATGATCGCCTTGTTTCCCTTACTCTCTTTTTTTCCGGCACTCAGCGTAAAAATGTCTTTGGATTTAAGCTCGGGCAACGCATAGGCGGTGGCCTCAAGATCATTGACGAGCCTAACCGTCGTTAGATTCAAATCCCTCTGTATTTTTTTTTCATCCAATACCCATGGAAGGTTGGTTATTTGAGCCCTGCCGTTATAAACGGGACCGGGAACCCCAAACACACAAAAACTTAGATCGACCTTCCGGCCGGATAAAAAATTGGGAATCAATGCTTCAATGCCTGAAAAATCAGCCGTTCTGAATTGAACCAGTGGTGAGTTAGCAACCAAACGCCCGGGAAACGTGTACAGGCATATATTTGTTTTGGTGGCACCGATATCGGCGGCAAGAAAGACAGGATGATTCATCTTATCTTCCGTGGGCTGCCGCTCTAATTTTATCAAAAAATGGGGTTTGCTTTAATTCAATGCATTCAGCCGCGTATAAATACATGGCCGCAGACCACGTCTGCCAATCCTGTCCTTTGGGTTTACCATCCTGGGCTTTAAACCATTCATTGAACCCGAAATCCACTTTGGCGATCCGGGCTGGCTGTATCAAGCGGGTCAGGGCTTCAAACTTTTTTTCGGCAAGTTTGTGTCGGCCTGCTGTCGTTAACGCGGCAATATAAAATCCACAGACAAAAGGCCAGATCCCGCCGTTATGGTAATCTCCGGGAAGGTTGAATTTTGTATACCGATGCCGCCAGTCATCATCGCCCGGATGAATATACGGAAAAAAATTAGGTGGCAAATCAACGGCCAGATCTCCATTGCTTCTTAGTTTTTGACACGTTTCTTCTATCCAGGAAATAATTTGTAACGATTTTGACGGTGATGCAATCCCCGAAAGAATGGCCAGGCTGTTTCCTAAAAGGTCAAACCGTTCGCTATTGTACATTTTATAGGACCAGAGGGCATAGTAAGGTTTAAATTTTATTCTCAAACCACCCTCTTTGTCACGCTTGCCGTCCTCTTCTTTTATGGAAAGACGCGCGGTCATCCTTTTTTTTAATACGCCTGCCTGATCATCCAGGCCGAATAATTTCAAGTACGTGTATACGATAGTATTCAAAAACAGCCCAAAACCCAAAACCCACTGCTCATCCCGCCAGTCGCTGGTGGGCAGTTGCGCCACCATAATCCGGCTGGATGGAGACTGGTAGGACATCCAGGTCAGGGCCTTTTCTGCCGTTTCTTCTAAAAAGTCAGCTTCGCCTGTAACATCACGGAATATCTGTAGGGCCATGAGAAACAAGGGCGTTGTATCACTGGCACCGCATTCTTCGGGATCATGAACAATGGAGGGGATATGACCAAGCCGTGTCTGATGTTTTGCCAGAACCTGAAAGACATGTCGCAGGGAATTAATTAATGTTTCATTCCCAGTGACCAGAATCCCAAGGCCTGCAATCATCAGATCCCTTGTATAGGGTTCGGGATAGCCCCATCCTGCGGTTCTGGGTAGGTTGAAAAACGGCCCTTTGCTGTTATGCATCAACACTTCAAGTGCCGCCTTTTTTGCTTTTTCTATCAATACAGCCATTTTTTCTTCCATTAAGATATCCCCAGCCGGGTGGAAATGATTTCCACAGAGCGCTTGGCAACAACCTTATAATCAAACTGTTCAACCACTCTTTTTCTTGCAGCTTCACCCAATTTTTGGCGCAGATCAGGGCTTTCCATTAAATCCATCAAATAAGTGGCAATATCATGAACACTGGCGCGATAATCAACAGTGCGGGGACTTGGAAAAACGATCTTCTGCCTTTCCTTTGAATCGGTTTCGGCGAATACCATGGTTTCCTTTAAGAGAATTTCCTGGGCGATTTCGGCCAAAAGAGCGGTTTCCCCATGGACCAGGGTATCCAGCATTCCCATGGCCTTTATTCCAATTACCGGTTTTCCACAGGCACCAGCCTCAACCTGAGGCATGCCAAACCCTTCCAGTCGTGACGGGGCCGCATAAATATCGCAGGCATTTATTAAATGAGGCATGAAATTTCTGGATAATCGATTCATCACATTGATGATGTTCAGGCTGATCCCAAGCTGGTTGGACAGTGTATGATCAGATGCATTCTGTACCTCGGTCCTTTCCTGGGGCCAGACCTTGCAGACATATTTCCAGGGAGGGGCTTTGGGGTTATTGATGGCCAGGGCCTGCATCACTTCCAGGGCCCCCTTGGAAGCAGCATCCCCGCCAACGGTTAAAATCATCATGTCATCCGGAGCAATTCCCAATGATTGTCTTACCGCCGCCACCTTGGGATCTGCCCTATCCATGGGATGAAACGCGTCTGTATCACATCCCACGGGCAGCACCTCAATAATATCTGGATTGATACCGTCCCGGATATACACCTCTTTCACCCAGTTTGATGTCACCAAAATGAGCGGCAGACTGTTTAATATTTCACGATAATTTGAAATATAACCGTCTGCAACCAGCCAGGGGACAGGCTGAACGCCATACTGCTGGGGATGAAGAATTAAATCCGGGGTATGCCCCCAATACCCGACCCCGAGAACCACATCCGGTTTAAACCATCTGTAGTACCACTCTTTTTCCTGGGCCGATTCAAAATTTACAGGATACGCATCCACGCCCATTTCCTTTAAACCTCTGTATAACAATTCTCCCTGTGTGGCCAATCCGCCGGGGGAGGCTGGATAGTCATATAAAACCAATACTTTCATTTTTCTCTCCCTTTTTAAAACACCAAAAAGCCTCTCTTTTCGGTGTTGTCATTGCTTCAAAACTCTCTTTTGAAAATCCGTAGGTCCGGGTGATCATCTTATATTTTTTAAGCCGGATCGGTTCTGAAAGTTCAACGATCCTGTCGGCATGCTGAATCGCCCGGGGATAACCGGTTGTGTTATGATCTTCATAGGCAAAAAGCCATAATTCACCTGCATTTAAAATATTTTGCTCCCATGAATCTGACACGGTCCGGCCGATTTCCTCATGCCTTTTATGCCGGGTGTATTCGCCGGCCGGGCTGTGGGTGATAATCAAATCAAAATAAACCGGGGGTAATAATAATCGAAGGTCTTTTTTGATATGATTTTGAGTGATCGTTTTTTGTTCCGGGCCGTCGTCAAGGTTCCCCATGGCCCCGGTTGCGCCGTAAAGGGTTAACGCGGCAGAAAATTTCGGTGCCCGGTCCAAATCATTGCCCCGACAAAGACAGATGATGGTCCAGTCGCACTGGGGATTCATCAAGATCAGCCCCCCGCACCATAATGTTTCATCGTCGGGGTGGGCGACAATGACGGCAATTTTCTTAAAATTAAACAGGCTGCTCATATTCATTGCCGACCTTCCTTGCTCTTTTGGGATGATCCAGATCCATCTTGAGTTCCAACGCGGTTTCAATTAATAAATTCCAGCCCATGGCCAATTGCAGATAGGGATTAAATTCTCCTAAATCCGGTATCTGCAGCGTCGGGAAAGATGTTTTCCGGGTGGATATGGCAATGACGATCACACCAATTGTCTCTACCAAGGTTTTCTGTATTTTGGCTTCTTGTTCCGGGAAAGGATCTATCAGGATGATCACTTCATTTTTGGACATGACCTCTTCAATTCCATGGACCGCATAGGTGCCTTCCAGGTAATCTGATTTTTTTCCGACAATTTCATTGGCTTTCAGCGCCAATTCTTCTGAGACACCGTTATTTCTGCCTGAAAAATAGATCATATCGGAAGCGACCAATTGATTGACAATGGTTTCAGGAATCTTTTGTTTCAGCACCTGGTCGATGAGAACCCCGGTCTCGTTTAAATCCGGAAGATCCTTAAGATTGGATTTTCGGAACAGAATATCGTAAAACAATGCCTGTTCAATCACTGTTTTTGTTGCAGCCACAGCATTCTCATGACCACTTCTTAAAAGATAGGTATAATCTGCCCCATTCATCAGTACCGAATCTTTATGGGCCACAATGGCCATAATATTTTTATGGTTTCTCTTTTTCAAGGTTTCAAGTAATTTTACACTCTCTTTTGTTCTGCCTGAATTGGAAGCGATAAAAACCGTATGGTCATCAAGATCATATTCTGCGGACTGACTTGCCCCTTCTGTTATGATGCTCTCTTTATAGTCGTGATGCCGGGCGTCATAAATCACTTTCTTTGCCGGAAAAATCCGTGACGAGCCTTCACCGGTTAATAATACTCGCTTGTGTTTAATGTGTTTTACAAAATCAAAAATCTGCAAAGGCGCCATGGCAGCCAATACGGCTTTAACCTCCAGCATTTCCCTGACAAGGAAATAGTTTTGATACTTGCTCTCTTTTTTGTTCATTGTTTATTTCCTTTAAAATCTGAATCTTAAGTGGTTGTATGCATATGCTGAATCAATGCTTTGACTTTGATGGTTGCAATGCCCGAATTTATATCTGACATGGCATAGGGAATGACCAATTCATTGCAATGGATAATAGAACCGCAGGAATAGACAACATTAGGCACATACCCTTCCCGCTCTTTTTCAGTGGGCGCTAAAATCGGTTCCTTAAGCCGGGCAATGACTTTGCACGGATTTTCAAGGTCAAGGAGCACAGCCCCAATGCAGTATTGGCGCATGGGTCCCACGCCATGGGTAAGAACAATCCAGCCTTCACCCGTTTCTATGGGAGAACCGCAATTGCCGATCTGGATAAATTCCCAGGGATATTCGGGTGTCTGGATAACTTTAGACATACTCCAGAAGTGCAGATGCTTTGAAAACATAATATGGTTGTTTTCGCCATCCTGACGGGACAGCATGACAAATTGGCCTTTAATTTTTCTGGGAAATAACGCCAAACCTTTATTCTGTGCAGCCTTTCCGTTCAACATGGTTATTTTAAAACTGATAAAATCTTTGGTTTCAATCAATTGGGGGAGAATGGCAAACCAATTATATGCGGTATAGGTCGCATAGTAGGTCGATTTACCATTATCATCAAAAAACTGAACAAACCGTGCATCTTCAATTCCCCGGCTCTCATTTTTAGAAACAGGAAAGAGAACCCTTTCGGATATACGATGATCTGAGTGGAAGTCGACTTCATAATTCGAATCAGCAAGCCAGTTGATAATCTCAAATGTTCTGTTCTGTTTGCTTTTTGAAAATTGCGGATGTTTATCAAGCCTGTCCATTTGCTTGATTAATTGCTTTTTGCTGAATTTTTCAGGCAGTTCATTGAGAACACGGGTGCAGACATCAGTGTTCGCATTCATTTCTTTAAGCTTGTGCTGAAAAATACGGCGCTTGTAGGAAGGATTTACCTTCAGATCCGGTGTTTCCACAAATTCACTGACCGGATCAAACCGAAACGTGTTATATCGGTTAAGCACACCACTTCTAAAAACAATGGAAGAAATATGGCCTTCCCCGGTGGCCCGCAAACTCATGACAAAACGCAAACTGCCCTTTTCAAGGTGACTTTGATCCGGATGGGGAACAATGGACGGATTAAAAAGCGCTGCTGATTCAATGGAATACTCCTTTGTAAAGTAAGCGCCGATCAATGCCTTTTGAATATCACTTGGGAAGAAACCTTTATCAAGAAAGCCTTCAACCAGGTTAAAGTGTCGTTCAAAAATGTGAGTCAGGTCTTCATGCCGTCTTGAAAAGTCCTTCATTATCTGTGTTAATAATTTTTTGGCTTCTCCTTTTGACAGACCACAGATTCGTTTTATAATCAGCGTTATACGCTTGGAACTACCGGGAGAATGGGGGCTTGTAATCACACGGGAGGTATCCCCGACAATCGCGTTGGGTTTTCTTTTTACTTTAAGTTTTCGATTGCGTTTCAGCAGCATGGGTGTATTTCCTTAAATTCAAGTCAGAACTACATGTGTGGGCGACTCGGTAGAAGACACAGTGAAACAAGGTCGCAGATCTTTG
Source organism: uncultured Desulfobacter sp. (assembly GCF_963664415.1). Taxonomy (NCBI): domain Bacteria; kingdom Pseudomonadati; phylum Thermodesulfobacteriota; class Desulfobacteria; order Desulfobacterales; family Desulfobacteraceae; genus Desulfobacter; species uncultured Desulfobacter sp. The sequence continues at coordinate 16,671 of NZ_OY761445.1, read as the reverse complement.
CCGTACCCACGCACATGACTGTATCCGCTCCCCCCAGTAAATTTTCACCGGGCCGTCTTCTTCCAGAACAGCACCGCAGGTAAACACCACATTGGGGACATAGCCGGTCTGCCCCCTGTCGGTCTTGAACGGCGGAGCACCCGGACCGATCTTCCTTTTACGGATCAAATTCTTCCGAAATCATCGGCCAGTCGTTCAATATCATCCTCACCAAAATAATCACCGGTCTGAATCTCCATAAACACCAGATTTTCCAGTCCACTGTTTTCAATTCTATGGATGGATTTCCGCGGGATATCAACCGACTGCCCGGCGGTCACCTCTATGGTTTTGCTCCCAAGTGTCCATTCCCCTTTGCCGCTGACAATATACCGAGGCAGAAAATCAAAATTATTGTGGATGATGTCAAATTCTTCTGCATGATCAAACAATTCGGAAATATGGAGGCAGTCATACACTTTTGGAATAATGCTTGAATCCTCTTCATCCCCCTTGGAGCACACAGCACGCATGGTGCTGCGTGTAATCGAATCTCCCGTGGCAAACAAGGTGACATCATGCCCATATTCGACAAGGGCTTCTGTTAACAGTGAGGCCACTTTTTCCCATGGGCCATAGTGCCGTGGCGGGGTGCGCCAGGCAATGGGTGACAGCATGGCAATGCGCATTAAATTTTCCTTTATATTTAAGCCAGTAATCCGGGTGAAGACTGATGCAATAGTTCATCTGCATACAGTTTTTGCAGTGTCATTAATGACAAGAGCCAAGCAAGCGTTGATTCAGCGCCCTGGTTCTGGTTGATACCGTCCACCATCAGGCCGTCCATACTGCCCCCGGTTTTCGGATCATAAAGTGGCATATTTAAATCATTATGGCCCAGAAACCAGTTAAAACACAGGACGGCAGATTCAAACCATTGCCGATCATGGGAGATGTTATAGGCGGCGGCACATGCTTCAACCATGGCTTTAGCTTCAATGGGCTGCTGATCAAACCGGGCTCTTTTTCCTTCTTTTCTATACCAGCCCTTACACCCGATGGGGGCGAAATGATTATCCGTCGTCTGGATGGAGAGCAGCCACTTGAGACTATCTAAACCCATCTTTACCATCTCACGATTTTCCATTTTATGACCGGATACCAGAAGGGCATGGGGCAGTTTGGCATTGGCATAGTTTAAGCTATCCTCTGCCCAGGGCCAGTCATCGGTTTTATTTTCCTTAAACTGGGTGAATAATCTTGTGGCCAGAACATCCCTGATCCTTCGAGCATCACGGTCACCGGAAAATCTTTCCAGGTAGGCATCCAGGCCCACCAGACAAAATGCCACGGCCAGGGGGGATCTGAAACTTTCTGCTGCAATGATTGCCTTTTTAAAAAGAACGGTGCTCATTTCCAGGTGACCTGAATTTTCCAGAAAGGCCACAGCTTTACCCAGGCACCAGAGCGCACATCCATGAGGATCCTCAGACCAGGCCTCCTTGCTCCACTGTCTTGCATAGGTCATAAAATTTCGAAACCGCCCGGTTTTTTCATTGTATGCATATAAAAGGAATCCCAAGTAATGCCCACATAACGCATCCAGGCCAAGGCCATTGGTCGGCAAATATTTTTGCCCCAGGGCCGCTACCAGTAGTGCCCTGGCATTATCATCCGTGCAGTATCCATGCAATCTGTTGGGGATGGTATGATCGGCATGCTGCAACATGCCGGTGTCATCGGTCATGGACTTTAAGTGATTCAGTTTGATCTCAGGCAGATCAAAACGGGTAATGGCTTTGATATTTCCAACATAGGAATGCCGGGGCCGGGGACACAGGATGCGATTTTGTCTGACCTCACTAAACACTTCAAGGTATTTTTGCGAAACTTCTTTCCAGATAGCTTCACGAGTGAAGGTGTATGCTTTTTTGCGCATGGCATGCCGCTGGGTATCATCGACCAAAAGCTCATTAATCTGTTCTGCCAAGACATTGGGATTGTTGAACGGTACGATTTTACCCCTACTATCAGCCAGCATTTCAGTGGCATACCAGTAAGGGGTTGAAATAATGGCTTTGCCGGTTCCCATGGCATAGGCAAGGGTTCCCGAGGTAATCTGTGCCTCTTTAAGATATGGGGTGATGTAAATATCTGCAATGCCCAGGAATTCACAAAGGTCTCTTAAGGCAACAAAATTATTCTGAAATATCACATGGTCACTGATATTCAGTTTGTGAACAATCTGCTGGAGCATAATTCGATATGCTTCCCCTTCAGTCTTCAATACATGGGGATGGGTGGCGCCCAGGATGATATACACAACGTCCGGGAATTTTTCGATAACAGCCGGAAGGGCCTGCAGCACGGTTTCAATTCCCTTGTTCGGGGAGAGCAGACCAAAGGTTAGCAACACCTTTTTGCCTTCCACCCTGAATTTATCCTTATGAAAACTGGAGTCGATAAAGGGCATGTCCGGAATACCGTGGTGAATAAAAGCAATCTTTTCTTCAGTAATACCGTAGATATCATGAAGAAAGGATTTTGCTTTGTGACTCATCACCACCAGTTTGTCGGATAATTCTCCAAGCTTGATCATGACGGTCCGATATTCATCAGAAGGATCTATTAAAACGGTGTGTAGTGTTGTCACTAAGGGCATATGCAGATCTGACAGCAGTTTGAGCAGATGGCTACCGGCAGGCCCTCCGAAAATGCCGAATTCATGCTGGAGGCAGACAATATCGGGGTGGCTGATATTCAAAAACTGAGCGGCAATAGCATAATCAGCATATTTGTTCTGATGGATTTCAAAACGCACTTTATCAGGATATGCATATCCTTGAACTTTATCATTCATTGCAACCGCCCAGGTAGAGATGTCCGGTGCCCGGGCTGACAATCCTTCAACCAGATCTTTTGTAAAGGTTGCGATACCGCATTGCCGGGGCAGGTAATTGCCGATGACGGCAATGGAATTTATCCCTTCAAAGGGTTGTATTTTTGTTATCATTTTTTCCTCCTGCTTGTTAGTTGGCTTTTTGTGAGAAAAACCATTAGATAATCAATTTTGCCCAGGATTAACCAATGATGCAGGATGTTGTTACAGAAATCAGGCCGGGCAACATGAAGCTATGGTTCAGGAGATACTTGCCAATCTTGGTGGTACCGGATCGGTCGAAGTTCATGGCGGCTATGTCACGCGGGTAGTTGGGAATAAAGAAATAGCCATATACTCGATGATCCAGTTTTTTTATGTTACATTTTTAATAAGCCCATTTATCAGTGCTTTGTGGCTTTTTGTGATTTATTTGACAGCTGCATGGTATTTGCTGAAACACCTGTTATTTGGGCCTTTCTTAAAGCCAAGCTCTAAAAACTGGATCATCGAGATATACCGACGGTAAAATTCCTACAAGTACTGACACGGGAATACCAAGGGAAAAGCCGAGTGGCATCACGGCGAGGACGGTACCGCCCTGGGTGTTGATCAGGATGGAAACTCCGAACAGAGCGAAAGCAAAGGCCCACGGAGCTGTCTGGACCATTCCGCTGATTGATTCCTTCATGTCACCAATGTAAGTTCCAAAGTATGTATCGGAGAGCCATGCAATTCCATAGATGGCAACAACCGCCACCATACCTGCCTGAAAGACCGAACCCTGTACGACGTTGGTGGAATTGTTCCCTAAACCCCTTAAAAGACAAGGTGTTTTGAAACCAAAAGATACGTAATTTTGGAGCCGATCCTTAGTTGATTATATATGCGCAAAATAAGAGCATTAAGAATCCACATGGACCTCGGATTTTAAGTAGAAAATCACATCATTCCGCCCATTCCACCACCTGGCATTCCGTCCCCTGCTTTTTTTCCCGGTTTGTCAGCAATCATGGCTTGTGTGGTCAGCATAATAGATGCGACACTGGCTGCATTCTGGAGGGCAAACCGAACCACTTTTTTCGGATCCATAACGCCGGCTGCAATCAGATCTTCATAAACATCGGTTCTGGCATTGTAGCCAAAGGCACCTTTACCCTCTTTGACTTTATTGACAACAACTGCGCCTTCAACACCGGCATTGTCGGCAATTTTACGCAGGGGTTCTTCAATGGCTCTTGCAATAACGTTAATGCCCAGTTTTTCTTCTCCTTCGAGACTAAGCGCCTTAAGGGCAGGAAGGCACCGGATAAGAGCAACCCCGCCGCCCGGGACTATGCCTTCTTCAACCGCCGCTCGGGTTGCGTTAAGTGCGTCTTCCACCCGTGCTTTCTTTTCTTTCATTTCAGTTTCAGTGGCAGCCCCGACATTAATGATGGCAACACCGCCAACGAGCTTTGCAAGTCTTTCCTGAAGTTTTTCCCTGTCATAGTCAGAAGTGGTTTCTTCAACCTGTGCCCGGAGCATTTTAACACGGCCTTCAAGGGCTTCTTTGGTACCTGCCCCATCAACAATAGTGGTGTTGTCTTTATCAATGGTAATGGTTTTTGCCTGACCCAGATCCTGGATGGTTACATTTTCAAGTTTGATTCCCATATCTTCGGAAACAACCTGTCCGCCGGTTAAAACGGCCATATCTTCCAGCATCTCTTTTCTTCTGTCACCAAACCCTGGCGCCTTTACGGCCGCAATATTTAAACTACCGCGAAGTTTGTTAACAACAAGGGTCGCAAGGGCATCTCCAGAGACATCTTCAGCAACAATTAAAAGCGGTTTGCCTGATTTGGAGATTTCTTCAAGAACCGGAAGAAGGTCCTTCATGGAGGAAACCTTTTTTTCGCAAATTAACACATAGGGATTATCAAATGACACACTCATTTTTTCTGTATCGGTTACAAAATAAGGAGAAAGGTATCCGCGATCAAACTGCATACCCTCCACAACATCAAGGGTCGTATCAATTGATTTGGCTTCTTCTACAGTGATAACACCTTCCTTGCCTACTTTATCCATGGCTTCAGCAATAATATTGCCGATGGTCTCATCGTTGTTGGCCGAGATAGTGCCAACCTGGGCGATGTTATTTTGATTTTTAGTGGGTGTGGCCATTTCTTCAAGGGTTTCAACAACCTTGGCAACGGCTTTGTCAATGCCTCTTTTAATCCACATGGGGTTATGGCCTGCAACCACCAGTTTCTGACCGTTTTCATAAATAGCCCGGGCAAGAACGGTTGCCGTGGTTGTGCCGTCTCCGGCCATATCAGAGGTCTTGCTGGCCACCTCTTTTACCATCTGAGCGCCCATATTTTCAAACTTGTCTTCAATCTCAATCTCTTTTGCAACAGTTACACCGTCCTTGGTGACAGTCGGTGATCCCCAGGATTTCTCAATCACCACGTTGCGGCCTTTGGGTCCCAGGGTCACCACCACTGCATCTGCTAATGTCTGCACACCTTTGAGCATAGCTTGACGCGCTTTTGCATCATATTTTATTTCTTTTGCCATCGTAACTAACCTCCATTTTTTCACGGGTTTTTGATTATTCAATTATCCCCAAAACATCATCCTGACGCAGGATAAGATAATCTGTGCCGTCAACTTTCACATCGGTTCCGCCATATTTACTGAAAAGAATACGGTCATCCACTTTTAAATCCATTGCAATCCGTTTTCCATCTTCACCCATTCGGCCGTTTCCTAAGGCCACCACTGTTCCTTCCACTGGTTTCTCTTTTGCTGTGTCCGGGATAATAATACCGCCCTTGGTTTTTGTATCCTCTTGCCCACGCAGAACCAGAATTCTGTCACTTAATGGTCTCAAACTCATGATCACTTTCACCTTTATTCAAGTCTTTCACTGTGGTTAAAATTATTTGTTTTTGAGATGTACCTGAAATTTTTGTTCAAAGGCACAGGCAATAATTTGAGCAACCTGGTGTTCTGATTTAATGTGATCCATATTAATAATCAGGTCGAATTCATCGGATGAGATTTTTTCCCTGAGATAAACAGCTTTAAAAAATTCATGATGTTCTTCATCAATAATATTTAATCTTTTTTCTGCTTCGCTTTTGTCGATATCCAGCATAATGGCCAGTTTCTCAATCCGGCGTTTTTTGTTGCATACCAACTGTACTGACAAAATCGAATGTCGGGGCAGGATCAAGTGGGTTCCCCGGCCGACAAATATCGTCGGATCCGTATGCGACAATGCTGTAACCGTTTTTGCCAGCTGTTTAACATAATCGTTTGCAAGGAATTTCTTTTCAATGGAGAGCGCCACAAGCAGTTCATTCATTTTTCCCGGGAGCCGTTCATCAAAAAATTTAATGATCTTTTCGGTTAAGGAAGAATCCTTTGCCATATGTTCTATAATCTCTTTATCAATCACAGGATATCCTGTCCTTTTAGACAGGAACTCTGCCACTTCCAGTGCGCCGGCCCCGATACCGCGAGACAGACAAATGCAGTGCTTTTGTGAAAAATCTTTCCCCTTTTTTCTTTCTGCTTGCGCCCTTTCCCATTGTCTGACTTGCGTACCTGCCCAATCTGCGGCATTCATCATTTTCCTGCCGTAATATCCAGGCGGATAAACTGTTTCATCTGACGTTTTTTTCATATCTTTTTCCCCTTTTAGCGATAGCTTTTAATGTCTTTCTTTAAACATATATTACAACTTGTGTGCCAGGGCTGTATTCTGCTCATAACTTATTGATTACTTATGATAATTACATTTAATTAAACAATGATGAGAAGCCTTTTACCATCGGATAAAAGGGTCATATGTATCCAAATGATCTTATTTGGCCGAATTTAAAAGCTTCGCCTTTCCATCAATCGGCCAATTAAGAATCCTGTTTAGCAGCAATCAATTTTTTTTATATGAAATAACAGATAAGTTGCTAAGCTTATTTCATATTTTGTTGTGGGCCAAGCCTGGGTGTTGATAGACCAGGTCGGCCCATGGCCGTTATATGAAAGAATACATGGCTTTTGATAGTATCCTTTGTTAGCATCAGCTCTATCTATGAACGCTATAAAATCCTATTTAGTAAAGAATAAAGGAAAACCCATGATTGAATCAACGGTCCTCCTTACCGGTGTCCTTGTTTTTTTTGCAAGAATTTGTGATGTGGCTATCGGAACCGTCCGTACCATTGTTACTGTCCAGGGCAGAACTCTTTTAGCGTTTTGTCTGGCTGTATTTGAAATTGTTATCTGGCTCCTGGTAGCCAGCACGGTAATCAGTCAGGTAAAAGACCAACCAATTTTAGTAATATTTTACGCATTAGGTTATGCGACTGGAAACGTTGTCGGCATTAAGGTTGAAAAAAAATTAGCTTTTGGATCGATCATTTTAAAAGTTATCTGTAGAGAATCCGCAGACATGATTACCAAAACCATAAGGGATCTTGGACAGCCGGTTACTAAATTCGTTGGTGAGGGTATAAACGGGCCTGTCAATGAACTATATATTGTCTGCCGACGGAGGGATCTGAGAAGGATTCTATCTGAAATCGAAAAGATCGACAATCAGGTTTTTTATGTGGTGGAACAGGCAAATTCTATGAATAGAATTCTGAGGCCTGTGAACACTCCGATAGGTGGGTGGCGTTCCAGAAGTAATAGAAAGTAAAAACAGACTATTTACAACGACCTAATAAAATTTCACCAGCATCTGAGCAAAGAATTAAAAATCCTGGAGACGGTTGAATGCGATCAGAATCATTCGACTGCTTGAACAGACCCGTTGGAAAGTCAGTGGGAAAAACAGTGCCGCCCGCCTAAAAAAGGCGTTATATGGCCTATTGAATAAATAAGGCCTTTTTCAGGTTCTCAAATCCTTTTAACAAACCCCGTTATACACAGTATTTATCCTAATAATTCAATAATTTATGAACAGCTCTTCCCGTTTTGTAATCTTGGCACAATGGTTGCTCTATATGATTTTAAGAAACAACAATTATGGGTAATTATGGGTGGTAAAGGCAAGCATGAAAAACGGGTGTGTCCCACCTTATCTCATATCTGCAAAAATTAGACCAATTTTTGAATGCCCAGAATTCCTCTAAAAAGGAAATATTTTCATGAAAAATGGTTACTATTCCTATCCTCAAGGGTAAAAAAGCGATCAAATTTTCATAAAATTCGATTTCGGCTTAATTTTGAGCCTGCTTTGTCAAATCAAATAATCACCTTATGTAAAAGGTGGGACACACCCTGAAAAACAAAAAAAAGCCAAGCATACGCCAAAAGAGAAACGCAGACGAAAACAGTCAAAGCAGTTTTTTCAGAGCGAATCTAAGTTGTGAATCAAAAAAATGATAAAATAAAAAAGCAAATGGCAATGTATAATTAGGAGAATTAAAATGGGAAAGATTATTGGAATAGACTTAGGCACCACCAATTCATGTGTATCTGTAATGGAGGGCAGTGAGGCTAAAGTTATTATGAACCGAGAAGGAGCACGCACCACTCCATCAGTGATGGCAGTGTCTGAAAACGGTGAGCGGTTGATCGGGCAAATCGCAAGAAGGCAGGCTATTACCAATCCGGTAAATACAGTTTTTGGGGTTAAAAGATTGATTGGAAGAAAGTTTGATTCAGCCGAAGTTCAAAAGGATATAAAAAACCTTCCTTTTGCTATTGAAAAGGCCGTAAATGGAGATGTTTGTATCAATCTTCGAGGGAAACAATACAGTCCGGCAGAGATTTCCTCTCACATCCTTTCAGATATCCGGGACTTTGTAGAAGAATTCCTAGGTAAAAAAGTTACAGACGCGGTCATTACCGTACCCGCATATTTTGATGACAACCAAAGACAAGCAACTAAAGATGCTGGGAAAATTGCAGGACTTAATGTACTTCGAATTATTAATGAGCCGACAGCAGCTTCTTTGGCCTATGGACTCGATAAAAAGAAAGAAGAGAAAATAGCAGTGTTTGATTTAGGGGGAGGAACCTTTGATGTTTCTATCCTGGAGATTGGCGATGGTGTTTTTGAAGTTAAATCTACCAATGGAGATACTCATTTAGGAGGAGAAGATTTTGATTTCATTCTCATTGATTTTCTTTCAGAAGAGTTTAGCAAAGACCAAGGGATTGATTTAAGAAAAGATAAAATGGCACTACAGCGATTAAAAGAAGCTGCTGAAAAAGCCAAGATGGAACTGTCCACATCCATGGAAACCGATGTGAATCTTCCATTCATTACAGCAGATGGCTCGGGTCCTAAGCATTTGAATATAAAAATTACCAGGGCGAAATTGGAGGCTTTGGTTTCTAAACTGTTGGACAGACTTGAAGCACCCTGCCGAACAGCATTGAAGGATGCAGGACTTTCTTCTAATGATATTAATGAGGTTATTCTGGTTGGCGGAATGACCCGAATGCCTGCTGTTCAGGATCGTGTAAAAACAATTTTTGGTAAAGAACCCAACAAGGGGGTAAATCCGGATGAAGTTGTGGCCATGGGTGCTGCAATTCAAGGGGCTGTTCTCAGGGGAGATCTAAAGGAAATTTTATTGCTTGATGTTACACCACTTTCCTTAGGAATAGAAACCTTAGGTGGTGTCATGACCAAACTGATTGAAAAAAATTCAACCCTTCCTATAAACAAGAGTAAAGTCTTTTCCACAGCAGAAGACAACCAGCCTGCAGTTTCTATACAGGTTCTTCAGGGTGAACGGGAGATGGCTTCTGACAACAAAGCTCTGGGTAGATTTGAACTGGTTGGAATCCAGCCGGCACCCCGTGGCCTCCCTCAAATCGAAGTTACCTTTAATATTGACGCCAATGGTATTGTGAATGTTTCGGCCAAAGACAAAGCTACAGGAAAGGAACAATCTATCCAGATTACCTCCTCATCCGGTCTTTCCAAAGAGGAGGTTGATCGGTTGATAAAAGATGCAGAGCTGCACGCAGAAGAAGACCTTAAGTTAAAAGAACAAGTAGATGCGCGAAATAAGGCAGATGCATTAATTCACACAACAGAAAAAACCATGACAGAAATGGGAGATAAGGTTGATGGAAATATTCGGATGGAAGTTGAAGACGCCATCAGCAATTTAAAACAAGTTGTAAAAAATAAAGACACGCAAAGCATTCTACAGCGAACTGAGGCCTTGAATCAAGCAGCGCACAAACTGACGCAAAATACGCACCAGCAACCGGGCGATTCAGGAAGTCCTGGCTCTGCAAAGCCTTCTGCAAACTCTGATGAAGAGGTCGTGGATGCGGATTACGATGAAGTAGTTTAAATGCAGATAAATCCATAAAGAGCGAAAAGGAGAAACGGTTTTAGATAAACCGTTTCTCCGCTTATTATTAATAAAAATTTGTTAGTTGGCCGTATATTAGAAAGGGACTAAAGAAATCGAAGATATGGCTCAAAATTATGCAGCTCAAATCATCCAGGCGCAAACTCAAAACGAACCTGAAGATGATCAGCCTGATTATCTGTCCTGCCACTAAAACGGTTCTCTTTGTTCCAGAGGCTTTCTCCGTGCCTTAATAAGACAAATTTCACCATAAGGCTCCTTGTTAAACGGTGTCGGTTTGTGAAACAATCAACCATCCAACATAAAGGACATAGGACAGCAGCAGGGCCAGCCCCTCAAACCGGTTGATAATCCCGGGGCTTCCCCTGAAACCGTATCCGATGACAAACAGGGAAAACGTCAACCCGGTCACCACCGGAAGATCCCGTGATAACAGTTGCGGCTCAATTGACATGGGGTGTATCAGCCCGGCAATTCCGACCACTGCCATGGTATTGAAAAGATTGGACCCAATAATATTTCCAATGGCAATGTCGTGTTCGTTTCTTCTCACCGCCATTATACTGGAGGCCAGTTCCGGAAGGGAGGTTCCAACAGCCACGATCGTCAAACCGATCATCAGGTCGCTGACCCCGAAAATCTTGCAATTTTAACTGATCCTGTAACCAGAATTTGGGAACTGACAATTAAGAGGATTAACCCTGAGACAACTAAAAAAACAGCCTTATGAAAAGAGACGGGCGAGTTTTCCAGTTTGTTTTCCACTTCAACCGCCAGGGTATCTGATTCGGTCTTTTCGTGCTGAAACAGGCTCCATGCCAATAGTCCGGCAAAGGTAAAAATAAGGAAGGCGGCTTCGACGCGGGTTAAGAAGCCGTCCATGAGTAGGAAAATTGAGATGAGAGTAACCAATGCCAGAACGGGCAACTCTTTTTTAAGGATATCCGATTTCACAAGGATCGGCTTGATTAATGCTGTAATACCAAGGATCATTGCAATATTGCAGATATTGCTTCCATATGCATTTCCCAAAGCAATACCTGGATTCCCGTTCACAACGGACAATGCAGAAACCAGCATTTCCGGTGCAGACGTGCCGAAGCCCACAATAATCATACCGATTAAAAGCGGCGGCATGCCCAGGTATTTGGCAGTGACAGCACTGCCCTCAACAAACCGGTCTGCGCTCCAGACAAGAAGTATCAGGCCGAAAACAACAGATAAAAGAGGAAGCATCATGGTCGCAACCATCATGATGGCTCCTGCCTGGGCTGTTGCAAATTAATTTGTATGCTTAAAGCACGCGAACCTCTGATCTCCAATACTTCGGCAACAACACCATCAAACTCTATTTTATCTCCAACCTTTAGAACCCGGCCTGTCTGTTCCATTAACAGGCCGCAAAGGGTTTCAGCTTCAATGCTTTCAAGGTTCAGATTCAGTTGCTTGTTGACGGTTGAGATCAATGTTCCACCAGCAACAATAAATTTGTCAGGGGCAATTGACTCAATCTCAATTAGATCAGTTTCGAATTCATCTTCAACCGGACCGACAATCTGTTCCAATACGTCTTCCAGCGTGATACAGCCAATGATAGTCCCATACTCGTCCACCACAAGTGCCATCTGCTGGTGTGTTTCCTGAAATTGCCGCAGAAGCAGGCTGATTCGAATGGTTTCAGATACAGATATCACCGGTCGCGCGATTGAAAGCAAGATGTCTTCTGCGTCAGAAGACACGTCGATCAAATCTTTGATGTGAACAATTCCCAGCACAGAGTCCAGCGACCCATCGCATAAGGGGTAGCGGGAATGTTTATTTTCTTTTGCCAATGATTGGCATTGAGCAAAAGAACGGTTGATATCAAAAAAAATAATGTCGCTTCGGGGTTGCATCACCCGGCGGACGACGGTGTCATCAAATTCAAAAACGGCGTTTATCAAACGGTGTTCTGATCGACTGAGCTCGCCATGTTTATGTGAGAGGCGCAAAAGTGCTTTAATTTCATCTTCACTGTGTACGACGTCGTGCTCAGAGACACTATCGACGCCAATGATTTTTAACAGAAAAGAGGTGGTTGTATTCAAAGCAATCATGAACGGATAGGAAAAAAAATAAAACAGTTTCATGGGAATGGCCAACCACAGCAAAACTTTTTCCGGGCGTCGCAGGGCATATATTTTAGGCGCCTGTTCCCCAAAAACAAGATGGGCAGCAGTAATGGCGGTAAAAGCGATTGTGAAGGCGATACCATGTACCCAGATCTCAGAAACTACCCATAGGGCCTTTAGCAGGGGCCGCAGCAGGTGAGCTATGGCCGGCTCTCCAATCCAACCAAGACCAAGTGATGCCATAGTAATGCCAAGCTGGCAGGCTGACAGTGTGGCATCCATTCGCTGCACCATCCAGCGCGCTGTTAAAGCAAAGGGGACTTTTTTTTCTACCTGCTCATCGATCCTGGCAGGCCTGACTTTCACCAGTGCAAATTCAGCAGCAACAAAAAATCCATTTATAAATACGAGAACAACTGCAAAAAAAATATTGGCAAGGTCAGTTGCTAAGGTTGGCATAGGGAATCCTAATTCGTTTCTATAAAAAAATTAAGTATCATTTAAGGCGCGGCACCTTCTTACCTGGATCATATTTGTCATACCTGCCGTCCAGACAGGTTGTCCTCCAGTAATTATGACCAGATCTTCTTCTAAAACATCTTTTGCATCAAGCGCTGGTTGGCTTACGGTTTCAACAATTTCATCTGTACCATCCAGAACCGCATTGGCCACATCCGCATAATCTTTATCTGTTATGGAAGGCATTTTGTTTGAGTTATTCTTGAGGGTCTGAGTCAGATTTTGCTATCTGGTCTCTTATTCTGGTATCAGCAAAAATATTTTACAGTTTATAATTTTCCTTAATTCCCAGGTTACCACTTATAAACGCTTCTGCCATGGCCAGAGGTATCTGGGCTTCTGCTTCAACAACTTTGGCCCTCATTTCCTGAACCCGGGCTCTCATCTCCTGTTCCTGGGCAAAGGCCATAGCACGCTTTTCCTCGGCTTTTGCCTGGGCAATCTTCATGTCAGCCTCTGCCCGGTCGGTTTCCAATTCAGCCCCGATATTTTTGCCCACATCCACATCGGCAATATCAATAGATAGGATTTCATAGGCCGTTCCCGCATCCAACCCTTTTTCCAAAACTGTTCTTGATATTGACTCCGGATTTTCAAGGACTTGCTTATGGGTGTTGGCTGACCCGATGGTGGTCACAATACCCTCTCCCACCCTGGCAAGAATCGTTTCTGCTCCGGCCCCGCCGACAAGGCGGTCGATATTGGCCCGAACTGTGACCAATGCGATGGCTTTCAGCTGAATACCATCCTTTGCCACGCCGGTCACAAGGGGGGTTCCAATGACTTTGGGGTTGACCGACATCTGAACCGCCTCAAGCACATCCCTGCCGGCCAGGTCAATGGCAACGGCCTTATTAAAGGTGAGTTCGATATTGGCCTTATCAGCTGCAATGAGCGCCTGGACAACACGGCTGACATTACCGCCGGCGAGGAAATGGGACTCAAGATCATCCGGAGAAATTTCAATGCCGGCTTTAACGGCCATGATTTTGGATTCAACAATCAGCTTAGGCGGAACTTTTCTGAACCGCATGAAAATAATATTGAATAATCCAACCTTTGCACCGGACACCAATGCCTGGAGCCACAAGGCTAAATATGAAAAAATAAAATAAAACAACACGATACCGACAAGACCTGCAATTATTATTAAAACGTATCTAAAATCCATTTAAACCATCTCCTATTATAAAGTTCTTCAATGATAATTCGGTTCCCTGTGGTGTCTGTTACAAGCAATGAATCTGCATCAATATATTCTCCATTGGTCAACCGCAGCTTCATTTCAAGAATCGTCTCCTTTAGCTTCTCGGGCATCGGTACCTTTTTTTTGAAATAACTGCTCGGACTGTTCTGGTATTCACTGATTTCACTGATTTACCTTTTTATAAAATAAAATCAGTGGCCAGAAATTTGCTCTTACGGTCTCTAACAATGCGGGTGATGATTTTTTTGTTCAAATCTGTCTGTTTGGCCGCGACAAGTGTTCGAATCGAAAAGACCCGTAAGGCGTCCGAGACAGAAAGGGTTCCTTCGGCTGAGTCTTTCCTTCCTGTGAAAGGAAAGGTATCCGGTCCTCTCTGGCACTGGCTGTTAATGTTGACCCTGCAGACCTGGTTGACCAACGGATCAATCAAACTGGCGATCTGGTCCGGGTTACTTCCGAAAATGGAAACCTGCTGGCCATAGTTTGAATTGATCATGTACTCAACAGGTTCGTTAATGTTCTTGAATGCAAGAACAGGGATCACCGGCCCAAACTGTTCTTCATGATAAACCCGCATTTTGGGGGTGACCGGATAAAGAATTGCCGGAAAAAAGAAACTGCCACAAACGGTTGGCCGGTCGGTGTTGATGATTTTGGCACCCTGTTCAACTGCATCTGACACAAGGGCCTCAAGATAGCTGGTTTTATCTTTTTCGGCAACCGGTGTAATAAAAACCCCTTCCTGCCATGGCATGCCAAACGTTAACGCATTCACGGCAGCGGCAAAGCGTTCAAGAAAGACATCAACAATGTCGGTCTCTACAAACAGGATCTTAAGCGCTGTACACCGTTGCCCGTTAAAGGAAAGGCAGCCTAAAACGCATTCTTTTACCGCCAGATCCAAATCGGCCCCTTTGAGAACAATGGCTGGATTTTTGGCCTCCAGCCCCAGCACGCAGCGAAGGCGGTTAGGATGGGGATGAAGTTTTTTTAAAGCATTTGCCGTTTTACTTGTGCCGATTAGTCCCAGAACATTGATTTTCCCCGAAGCCATGAGCGGCGGAATTAATTTTCTGCCCTCGCCGTAAATAATGTTTATAACCCCTTTTGGAAAAATCTGGCAAAACGCTTCCAGCAGCGGTGCATAAAGAAGCGCACCATGCTTGGGAGGTTTTAAGATGACCGAATTTCCCATGACAAGCGCAGGTATCAGTGTGGTGAAGGTTTCGTTGAGCGGATAATTGAACGGTCCCATGCACAGAACAACGCCTAAGGGGGCACGCCTAATCTGGCCGATGATGCCTTCCTCCATGGAAAACCTGGAAGAAGTTCGATCCAGATCTTTAAGGGCGGCAAGTGTATCGTTGATGTATTGAATTGTCCGGTCGAATTCCTTTTGAGAATCCACTAAAGATTTCCCAATCTCCCACATCAGAAACCTCACCACCCGTTCCTTTACCTCAATCATTCGAAAAAGGAACTGCTCCATATGGTCAATTCGATCTGCAACGGAAAGGGTGGGCCAGAGGCCACGCCCGTGATCATAAGCTGCGACTGCTGCATCAAGTGCCTGTAACGCTTCCTTTTCCGTCAACAGCGGATATTCACCAATTAAAAAGGGCTTCGGGCCAGTATCGCCTGCCACCCAAACGGGCGAGAGAACCTCCTGACGCGGGCCGTCCCAAACCTGAATCTCACCATCCACGAGATAACCGGTCTGAATGCAGGGCATGTCCTTTAGAAGGGGTTGGGGTATATCTGTGATTCGCGGAAACAGGTTTGGGTTTTTAATCAAATTGTTTTTCTGCATCTTTTCCTTCTTTTTTTTAATCATTGGTTTTCAGACGAATGCTCAACAACGGAATGGGACACCGACGAAACATTTTCTCGGCGGTGGAGCCATAAAAAAAGTCAGCCAAATCGGTCCGGCCTTTTGTTCCCATGACGAGAATGTCCGCCGTTTCTTCCTCGATTGCGGCCAGGATCTCCTCGAACGGGACACCGGTCCTGAAAACCGTTCTGTATAGAGCCGGATCACGCTTGGAGGCGGCAAGGACTTTTGCGATCTCTTCGGATCGATATTCCCTGGTTTCACTGATATATTTGCTAACTTCCCTCTAATTGAATAACTAATTTATATCCATCGGTATCCAGATCTTTTTCTATTTCAAATCCAAGCTTTCTCCCAAGCGCCAGCATATTCCTATTCGTTTTTAGCACAAAGCCGTGAACCACTCTAAATCTTCTTTTCGCAGCAATGGACAAACATTTCTCTAACAGACACACCCCAATGCCTTTGCCGTGCCAATTGTCTCCCACCAAAACGGCGAACTCACCCGTCTGCGAATCTGCATCTCCAATGATCCTGGCAACACCCAGCATCCTATCAGTTTTGGATGTTTCATCTATGGCAACCAGAGCGATCTCCCGATCGTAATCAATCTGGGTGAACCGGGCCAGCATTTTGGGGTTTAATTCTTTTACAGCGCTGAAAAATCGGTAGTAAATTGTAGTAGGAGAAAGTACCTTGAACAATGCTGTAAAAAGTGGGGCATCCTCAGGCTTGACCGGCCGGATGAAAAGGGTTTGCCCATCAACGGTTTTCATAAGGAATTCATCCTCGGCCGGATACGGACT